>JARLJU010000103.1 GCA_031291055.1 Rudaea sp. | reverse complement strand
GGACAACGATGCACAGCGATCGGATGAATTGATTGCCCGCGGCTGGGCCAAGCTGCCCGCGTCGTATCGCATGCCTGCCACCGTGCCCACGCTCGAAGAGGCGCGCGCGTGGTGCCGCCGGCTGGCCGAGTCGCACTATGAAAATTTTCACGTTGCCTCGTGGTTCCTGCCCAAGGCGCTGCGCCCGCATTTCCACTCCATCTACGCCTACTGCCGCATCTCCGACGATCTAGGTGACGAGGTGGGAGACACCGCTCAGGCCCTCGCGCTGCTCGACATGTGGGGCCGTGAACTCGACGCCTGCTATGAGGGCCGTGCGCGTCATCCGGTTTTTGTTGCGCTTGCTGAGACGATTCGTGTCTGCTCCATTCCCAAGGAGCCCTTCGCCGATTTGCTCACGGCCTTTCGCCAGGACCAGACCGTCACCCGCTACCGCACCATGCAGGATGTGCTGGAGTATTGTCGATACTCGGCGAATCCCGTCGGGCGGCTCGTGCTTTATGCCTGCGGCTACGCGGATGAAGAACGCTTCCGGCTCTCGGATGCGACCTGTTCGGCACTGCAACTCGCCAACTTCTGGCAGGATGTGAGCGTGGATATTGGCAAGGGACGCGTGTATCTGCCGCAGGACGACATGGAGCGCTTCGGCGTGAGCGACGAGGCGATCATGGACGGCGTGGCTACGCCGGAGTTCCGCGCACTGCTGGACTACGAAGTGGACTTTGCGCGCCGTTTGTTTGAAGAAGGTCTGCCGCTCATTGGTATGGTTGGTCGCGATCTTGCTGTCGATCTAGATCTCTTCAGCCGCGGTGGCCTTGAGATTCTGCGCGCCATTGAGAAGTGTGACTACGATGTGCTGAGCGCGCGCCCCGCAATCTCCAAGCCCACCAAACTCGCGCTTGCACTGCGCGCCGTCAGCGGCAAGGCACTGCCATTTCTGCGTCTCGGCCTACGCACCACAGGGAAGGCGGCTTGACCGACGCAACCACATTGCAGGCCGCATACGCCGCCTGCCGCGCCATTGCCAAACGCGAAGCCAAGAACTTCTACTACGCGTTCGTGGCGCTGCCTGAAGAGCGCAGAAATGCCATCTGCGCCATCTACGCCTTCATGCGCCAAGCCGACGATCTGGCCGACGACGAGAGCCTGCCGCACGCCGAGCGCAGGCGTTGCCTAGATGCATGGCTCGCCGCATGGCATGCGGCTTCGCAGGGCGAATCCACAACAGATCCTGTGTTCCTTGCCGTGTGCGATGCCACGCGACGGTTTGCGATCCCGCTGAGTCTGCTCGATGAGCTGGTGGCTGGCACCACGATGGATGTGGAACCGGCTGGCACAGAGCCCGACACCTACGCGACCTTCGACGATCTCTATCGCTATTGCTATCTCGTCGCCTCTGTTGTGGGCCTGGTCTGCATTCGCATCTTCGGTTACAGCGATCCGGCGGCTGAAAAGCTGGCCGAGGAGACTGGCATCGCCTTCCAACTCACCAACATTCTGCGCGATGTGGCCGAAGACGCGGAGCGCAATCGCGTGTACTTGCCGCTGGAAACGCTCGCCGCGCACGGCGTGACGCAGGCATCGTTGTTGCAGCGGCACGCAGGCGCTCCTCCCACAGCCAACGAGCGCGCGGTGCTTGCCGAACTCGCCGCGAAAGCCGAGCACTACTACGCGTCCGCCCAGGCGCTGCTGCCGCTGATCGATCGCGAAAGCCGACCCGCGC
>JARLJU010000102.1 GCA_031291055.1 Rudaea sp. | reverse complement strand
GCAATACATCCCGGGCGTCAACTCGTTCTTCCACGGCGAGGCGATCTTCAACACGGCTGGCGCAGTGCTGCACTTCAAGCCGCTGACAGCGCTAGACCTGGCTGCCGGCTATAGCTATACCCGCGCGACAGAGTCGAATGGCATTACGAGCGCGGCCAGCTATCAGCAATTCAACCTCTCGCAGTACTACAGTCTTTCCCAGCGCACCGGCCTGTACGCGCTGGAAGCCTATCAGCGTGCGGGCGGCCAGACGCTCGGGACGAACGGCAAGAGCATCATCAACGCAACAGCCGATATCGGCGACGGCCAGAACAGCGCGCCGTCCTCGTCACGCAGCCAGGTCGCTGTGGGTGTGGGCATCATCCACCGGTTCTAACCGGGCAGGATGGTGGCGGCGTAGCGTTACTCCGCCACCGCAATTCGCTTCCGATATGCGATGGTCGGACTATCGCTACCGTATGAGCAACCGGTGCGATCTCGGCGGCGTCGGCGAATTGGCTCAGGACAACCGGAACAGCCGCTTCGCGTTGTCGCGGCCAATCTTTTCCCGGTCGTTGTCGCCGATCTCCGCGGCATCGAACCAGGTGCTCGCCTCTTCCATCGTTTCGAACGGGTAATCGGTCGAAAACAGCACACGGTCGCTGCCGATTTCGTCCATCGCATTACGCATGGCGATCGTGCGGAAGTTGCCGCTCGTCGTCACGTGGAAGTTCTGCCGGAAGTAATCGATGAACGGTCGTTTCGCCTTGACGCCCATCGGGTTCTTTGCGTCCGCGGAGGCCCAATGGGACGTACGCCAGATGTTGTTCTGCACGAGCTCGCCCAGATGGCCGAGAATCACCTGCAGCGTGGGATAGGCGTCAAAAAGACCGCTGCCGATCAGGCGTAACGCGTGTACACCGGTTTCCGCAGAGAACGCCCATGCCGGACCCATCAGCCACGGGTGTCCCTCCAGCGCAAGCTGCTGGCTCGGCAGCGGATTGCGCGGATGCAGGTAGAACGGCACGCCTAGCCGTGCAACCTCGCCCCAGAACGGCCAGTACTGTGGCAGATCGCAATAGGTTG
>JARLJU010000101.1 GCA_031291055.1 Rudaea sp. | reverse complement strand
TCACCGCGCTGCCGGTATGGCCGAAGCCCAACACATACGCCGCTCCGATCGCAATGAACACGATGATGGCGGCGACCTTGATCGACGCGAACCAGAACTCGAACTCCCCGTACGATTTCACCGAGAGCAGATTGATCAGCGTCATCACCGATAGCAGCGCGAGGCCGATCACCCAGACCGGCGCCGGAATCCAGCGCTGCAGGATCGCTGCGCCAGCCACCGCCTCCACGGCGACCACGATCACCCAGAAGTACCAGTAGAGCCAGCCGCTGGTGAAACCCGCCCAATTGCCGAGGCCGATACGCGCATATTCGGTGAACGAGCCGACGCCCGGCACTGCCAGCGCCATTTCGCCGAGCATGCGCATCACCATCAGCACGACGATGCCGGCCACGAGATACGACAGGCAAGCGGCCGGCCCGACGCTGCCGAGCGTCGCACTGCTGCCGACGAACAGACCCGCGCCGATGATGCCTCCGAGCGCAATCATCGTGACATGCCGCTGGCGGAGCGCGGAGCCAAGCTTCGGCGCGGATGGGGCTTGTGAGGACTGAGGAAAACTCATCGGGAAACTCCTGCAGACAGAATCTGGACACTGTCCGGCGACACCTCGACACGCATGCCACCAGACAAACTGTGGCAATCAGAATCACACAATATTTTTTTGTGTGCAATTAAAACTCACATTGTGTGGCCCTGGCATTTTCCCTGGATGGTTTGTGGCGCAATCCTTGCTGCCACGGGCACATCAGAAGCTGGCCGTTCTGGCACGCCGTTTTTTAAGCGTTGCGCGGACGCTTGTCTGGTATAGAATCGGCAAAATTCCGCACAATCGCGGACAAAGTCGATTTTGTATGGAGACATCGGTTCTTATGGCTTCTGGCAAAGACACAACGCGTGGGGCTAACGGGGCGCTGGCGCAAATGAAGCGCTCCACCTATGTCGAGGTGTCCAGCTCGATCGAAAACGAGATTCGCAGCGGCGTCTATCCGCCGGGCAGCCGCCTGCCGCCGCAGCGGCAACTGGCCACCGAGCTGGGCATCAATGTGTCGACGGTGTCCCGCGCGTACAAGGAATTGCAGTT
>JARLJU010000100.1 GCA_031291055.1 Rudaea sp. | reverse complement strand
TCCATCGTGAAATCAAACCGCGCGCGCCGGTGCGCAGCGTCAAAGGCTTCCCACAACACGATGTGCTGCTTCTCAAGGCGGAAGCCGGTGTCGAATGCGCGTTGCAGAAAATAGCGCGTGTAAGGCCAGTCACTGCCGTCTGGAAAAGTGGACGTGTCGTAAGCGGCAAGCGACATCTTCAGATCGTCGGCAGCACGAAAGCCGTCGAAGCGCAACTCATCGACCATGAAACGGGACACGATCTGCGAGGTGTCCACGCTCTGCCGGAACGAACTCTTGCGGTTCAGGATGCCAGGTTGACCGACCAGAAATGTGAACATCCGCACGCCCCGACGTTCGAGTTCGTCCTGCACGTCACGCAGCCATTCGTAGTGTTCGAGCTCGAGCCGCTGCGCCTCGTCGACAAATACGATCAATTTGTTGCCGGCGGAACGTTCGACCAGTTCGGCCAGCTTATGGTAGAGGCGTAGTCGGCGCTGCAACGCCGTACCGCTATCCGGGCGCCCATGTCGTGCCGCCTCGAGCAGCATGCCGAAAAACAGTGCCTCCGAGCGCGACGGATTGCGCGGCATGCCGATCGTCAGGACCGCCACGCGAGGCAGTTCCAGATGGAGCAGCCGGACACAGTATCGGATCGCATAGGTCTTGCCCCAGCGAGTGTGTCCATAGATCACAGCGCCAGCGACGCCGCGACGGATGCACTGACGCACGCGTGAGTACATCGCCGCGATTGCCGGGGTGGGCACCATGTACGTCTGGTTCAGGAGCGGATGCGCCGATGGATCAACGGGGCGTTTCAGCGAATCAGGCATCGTTCACCCGAACGTAAAAATCTGCGTGAGCCACGGTGCGTCAGGCGTCTTTCGGGCAGGTGTTGCTGCCGCCGGCGCTTCGCCTTTCACGGCTGGCGCCGCGTGTGCGACATCGGCCGACGGTAGTGCCTGATGCGACTTCGCCCGGTCTGTCAGCATGCGCGCCAGGTCATTGGCATCGCGTGTATGGCTTCGCGCCTGTTCCTTCTTGTAGGCAAACCACGCGCCAACAGGATCGCCGCCTTCGCGAACCGACAGCTTTCGCTGATGAATCAGTGAGAAGATTTCCTGTCGCACGCGCAGAGAATGAGGCGTAAAGC
>JARLJU010000099.1 GCA_031291055.1 Rudaea sp. | reverse complement strand
GTAAAAACCTGCTCCACCGGCCCCTGTTCGACGATCTTGCCGCCGTTCATGACGCAGACCACGTCGGCGATGCGGCGCACGATGCCGAGATCATGGGTGATGAACAAAAGACTCATGCCGAGCCGCGCGCGAATCTCGGCGAGCAGGGCCAGGATTTGCGCCTGCACGGTGACGTCGAGCGCCGTGGTCGGCTCATCGGCAATCAACAGATCGGGCTCGTTGGCCAGCGCCATCGCAATCATGACGCGCTGGCGCTGGCCCCCGGACAGTTGATGCGGATAGCTTCCGAGCCGCGTTTCCGGTTCGGGAATGCCGACCTGCGTCAGCAGTTCAAGGGTGCGCGCCCGCGCCATCTGCCCGCTGACGCTGCCGTGAAGCTGCAGGATTTCGCCGATCTGGGACTCGATCGTGTGCAGCGGATTGAGCGAGGTCATCGGCTCCTGGAAGATGATGGAAATGTCGTTGCCGCGAATGCCGCGGATCTCGCGTTCCGACAGCGTCAGCAGTTCGCGGCCCTTGAAGAGAATGCTGCCCGAAGGGTGCGACGCGGTCGGATAGGGCAGCAGCTTGAGGATCGATAAGGCGCTGACGGATTTTCCGGAACCGGATTCCCCGACCAGCGCCACGCACTCGCCGCGCCTGATCGCGAAGGAAATATGGTCGACCGCGGTCGAGGTACCGCTGGGCTGATGAAACGCCACCGAGAGGTCGCGAACGTCGAGCAGGGGCTGGTTGATGGCATCCATGCGAGCGGCCTATCTGAACGTCTTGCGCGGATCGAACGCATCGCGCACCGCTTCGCCGATGAAAATCAAAAGCGACAGCATGATCGCAACCGCGAAGAAGCCGGTGAAGCCGAGCCACGGCGCCTGGACGTTGGACTTGCCCTGCGACAGCAATTCGCCGAGCGAAGGCGATCCCGGCGGCAGGCCGAAACCGAGGAAATCGAGCGCGGTCAGCGTCATCACCGAGGAGGAGACGATGAACGGCAGGAACGTCATGGTGGCCACCATGGCGTTCGGCAACAGATGCCGGAACATGATCACGGCGTTGGATACGCCGAGCGCGCGGGCGGCCTGAATGTATTCGAAATTGCGTCCGCGCAGGAATTCCGCACGCACCAGACCGACCAGCGATACCCATGAGAACAACAGCAGAATGCCGAGCAGCACAAAGAATCCGGGCACCAGCACCGAGGACAGGATCAGCAGCAGATAGAGCGAGGGAATCGCG
>JARLJU010000098.1 GCA_031291055.1 Rudaea sp. | reverse complement strand
TCTTTACGGCATAGCGACGCATTCCTGTGCCAATGCAAGCGGCACTCACTCCCCTTCTCCTCCGACATAAGGATGTCCGGGCGTGGGACGCTTGCCTTGCCATGGATATTGGACGAGCCCGGTACGACAGTTTCGATCGCGCGCGCATGCGGCGCTCGCGCCCGATCTTTTCGATTTCCGACGACGAGCGCGCTCGGCATCTTTGGGTTATCGGAAAGACCGGCGTCGGCAAGTCGACGTTCCTGTTGAATGCGATCGCCCAGGACATCCGCAGCGGCGACGGCATCGCCGTGTTTGACCCGCACGGCGATCTTGCCGATGGCGTCCTCCAACTGATTCCACCGAAGCGGCGCAACGACGTCATCCTGTTCGACCCGTCCGACCGTGACTTCCCTATCGGCTTCAACATTTTCGATTCCGTTCCTGTCGAGCGGCGGCCGTTCGTAGCGTCGTCGGTCGTCGATTGCTTCAAGGCGATCTGGGGCAGCTCGTGGGGGCCGCAGCTGGAGATGTTTCTCTACGCCGCATCGGCCGCTCTGTTGGATTTCCCCGGCGGCACGCTGTTGGGCATCAAGCACATCATGACGTCGAAGGCGTATCGCGCCCGCGTCCTCGGACACGTACGCGATCCGGCGATCCGCGATTTCTGGGAGACGGACTTCGCCACGCACATGCCGGAGAAGGAGCAGCGCGAGCGCACGCTGTCGACGCTTAACAAGATCGGGCAACTGATCACCGATCCGACGGTGCGCAACATCATCGGGCAGCCGCGCTCACGGCTGTCGTTCCGCGACATCATGGACGCGCGAAAGATCCTCATCGTGCGGCTCGCCCAGGGCGAGCTCGGCATGCAGAAATCGTCGCTGATCGGCGCGCTGCTGGTATCCGCTCTGCACACGGCAGCGTTGCAGCGCACGACGATCCGGACGCCGTTCCATGTTACGCTGGACGAGTTCCACAACTTTGGGCTGGGGTTCAAGGAGATGCTTTCGGGCATCCGCAAATTCGGCGTGAGCTTGACCCTCTGTCATCAGTACCTTGGTCAGCTGCCTGATGATCTCGCCGAGGCGATGCTCGGCACGATCGGCGCGACACTCGCCTTCCAGCTCGGCGGCAGCGATTCTGATCGCCTTGCCAAGACTTTCAATGTGAAGTCAGAGGAACTGTCGTCACTGGAGCCGCACACGGCCTATCTCAACATCGGCTCGCGCACGCGCTTGTTGCGCATGGAGCCGCCGCCGGCCCGAATCTATCCCGGTTCCCCTTCTCGCATTCGTCGTGCCTGCCGCGCGCAATTCGCCAAGCAGCGCGAACACGTCGAGCGCAAGATTTCCGCGTTCATCAAGCACACGTCCGTAAATTGACGTTCTTGACTCCCACACGTCTGATTCGAACATTGCTACTTCTCGTAGGGAGGGGGCTTCCATGCGGGTCACTATTGAACACTTCGACGCTAAGCATCGCAATGAAGTGCGTCATAACGTAAAATGCGCTATCAATTTTAGTTTGGAAGAATCGGCGATCATCCGAGAACGGTCGCTCGGCAGTGGCCGACTCGTCTTCGAGCACGGAGTTGTGAACCATCCAGCCGAAGCGGACGGTTCTATCAGCCCCACGATGCTCTACCTCGGAATGCGTCTGCTTCTTATTGCCAGTGTA
>JARLJU010000097.1 GCA_031291055.1 Rudaea sp. | reverse complement strand
TGTCCGTCAGTAACGCGGTTGGGCCGCGGCTTAGCGGTAATCGCCGGAACGCGGCGTCTTTTCCTTCGCATCCACATCCACGGTGCCGTTACGCGGCAGTTCGCGCTGCTGCTGCGCGTCACCTGCGGGCGTTTCGGCTTCCTTCATGCCTTCCTTGAAACCCTTCACCGCGCCACCCAGATCGGTGCCGATATTGCGCAGCTTCTTCGTGCCGAACACGAGCGCTACGATCAGCAACACGATCAGCCAATGCCAAATGCTCAACGAACCCATGACTACTCTCCTTAACCCCGACACCGCACCGTGATGCGGCAAAATTCGTGCGCCTTGCGGCGTGACTCGAAGCGCGTACGCTTCATCTATACATTACTGCAGACTGTTCCGATTCAACCCGCGATCGGTGTGTCATTGTGACCTGACGATCACGTCGGCGTCGTTACAGTGCAGCAAAAACACTGGCCTTACTAGGGTCGACGGCCAAAACTCGTCGCGCGCCTCGCGGCGCGCCACTATTTGTCAGCCCATTCGGTGCCACGGACGTGGCCCTGCAAGGATGTGAGCGTGCAGGTGATACACCTCTTGCCCGCCGCCCGGCCCAGTATTGATGACCGTGCGAAAACCGGTTTCGCCACCGCTGTACGCCACGCCCAGCTGGTCGGCCAGACGCGCCACCAGAACAAGCATTCTACCAAGCAGCGGTGCATCGCTTTCGGTGCAATTCGACAGCGTGGCGACGTGCTTGCGGGGAATCACCAGCACATGCGTTTCAGCTGCCGGACGGATGTCGCGGAAGGCAACAAACTCTTCGTCTTCATGGACTTTGGTCGACGGAATCTCGCCGGCGGCGATCTTGCAGAAAAGACAGTTTGGGTCGTGACTCATCGTATTCCTGACACAGTATGGCTAGCGCGCGCAGCGTGATGCGGCACCGGTTATGTTCCGCCCGGCCGCACAACCGGGCTCAACTCAAAACCAGGCACGCGGATTCGCAAACGGCTTGTTATCGTACAGATACAGCCAGCCTTTGATAATACGGTACAACATCCAGATACTGACGGCCCACAGAACCGGAATACCGATCACCACCAACAGCAGGACGCCGCCAATCGCATAGCCTGCCAAGGCCATCCAGAACGAGCGGATCTGCCACTCGAAATGCGCTTCGTAAGGCGTGCCCACGACATCGGGCCGTTTCACGTAGTTGATGATGATCGCGATCAGAATCGTCAGGCCGCCCGTCAACCAATGAACCGCATACAGCGCATACAGTACATGCGTGAGCGTGCGCAGACTGCGTTCGCGCTCGGGCTCAATCGCGTTGCGGTAGACCGGCGGCGGATAATTTCCTTGCGACTGTTCCATGCTTGCGTCCTCCCGAGGATGCGATCCTATGCGTTCAGTGCAATGTGGGTACCGGCGGTGGCCACTTCAAGGCAGCGGGGACATATCCGGACCATCAGCCGGACAATCAGTCGCCGTTCTGCTCCCGCTCGCGGCTCTTGCGCAGCGCCTTTTCCTCAATACCCGACAGGCCTTCACGGCGCTCGAGCTCGGCAAGCACGTCCGCCGGGCTCAGGTCGAAATGCGACAGCATGACCAGGCAGTGAAACCACAGGTCCGCCACTTCGCCGACCAGCGCTTTCGGCGCGCCGCCGTGACGCGCATCTTTGGCGGCCAGCACGACTTCGGTGGCTTCTTCGCCGATCTTCTTGAGAATCGCGTCATCGCCTTTGTGAAACAGGCGCGACACGTACGAGACGTCCGGATCGCCGCCCTTGCGGCTGTCGATGATGGCCGCGAGGCGCAGCAGCGTGTCCTTGGTGGACGAAGCGGGTTCCGTGGAGTGCGTGGATTGCGTCATTTGTAGATGTGTTCGGGGTCTTTCAACACGGGATCGACGGCGACCCAGCCGCCATCGTCAACCGTGCCTTCGAATTTCTGGAAAAAGCACGAGTGGCGGCCGGTGTGACACGCGATGCCCGACACCTGC
>JARLJU010000096.1 GCA_031291055.1 Rudaea sp. | reverse complement strand
CTCGATGGCGTCGATCAGCTCCGCAGGGCCCGACAATTCCAGCACGCCGCCACGGTGTCTCCAGCGTGCCTCCCTCTCGCCGGCAGTCACGCGTCCCCATGCGGCGGCTTCGTCTTCCTCGCCCGCGGCCGCTTGGCCTTGAGCGGCGCTCACCATTCCCGCCGCGACGGTGGCGTTGGTCTCGGGATCGATCAGAATCAGCGCGCCGGTCCCGCGGTTGTCGCGATAGAGATCGACTGCAATGGGGCGCAGCAAATGCAGCGAGACCGCGCCGATGTCATTCATGCGGAGCGTCAGCGCCGGCTCGTGCTTGAATGCGCTCAAATCTACACGGTGGTCGATCGACGAAACGAACACGGGAGCAGTATGACTCGTGTGCTTCAGCAGATAGCGGCGATTCAAATCGAGAGGGCGCTGATCCATCCATACCAGCGATACCTTTACGCTGCTGGTCACCACTGGCGTTGCCGCAATGCCGGCAATCAAGTCACCCCGGCTGATGTCGAGCTCGCGATCGAGCACCAGCGTAACGGAGAGCGGCGCGATCGCCTCTTCGAGATCGTCATCGAACGTCACAATGCGTTCGATCTTCGCCGTGCGCCCAGAGGGGAAGACCGCGATCTCGTCGCCGCGGCGCACCGTCCCCGACGCAATTTGCCCCGCGAAGCCGCGGAAGGTGTGATCGGGCCGCAACACGCGCTGCACAGGAAAACGGAATGGTGTTTTGCGCGCATCCTGTGCAGAGGGCAACGCCTCCAGCAGCTCCAGGAGCGACGGCCCCTCATACCAAGGCATCGCGCCCGATGCGCGCCCTGCCCGCCGCACCACGTTGTCGCCCTTCAGTGCGCTGACGGGAACAAAGTGCGCCTCGACAGGCGTCCCGGTGTCTGCGGCAATCTGCTCAAGCACTGCTCTGAAGTCGGTCTCGATGGCGCGGAAAGTCGCCTCGTTGTAGCCGATCAGATCCATCTTGTTCACTGCCACCAGCACATGCCGCACGCGCAGCAGTGAAGCGATGTACGCGTGGCGCCGCGACTGGATCAGCACGCCTTTGCTGGCGTCGATGAGCACGATCGCAGCATCGGCGGTTGACGCACCCGTGGCCATGTTGCGCGTGTACTGCTCGTGGCCGGGCGTGTCGGCAATGATGAACTTGCGGCGCGCCGTGGAGAAGTAGCGGTACGCCACATCGATCGTGATGCCCTGCTCGCGCTCGGCGCGCAGCCCATCCGTCAGCAGCGCGAAGTCGATCTGCCCCGGCGCAGTCGTGCCCTTGCCCTCAATCGATTTCACCTGGTCTTCGTAGACCGATTGCGTGTCGTAGAGCAGCCGT
>JARLJU010000095.1 GCA_031291055.1 Rudaea sp. | reverse complement strand
CTGCTCCTCGTTGACCATGGGCATCCAAAAGTCCGGCCAGATAAAGATTTCCGTGCCGTTGAAGGTGCGTGGCGCAACGCCAATGATTGTGAATGGATGCTTGTTCAAATCCACGGTCATGCCGACAACGCGCGGGTCGGCGCTAAAGCGCGTGCGCCAGAAGGCATCGCTGAGCACGATAAACGGCGCGGAGTTAGGCCCATGCTCATCGCTTGCGTGAAAGAAGCGGCCGAGGGAGGGCTGGACGCCGAGCATGTCAAAGTAATTTCCTGAAGCCTCGTACATCCAGCATCGCTGCGCCGAGCCGTTGGTGCTCAAACCTGCGTCGCCGATGCGATAGGTTGCGATGTCGCTGAACGCCGTGTTGCGTGCGCGGTAATCCAGAAAATCGGGATAGGACTGGGTGAGATTTCCTTGTTGCTTCTGCACAATCTCGAAAAGGTGGTCAGCGCCCGGAATGTTGAGCGGCTGGAGGATCAATGCGTTCAGCACGCCGAACACCACCACATTGGCGCCAATGCCGAGAGCGAGGGTGAGAATTGCGGTCAAGGCGAAACCCGGCGAGCGGCGCAGCTGACGGAGGGCATAGCGAATGTCGCGACCGAGGCGGGCGAGGCTCAATGTGGCATCGGCGGCGGTCACACGCTCGCGGGTCGAAGTTGGATTGCCGAAACGCAGGAGGGCATCGCGGCGAGCGTCTTCGGGCGACATGCCCCGGGCCACGTTCTCCTCAATGCGCATTTCGATGTGCGTTTCCAACTCGGCATCGATCTCGCGATTGACTTGGGAGCGGCGGAACAGATTCGTGAGGCGGCGGAAGGTGGCCATGGGTCCTCCATTCTTCTGTTTATTCGCTGCGCAGGGCCTGCATGGGATCGACGCGCGAGGCACGCCGGGCAGGAATCCAGCTGGACGCTAAAGCGATTGTGGCAATTGCGACCGCGATCCCGATAAACACCACCGGATCGTCGGGCCGCACGCCGCGCAACAGGTTCGCCACTAGGCGTGCCAGGCAGAAGGCGAGCACGAGTCCAGTGCCGAGACCGATGGCGGTGAGCCGCGATGCCCGGCGCAGAATCATACTCAAAACGTCTTCGCGCCGTGCGCCCATGGCGAGGCGGACGCCGATCTCGCGGGTTCGTTCGCCGACCAGGTTGGCCATGACGCCGAAGATGCCGATGGCGGCGAGGAAGAGTGCGACCAAGGCATCGAAAGCGATCATTCCAGCCGCAAACATCAGCCCAACGAGATTCTCATTGAGCAATTGCTTGTAGGTTTCGAGGGTGTCGAGGGGCAATCCGGGATCGATGGAGGCGAGGGCTCTGCGGGCAGAGCCGGCCAAGGCAAGGGGATCGCCGTCGGTTGCCACGGCATAGGTAGCGCCGGCGGGAGGAACTTGCGCCGCATCGAGATATACGGCGGCGTATTCATTCTGGTCCCACAGTGTGTACTTGGCTTCGTCAGAGATGCCCACGATGGTGATCCACGGCTCGCGTGAATCGCGCCCACCCATGCGGATGCGATGACCAAGGGGATTCTGGGTAGGGAAATAGCGGACGGCAAACCTACGGCTCACGATAGCCACGGGCGTGGACTGCGCCGAATCGCCAGTTGCGAATTTGCGTCCGGCGACGATGCCGATGTAGAACGCGGAGAAGTAGTCTGCGCTTACCGGGAGGTTCAGGGCGCTCTGATCTTTGCCGGGCGCGGCCGGACGATTTTCGATTTGGAATTCGCGATTCCACGCGTAGTCGCTGTAGGGCAGAGCGGTAGTCACATTGGCATGGGTTACACCGGGTAGAGCACGGAGCTTTGCGAGGCTATCGTTGTACCACGCGGCTTGCTTTTGCGGCGTGTCGTAACGCGAGGCGGGCAGGGTTATGCCGAACGTCAGGATCTTCTGCGGTTCGTAACCGTCGGCAACATGCAACTGAGCCCTCATGCCCTTCGACATCAAGGCCGCGCCAATGACGAGAGCGACGGCCAATGAAACCTGCGCGATGGCGAAGATGCTGCGCAAGCGGTGACTGCGCGCGGAGCCTGTGGTTCCGCGAGAACCGGCTTTGAGCTGATCGCTGAGATTCAGACGGAGGGCCTCCAATGCCGGAGCGAATCCGGAGATTAATCCGGCCAAAAGCGCGAGGAGCAGAGAGAATGCAAAAACGCGACCGTTGAGTGAAATGTTGGACCAGCCGGACATGTGGCGCGCGACGCGTTCAGGCATGAGCACCAGCGTAAGGCGCAGGTAGAGTGCGCCGAAAATGAGGCCGCCAATGGCGCCAATGAGACCGAGCAGGAGGTTCTCCGTGAGCAACTGGCGCAGGAGCCGAGTGCGACTGGCACCAAGCGCCGTGCGCATGGCGATCTCCGGGCGGCGCTCGATGCCGCGAGCGAACTGGAGGTTGGCGACGTTGGCGCAGACGATGAGCAGCACGAACAGCGTCGCGCCCATCACGAGGCGATAGTAGAGCGGCGTCAGATCTCCATTGATTCCGTCGAGCAGGGGCTCGATGCGCACCGTCCAACCAAGATTGGTGGACGGGTAAGTCGTGGCCAGATGTTCGGCGATGGTGCGCAGTTCTGCCTGGGCCTGGTTGACAGTGACGCCATCGCGCAGGCGTCCGTTGACTAGATAGTCGTGGTCGCTTCGATTCGCGATCTGTTGTGGCGAGGGGGCGAGAGGCAAGAAAATATCGGCCTCAGAGGGGTATTGCACCGATTTCGGCAGGATGCCGATGACGGTGTATGTGCGCTGGTCGAGATCGATCTTTTGGCCGACAATACGGGGATTGCCGGCAAAACGTCTTTGCCAAAATCCGTAATTGAGCAGGGCCACGCTGTCGCGGCCCGGACGGCATTCATCGGCGGCGAACAAGCGACCCAGCACTGGCTGAATCCGCAACACAGCAAAGAATTCGGCCGAAGTCATCTCGGCATGCACGTGCGCTGCATCGCCGGCGCCGGTGAGGCTCATGTCGGCGCCGGTGCGGACGGCCAGCTCTTCGAAGGAGCGGGTTTGGCGGCTCCAGTCAAAGTAATTGGCCAGCGCCACCGAGCGATCGTCACTGCGGTCCTGGCGCTCGAAGACGGTGACGACGCGATCCATGGCTGGGACCGCGAGGGGGCGCAGAACGACTGCGTCCATGCTGCTGAAAATGGCAGTGTTTGCGCCGATGCCGAGGGCGAGCGTGATGGCCACTGTGACGGTGAAGCCCGGCGACTTGATGAGTTGGCGCCACGCGTAGCGCAGGTCGGCCCAGAAAGACTCGATTCCAAGCGCGGCATCGGCGGCGAGCACGTGCTCCCGCGTGGACGCTGGGTTGCCGAAGCGTACGAGCGCGTCGCGGCGGGCTTCATCCGGCGACATGCCGCGGGCGATATTCTCGTCGATGCGCATGGCGATGTGCGACTCGAGTTCAGCATCAATCTCGCGGTCGACGTTTGAGCGATGCATCAGGTTTGCAATTCTGCGGAAGATGGCCATCGTTTTCCTTTCACGCGTAGCGCAGCACCGCGCGGACGCCCTTTACCAGCTGATCGAAGCT
>JARLJU010000094.1 GCA_031291055.1 Rudaea sp. | reverse complement strand
TTTGCTTTGTTAGCGTAGGGCGGTTCTAATCGCTGGAACTGTCTGTTATAATTTTCAGCTGTTCGGGGCGTAGCGCAGCCTGGTAGCGTACCTGCATGGGGTGCAGGTGGTCGGAGGTTCAAATCCTCTCGCCCCGACCAAGATCAAAGCCGCACGCCGTAAGGCGTTGCGGCTTTTTCATTTCCCGCCTCACTGTGCGTTCGTACAGTGCTTTTTAGACAGAATATTAGACGTTTGTCTAATACAGACCGCGTCCAAATGAATAACATGGCGAGACGTCGCTAGGCGGCCGCGGCCAAATACCGTTGAGCGCGCTTGGCCGAACATCGTTGTGGGTCTTAGGTGAACGAGTAGCTGTCGCTCGAACTTAGAGACCTAGTCGCCCTTTCACCCATGGGATGGCAATTGCGACGACGATCGCGGTGACAATTCCAGTGATGACCTTCCCGACATGCTCGCCCATGAACCTCATCACACGGCGCAGCCGGGACGACTCGGGCGGAGATTCCGCTGGAATCATCGCTTCATTGTTCTTGGCGACAAGCCCCGGAGAGCGGACCAAAGTCGCCATCTTTTCTTGATTGGTCCGATTTCCATCAAGCTTGGCATTCGGGCTGTCTTCAAACTCAAACATCGCCATGATGATTTACCTCAAAGAACCGTTGACAATGCATCGGGTCAAAAACGAAACCAAGGTGAGACGTGGCCCTCGGAGCCCCGAGATTCTGTCCACCAGATAGGCGCGCGGCACCGGCGGGGGCGGTCGGGAAGTGCATCCATAATCTACTAGGTTTCGTGCGACGAGATTCGGCGACCGTTTCACCTTGACTGGCGATTTGACATTCCTGAAGTGGCCACTCTGAAGAACGATGTTTGGAGAGTCGTAGACTTCGATACCGACGGGGACGTCTTCCACGCTAATATTAAAAGTGCATCCGGAGCATTCCTGTATGACGGCACCAGCACGCATAGCGTTTCCTCAAAGGTTGGGCGCCAGCTAAGTCTACTGCACCTCCGGCATGAGAGGCTATGAACTGAACCGCTGTTCACCAAGGTAGTTTCAGGTCGAGCGATGACATCTCCGGTATTGCCTCCTTGATGTAGATCTCCGTCGTCTTTCCAGTCGTATGTGCGAGGCGCGTTTGGATCTCTGCGCGTCCCTTGCCGGCCTTCGCTGCATCAGTTGCGCCGAGCGCGCGCAGGTCTTTGAACTGGATCCCATCGGTCACGCTGGCGCGCTCTTTGGCGCGGCGCCACATCGAATGAAGGCCGGTCTTCGAATACGCTCCGCCCTTCTGCGTGGGGAACAGGAACGGGCTGATGATCAGATACTTCTTCTTGATGGCCTTTGCGCGATCGATCACTGCGCGTATCTGCGGTGTGATCTCGACGTCGAGCACCTTGCCGCTGGTGCCTGCTGTCTTCGAGGGCTTGAACCGGATCGCGGTGTCAGTGATCTGCGTCTCGAGCAGCATGCGCACATCGATGGCGCGTTGCCACACGAGATACGACATGTCGACGATGCACTGAAACATCGGGCCCGATTCCGTCGGTAGCCCATCTTTGCCAATCAGCGCTGCGTCGCGAATCGCCTTGATCGCCGCGTGTGCTGGCAACACTTCGCGGCGTTTCGTTTGATAGTCCGATAAGTCGAGCTGGTCGCACGGATTGTCCTGGCGAAAGCCGCGCTCGCTGATCGCGAACTTGAACATCTTCCGGAGCACGTTGGCGTATTTCTGCGCGGTGTTGTGCTTTGTTTTGAAGTTGTCGCGCAGGAAGTCGGCGCAATCCTTCGTAGTGACCTGCGCAACGGCGTAGTCTTCGAACGCAGTTGCGATCACATCGGCCATACGCCGGTATTCCTTTTGCACCTCCTCGCTGTACTTGTCGAGCTTGCGGTCTTTCCAGTCTGCGCAAAGGCTCGGCATCGTGCCGTCGACGAGGCTCCGGTCACCCATCAACTCACCGAGCTTCGAATACATCGCTGGCTCGCCGTCGGCGATCGAGCATAGGCGAATCCACGTCTGTATCTTGCCCGTCCACGGGTTGCGGATCGGCGCCGGCGCAAAGAAGTAATACGCGCCATGCTTGGCCTGGACGCGGCGCGGCAGTCCTCGGTGGGTTTTGCGGCGTCGATTCATTTCTTGCGTGAGATAGATTTCAGCTTCGGTCGATCGTTGGCCGCGCGCTCGGGCGAGCCTACCGGGTAGATGCAGTGCACGCGCATCACAAGCACCGTGTTATCCGGACGGCGCAGGGCCGGGATGCCCAGTGACTTCAACGTCTCGATCTGCTTTCCCGGTCGTCGGTACCCGGTCATGCGGACGAGCTCCTCGTCGGTCAATTCAATCGGATAGTCGAGAACTGCTGCCATTTCATACCCCAGTGTTTGCGCGTGGTTTCTTGAATTCGTTGTGCTGCTGCTTCCGCTTAATCAATCACTGACGGTTTGCGATCAGTTCTGCTCCGTCCCTATCTGGATGACCTATGCTTATTGCATAGGTCAGTTGTGTCCGAGAGGGAGGGCGAAATGGAACGGTGCCTTGCTTGCAAGACGTTGATCGGAAGAGCGTCAACAGTCCCTCCACACGAAAAACTCCAGTGTTTTGGATCGGGTGTTTTTGGTACGCCAAAAACGCCGATAACCCACTACGTCCTTTACCGATGCACCACTTGCGGTTGCTGGATGAAGCAAAACACATCCCATGGATTACCGGCCGGCCTTTGGTGGGAATGCGAGCCGAGCGTTTCTGTCCAGCAATTCCCTGAGCGCAAGCCTCCCGAACATGACTTGAGGAAGGCGGTACTTGCCTCAGTGCTGGGGCGACCCCGATAGCCCTGCAGAGCGCGTGTTTGTTGCCGTTCATGCCTTATCTCCGATCTCTGTGGCTGCCGCGATAGCTACGTCTTCGGCTTCGCGCGGCTTGCGCTTGATCGTCAGGTGGACGGTGCCATTGCGGTAGTGCTGCGAGCTATCGATGTACATGCGCTCGCCGAGCGTCACGCCGAAGCCATATGGATCGAGCTGTGCTGCAGCTGCAGTGTCATCAGCTGGCGCGGTGAGAGCTCGAATGAGGTCGTCCGGACCGCACACCTTCCACGCACGTATGCCCCCAATTTCGAATGTGGCGTGCCATTCGAAACCGTCGCGCACCCGTTCCTCAAAGTCGCAAAAATCGGCGCGCGCCTCGAGCAGCTCGCTCGGCGAGGGATCGCCGCAGACCATGCGCGCTACAGCGTTGAACGCCTCGTCGAGCGTAGAAACCAGCTCGATCTCGGGCAGCGGCGTTTCGCCGTAACCCATCACCAAAAACATTTCACGCGTGTCCATCACAAAAGCTCCATTTGTTCGAACGGCATGCCGGGCCAAAAGAACCAGCCTTTGATTGCGTTCTCGTACCAAGGGATGACGCGCAGGTTGTGCGGCGCGTGCAGACCGCAGACGATTTTTCCATCGAGCGGCACGACGTGGTCGACGACGTGCAGCACGCCGGTTTCGCGCGTGAGGCGCTTGGCCTCGCGGTAGAACGGCCGGATGTCGGACAGCTTCACCCATGGCGGCATCGCTCGGCGTTCGCGCCGGCGCCGACGGCGCCCCGCGTTCTTGCCGGACGTGATCAGCGGCGCGCGGCGCTTCACCGGCACGAACAGCGGGCCCGGGCATTCGCCGCCGATCAGGTCGAGGAACATTGCTTCTTTCCGCTTGCTGGCTGTGCGGCCCCAAGTTCTGCGTCGACGGCCTCGTCCAATCGGACAAGGCTGGGGCAGTCGGTGCCCAACTGAACTCGCGATTTCGATCCGGCGACCACAAACATTTCTGCTTCGCTCCAATGTTGCTGCCGAAGCCACCGATACCGCGCCGCGTCCCGTGCATCATCCGTCGTCGCCCGCTCCATCGGTGCCGGCTGCGGGGAGGCGAGCGCCGATTTCCCGTCGAGCACCCACGAGCCTTCTTCCGGGTATTCAGCGCACCAGCAGTACATAGCCTTGCCGCCGTGGCCTTCTCCATACTCGATAGCTACCTCGCTTTCCATCTGCTCCGGGTCGGTTGCGCGGTCAGGCGCGATGAAGTCGAGCGCTTCGAGCAATTGCGCGGCGGTCAGAACGAGCGCGTTTTTGCCAAGCAGATCGCCCGATTGCGCTGGCGCGGCAGGGGATGCGGCGAGCATCGCGCGGTACGCCTTGTTTGCCGTCCAAATCTTGTTGATAGCGGTCGTTTCGAATCGAATCGACTCGGCACCAGCTAACTGCATGTCGTCGGTAGGCTCAACCGGAACCAGCTTCCACCCTTCGGGCACGGCAGGCTTGCTTGCAGATAGCAGGGCGCACTCGCTACATGCGAAGCGTGTGGCGCAAACCATTTCCAGCATTGCATCTTCAAGCGTCGGATATGCTGCTGTGTCCCAGCACGCCGGGTAATGGATCTCTTTGGCGATGGAATCGCGAATTGTCGGCACTGTGCCTGCATTCGTGGTCATGGTTTTTTGCCTCCGCTAAGGTTATCCACAGGCAACGGCCGGACGTGCCCAGTCTTCAGGTTGACGAACGCGCCGCACCAGCTGAGCTGGCCATGCCGGAAAAACTCCCACAGGATCCCGAGCGCCGGCGTCACGATCGCCTGATTGATGAAAAGCTCCTGGCGCTCGAGCGCTTCGGCGAGGCCGCAACTCGGCGTGTCGTCTTCCGGCACGGTTGTGTCGATCAGTTCCGGCAGCACGTCGTACGGCCAGCGCAGCGGCACACTTCCTTCCTGCGTCGGCGGCCGTGCGGCGCCGAATATCACTTGGCCATCGCTGGCGCGATTGCCGAGATCCATTACGTACGTCGCGGTCCTGCCGATCGTGGTCGCAAGCTTTGCTCGAGCAGCTGCGCTGTCGACGCACAGAATCGCGATGCCGGCGCCGATGTTCACCAGTTCCGACGGCCCGGCGTGGATCGGCCTGGCGTGCCAGTCCAGACCGAAGAACGCACTCAGCCGATGAACCAACACGACGCTCTTGTGCATGCCGACGTCGGCTGGGCTGAACATCTGGCGTCCGATGTTCGCCTCGCTGACCGTGTCGCCGTCGAATGCCGTGACGTGCAAGCCCGGATGGCCGAGCGCGGTCAGCGCGTGGTTGAGTCGCGCGAGGCCTGTCAGCATCTGCGAGCCGTTGCCGCCGCAGCCGATCAGCGCGATGTTCACGCGCCGATCGAGGAAATGCGCGGGCGTGATATGGGTCATGCGGGCTCCGGAACCTTGAACACGGCGGACGCCGGCACTTTCAACGGAATGATCATCCCGAGCACGCAGAGACGGAACGCGACACTCGGCGTTCCACCATCACCGAGGACTCCGAGCACCGCCGAGATCTTCACTTCGCCGGCGTCGTCGGCATCGTCCTGCTCGCTGAAGAACGCGGCCCCGACGCCATGACTGTGCAGGTCGATCGCGAGCGATTCATGCGGCTGCAGGTCCGGTCGTTCGAACGTAATCGCGCCAGGCGAAGCGGACGAGACGTGCAAGGCTTTATAGGCCAACTCCTTTTTGTCTTGGTCCCACACGATCCACGCGGCATGCTCGTTCGGCAGGGCGTTTTGCGCTTCTTCCGCGAACGCCTGAACGAACGGCAGCGCGACGCCGAGTCGGCCGAACGCGAGCTCGATCTTCGGCATGACCAAGCCATACGGCGGCCGCGGGCCCGTCTCGTTGTGCTTTGCCAATTGCTGGATCACATGGAGCCACGGTCGACGCACCTCGACGAACACACCCTCGGCGGTCATCAGGAAGCGGTGGCCGACCTCAGCCAGCGGTACGAACTGCGCGTGTTTCGGTACCGCAACCGTCGGCGCGCTATCGAACAGCGCGACGTCGAGCGGAAGCGCTTCGTCACCTTCGGCCGCGGCGATCGCGCGCGGTTTAGCTCGGGCGATCTCGTCGGCGACGCCTTGTGAAAACTGGTCGAGTGCAGTTGCGATGTCGCGCAGGCCTGCCTGCGTTGCGTCTTGAAACAGGGCGAGTAGCTTTTCCATGGCGTTAGTCCAGTGTGGTGATGTTGCCGATCACGTCGGCGAGCGTTCGCTTCGTGTCGATCAGGCGGTCAAGGGGAAATTCGGCGCCGTCGAGCAGGTCGAGCCACAGACGTTCAGCGCCGCCGCGCCTGTGGATAAGTCGGTCGTTATTGGTGTGGGTGAAGCGACTGCGAAAAAATGCATCCTCAAAAGGTTTGATGCTGTCCGTACCGATGCTGTCCGGTGTTTTGACGTTGCCTTCGCAGATCTCGCCGCTTTCCCAGACGTCGTAATAAGGTGCGGTGTAGAGCTTCGTCGCTGGGCCCGGCCGTTCGTTTTCACGCAGCGCGAATACCGACCAGCTGTCGCGGTTGACGATGAACACGAGCGGCGGATGGTTGGCGTCGCCTGCGCGCTCGCCGATCTTGTCGGCCGACTTGAACCAGACGCGGCGTGTGCAGGCCGGAACCCACCAGGCGAGCATGTTCGGAGCGAAGTACACGACGCGCTCATGCACGAAACCGCGATAGCTGGTCTTGCGGGCGGCGATCTCAGCGATCTCTGCCAACTGGTCAAGCGTGATCGGCACGCCGGGCAGCAATGTCGGGCGGCCGTCGACGACCCGGGCAGAGTGCTGCGTCGCGTAGACGTGTTGCGTGCCTTCCGAGCGATAGAACAGCAGCGCGCTATCGAGCTGCAGTTCAACGTCGTTGTCTTGGGCGATCATGACGGTCTTCATGCGAACACCCGCACCAGTGTTTTTGCCTGGTATTCTTCGCGGCCCAGCAGGGTGAGAAGGTGTTCGACCGCTTTTGCCAGAAGCGCGGTTGCTTCCATCTGCTTAAGCCATGTCGCAATGTCGCCGCCGACGATGGAAAGCGGTGTTGCGGACGCCGCGCCGAGGAACTCGCCGTCGGCGATGTATTGCAGGAAATCATCGACTACCCTGCCGACAACGTCGTCTTCAGTCCACCGCACGACGAGGGCGAGGTCTATCGCATCGAGCCCGGCACCACCGGTACCGACCTCCGCGAACGGCCCGTAGAAACGCACGACGTTCCAGATGGTGTCCATCGCAGCGACCACTTCGGCGGCGAATTCGTCGCGAGCAGCGGCGCGCTTGACCTGGGTGCGCGAAAGAACGCGCTTCGGCGATGCAGCCCACACCGGCATGTCGCGAAAGAACTTGTCTCGCGTGAAGAAATCGAACGTGTCAATCAGCTCTTCGCGGGACGCGCAGTCGTGCAGTTGAATCGCTTCCTCGATCGCGAAAGACTCGTCGGACTCGCCATACCAGTAGGTGTATTCGGCGAGGCCGAGGGCGTAGGCGGGTGTGCAGATGGTCGGCAGCATGTCACAGGCGTCATAGAGTGCCGCGAGCAATGTCTGGCCCAGTCCCTCGCGCACCTGTTCCAGCGCGTTGATCGCACCGCCGACGCTGACCTGTTTGCATGAGACGGGACCGTGCGTGGTTCGCACCATTGCCCACAACTGCTCAGTTCGCTTCAGCGAGTCGAACGAATAACCGTCGAGCGCCTGATCGATGCGCAGATTCCAGTCGAACAGATGCATGCCGTCGGTAATTCGATTCCAGCGCCGGGTCAGCGCAGCCGTTGCGAGTGCGAGTTCCGATCGCGGGCGGCGCACGACATCTTCGGCCTCGATCACACCGGACTCGAGCAGTGACCTGACGAGCGGGTAGGTGAAAGACTCACCCGAGCTGATCGTGTACACGCCCGGAATGTCGGCGAGAGAAGGGATGGCAATGGGCGCGAAACTCATGGCAGCACCGGCATGCTGGAAACTGGCAATTGCAGGCGCACGCCGGCAACACGCCGCGATGCGAGGGCATGCATGCGGCGCGCGAGCTGGTCGTCGGCGGCCCGAGCGTCGATCCGGTGTTGTCCGGACGGAACGAGCGGCCCGCTTTCCAGCTCGGCGCGGAGATCATCGAGCGTCACGATGCTGTCTCCATTACGCGGGCCTGCACGACGTAGCGCGCATAGAGCGCGTCGATGAAGCTGATTTCCTCGTCGAGCAGCGGGCAAACATGCGCGCCCGCGAATCGCTCAACCTCGACGAGATAGGCGACGATCGACGGCGGCAGACGCCGGCAGTTTTGCAGAACCCGGCCGATTTTCTGGCGCACGCTGATCAGTTCATCGGTCGCACCCTTGGTACCGACGGCGCGGCGGAACGTGAAGACGTTCTTGTTGCCGACGACTTCCGGCCCTTCGATCTCGGCATTGACGATCTCCGGATAGGTGTTGCCGTAGAAGTCGCGCACTTGTTGCAGCGAGAACGTAGGCGATGGGTCGGTGAGCTTCGCGCCGTTGTAGCGAAATTCGCGAGCGAGCGTTTCGGTTTTCATCGTGCGCCCCTTAGAGCAGGTCGACGCCGTCTTCCTCGACGGTGGTCTGTGCGTTGCTGGAATCCTGCTCAGCGGCTACAGCAGGCGTTTCGGCGGTGGCGGGCTCTGCTTCGGGATCGATGCCGGGGATTTGCGTCTGACGCGGGTCGGTCGGCGGGGCATCGCCGGCTTCACCGCCCGCGCTGTCGCTCGCGTCCGTCGGCGCCGGCAGTTCCGCGGCGCGCTTGCGGCCGCCTTTGCCCTTCGTCGTGGGGGCGGGCAGCGCCGCTTTGGTTCCTGCGTCGACCGTGCCGTTTGCAGCGCTCGCGGCGCGCGCCTGGTCGAGCACCGAGAGCGTGCTCGGCTCGTAGATCGAAACCGCTTCCGCGAAATCGCGGTCGAGTTCTTCGGGCGTCGCGAGGATAGACAGCGGGTAGAGCAGCTTTTCGCCTTTTGTGTCGTCGTTGGCGCGCGGCGTGACGTTCACGCGCAGCTGGTCACCTTCGGCGGTGATAAGTAGCGTGAGGGTCGTACGTTGCGCGAGTGGGTGCAGCGATGCAAAGAGTGACATCTGATTCTCCATTAGAGGCGAGGTTGGTGCTGCTTTGCGCGCCACTCGGCAAACGGGCGGCGCAAAAGGTTGTGAAAGCGCTCTGCTGCTGCCTTGTCGGTGGCGAGCCGCCGGCGGGTATCGATCTGGCAGACGTGACGGATAACTTCCGCGGCTTCATCGGCGGTCAACTGCTCGACCTGCGTTGCGGTCGACAGCCATTCGCGAAACTTCGGATCGCGGGGCAGCATGCCGGCAAGCTGGGATATAGTCGCCATCGCTGCTCTCTCAGGCTGCCAGGCCGTCGTAGTTGCGATCGGCGAAATCTGCATCGCCGGGATAACGACCGGTTCCGTCGGCGCGGTTCCAGCAGAAAAGCGAGCCGCGACGGTGCGGGAACCAGTAGCCGGCGCAGTCGCACCGCGTTTTGCCGGTGTCGCGCCGGTTCATCCAGCGGTCGACGCGATAATTGCGCCGGCCGCAGACCGTGCATGCCGGTAGGCGGGCGTAATGGCGCGGGTTGCGGCGCAGGCAGCGGCGCGTTGCGCAATGGCGGCATCGGACGTGACAGCGGGCCATGATCAGTCGAGAAAGAGTGGGTTGGTCGTATCCGACTTGCTGTCGTCGGCTCGGTGCTCGATCATCCCAATCGTTGCCCAAAAGGCGCCAGCGATGAATCCACCGGAAAACCCGGCGCTCGCCACCAGAAGGACTACTAAGAATGAAAAAAGGAGATTCATCGGTGAGCCTTTACGGGATCAGGTGCAGCGGACGACGCTGCAGCGTTCGTTGTGGGCCGAGCGCGCTTCAATTGCTGTGGCGACCGCGCTGTAGATCGCTAGCGCGGCGACACCGACGGCAAGGGCTTTGAGGTAGGCGCGCATTACCAAGCGTCGAACAGGCGGCAGAGGCCTTCGATGATGAACGGCGTCGCGGCGACGGCGGCGAAGCAGAGCAGCGGGCGCTTGGTCGTGCGGCGCGCGTACTGTTCGAGCTCGGCGTCGGTCATGCTGCCGTTTTCGAAGTAGTCGATTTCGTTGGTCGGCCGCGTTGCTTCAGTGAAGCGCGGCGCCGGTGCGTGCAGGGTGCTCATCTCAATGTCTCCCGGTAGGTCGGTGAGTGCGTGAGATGGATTAAACACTATGTTTATATTTCAGTCAAACAAAATGTTTAGTTTGGCGTGCTACGACGTGCGACCGGGATCACCACCCCAGCATTTGTATGTCAAAACACCTGATTGCGGTCTCGATTACGCCGTGTAAGAATTCGTGCGCCCGGCGATCTCCGGGCGTGTGTCTCTGAGCCGCGGCTATGTCTGCGGCTTCTTTTTATCTACGCGAAAAAAAACCCGCTGCGCGAGCGGGCTCCAGTGGATAGGTTTTGCTCAACCGCGGAAAATTATCGTCTCGTTGAGTGCTGCGATGACATTTTGAACTGCGGCGCGGTCTGGAGACGAAAAGGCGGGGACTTCGCCTGATGCCGTATGCAAGATCACATCGTATCGGCCGCGCGCCTTGGTCAGCCAGATCAGGCCGACAGCGAACATTATGGCGGCCATCGGACGCAAGCTCTCCCAACTGAGGGCGATCACTACGGCCAAGACTGAAAGCGCAATGCCGCCGACCCGAGAAGAGCCTTTTTCTCGATGGCCGATCGAGGTGATGCCGCTCATCGCGTAAGTCTTGTTCAGCACGATAAAGCGGGCATTGGTGACTTTGACGTCGCCAAGGTTCAGGAACACGGTTTCTTGATTGGATGAGCCGGGCCGGTCCCCAACATTCTGGTCAACGCGCATTTAGATTCCCGTAATACGCCCGAGCGCGCTCTATCGGCCGCTGCGAGCGACAACTTTCAACCTGGTCGCCAAGCAGACGGCTTCGCGATCCAGCCCACGTAGTGCATCTTCTCAATATTGTCTTTGTCGATCGCAATAGGGGTGTGCGTCTCGTTCACTGAGATGAGGTGCACCCGGCCCGCGCGCTCGTACAGAAACTCCTTCACCATGACCCGACCGTCTTTCGATTTGACCAGGACTTCATCGCCGGGCTCGATCACATGGTTCGGCTCAACCACCACGAATTCACGATCTTTGATTCGCGGGCGCATCGAGTCACCAACGCAGCGGAGCGCGTAGGCATCCTTGTCCTCGGTTGGCGATGCAACGAACCCGTCGCCGTAACCGACGGGGTATTCGATGTCGACAAAATGTCCGTTATCGCCCAATTGAGCAAACCCCACCACCGGCGCCCCGCGCCATTTAAGATCCGTGATCGGGTTGAACGCATCTGCGTACCGTATGGCCACCCCAGGCTCTCCCTTGCCTTTGAGCAGCCAAACCGAATTCACGCCATAGGTATTCTGTATCGCGACTGCCTGAGTCAGCGATATGTCGGGGCCGATGCCGCCTAGCCACAGCGCGGCGGTTTCTACGCCGACGCCAGCAACAGATGCGAGCTCCGTCGGCGACACTTCTTTATCGCTTAGAGCACGGCGGATCCGATGCGAAGGCGTTTCCCCGACAGGCAGTGTATCGCGATGGGCTTCGGTTTGCGTTTTGATTACGGCTTTCTTTCGGTCGTTCTTCGATGAATCATGCCCACTGCTGGCATGGTTAGGCGGAGAGACGCCTGTCGCGACCATTGGCGGTTCGCCGGTTTCAAGCCATGTGGCGCTGCACCCGACTTTCTTCTGTGCGTCGAGCATCCCGCCCTTGGAGACGCCGCGGCGCTGCCAGTTATTAACCAGTTGCTCCGAAATATTCAAAAATTTGGCGAGCTGCGCCGGCCCCTCGATTTTATGGAGGAGGCGGGCGGCTTCGTACAACCGTTCCATTGTCGCGTGCATGCGCGCAATGGTCGCCGAAGTAAACGTTTTGTTGTTCAACGGCGTGTTTAAATTTCTTGCGGCAAAACTAAACGTAGTGTTTAATGATGCCTCATGAACCTCGCCACCTTCACTGTCGATGCCGACCGCCGGCTGATTGAGAGCCTCGGCGGTCCCGCCAAACTCGCCAAGCTGCTCGGATTTGATCCGGACGGCGGTACTCAGCGTGTCCAGAACTGGAAGGCGCGCGGCATTCCCGCTAGTGTCCGGCTCGCTCGGCCCGACATCTTCCTGACTGAGACCACCGTTGCGAGGGCTGCTTAGCATGGCGCTCACAGCAACCGAACAGAAGCAGATTCGCGAGGCGCTGTGCGCGATTGCTGTGCGCGGCGCGCGTCATCCGGGCGAATACGATGTCGCGCGCGCGGAGCTGGTGCGGCAGTTTGAGGCGTTAAAAGGGGCTGTAGCGCCGCCAGCAGCAGTAGCGAAGTGACTGCCGCGCGCCCATCGGGCGCGTCGGCAGCAGAAGATTCCCGTAGCGTTTTCATTTTTATCTCCCTGTGTCGCGTGCGTCGGCTTAGTTGTCCTTATCGCACGTTGACACTGTAGCCACTAACGAGTGACAGATCATGCGAGACAGTTCGCACAAGTCCCGAATCGGAATCATCCGCGACCACGTCGCAGCGTGGCGCAAGGCGCGCGGCTGGAGCCGCGAGACGGCGGCGGCAGAGATCGTTGCCGCCCACGAGCGAATTGGCGGTCACATGTCGGGCGTGATCGTGTTCGACAAGCATGGCGATGTCTACACCACGCAAAAGAATCACGCCGATCGCATCTGGCGCTGGCTGGACGACGAGTCGAAAGACAACAACCTGATGCCGGCGAACTTCGAGAACTCGATTCTTGCGGCGCTGCCGATCGAGCGCCGCGTCGACCTGCTGAACGAGATCCTCTCGCAGATCGATTGCGTGACTCGCGCGCGTCACCACGACGCAGACGCGCAGCTCAATGCGCACGAGCTCGTGCAAACCATCATGCGCGCCAATCACCGCACCGAGTCCGACGCCGCTGACCTGCTCGATGGCGTCGACCCGGGCGAGTTGCCGCGTCTTCACAGCAGCTTGGTCGATGACATCCGCGTCAAGCAACGCACCCTGCGTGTCGTCGAATCTGCGCTGTCCACGACCGGCGAAACCGTCCAGCACGATCTCCGAAAGGTGTCCTGATGCGCTCCACACATACGCAACTGGCCGGCTATGACTCAGTCACCGGTACGAAACGCTGCACGCAGAAACAGATGATCACGAACCTGTTCTACAGCGAGCACCTGACGCTCACGCGGCAGGAAATCGCCGATCGCACGAACCTTCGTCTGTCGAGCGTGTGCGGCCGCGTGCGCGAGCTGCTCGACGACGAAACGATCGAGGTGCGCGGCACGCAGAAGTGCGCGGCCACCGGCGTGCTGAACGAGACGCTGGGCCTGCCGGTCGAGGTCAATGCGTGAGCACGATGATTTCCGCCGCGTGCTGGCCGCTGCAGGGCATGTCGCCTGTGCAAAAGGTTGTGCTGATCTCGCTCGCGGACAACGCCAACGACAGCGGCGTGTGCTGGCCGTCAATCCCGACGATCAGCAAGCGCTGCTGCACGTCGGAGCGTGCGGTTCAAAACGCGATCAAGTGGCTGGAGCAGGCGGGCATCGTGACGGCGAACCGAAACAACGGGCGTCACACCAGCTACACGGTAACCCCCGCATCTTATGCACCCCCGCAGGACATGCACCCCCGCACGAAATGCACCGGTGCAGCAGATGCCGCTACCCCCGCACCAGATGCACCACACCCCCGCACGCCGTGCGTCACACCCCCGCACCAGATGCCGTCTAACCGTAAAGAACCATCAAGAGAACCGTCAGAGAACCGTCAACCTGCGCGGCGTGCGCCGCGAATTGCGTTGCATGTCGAAATTCAGAGCATGGAACTGCCCGAGTGGTTGTCGTTCGAGGATTGGGACATGTGGTGCGAGCATCGGGAGGCGAAAGCCAAGGACGCGCCTTGGACGCGAGGTGCCGCGATCGTGTCGACCCGACGTCTGACGAAGCTGCGCGGTCTCGGCCACGACGCCAGGGCGGTTATCGAGGAAGCGGTGCTGCGCGGCTGGACCGGTTTGTTCCCGGTCAAAGGCGATTCGCCGGCGGCCAGTTCGGCTGGCGTTGCTGCCGACTGGTGGAAAACCTCGACAGGCATCACGGCGTGCGGCGCGCAACACGGCATCAAGCAACAGGACGGCGAGACGTTCATGCACTTCAAGGTCCGAGTGTTCAAGGCGGCGGGCCCGGGCGAATGGATGGAGGACATGTTGCGTACCGTCGGCCGTGAAAGCGAAGAGCGGTACGACCAGCTTTATGCCTACTTCAACGACATCCCGCGCGAAAGGGTTGCGCAAACGGAGGCCGCGTGACGAAGCGAGCACCGTGGCCGATGGTTGTGCCCGCGGGAACGACGGTCGTCGGCACCGCGCGCGTGCGCGATGACTCGCGGCCGGCCATGACGACAGCGCAGCGCCGCATCTACGAATTGACCGGCAACCCGCCGCAGACGAGCGCGCTGGATGACGTCGACGATAACGATCCGTTCACACCGCGCCTGATCGTTCCGCTGGCGTCGCCCGCGAAACAGCCGAAGTACCGCAACACGAAGTGCGAGCACAACGGCATCAAGTTCGACAGCCAGAAAGAGCGGTCGCGCTGGTTTCACCTGATCCAGTTGCAGGTGGCAGGTGCGATACGCGACCTTGAGTTACAGGTGCCATTCGTTCTCACCGATCGCAAGCAGCGCGACGACGGCACATGGGAGCGAGCATCGAAGTACGTCGCTGACTTCGTCTACACGGATGTCGCGACCGGCCGGCAGGTAGTCGAAGACGTCAAGTCGGCGGCGACGCGCAAGAACCGTACGTACATCCAAAAGCGTAAGCAGATGCTCGACAAATTCGGGATCACGGTGAAGGAGATCTAATAAATGGCACACCGTGGCATGAGCGTGCAACAGCGCCGGATATGCGAATTCCTGATGCTCAATCCGGGGGCGACCAGCGCCACCATAATCGAAGGTACTGGCTTCCCGTATGACGCCGTCAAAAAGAAGTTGCGTGCGCTGAAGGAAAGCGGGCACATCAAGGGCAGCGAGTCTAATTACCGGGCATCGTTCCAGCTCACCGGCAAACCGTTTCCGCGCTTGGCGGACTATCGGCCGAACCCAAAGTACGTCGCGAAAAGGAAACGGGCGGCCAGCCGAGACGTGTTGTTCGCCGCAATGTACGCGATGGTTACCGTTGGACGGGCGGTTGCGTGAAACGGTCGACACCCATGCAACGGAAAACGCCACTGGCTCGTACTGGCTTCAAGCGGCCAGAGCCGTCAGCAGCGTTCAAGACAACGTTTCACACGAAAACGGTGTTGCGCGCGAAAGCGCTTAAGACACGACGCAAGCGCGTCACGGTAGCAGAGGGCGCGAAGTATCTCGCGGCGTGCCGCGGCGAACCTTGCTATCTGCGCGTGCCAGGCGTCTGTCCGCTCAACCCAAGCGATGAAACGATCGTGCCCTGTCATGAAAACAGTCTCGCCGCCGGGAAGGGTATGGGGCTGAAGTCCAATCATGCCCGCACGCTACCGGGTTGCTTTTGGTGCCATGCGTGGCTCGATCAGGGAAAAGCTGATCGGCTTACGAAGGGAACGATATTCCAGATGGGGATGAACGACTGGGTGCCGCGCCGCGCCCGAAAGATGGGTTTGGAAATGCAGGGGGCAGCGTAATGCAGGTGTTTGCACATTTGCCGTTGAAGTCGATGCGCGCTGTGCGCGGCGGGCGGCAATCGAACTATTGCAGCGGCTATTTCACTGCCGCACGTTTGATCGGGCCACCGCGTCCGTATGTCGTCGGCGACGAGCGAGGCCGCGAGTACATATGGGCCGACGTCGAGGTGCCTGATGACTTGCTTGCACACATGGAGTCGAGAGCGATCAAACCGGACGGCACCTACCGGGTTCAGGTGAAGGTCAATACGCATCGGCACACGTTGGCGGCGTTTCTCGCCAGTGGTGATCTGGAGTGGGACGTCAGGGAGATGACATGAACTGCAAACCCGGTGACATGGCAATCATCGTCGTGCCGGCTGACTGGCCGAGAAAGACGCTCTCAGACAAGATCGTTGAGGTGGTTCATTTCGTTCCGCCGCGCGGCCCCGGGCCCGAGTGGGATCAGCGCCCGACGTGGTGGTGCAAGTTCAATACGGCATGGTTCAACGACCACGGGCACATGTTCCTAGAATCGCGGGTGCTCGACTCGTGGCTTCGGCCGATCAGCGGCGTTCCAGTCAACGACGAAGTACACGACGAGGTAACAGCATGAGTGCACACGCCTACATCCATTACGCCGACGTCCCAAGCGAGTTGACCGCTTCGAGCAGCCAGCGCGTCGACAGCATCACTGGTGCCAAGCTGATCTCGTTCGATGGCTGTCCGCTCACAGGACAGATCGACGCCCGCAATCCTGCCGAACCGATGCGGCTGCAGGTCGAATTCCCGTTTCCCCGTAGTGCCGAGCTGCGCGGCGCGTTGGTGGACTGGCTGATGCACCACGGAATTCACTTCACGGTGGTCATGTGACGGCAAGGGCGCGAGGCCTGTATCGCGATCCAGTCGAAACGCTGATCGCAATCGAGTGCGTGACATGCAAGGGCTGTCCGCACGAACAAACCTACGAATTTATCGGTGCAATGCAAACGATCTGCGCAATTGGAATGACGCACGGCGAACGCTGCGAACAATACGGAAAGAGGCAAAAACACATGACGACCGAAGCGATTCCAACCGACGACATCGATGCTGTTCTCACCGACTGGTATGAGTGGAGTCAAGGATTTCGGCCGGTCGCCGGCTATAGCGGCGCGGACTCGACGTGCCGCGACTTCAAGATCAGCAACCAATGGATGGATTACGAAGACCTGTCCGAGGTTGTCGACTACCAGTTGCTGTCAGTAACGGGCGAAGCGGTCGAGCCGATCATCCTGGCTCTCAACATTCAGCACCGCGTTGCGGTGATGACGGCCGTGCGCAACTTTGTCGCCGGCGCGTTGGTGTTCGCAAATCCGCGTAGCCCGGCAACGCAGGACGCCGACTATGCGAAAGCCAAGGCTGCGATGCGTCCAGCGCTCTTCGCCAAAGGGGTGATAAAGCGCTTGTAAACTTTTTCGTGTTGTCCTAGAATTTCGCTCGAGGGCAGAGTCGCGCCCAGACGAATCGAAGAAGCCCGTCAGGTGAAAACCTCTCGGGCTTTTTGCTTTTCTCACTGCTTCGTCACACCATCTGGTGCACTTGTTGGTCCCTGGCCGGTTATCGACACGAGTACATCTCGAATGTGTGGCGCCTGTGTGAGTGGCAGGCGAAAGTCAAGTCGGCCGCCGCCTTGCACAGTCAGAGATAGGATGAGGTTTGGAGCATTCTGCTCGACACCGATTTCCCACCATTGACAGTCGACGACAAAACGTTCATTCGAGCCTGTTGCCTTTTTTGCATTGCCCATGCCGTCGACGGTCGCTTGGAAAAGCTGAGGCAGAGCGTCGACCGAGATGCCAAGCGGGATTGGCTGGTCTGTCTTAATCAGCACGTATTTGCCGTCGTCCGTTGTTTTGTATCCGTCAATTGAGTTGACGACGATAGCTGCTTCTTCCGTCATTTTCAGCCCCCATATGAGTTGTGCCGGCCCTCCCGGCGCAACGATTCTACAGTGGTTGTATATCGAAGCTTTTGCGTTGGAGCGCCTCATGGCATGCCAGATCAAGTTGAGCGTGACATTTGCATGGTGGCTCAAGCCATACCTGCGCGTGCTCGCGATCTGCTGCATTCTCAGAGGCAATGTGCCGGATCAGGCGAAGCTCCAAGCCAAGATCAAGCGTGCGATGCGGGTGATCGTCGAGTGAAGAACATGCGACTCGTTTGGCGCCCCGACCGCGACCATCGGTTCGGTGTTGGAGATACCTGCGTTCTCAACAGTGGGTCACCAATCATGGAAGTGATTGCTGTCGAGGCTAACGGAAAGCGCACCGTGCGTTGGGATGGTGGGTGCGCTCAGTTTCCGTCTGAATGTCTGCGCCCACATGCATTGATGGCGATCCTCGGTGATGGTCGACAAGCGCGAGGCGCAGTGTGAGTAGGCTTAAGACGTTGCGGCCGCGCATCCAGGCGACCAACACCAACCGCGTAGCAACGCTCGAAGCAAAGGCAGGCACGACACCACGCATACGCGGTAGCAAGTGGGTGAAGACGCGCCAGCGCGTTGCTGTCGAGCAGCAGTTCAGGTGTCAGGGCTGCGGTTGCGTGTGGTTGCCGTGGCGCGATCAGGTCGACCACGACGTGCCGCTCGAACAGGGCGGCAGCAACGACGATGGAAATCTCAACCTTTTGTGCGTTGACTGCCACAACACGAAGACTGCGCAAGAGGCGGCAGCACGTGCACGAGGTTGAACGAGGCCGTCCTGCGGCCTGCTGATGGCCTCTGCGTCGACGTTGGGGGTGGGGGTGTCGAATCTTTGGCGTTTCGCATGACGGGAAACCGACCGTTCTCTCACGCGCAGAATTTTTCCCTTTTTGGAGCTTTTGTTAATGGCTTTTAACAGCAAGAAACGGCTCTTTGCCGACGCTGTTTTAGCCGGGAAATCCAATAAGGACGCGGCTATCGCGGCAGGCTACAGCGCCGCGACCGCGTCGGCTGCCGGGTCGCGACTTGTTAAAGACAAGGACGTCGTTCTCTACCTAGCTGCCCAGCGCATCCAGCAGGAATCGAAGCCGAAAGCCGAACCGCCAGCGCTGGAAGAGAAGTCGGTCCCGAAATTCGATGTCGAGTCGATGACGAACTTCACCGACCCGAAGGCGTTTCTGATCGCCGCCATGAATGACGGCCGCACGGAACCGAAATTGCGCGTCGACGCGGCGAAGGCGCTCATGCCGTTCGTGCACGCCAAGGTAGGCGAGGCCGGCAAGAAAGACGCGAAGGCTGATGCAGCAAAGAAGGTCGGCGCCGGCAAGTTTGCGGCGACGGCTCCCCCGAAGCTGGTGGTGAACAACCGGAAGTGATCGATGGAATGGAAGACAAGCTGCCTCGACTGGGCCGACCGGCTCAAGCGCGGCGAGTCCATCATTCCACCGCCGATCTTTCCCGACCAGGCTGAGCAGGCGCTTGCGATCTTCAAGCAATTGAAGATCGTCGACGCGCCGGGCAGCCCGACATTCGGTGAGTCGTGCGCCCAGTGGGTGTTCGACCTGGTCGCGTCGATCTTCGGCGCGTACGACCCGGACAGCGGCAGGCGGCTGATCACCGAATGGTTCATCTGCCTGCCGAAAAAGAACTCGAAGTCGACGATCGCGGCCGGGATCATGATGACCGCGGTCATCCTCAATTGGCGTCAGTCGGCAGAGTTCGCGATTCTAGCGCCGACGATTGAGGTTGCGCAAAACAGCTTCAGTCCGAGCCGGGACATGGTGAAGCACGATGAAGAGCTCGATGAGCTGCTGCAGGTCCAGACCCACATCAAGACAATTACGCACCGGAACAGCGGTGCGACGCTGAAGGTCGTCGCGGCCGATTCGAATACGGTCGGCGGCAAGAAGAGCGTCGGAACGCTGGTCGACGAGCTCTGGTTGTTCGGCAAACAGGCCAATGCCGAGAACATGCTGCGCGAGGCGATCGGCGGCCTGGCATCGCGGCCCGAAGGCTTCGTGATCTATTTGACCACGCAGTCTGACGATCCGCCGGCGGGCGTGTTTCGCCAGAAGTTGCAGTACGCGCGCGACGTGCGCGACGGAAAGATCGAAGACAAGCGCTTCGTACCGGTGATCTTCGAGCACCCGCCCGAAATGGTGGCGAGCAAGCAGCACCTGAAGGTCGAAAACCTCGGCATGGTCAATCCGAATCTCGGCTATTCGGTTGATCAGGAGTTCCTCGAGCGCGAGTTCAAGAAGGCGCAGACCGAGGGAGAGGAATCGTTTCGCGGCTTTCTCGCGAAGCACGCAAACGTCGAAATTGGTCTTGCGCTGCGCTCCGATCGCTGGGCGGGCGCGGAATTCTGGGAGGCTGCGGCGGTTGTTCAGGGTTTGACGCTCGATCAGCTAATAGAGCGGTCGGAAGTAATCGACGTCGGTATCGACGGCGGCGGCCTCGATGACTTGCTTGGCCTGGCAGTCGTCGGGCGCGAGAAATCGACGCGTCGCTGGCTGTTATGGACGCACGCATGGGCGCATCCGTCCGTGTTCGAGCGCCGCAAAGAGGTCGCACCGACGCTGCGCGACTTCGAGAAAGAGGGTGATCTGACCGTCGTCGAGCAGATCGGCGACGACGTGCGCGACGTCGCCGACATCGTCTCGCTCATATTCGCTTCGGGGCTGCTCGACAAGGTTGGTGCGGACCCGGCCGGCATCGGCGCCATTCTGGATGCGCTGGTCGAGGCCGGCGTGCCGGAAGAGATCGTCATCGGCATTTCGCAGGGCTGGAAGATGTCCGGTGCCATCAAAACGACAGAGCGCAAGCTTGCCGAAGGAGTGCTTGCGCACGGCGGCCAGCGAATGATGGCGTGGTGCGTTGGCAATGCCCGAGTGGTACCGGTCGGAAATGCCGTGAACATCACCAAGCAGGCCAGCGGGACCGCCAAAATCGACCCGCTTATGGCCAGCTTCAACGCTGTAACCCTGATGAGTCTTAATCCGCAGTCAGCACCAACACCGGGAATCGTGATCCTATGAGCGAAGCATTCAAGGCGGCGCAGGCGAAGGCCCGTATTCCGGGCTCGTCCGTGCTGAATGCCTGGCGCGCGCAGCATGGGCCTGAGACGACCGGTCGGGTCAACAACCTCAACGAGACGCGGCAGAGCCTGACCGTTCAGGAGCTGGCGAACATCATCGGGGGCGGTGCAATCAGCAACGCAGGGCCGGTTGTCAACGAGACGACCGCAATGAAGGTCTCTGCGGTCTACGCGTGCGTCGCGCTGATTGCCGGCGCGATCTCGACGCTGCCGATGCAGATCTACGAGCGCACGCCAACTGGCCGCGCGCGTGTCGAGCATCCGTACTGGTGGCTTTTTAACGAGCAGCCCGCGCCGGACGTTTCGGCGGCCGTGTTCTGGGAGTACATGGTAGCGGCGCGGCTGTTCTATGGCGATTGCTTCGCGGAGATTGTGCGTCCGTCATTCCGCAGCAGTTCGATCTCGTCGTTCAAGGCGCATCATCCGCTGCGAGTCTTCCCGTTCCGTGATGGCCAAGGCGATCTCTGGTATCGCGTGCAGCCGCTGGTAGGCGCGGAGTATGTGCTGCATCCGGCCGACATCATCCATGTGCCAAGCCTCGGCTATGACGGCATCCGCAGTCCGAGCCCGATCACATACGCTGCACGGCAGGCTGTCGGGACGTCGATCGCGGCGGCGGAATACAGCGCCCGGTTCTTTTCGAACGGCGCGCGGCCCGACTTTGCGCTAACTACCGACGGCAACATGACGGAAGAGCAGGCGCGCCTTCTGCGCGCCACGTGGGGTGAGCGCCATAGCGGCGTCGCGAACTCGCACCTGCCGGCGATCCTTACTGGCGGGCTGAAGGTGCAGGAACTGACTATGTCGCCGGTCGATGCTCAGATCCTCGAGACAAGCAAGTGGGATCTCGAAGAAATCTGCCGCATCTTGGGAGTGCCGCCGTTCATGGTCGGCTCGACCGAGAAGACGACGTCGTGGGGCAGCGGCGTTGAGAACATGAGCCGTGGCTTTGTGAAGTTCACGTTGCTGCGCGATCTCGTGAAAATCAACCAAGAGTTCAATCGGAAGGTCTGGCCCTCACGGCAGCGCATCTTCTGCGAGTTTGACGTCTCCGGTATGGAGCGAGGCGACCTGAAGAGCGAAAACGATGCGCTCCGTATCGCGCTCGGTCGTGCGGGAGAGCCAGGATGGATGACGCAGAACGAAGTGCGTCACCTCAAACTATTGCCGCCTGTCGAAGGCGGAGACGTCGTGAACAGCGGTATAGCGCAGACCGCCAATGTGGCCGAACCGGCTGCAGAGCCAGAAACGGCACCGGCGCCGGCGGGACAACCAGACCAGGGAGCAACATGAGCAAGCTGATCCAGCTGCTGGCGAAAAACCGCCGGCCGGCGCAGCCGCGGGCATTTGACGTGCAGGGCGAAGACGTAACCATCTACGTTTACGACGCCATCGTCGCGGACGATGACACGGCGGAATGGTGGGGCGGCGTCTCGGCGCAAACTCTCGTGCCGCAAATTCGCGGCATCAAGGGCGGCACGGTTCATCTGCGCATCAATTCGCCGGGTGGCGATGTGTTCGCCGCGCAGGCGATCGTCGCGGCGATCCGCGATACAGGCGCGAAAGTTATTGCGTATATCGATGGCGTCGCGGCGAGCGCGGCGACCGTGATCGCATCGGCGGCCGATGAGGTCGAAATGTCGGACGGCGCCATGTACATGATCCATTGCGCATGGACTGTCGCCATCGGCAATTCTGCTGATCTCGCGGCCACGTCGGCGTTGCTCGACAAGACCGACGGCGTAATCGCTGGCCAGTACGCGAAGCGCAGCGGCAAGAGCGCGGACGATATGAAAGCGCTTATGAGCGCAGAGACGTGGTTCACCGCGGAAGAGGCGGTCGAAATCGGCCTTGCCGATCGTGTCGCCGAAAATGCGCCGAGAGCGCAGGCATCGTGGGATCTGAGTGCCTACGCCAACGCCCCGAAGCCGAAAGAGCCCGAGCAGATTGATGCTATCGCAGCAGAACACCGCGAACGTCAGCAGCAGCGCATGAAGATGCTGAATCGCATTGCCCATCAGTGACGCGCCTCGCGCACCTGAGAACAGCCGCCTCACGGCGGTTTTTTTTCGTCCTAACGACCTGCGCGAGCGGTCATTCCAATCAGGAGTCTTCACATGAAGCTGCAACAACTGCGTGAATTGCGCAATTCGAAGGCGAAAGAAGCCAACGAGATCAACAACAAGTTCCCCGCCGACCAGCGCATGCCGGCCGCCGATGCCGAGCGCATGGATTCGATTCTGGCCGAGATCGAGGCCATCGACAGCGAAATCGCTCGCGAGAGCCGTCGCGCGCAGCTCGCCGCGGAAGACCCGGCCGCTCAGCATGCTGCAGCAATGAACGCTGCGACGCGCACGCTCGGCGCTCACGGCGATGAGACCCGCGCACTCCGCGCCTTCATGGCCGGCGGTATTTCCAACATGGCCGACGAAGACCGTGTGCGCATGCTCGCCCGGCAGACCCCCGACATCCGCAACGCGATGTCGACGACCACCACCACGGAAGGCGGCTTCACGGTGGCGACCGAATACCAGCGCTCGCTGGAAATCGCAATGAAGGCATACGGCGGAATGCGCGCCGTAGCGCATGCGATTCGTACAGCGACGGGTGCGTCGATGAACTTTCCGACCACCGATCCGACGGCAGAAGTTGGTGAAATCGTCGGCCAGAACGCGCCGGTTACGGGCCTCGATACCGCGTTCGGCAATATTTCGATGGATGTCTATAAGTACAGCTCGAAGAAGATTGCGCTGCCGTTCGAACTGGTGCAGGACTCGTTCATCGACATCGAGGCGTACATCCAGAGCCTTCTGGCGATGCGCCTGGGCCGTATCCAGAACACCCATTTCACCACCGGCAGCGGCACCGGCCAGCCGCGCGGCCTCATTACGGCCGCCAACACCGGCAAGGTAGGCGCGACCGGCCAGACGCTCACCGTGATCTATGACGATCTGGTCGACCTCGAGCACTCCATCGATCCGGCATACCGGAACCAGCCGGGCGTTGGTTACATGATGCACGACTCGTCGGTGAAGGCCATTCGCAAGATCAAGGATAGCCAAAACCGCCCGATCTTCGTGCCGGGCTATGAGGCCGACGCCATGATCAACGGCGGCGCACCGGATCGGCTGATGGGTCGCCCCATCTACATCAACCAGGACATGCCGGTGATGGCGGCGAACGCGGAATCGATCGCTTTCGGGCAGTTCTCGAAATACGTCATCCGCGACGTGATGGACCTGACGCTGTTCCGTATGACCGATTCGGCATTCACGCTGAATGGTCAGATCGGCTTCGTTGGCTTCCTTCGCACGGGCGGCAACCTGATCGACGCAGGCGGCGCCGTCAAGACGTACGCGAACTCGGCCACCTAACGGGAAGCGGGTCTTCGGTTTATCCCGCGGCGGGCCTCGGCTCGCCGCATCACCTCTCTCAGGAAGTCCATCATGGCAAAAGTTCAAACGGCGCGCGCGCGTGTGCTCGCCGATCACGTTGGCTTGGGCATCAAGTGCGGCCAGCTTGTCGAGGGCCCGGAAAACGTCATCAAGGCGCTGACCACCGCTGGCGTTGTCGACAATCACGAGGATGCCGTCGCGTACGCGTCCAGCAAGGGCGCTGACGTTGTCGGGATTGAAGATCCCGCAACGGCCGCCGAGGTGGCCGCCGCGATTACCGAAGATAAGCAGCCCGACCCGGCTGGCGCTTCGCAGGCTGCGGCAAGCTAAAGCATGGGCATCAGACTGACGCAGGCGCCGGCAGAAGAGCCGGTCACGGTGGATGAGGCAAAGCTGCATCTGCGCGTGACCGACTCCGGCGAAGACACGCTGATCGCAATGCTGATCAGCGCCGCGCGGATTCACGCCGAAAACGTGTGTCGTCGCGTCTTCGTGACCCAGAAGTGGGACCTGTTCCTCGACGCGTTCCCGTTTTACACCTACTACGGCGTGATCCCGGGTTACGTTCCAGTTGATCAGTTGCCGTCCGCGTGGATGACCATGCGCAACTACGCGGTGCGCTTCCGCGGTAGCAAGATCGACATCCCGTTTCCGCGCTTACAGTCCGTCGATGCCGTGAAGTACATCGATGCGAACGGCGTGACACAGACAATGGACCCATCGGCATACGTTGTCGATGCGATCAGCGAGCCTGGCGTTCTGACGCCGACGACGGGCACCTACTGGCCCGACACGCAAAACACGACGAACGCGGTGCAAATCAGTTTCACGGCTGGATACGGCGCCGCCGTGGACGTGCCAGCCGGAATCAAGTCATGGGTTCTTCTGCGCGTCGGTGCGTTGTACGAGAACCGAGAGGAAGTGTCGGTCGCCACGCGCGTGACGGTGCAGGAATTGCCATACGTCGACACGCTGCTCGACCCTTATCGGATCATGGGGTACGCCTGATGCGCGCCGGCGAACTTCGTCACCTGTTGACCTTCCAGGCTAAGTCGACCGAGCAGGATGAACTGGGCGAGCCGATCAATGCGTGGGTCGATGTATTCACCTGCCGGGGAAAGGTATCGCCGACAACCGGCCGCGAACGGCTCGCCGCGGCTGCGGTCCAGTCGTCGGTAACGCACTCAGTGACGGTGCGCTACGTGCCGCAGCTCGCGAACCCGAAAGACGTCGCCGCGATGCGCATCATGTTCGGCACACGGATTTTCGACATTCACGACTCGATCAACGAAGACGAGCGGAATCGCATGGTCACGCTTATGGCGGAAGAGGGCTTGAACAATGGCTAATTCTGCCGAGGCGATCGTCTACGGCGCCTTACGCACGCTCGTCGCCGATCGATGCTATCCGGACGTGGGGCCTGCAGGCGTCGCACGCCCGTACATCACTTATCAGGCAGTCGGCGGACAGTCGCCAAACTACCTGAGTAACACGGTTGATATTGAAAACGCCCGCATGCAGGTCAATGTGTGGGCCGATTCACGTTCCGCAGCGCGTGCGCTTATGCGAAGTGTCAATGCAGCGTTGAGCGCGGCCCCTATCTTGGCAACGACTATCGGCGCGGCGGTCAGCAACTACGAGCCTGACACAAAGCTGTATGGCTCGCGAGGAGACTTTTCGATCTGGTTTTACCCGTAATACCTGAATATCCGGTTTTCCACCACAGCCCGCCCTGAGCGGGTTTCTTTATTTGTGAGGCTTGAAAATGACAAGTACTGCGATTTCCGCTCAGGGATCGACTCTCTCCGTTTCCGGCGGCACCGGCGCCGCGAAACCTATCACTGGCGTTGCCCTCGGCTACCCGACGATCATTACCTCGGCCGCTCACGGTTTCTCGAATGGCGACATCGAGACTTTCGCAGCATTGGCCGGCAACACCACGCTGAACGGTGTCACGGCCGTAATCAAGAACGTGACGGCGAACACCTATGCCGTGGACGTCGATACGACTGGCGGCGCGGCGTATACGAATGGCGGCACGGCAACCCCTGTTGCCTGGACGCCGATCGGCAACTTGAACAACTTCAAGGGCTTCGACGGACAGGCCAATGAAATCGACAAGACCAACCTGTCGAGCGTGGCCAAGGAATTCATGCTCGGCCTGCAGGACTTCGGCCACTTCACTTTCGACGTCGACAAGGATTTCGCGGATCCGGGCCAGCTCGCATGCGATGCAGCAAAGCGGGCGGGCACGCTGAAGCAATTCAAGCTCACGGCGCCGAACGGGAAGACCGCAACTTTCAGCGCCTACGTCAAGAATAGTCCGCTCGACGGTGGCGTGGATCAGCTCCTCAAGACGACGGGCATCTCGCTCCGTATCTCTGGCGACGTGGTCTACGCGTAACCCGCGACACGCTCAATCCCCATCTCACCACACTGGACATATCGTGCCCACTCTCAGCAAAGAAACCAAAGCCGCCATTCTCGGCGCCATCCACCTCAAGACCGAATCCGTCGACGTGCCCGAGTGGGGCGACGGCGTAACCATTCTCGTGTCGGAAATGTCGGGCCTCGCGCGTGATGCTTTCTATGCGAAAAAGGAAGCGGGAAAGGTTCCCATCAGCGAGTCGCAGGCTGATCTTCTGCTGGCTACCGTCGTCGATGAATCCGGCGCGCTGGTTCTAGACGAGTCCGATGTTTCCAATTTGCGCGCCCAGGGCACCGCGGTGATGGACCGTGTTGTGGCAGTCGCGGTTCGGCTGAATGGCATGCAGCCGGCCGCTGTGGAGGATGCAGTAAAAAACTCCGCAGCCGCCCCGAGCGGCGATTCTGGCTCCAACTCAGCATCGACTTCGGTATCCCAGTAAGGGAGTTGCAGCAGCGGATTACCAGCGCAGAGTTCGTCGAATACATGGCTTCCTATCAGATCGACCAGCGCGGGAGCCATTACGACGACCTTCGCGCTGGCACGATCACGTCGATGCTGGCGAACATTAATCGAAATCCCAAGGGTAAAGGCGAACCCTGGGGCCCGCTCGACTTCATGACGTGGAATGAATTGAATGTGGCCAAAGCCCGGGAAGAGACGGCGGTGCTCCTGGACGATCCGGACGCACAGTCGAACCTTCTTTTTTCGATGATGTTTCCCAGCAAGGCCTAGCCATGGCAAAGAGCTTCGTCATTGAGAACCCGGAGGCATTGACCGACGCACTTCGGGCGCTCGATAACGTCACGAGCGAGTCGGTCTTGCGACAAGCGGCCGTTGCCGGTGCTCGCGTCTATTTCGACGAGATGAAGGTGCGCGTGCCCGTCGGTATCCGGACATATGAGCGGAAGGGCACCGAGATTTACCCGGGCTTCCTTCGCGACAACATCCTGATTGCCTACGACAAAGAGCAGTCCGTCGAAGGGCGGATTGCCTCCTACATCGTGACCTGGAGTAAGCAAGCGTTCTATGGACGCTTCGTTGAAGCGGGTACGTCAAAGATGGCGGCGAATCCGTTCCTTCGCCCGTCGTACGAAGCAAAAAAAACGGCCGCGGCCGATGCGGTAGATGCAGTGTTCCAGCAAAAAGTGACGGAGTTGACAGGTGGCTGATAAAGAAACACTGATCCGGGTTTCGCTAGATGCCACCGGCGTCGAAGCTGGCGTTCAGCGCGCCAAGCGCAGCATGGATGCGTTCATCGCGTCTCAGGAAGCCGCAGCGCAACGAACGGAGGTGGCGCAGGCCGCGATCGCCGAGGCAAACGCAAACGGCAGCAAGGCGAGCGAGCGCGCTATCAATTCTCTCGTGCAGCAGGCGGCGAAGATGGCCGACACGTACGGGATGAATTCTCGGCAACTGCTAGCCTATAAGGCGTCGCTGCTCGGCGTGTCTGACGCGATCGCGCCGTACGTCGAAAAGATGAATGCGATCGACGCCGCAAACGGGCAGGTTGCCGGCTCGACTGCCGCGGTGGGCGAGAGCAGCGAGGCCGCAGCCGCCCGCATTTCGGCTATGGTTGCAGCGTCGCTCGAGGTGACGGCGGCGGTAACCGGCAGCACGGAGGCGGCTGACCGCTATGCCGCAAGCGTTGACGCTCTGGCCGCCGCCGCGACGGCTGCGGAAAGAGCGAATGCCGGTATCGCGGCATCAGCCGAGGCAGCAGCAACGGCGCAAACTCGCGTGGCGGTTCAATTCGAGGCGGCATCGACTGTGATCAGTGAGGGTGCGGCCAAAGTCACCGAGGCGCTCGGCCGCCAGCTTACGGCGCTCACAGCGTCCGCTGCCGAAATGGCCGTGTATGACGCACAAATGGCTGGCTTTACCGAGGCAGAAACTGCGCAGGTTGCTGCGATCGCGAAAGAAATCGAGTTGCGCAAGCAGCAGATCGCTCTCGGTGAAGAGATGGCGGCTATGTACGCAGTGGAGGCTACCGCTGCGCATGGCGCCGCCGGCGCAACGTCTGGCGTGACCAATGAGCTTGGCGTCCTCGGTCGTGAGGCAGCCAGCGGCAACTTTACTCGCCTGGCGAGTTCATTCACTCGGTTTCTGTCGCTCGCCGGTGCTCTCGACCTTCTGCTCAACCCGCTTTCACTTTCCATTGCGGGTGTTGGCGCCGCTATGTATGTGGTGGCGAGCCAGAACGAGAAAATGAACGAGGCGCTTGCGCTGACCGGCGGCTATGCGGGGGTGACGACTGACCAGCTCCGCAATATGGCGACGGCCGCGACGGCGGGCGGGGCAACGTTCAACACTGCGGCAACGGCAGTAACGGAGTTGGCGGCGACCGGGCGCCTCACCGGCGAAGAGATTGCGATGCTTGGCCGTTCCGCTGCCGATGCGGCGACATACACGAGCGTGTCGGTTAAGCAAATGGTGGACGATTTCACCAAGCTTGCTGACGAGCCGGTGCAAGCGTCTGTGAAGTTGAACGACCAGTATCATTACCTGACCGCGGCGACGTACGACCAGATCGCGGCGTTGGAGCGGCAGGGCGACGCGACCGGCGCCGCTAAGGTGGCGGTGGAAGCGTTTTCCCAAGCGATGGATGATCGCACGAAGGAAATCGCGGCCAACGAAGGCATTATTCTGGCCGGGTGGCGCGACATCAAGTCGATGATCAACGGCGCTATCGAGGCCGTCGGATCTTTCGGCGCCGCAGCTACGCCAGGGCAAATCGTAGCGCGGCTTCAGGACAACAAGAATGCGCGGCTTCCGATTAACCAATGGTCACCTGAGGATGAGGCGGAGCTTCAGAAAGCAATCGCGACGCGCGATGCTGCGATTAAGGCGGCGGCGGATAAGGCGCGAGTAGACCGTCAAAATCAGCAGGTCATCGATGCGAAGCATGCATACGATACGTTCAATACGCAGTTCGCCACGCCGGCAGAGAAGCGCGCCAAAGAGATCCAGAAATACCTCGACACGATCGCCGGCCCGCTGAATCTGAGCCCGGAACAGCAGCTGGCCGACGAAGCGAATATCGACGCGAAGTACAAGGATCCGAAGGCTCCGAAGCCGAAGGCATATCGCGACGATTCGGGCGAGCGCATGCTGCAGCAGCTCCGCGACCAGCAGGCCACGCTGGAGGCGCAACTCACGACGACCGGCAGGCTGTCGACGGCAGAAAGCGAACTCGCAAAGTTCAATCAGCAGATTAGCGACTGGAAGACCAAAACTCTCACGCCGCAACAGGAGAGTCTAACCAAGGATCAGGACGCGATTCGCGCGCAACTGCAGAAGAACGTCGAGCTCGAGAAAGAAATCCAGCATCGCCAGGACGTTCAGAAGCTGCAGGAGCGGTCGGCACAAATCGATGCGTCCATCAAGAGCTATCAGTCGGGGCAGAACGACCAGTACGGCCGCCAGCTCCACGCGTTCGGCATGGGATCGGATGCGCTCAAAAATGTGCAGGCGGTGAAGTCTATCTTCGCCGAGTACCAACGGCTGCAGGAGCAGCTCGACAAGGCCACGCCGAAGGACCTCATTGGCGGCGCTGATTACGTGAAGGCATCGGCGGACATCAAGGCTGGGCTCGATCAGTCGCTTGCCGATTACGACGCCTATTACGCGACGCTCAAGGCGAAGCAGGCCGATTGGACAAACGGCGCGACAGCTGCGATTGCCAACTATAACGACGCGGCCCAGAACATGGCGGCTCAGACGGAGTCGGCAGTTACCAACGCTGCAAAGGGCATGGAAGATGCTCTCGTCAGCTTTGCGACGACCGGCAAGCTCAATTTCAAGAGCCTCGCTGACAGCATCATCGCGGACATCATTCGGATGCAGGCCCGCGCGGCGATCTCCGGTCTGTTCAACATGGCAGTCAGCGCTGTGGGTGGCTATTTCGGTAACACCGGCGCCACGGCCGCTGCGAATTTTCAGGGCGGCGACTCGCTCAGCAACCTTATCAACAATACGGGCGGCTGGGGCACCATCCCGGCGCGCGCGACCGGCGGCCCGGTGGATGCCGGGACGACATATCTTGTTGGCGAGAAGGGGCCGGAGCTTTTCAACCCGGGAACCTCGGGAACCATCATTCCGAATCACGCCATCAGTTCGTCGAGTGGCGGCGGCGACCTCAGCGTAACCGTGCCCGTCACCATCGAGGGAAGCGGGTCAGCGACAGATCAGAAAAACGCCGGCGACCTCGGTGTGAAGATCAAGCAAGCGGTGCAAGCCGTGTTGCAAAGCGAGCGTAAGCAGGGCGGCGTGCTCTGGAAAGCGCAAAACGGGATCGCTTAATGACCGATACGTTCAACTGGGTGCCGGCGGTTTCAAACCTGTCCGGCAGCGCGACGCTGCGCGTCCGGAAAGCACAGTTCGGTGACGGATATGCGCAACGGTTGCAGGACGGGATCAACAATCGCGCGTCTTCGTACAACCTGACGTTCATCGACGACGAAGCAACGATCACTGCGATCCTGACATTTCTCGACGCACATGCGGGCGCGACGTCGTTTTACTGGACGCCGCTGCTACGCGCGCAGGCTCTTTTCACCTGCGAAAAATACTCCGAGCCGACGAAAGACGGTAACGCGCACACGATCACCGCCACATTCGATCAAACCTTCGCTCCCTGACTATGACAGCACTCCAGACAGTAAATCTCGGCACGGCGCCGGACGGCACCGATGGCGATCCCTCGCGCACTGCGTTCACGAAGGTGAACTCAAACGTCGCCGTGCTGCAATCGCAATCGGCGCTCACGAGCGCGGTAGCGACCGTCACGGCGGCGCAGGCGCTGACCTCTGCTCTGCACGTCGGCAAGCGCGTCAACATCAACCTCGCATCGACTGGCGCGATCAACTTGCCCGCGGCCTCGACGTGCGCAGCCGATCAGGTGACGTTGCTGCGTAATGTCGGCGCGACCGTCGTAACGCTTGCGATCACGACCGGTTCGGGCGATACCATTGCACTGTCGAGGCTAAACCCCGGTGAATGCGCTCTGATGGACACGGACGGCGTGCACGCGTGGAACGTTCTGTTGCGCGGCCGCACGAACAACGATAACGAGACGGTAAACGGAAATCTCTCTATCGGTGGAGCTGCATACGTATCGACTGCATTCTTCGGCACGAACGGTCAGGCATCCATTAGCTCTGCGGGGGCGTATACAGGCACCACTGCTACGTATTCCGGAAGCGTGACAGTAGGCGGCGCACTCACGGCATCCGATACGACTTTGGCTCAGCAAGTAGGCGCGCAGCGCATTCTTAGCTGGGCTGTTGGTTCAAATAAGCGCTGGGCGTTCCTTACTTCTGGCGAGGCAGAGACCGGGGGTAATGCGGGTACAAATTTCCTGCTCGCTCGCTACAGCGATGCAGGCGTGTTTCTGGATGCACCTATTACGCTGGCTCGCTCTACGGGCGCTATAGTGCTATCACAACGTCCAATGTTCGGTGCGAATTCACCGTGGGATAGCGGGAACTTAGTAGGGCCAGTGACGCTGGCCGGCGCTCAAGTGCTAACCGGAACTAAGACGCTGCCGAGTCCTGTACTTACCGGAACGACTACAGTAGGGAATGCAACGAACACCACGAAAATGATTGTTCAGGGCTACGGCACTGGTTACGGTGTGGGCGCGCAGTTCTCGTCTACGGTGGACGCTGGTGCGGTCGCTATCTCGTTCACAAATTTCGCCGGTACTGCGATTGGAAATATTATCACTTCCGGCTCAAGTACCGCGTTTAACACCACCTCAGATTATCGGCTTAAGAGCGACTTAAAGCCCATAGAAGATGCGCTCGAATCTCTGCTTAGACTCAAGTTCTATAACGGCGTTTATACGAGCCACCCGGACGATAGGGTTGATTTTGCTATTGCACATGAGCTACAGGCGGAGATTCCTTACGCGGTCACAGGCGAAAAGGATGCTATGGGAGATTGGTTCCCCGTTTATCGGGAGGGCTACGACCCGCTAAACGTTCAGCCTGGAGACGTGGTTAGCGTGTATCAGACAATCTCTCCGCAAGGCGTGGATTACTCCAAGCTAGTTCCACGCTTAGGTGCGGCTCTGCAAGAGGTTGCCATAGATGCACGCGCCCTCCGTTCAGAGGTATCCGCTTTGACGGCCCGGTTAGCTGCCATCGAGTTGGCCAAGTGAGTATTGCCGCAGATATTCAGCAGCTTTCCCCTGGCGCCCTGATCGAGCTATTCGAGGTGGATTGCACGGCAATTGGCGGCGACATGCTGCGCTTTCACGGCCACCTGCAATCGACATCGATCTTCTGGCAGGGCAACGACTATAAGCCATGGTCGATTCAGGCGAGCGGATTCGAGCACACGTCCGACGCGCAGCAGCCATCACCGACCCTCTCGGTGGGCAACCTGAGTGGCACGATTTCGGCGCTGTGCGTCTATCTGGCCGACATGGTTGGCGCGAAGGTGCGGCGCCGGCGCACGCTCACAAAGTATCTCGACGCGGTCAATTTCCCCGGCGGCAATCCAACTGCGGACCCAACGCAAGAGATGGCGCCGGAACTCTGGTACATCGAGCAGAAGACCGGCGAGACGAACGTGCAGGTCGACTTCATGCTGTCGTCGGCGCTGGACTTCGGCGGCCAGCAGTTGCCGGCGCGACAGATCGCGTCAATGTGCCAGTGGATGTATCGCGATGCGAACTGCGGATACACCGGTACCGCGTACTTCGATGCGAACGACAACCCGGTGACGGATCCGGCGCTCGATCGGTGCAGCAAGCGCACCAGCGGGTGCGAGTGCCGTTTTGGCGTCAATCAGCCCCTCAGTTTCGGTGGCTTCCTCAGCGACAACCTTTCCTGAAGAACGAGATGATCAAGGATGCGATCGCGGCTCATGCGCTCGCGGAGTACCCGCGCGAGTGTGTTGGGTTCATTGTCGAAACAGCCAAAGGGGAGGCATATCTGCCGTGCACGAATCGGGCGGCGAAGCCAGAAGAAGATTTGTCTGTCTCCGGCCAGGACTATGCCCGCGCTGAGGATATGGGGCGAATCGCGGCGTTCGTGCATTCGCACCCTGGTATGCCGGCGCGACCGAGCGGCGCCGACAGATCGATGTGCGAGCGGTCGGGAATTGGCCGTTGGGTGATTGTTTCGCTTGGCGTTCAGGAAGATGGCTCGATCGGGGTTGATGACTGGTGCGAATTCGGCCCGACCGGTTACGTGGCGCCACTCATTGGGCGTCAATTCGTGCATGGCGTGCATGACTGCTACGACCTGATCAAGAGCTATTACCTGCTCGAGCGCGGCGTCGAGTTGCCCGAATTCGAGCGCTCCGACGGATGGTGGGATGACGGCAAATCGAATCTGTATCTCGAAAACTTCGAGTCTGCCGGGTTCGTTGACATCGGGCCGCAAGCCGAGCTGCAGCGCGACGACGTGCTGCTGATGCAGATCCGCAGCAAGAACGGCGTCCCGAATCACGCCGGCATTTATCTCGGCGATGGCGTGCTGTTGCATCACATGCACGGCCGCTTGTCAGGTCGGACGGTATGGGGCGGCATGTGGGCGCACAGCCTGCGAACGGTTCTTCGATACAAGGGGGCAAAGTGAGTGACAAAATCCGCACGGTCAAGCTGTATGGCATCGTCGGGGCCCGTTTCGGCCGCGTACACCGGCTCGCCGTTGCCTCGACTCGTGAGGCCGTGCGCGCGCTATGCGTGACCGTTCCCGGTTTCGAGAAATTCATGATGAACGCCAGGGACAATGGCCTGACGTTCGCGGTGTTCTGCGGTCGCAAGAACCTCGATGAGGGAGACCTGCAGCACCCGGTCGGCGCGGATGAAATCCGCATTGCACCTGTTTTGGTCGGTAGCAAGAAAGCTGGGCTATTCCAAACCATTCTCGGTGCCGCGCTCGTCGTGGTCGGTGTTTTCACCAGCGAGTTTGGCGGCTCGACGCTGATCGGACTCGGCGCTTCGATGATGCTCGGCGGCGTCATGCAGATGCTTAGTCCACAAACCAGCGGGCTCGCCGGAGCTGGACCTAACAACGGAACGTCCTATTACTTCAATGGGCCAGTGAATAGCGCGGCGCAGGGCGAACCGGTTCCTCTGGTGTACGGCCGGATGACGGTCGGTTCGAAAGTCATCAGCTCGGGCATCTTTGCCCAGGACCAGAACTAAATATGCGCATCCAAGGTTCGAAGGGTGGCGGCTCGGGCAGTACGCCCAGCGAGTCGCCGGATAGCCTGCACTCGATCGCCTATGCGAAAGTGCTGGACGTCATTTCTGAGGGGCCGATTGCTGGCCTTGCGAACGGACTTCAATCGGTGTTTCTCGACGGCACGCCGATTCAGAATGGTGATGGCTCGACGAATTTCTCGAACTACAGCGTCGATGTCCGGACCGGTACGCAAGATCAAACGTATCTTGCTGGTTTTCCTGCGGTTGAGAATGAGACTGCGGTCAGCACGCCTCTCACGTCGGATACGCCGTGGGTCCATCAGATCCAGAATACGCAGCTCACGGCAGTTCGCATCCGGTTCGGCGTGCCGGCGCTGCAGAAGTCCGACGCGTCGACGGGCAATGTCACTGGCTATCGCGTCGAGTACGCGATCGACCTGGCGGTAGATGGCGGTTCGTATGCTCAGGTGGTGTCCGGCGCGTTCGACGGTAAGACGACGTCGCTCTACGAGCGCAGCGTGCGCATCGAGTTGCCGGCCGCGACGACCAGCTGGTTAGTCCGCGTGCGCCGCATCACGCCGAATGCACACAGTTCGCTGATCGCCGACACGATCAACATTGAGGCGATCACCGAGGTAATCGACCGGAAGCTGCGCTATCCGATGACCGCGCTCGTCGGCCTGTCATTCGACGCGCAATCGTTCAGCTCGGTCCCGACGCGCTCGTACGACATCAACGGGCTGATAATTCAGATCCCGAGCAACTTTGACCCTATCGCACGCACTTATTCGGGCGCATGGGACGGTACGTTCAAGACCGGCTGGACAGACGACCCAGCGTGGATCTTTCGCGATCTTCTGTTGAACGAGCGCTACGGTCTCGGAAAGCTTGTCGACGACTCGATGGTCGATAAGTGGGGGCTCTATCAGATCAGCCAGTATTGCAATGTCATGGTGTCCGACGGCAAGGGCGGCCAGGAACCACGTTTCACCTGCAATTGCGTAATCCAGACGCAGGCCGACGCATATAAGGTGCTGCAGGATCTGGCCACCACGTTCCGGGGCATCGCCTACTGGGGGCCGGGCTCAGTCGTAGCCGCAGCAGATATGCCTGCGGATCCGGCCTATGTCTATACCGATGCCAATCGGTGCGTATCCGGACCATTCACGTATGTCGGCTCAGCGCGGAAGACGCGCTACACGAGCGCGCTGGTGAGCTGGAACGATCCAGCAAATCAGTACAAGCAGGCTGTCGAGCCTGTTCTGGACGAAGACGGTATTGCGCGTTACGGTGTCACGAAAGCCCAAATCACTGCGTTTGGCACTACATCGCAAGGCCAGGCGCACCGGCTCGGGCAGTGGATGCTGCTTACGAGTCGCTATGAGACGAACACCATTTCGTTCTCGGTTGGGCTCGACGCGACGCTGTGCGCACCCGGCCAGATAATCGCGGTAGCAGACCCGGCGAAGGCAGGCAAACGAATCGGCGGCCGTATTCGGTCCGTCGCCGGAATTGCGATCACGCTCGACAAGGCGCCGGCCGCCGCCGCTGGCGACACGCTCACGGCAATTCTGCCAAGTGGCGTTGCACAGGCCCGCACGGTTTCGTCGATCTCCGGCGACACGGTCACGGTTTCGGCGGCATACGATGCAGACCCTGTCGCGGGCGCCGTATGGATGCTCGAGAGCACGGACCTTGCATCGCAGCTTTTCCGCGTAGTGAGCGTGCAGGAAGCATCGGATAACGACCAGACCACATACACCATCAATGCGACCCAGCACGAGCCGGGCAAGTACGCGGCGATCGACAACGGCGCCCAGATTCAGGTTCGGCCGATCACGGTTGTTCCGCCTTCCATACAGCCGCCACCGGCTAATGTACATCTCTCGACCTATTCGGTGATCGACCAGGGTATTTCGAAAACCGTGATGGTGATCGCGTGGGACGCGGCCACCAGCGCAGTTTCATATCTGCCCGAGTGGCGCAAAGACAACGGCGAGTGGGTCACGGTCAATGCGACAGGCGGCCTGCAGGCGGAAGTGGTCGGCATCTATCAGGGGACGTACAGCGCACGTGTGCGCGCCGTCAACCCGATGGGCGTTACGTCGGTCCCGGCTTATGCGGCCGATACGGCACTCACCGGCAAGACAAGCCCGCCGCCCGCCATTACGTCGCTATCAACCGTGACGCAGTTGTTTGCAATCGAGGTGGATTGGACGTTCCCGGCAGATGGGTCGGCCGGCGACGCTCAGCGCACTGAGTTGTGGTACAGCCAGACGAATGACCGCAGTACGGCAGTGAAACTGTCGGACTATGCATACCCGCAGGTGCGCGCGAACCTGATGGGCTTGGCTGCCGGCCAGTCGTTCTTCTTCTGGGCGCGGATCGTCGATACGACTGGCAACATCGGGCCGTGGTATCCGACCGGCGCCGGCGTGAATGGGCAGAGCAGCAGTGACGCAACGCCCATCCTTGGCATGTTGACGAATAAAATCACGCAGACGCAACTCGGGCAGGACGTTCTCGCACCAATTCAGGCGATCCCTGGAATTCAGCAGGACGTGCAGACCAACGCGGCGGCGATCACGTCTGAACAGCAAGCGCGGGTTAGTGGCGACTCAGCACTTTCCACGCGACTCGATCAGGTCAGCGCGCAGATCGTCATTCCGCCGATGGCCGGCGATACCGGCGGCTATGCCGGTGCCACAACGGTGTATGCGGGCGTGTGGTCCGAGCAGTCGGCGCGTGCGGAGGCAGATTTAGCCCAGGCGCAAAAGGTGGACACGGTAACCGCGCAGATGCAGGCCGCGATCAACGGGGTGTCGACGACGCTTTCGGCCGCGGTGCAAACCGAGACCACGGCCCGCATCGCCGCGGATAGCGCGCAGGCGTCGCAGATCACGACCGTGCAGGCGCAGGCAAACGCCAACACGGCAGCGGTGCAGACCAATGCGCAGTCCTACGCTGACATCAACGGGCGTGTCGCCGCGTCCTACCAGATCAAGACGCAGATCACGACGAACGGCCGCACGTACATCGCAGGTATCGGTGTGGGTGTCGACAACACTAGCGGCGTTGTCGAATCGCAGGTGCTGGTTTCAGCAAGCACATTTGCCGTGCTCGATCCGAACGGTTCTGCGGTGTCGTCTCCGTTCGTCATTCAGGGCGGCCAGACGTTCATCAACCAGGCGTTCATCGGCGCTGCGTGGATCCAGAATGCCAACATCGGCGACATCATTCAGTCGACGGCTGTAGGTGCGAACGGTCAACCGCGGTGGAAACTCGATAAGAACGGCACATTGACCATGAACGGCGCCAACGGCGGAAGCGGGTATCTGACGTTGAGCGACTCGACGTTGCTCGTCTACGACAACAACGGGACATTGCGTGTCCGACTGGGGCTCTGGTAATGGCGGCGGGCCTGCAGATTTGGGATGCGTCCGGCAATCTCGTGCTCGACGCGTCGTACCGTGTGATGCGGATCATTAATTTTCAGCAGCTTTCGAATGGAGTCAGTGGGAGCCTTGTCGACGATCGGCTTGCGCAGGGCGGCTGGGTTTCATTCCAGCCTAGCATCAACGCAGGTGACGGCTATCTTTCAGGTGGGGTGATCATTCCGGAATTTTCCATATCTGGGAGCACGCTTTCGTGGACCTATCAGCCAAAGCACAGTTCTCAATATGACATTTTCCAGGACGGGTTTTTGTTTTACGGAGCTAGTTGATGACGGCGGGGTTTCAGGCATGGACTGACTCGGGCCTCGTGCAAATAGACGGCACGACTCAAAACTATGCGTTGCGCCAGCAATTCAGTGTGACGACCGGCGCGGGCAGCATCAACGCGGGGAAATCTAATGCGAGCGTGCAGTACACGTTCACTGCGAACGTTGCGAACTTCACGATTTCGGCGGTTTCGCCGCTGATCACCATCTACAGCCCTAGCGCATACGCAACGATTTTGCGCTGCGTCAACAATAACAATGGCACATGGGCCGTTCAGATCTGGACCAATACGGCGGCGACGGTAGCGGTATATGTGTTCGACCAGTCATCCGCCGCTGCGCCTAGCGGCGCAGGCTACGGTCTGCAAGTCTTCGACGCGAGCGGTAACCTGATTGCCGATGGCCGACAGCGCCTCGCGCGCGTAATCGACACGCAAAGCGGAAACATCAACAATGCGGGTCCCGGCTGGGGTCAGTGGAATCAGATCGACTCGCAAACGCGCCAGTTTTCTTATCCGTCAGTCAACAAAATAGGCGTCGCTGCGATCGGCACGGCTTTCGTTTCAAGTCCGACAGGCGGTAATAACAATGGCTGGTACGACATCAGTGGCCTGCAAACGGTCGGCAACGTCGTCAACTTCGCCTGGAGCTACAACCAGGTCGGCAACACATCGCACCCAGGCAACAACACGTGCTTTGGATCGCAGTTCGACTGGCGATTCATGGCGATCGATCTCAGCAACCTTTGAACAGGAACAAGCATGCCACTTCAGAAAGACTATGTGACGCCAGCGACCGGCGCGACGGCCAGCTATCACGTTGCTCAACAGGTAACGCTCGATGGCGCCGGACAGAATACATCCGTGTCCGTCGCCTCGTATTTGAATGCCGACATGCGTGCAGCAGGTAAAGCGCCGCTCTATACGCAGCAGATCATCGTTGACGGGCTGCCGCCCGACGGACAGAGCGCTTTCACATATGCGGAAGAGCAGTTGGCGGTGGCCAACACGACTGACGGTGCCATGCCGACGTATGCGAATCGGTTCGTTTTCGCGGGCGCGGAAATCGTCGCCTGATGCCCGAATTCGATGTAAACTTTTGTAAGCCTAAAAAGTAATAACATCCAACCGGGGGTAGAAGTGATAAGAATGATGGCAGTTGTGATTTTTGCCTCGATGTCTCTCGCCGCGTGCGGTGGTGGCAACGACGGCGGTAGCACTCAGCCGGCGGCAAAAGCGTTGACGATCTCCATGTACGGCACGCCGCTCGTCTCTGCCACGTCGCCGGCCGTTGCGCATCTTCAGTTGAGAGCAACCTCCAAGGCCGAGGCGGCTACGCCAGCATCGGGCGCGTCAGACGTGCAGGCGACCGTCCAGACTCTGACAGATGCGCTTGCATCGCGTGGCGTAACCGCCAACATCACTGCGCAAGTCATGGATGGCACAACGCTGCACCAGATCGTGATAGGCGAAGACAATGGCCTTCCGCCGACTCCAGATCAGTTCAAATCCGACCCCAGTGAGTGGATGATCGTCAATTTTCAACTTGATGACATGGTAACGCCTGCAAATGATCCGGCGCAGCAGGTGGCGATCAATCAGTTTATTCAGGACTTGACGGTGTTTGCCCAGCGCGCTGCTGTAGCGGGCAAGGCTGTTTTCGCCGTTGCGCAAATCCCAACGTGCGACAGCCAGTTTTCTGCTGCGGGCGGCGTGAGCAATGCCTTTTCGCGTGCATTGGTGGCAGGCGCGCCGATTCGAGTTATCGGCGGCATCCCTTTGACGATCGTATTTGACGCTTCTGGAAAGGCTGTCCCGTCTCCGGATACGGCTCACCTTGGCGCGGACTGTCGTACCCCCGACGCCTATCTCCAGAATGAACGAGTACAGTCGGTCGCCGATGAAATCGCAGCGGGGTACAAGGAAGCCGCGGCAGCGGCCAGCGCCGCAAGCGGCGCATCATCTACCGGAACGTAGCGCAAGTCGAACACAAATCAAAAGCCAGCTTTCGAGCTGGCTTTTTTATTGGCCGCCTTCGGGCGGTTTTTTATTGGGCTTTTGCCCGTGACCGGGGACTCACCATGCCAGTAGAAGGCCTGACGCAAGACGAAGTAAAAAACGCCCTCAAGGAAGGCTTGACCGAGTGGCTCGATAAACAGTTCGCGACGCTTGGCAAGTGGACGCTCGGCGGTATCGCGTCGCTGGGGCTCGCCGCGCTGGCGTATGCATTCTTTCAAACAAAGGGGTTCAGCAAATGACCAGCTTTGATGACGCCTTCGATGCGCTTATCGGCAACGAGGGCGGATATTCAAATAATCCGGCCGACCCGGGCGGCGAAACGATGTGGGGCGTCACGCAGCGCGTTGCCCGAGCTTATGGGTACGCCGGAGCGATGCGTGATCTCCCGCGCGACACCGCGAAGGCGATCGCGAAAAAACTCTACTGGGATCCGCTGCGGCTCGGCGAGCTCGACCCGCGAGTTGCGTTTCAGATCTTCGACGCGAGCTACAACGGCGGCCACCCGGTGATCTGGATGCAGGGCGCCGCCGGCGCAAAGGTCGATGGGTTAATCGGGCCCGGGACGATCGCCGCGGTGCAGGCCGTCGACCCGCTGCGCTTCATGCTGCGTTGGAACGCACTGCGCCTCAACTACTTCACATCGCTCAAGACCTGGCTGGATTTTGGCAAGGGATGGGCTCGTCGCATCGCAAACAACCTCATGAAAGGAGCTTCCTGATATGCCGCTAATTCCTATCGCAATGGCGCTCGCGCAGTTCGCGCCGATGATTGCCGGCTGGCTCGGTGGCACCAAGGCCGAAGACATCGCCGGTAAGGTAGTCGGCATCGCCCAGACCGTGACGGGGCAGTCGGCGCCCGACGCCGCGCTCGCCGCAATCCAGGCCGACCCCAATCTGTCGATGCAATTCCAGAAGGCGGTGCTCGATCAGCAGGCGCAGCTCGCGCAGATCGCCGCCGACGTCGAGAAGGCTCAGCTTGCCGCCGATCAGGCCAACACCGCGGTAGTCAACCAGACAATGCAGATTGAGGCGAAGGCGGATCACTGGCCGACCTACGCATGGCGGCCGTTCGTCGGATTTTGTTTCGGGTTCGCATGGATCGGCGCGTATTTCATCATCCCGGTTCTGCGAGGCTGGTGGCCGAACATCGCTCAGCCGAGCATCCCGCCCGAAGCATGGGTGGCAATCGGCGGCGTGCTCGGAGTGGCGAGTTTCTTCCGCGGGAAGATGCAAAGCGATCCACGCGTGCCGAGCGACAATCGCGGCTAAAAGTCGTGATTTAGCGTACCTTTGGCGGATGCCAAATCACACCCAGAAAGGCTTCCAGAGCGGCAGATATGGTCGTCAAAGGTACGCCAGCGGTCATCTAATTCAATGATTCAAAATCGATTTCCGCATTTGGTGGCATAGGTTAATAACCTATCCATTTATGGGCTGATGATCGCGCGAAATGCCTGATACCCGCCGATGAAAAATGCCGCGAAGGACGCAGCCCCGAGTGCTACCGCTATAAAGCTGGCGCAGTGACCCCGCGACCTCCATCGGTTGTCGTTGGTATCGAACGCCGTTCCGTACGAGAACTGGGAAAGGTATCGGAACGCGGTCGACGCTCCCGCCAAACCGGTCCCGATGACAAATGTAAAGAGAGCAAAGCCGACCGCTGTGAGCAGTGGTGAGCCGGGCTCAAATTTCCACTTGGTGACCGCGTTACCGATGAAAGCCAGAATCGTCACGGCGGCACCGCCATTTATCAGGATCGCGGACTTCAGCGCAGTTTGCCCCGCCTCTATGGTTGCCTTGAGCATTTCAGCGCCCGTCGATGCTGTTGCTGTGACCTGCGTTTTCCAAACGTCAATTTCCCGGGCGATTTGCTCGTCAGTCTTCACTACTTCCCCGGCTTCCACCTTATGAGCGTCGTTGATCATTTCGTTCAGGAGCGCTTTTAAATTCGCTGTGGCGATGAGCGCTTGACCTTTGCTTTCGACATCATCGACAGCACCTTTGATCAAATTAAGAGCGTCTGACGTTTTCATTTTTCCCCGGAATCTAGAGATCGTGTGTCGGCGGCAGGTCGGCGCACGAAGGTATTTTTAGGCCTGGTTATCTGTCTAATACCAAAACAAGGAACTAAGTCCTATGCGGGTTTTGCCTGCGCATTATTTGCGCAGGCATTAGACAGGTTTCGTCGAACGCCAATATTATTGCAGGTTTGCGGCGAGTGAAACCCCGCATGGGGTGCAGGTGGTCGGAGGTTCAAATCCTCTCGCCCCGACCAAAGAAATCAAGGCCTTATGGATGCATATCCATAAGGCCTTTTTCTATTGCGTGTCCTCGTCACCGCTGACTCACCGGCATGGCTAAGACTCGGCCCGCTATCTCGTCGTCACAGGACGACGGTCGAATGACGCAACGATCCTTGAACGCTCAAGCGCATCTGACTAGTTCATTCAGCAAGCAGTAAACCAGAACAAGGTTTCGCATGCGGTGGCGCCAATCACCTGCGCGCACGTGGAATTGATTCATCGCCATCCGACTCTGCAAACATTGTCATACGCTGCAGAATCCAGTTGAGCAACTCTTGCGCGGCGGCCACGAGTGGCCGGCCCGATTTGACGAGCACTCGGGCCTTGATCCCACGAAACAAAGGGTGGTCGATCGGCACGACACTCAGTTCGCCCGCAGCGATCTCCCGATACGCGGCAAACTCTCCAACGAGCGTGATGAAGTTTCCCGAAGCAACAATTCGCTTGAGGGCGGTCAGCGAATTCGTGGTCAGAGTAGGACGAATTTCAATGTTTTCGGCGAACTCCAACATCTTTGCCGCGTGACCAATCCCGAAGTTGCCTGGCATCAACGCCAGCGGATAAGCGAGCAGATCCTGGACGCTTGCCGGCTTTCCTCTCACCGCCAGAGGGTGCTCCGATCGAACCAGCAAGACGATCGGTTGCGAGGAGCTGGCGCGATATTCGATGCGCGAATGCGGCGGCGGATTATAAGCAAGACCGATATGCGCGCGGCTCTCGGCCACCTCATTCAGCACATTGTCGACCGGTAGCATCTCCACTCCGATATCGAGTCTCGGGTATTGCGCACAAAACGGGGTGATCACTTCGTCGATCAGCGCGTCGACATAGCCTTCGCTGATGGCCAGTTGCACATGGCCTTGCTGTAGCCCCTTCATCGCATGAAGCTGGTCTTCCAGCTTCTCCTGCTGCGATCGATACCCTCGCCAGAATTCGAGCAGATGCGCGGCCGCCTCGGTAGGCGTCACGCCGCGCGCCTGGCGCTCAAACAGCGTGGCGCCGAGTTCGTCTTCCAGCAGCTTGATCTGCCGTGTAATGACCGAGGGCGACGTGTTTAGGCTATCCGCGGCCCCGCGAATCGTACCGTGAGTCAACACCTCATAAAAATAACGCAGGCGCTGCTGATTGATTTCCCGCATGTCGGCCGTCCCGTCGTCGCTGTCGTTGCTCTGTAGGCAACGATACGTGAACTTAGTTGCTGTTGCTAGTTTAAGTCGGAGTTGCCACCATTCGCATACAGGATGAGCTGAACGAAACGTTCGACATGGAGACTGGTATGGCAACAATTCAAACCGCGGCGACTCGCTGGAACGACGTTCCTGCTCTCTATACCAAGCTTAACTTGAGGCTGCTGCCGTTTCTTCTGCTCTGTTATCTGTTCGCGTATATGGACCGCGTGAATGTCGGCTTCGCCAAGTTGCAGATGCAAACCGACTTGGGCTTTTCCGATGCCGCTTACGGTGTTGGCGCCGGCATCTTCTTTCTGGGGTACGTGCTGTTCGAACTGCCGAGCAACCTGATGTTGCCGAGAGTCGGCGCAAGGAAAACCTTCTTCCGTATCCTCGTGCTGTGGGGCATTACGTCCGCATGCATGCTGTTCGTGCGCAATGTGCAGATGTTCTACGGAATGCGTTTTCTGCTCGGCATTTTCGAGGCGGGTTTCGCGCCCGGCATGATCTTTTATCTGTCGCGCTGGTACGGTCCCTCACGTATGGCACGGGCCATCGCGATCGTGTTTCTCGCCGGCCCGATCGGCGGCATTGTCGGCGGCCCGCTCTCCGCGTGGCTGATGACGAGCCTCGCCGGCAAGGCGGGTCTCGCAGGCTGGCAGTGGATGTTCCTCGTCGAAGGTTTGCCATGCATCGTGCTGGGCGTGCTCACGCTGTTCGTCCTGTCGGATCGGCCCGCGCAGGCCAGCTGGCTGAACGATGACGAGAAGCGCCTGCTCGAGTCCGAACTCGCGGCGGTCCCGGCCGGAGATCACTCGTTCAAGGCTGTTCTGCGTAACCCCAGAATCTATCTGCTGGCTAGCGCGTACTTTTGCATCATCGCGTCGATCTACGCCCTGAGCTTCTGGCTGCCGACCATCGTGAAGTCGCAAGGCGTCGACGATACGATCCGGCTTGGCTGGTATGCCGCGATTCCGTACGTTGGTGCCGCCTTCGGCATGTACTTCATCGGCCGCAGGTCGGATGCGCGCCGCGAAAGGCGCTATCACAGCTCGGTGCCGGCGCTTCTCGCCGCGCTGCTGCTTTCCCTGGCGGTGTTGACCGACGGCAATCTCGTCGCCTCGCTCGTCCTGCTGACGTTCGCCACGACGATGCTGTGGATGGCCTACACGGTGTTTTGGGCGATCCCGCCGGAGTACATCAAGGGCGACGCGGCGGCGGGCGGCATCGCCCTGATCAACACGATCGGCTTGTCCGGCGGATTCTGGGGGCCGGCCATCATCGGCTGGGCAAAAACGTCGACCGGTAATCTTCATCTCGGACTCCTGATCGTTGCCGGTCTGGCGCTATGCGCCGCCGTGATGCTCGTCGCGAACAGGTTGCCTTCGCAATAGCGCGCCGCGCAACTTCCGCTTCTTATATGGATGTTTCTCGACAGTCACCCGCAGGCGCCGTCGAGGAGCCACTGTCAACCCAATGCGCCGCGTTTCTGCGGGAAGCGGCGAAAGAGAGAACCTCACATGCTTTTGTATCAGTCAACATGGGCCGAAGTCGCGCAATACCTGGAGCGAAGCCGTTCGATCGTCGTGCCGATCGGCTCGAACGAGCAGCACGGCCCCACCGGTCTTTTGGGCACGGACTGGCTGTGCCCGGAAATCATCGCGCACGAAGCCGAGAAGAGCGCTGACATCCTGATTGCGCCGACCTTCAACATCGGTATGGCTCAGCATCACTTGGGCTTTCCGGGAACCATCTCGCTGCGGCCCTCGACTTTCATGGCGGCGATCGGCGACTGGACGCGCTCGCTCGCGGTTCACGGTTTCGAGAAAATCCTGTTTCTGAACGGCCACGGCGGCAACGTCGCGTCGATCGAAGCTGCTTTCTCCGAGATCTATGCGGAAGCCAGTTTCGCGAAACGCCGCGCGGGGTTCGCGCTGAAGCTGTGCAACTGGTGGGATCTGGAAGGCGTCGGCGAACTGGCGCGCGAGCAGTTTCCCGAAGGACATGGCATCCATGCCACGCCCTCCGAAATCGCCATTACGCAATGGGCGCTTCCCGAGTCGATCAAGACGGCTGGCTACGCGCCAAAGATCGCCCCGTCGGGGCCGATTCGCGAGGCGCTGGAGTTCCGCGCGCGCTATCCCGATGGCCGGATGGGCTCGGATCCTGCGCAGGCTTCTCCGGAAAAGGGCGGCGCGCTGGTGAAGCTGGCCGCACAGAGCCTGATTCGCGAGGTGGATGGGTTTAGCCGCGAAAGCATGCCGGGATAACAGCCCGCATTGGGAGCCACTGGCCGTCGCAACGACGGCCTGCTTCGGGCACCCGCACGAGACCTGATGCTGGAGACAGCGTGTCGACGATTCGAATTCTGCTTGCGAGCGGTCCCGTCTGTATGTGCATGATTGATATGCATGACGAAGCAATATGCCGCGACGCGTCGCAAGGCCACGGTGTGCGTTCATGAAGATCCTGATTGCCGGTTTTCAGCACGAAACCAATACGTTCGCGCCCACCCGCGCCGGCTGGGACAATTTTCTGCAAGGCGAGGGCTTTCCCGCGCTCGCGCGCGGCGCCGAAGTCCTGAACCTGCGCGAAATCAATGTTCCCGCAGCCGGCTTCATCCGGCACGCTGAAGCAGCCGGACACGAACTGATTCCCGTGATCTGGGCGGGCGCGAGTGCGTCGGCCCACGTGACGCGAGATGCCTACGAGCGTATCGCGGGCAGCATTTTGCTGGCCGTCGAGACCGAGACGTTCGACGCCATTTATCTCGACCTGCATGGCGCCATGGTCGCCGAGCATACCGACGACGGCGAAGGCGAACTGCTGGAGCGCATCCGGTTAGCCGTCGGTGCTCGCGTTCCGGTCGTCGTCACGCTGGATCTGCACGCGAACGTGACCCAGAGAATGCTGAACTACGCCGACGCCCTTGTCGCCTATCGGACCTATCCGCATGTCGACATGGCACAAACAGGGGAGCGCGCGGCGCGCATTCTCGACGATCTGTTGACCAATGGGCGACCGCTCAAGCGGTTGGCGCGGCGCATTCCGTTTCTGATTCCCATCAACGCGATGTGCACGCTCGTCGAACCCGCACGCGGCGTGTATGAACTGATGACCTCGCTCGAACGCGACACGATTGCTTCGCTATCCTTCGCACCGGGGTTCCCGGCGGCCGACTTTCCGGAATGCGGGCCGGTGATCTGGGGCTACGGATATGACGAAGCAGCGTTGACGGCGGCTATCGACACCTTGTTCGAACGCATCGCCGCGCACGAAGCGCTGTGGGCGGTTCGCTTCCTCACGCCGGACCAGGCGGTGATCGACGCCATGCGGCGCAGCCGCGGCGCACGGCGGCCCGTGGTCATTGCCGATACACAGGACAACCCGGGAGCAGGGGGCGATTCGAACACGATGTTCATGGTGCGCGCGCTGTTGCGCCACGGCGCGGCCGATGCCGCGCTCGGCATGATCTGGGACGCACCGGCGGCAGCCGCGGCCCATCGGGCAGGCGTGGGCACGACGCTCGAACTCGCCTTGGGAGGCCGGTCGGGCGTGCCCGGAGACGAACCGCTGGCAGGCCGTTTTTACGTCGAACATGTCTCGAACGGACATTTCCGCTTTGACGGACCGATGATGAACGGCATGCGGGGCGATCTCGGGCCTGTGGCGTGCCTTCGCATTGACGGAGTGAGGATCGCGGTCAGTTCGATCAAGACGCAGATGTTCGAGCAGAACCTGTATCGCGCCGCGGGCATTGAACCGGCGCAGATGAAGATTCTCGTCAACAAGAGTTCAGTGCACTTCCGCGCGGACTTTCAGGCGATTGCCGACACGATCCTCGTCGCCAAGGCACCCGGTCCCATGGCCGCCGATCCTTCCGATCTGCCGTGGCGGCGACTCGATCCGCGAATTCGTTTGAGTCCGAACGGGAAGTCGCTGGGCGAGCTCGGCGCGATGGTGTTCGATTCGACCGCGTTGTAGGCATCGCGTCAGCGTGGTTTCATTGCCCGAAGCCAGAGCATTTCATATTGATCACCCCACTATTTAAGGAGCATGTCATGGTCCAACAGGACGTTTACGCCAGACTCAAGGAACTCGGCATCGAGTTGCCGGTTGCCGGCGCACCCGCGGCCGCCTACGTAATGAGTGCGCAAAGCGGCAATATGATCTTTCTGTCCGGCCATATCGCGAAGAAGGACGGCAAGGTGTGGGCAGGTAAGTTCGGCAGCAACCTGACAACGGAAGAAGGGCGCGTCGCCGCGCGCTCGATCGCCATCGATCTGCTTGCGACGCTGCACGCGCACGTGGGCGACCTTAATCGCGTGACGCGGATCGTCAAGCTGATGAGTCTTGTCAATTCAACGCCGGACTTCGTCGAGCAACATCTGGTGACGAATGGTGCGTCGGAATTGCTGGCGGAGGTATTTGGCGAGCGCGGCAAGCATGCGCGCTCGGCCTTCGGCGTGGCGCAGATTCCGTTGGGCGCGTGTGTGGAACTTGAGATGAACGTCGAGATAGGTTAGCGAAGTCGCTGGTCGCGGCCGCTCATGAAAATTTACCGGGGTTTCGGGCGCAGGCGCCATCTATATGGCGCCTGCGCAGTCCCGGCAGACCTCGGTAGTCGTCAGAATCGCCATGTCCCATTGAGGCGCGATCGCGATGCGGTCAGAAGAAGGCGGCGCTGCATTCACCGTCAGTCTGCGCGCACCGCCGATCGCGATTCCCCACACGTCGCACCTATTCCCGCCCCAGCGCGACGAACCGTTCGAGATGGTGATCTTCATCGCCGAGTTGATGATCGATCATCACGAGACGCTTTGCATAATGAGCGAGCGGCAGTTCCCACGTCATGCCGATTCCACCGTGCAACTGAATGCATTCCTCCGCCACGCGCGTGCCGATTCGCCCGATGCTGTACTTGGCCGCCGACACCGCGCGCTCCCGCTGCTGGCGTTCAGCGCCAAGCGCCGCGGCCGCGTTGATAACAGCCGAGCGCGCCTGCTCGATCTCCAGAAGGAGATCAGCCATGCGATGCTGCAATGCCTGAAAGCTGCCGATCGGCACGCCGAACTGCTTGCGCGTGCGCAGATACTCTAGCGTGTAGTCTTTAGCGACATCCATTGCGCCCACCGCTTCGGAACACAAGGCCAGCACACCGCAGCCAACCGCGTATTCGAGCGTTGCAAAGCCCGCGCCCGCGGTGCCGAGCAATGCGTCGTCGTTGAGCGTGACGTTGTCGAAGGTCACTTCGGCCGCGCGCCCGCCGTCGATCCTGGGATAGCCACGCACACTGACGCCGGCCGCATCGCGCGGTACGAGAAAGAGCGTCACGCCGGCTTCGTTGTCGTCATCACCGCTCGTGCGCGCCGAGACCAGAAAGAGCGAAGCATGCTCGCCGTGCTGCACGACCGCTTTAGCGCCGTTCAGTTGCCACGCGTCGCCGCTGCGTTGCGCGCGCGTGGTCACGCGAGCCAGTTCGTAGTGGCTGTCCGGCTCGCCGTGCGCGAGCGCAACGATTCGCGAGCCGTCGATCAAGTCACCGAGCGCTGCCTTCTGCGCCACGTCGCCGCTGTGCGCAATCGCGCGGCCGACAATCAGCGTATCCAGAAACGGTTCGACCACGAGGCCGCGGCCGAGGCTCTCGAACACCACGGCGATATCGAAACCGCCGCCGCCAAAACCGCCGTCCGCTTCATCGAACAATGCGCCGATCACGCCGAGTTCGGCAAAGCGGCTCCACAAGTCGCGGCTATAGCCTTGCGGCGAACGCGCGATCCGGTCGCGCGTCTCAAAACCGTATTGCTCGCTGACAAAACGATTGAGCGTGTCCGCCAGCATGCGGCGGTCTTCGGTGTGCTGGAAATTCATGACGTGCGCCCCTTACAGTCCCAGGATCATTTTGGAAATGATGTTCTTCTGGATTTCGTTCGAGCCGCCGAAGATCGACAGCTTGCGATTGTTGAAATACAGCGAGGCGGCGCTCGCGGCTTCGTCGGGGCCGACCGGCGCGCCTTCGAAACCGTCCTGCAAGGCTTCCTCGACGAACGGCTGCGCATACGGACCCATGGCGCGGCGCGTGAGCGACGAGATTTCCTGGCGAATCTCGGTGCCGCGAATCTTCAGCATCGAGCTTTCGGCGCCGGGCACGCCGCCGCCGGCCACCGCCGCGATCACGCGCAGGTTGGTGGTCTTCATGTTCTCCAGATCGATTTCGACCCGCGCCATGCGCGCGGCGAACGCGGGGTCTTCAGCGAGCGGCCGGCCGTTGCGCCGCTGTTTTGCGGCGATCTTGCGCAGCCGGTTGAAGGCGGCCACCGAGAAACCGACGCCCGCGATATTGGTGCGCTCATACGTCAGCAGATACTTGGCGTAAGTCCAGCCTTTGTTCTCTTCGCCGACCAGGTTTTCGACCGGCACGCGCACGTCGGTGAAAAACACTTCGTTGACTTCATGCTCACCGTCGAGCGTGATGATCGGGCGCACTTCGACACCCGGCGTGTTCATGTCGATGAGCAGAAAACTGATGCCTTCCTGTTTGCGCACGTCGGTGGCGCTGCGCACGAGGCAGAAGATCATGTTCGCGTAGTGGCCGAGCGTGGTCCACGTTTTCTGGCCGTTGACGATGTAGTGCTCGCCCTGCGCATCCGTGCCGCGCACCGCGCTGGTTTTAACCGAGGCTAGATCGGAGCCGGCGCCCGGTTCCGAGTAGCCCTGGCACCACCAGTCCGAGCCGTCGAGAATACGCGGCAGCCAATGGCGTTTTTGCGCTTCGCTACCGTATTTGATCAGCACCGGGCCGAGCATGTTGACGCCGAACGGCACCACGCGCGGTGCGCCGGCCAGCGCGCATTCGTTTTCGAAGATGAATTTTTGCACCGGGTCCCAACCCGGGCCGCCGTACTCTTTCGGCCAGTGATTTGCGAGCCAGCCTTGCGCGTTGAGAACGGCGTGCCACTCGGCCATGTCATCGCGCGTGAGACGGCGGCCGCCGTGCACCTTGGCGGCGAGACGCTGCGGGAGTTTGTCGCGCAAGAAGGCCTGCACGTCAGCGCGGAAGGCTTCTTCCTCGGGAGTGAAGTTCAGATCCATGGCGGTTGTTCCGAAGAGGGTTGGCCGACCGGCGTGGACAATGCGACGCCGGTCGATTCGTATCGATGATGCGCTGTCTCAGGCGGTCTGATTCAGGCTCGCGAAATCGGCGCCGCGTTCCACCAGTTCGACCAGCAGCGGCGAGGCTTTCCAGAACAGCGGGTCTTCCTTGGCGTACTCGCGGATGTCGGCGAGGATCTTCGGCAGGCCGACCGTATCCGCGTATTTCATCGGACCGCCGCGATAGCGCGGAAAGCCGTAGCCATACAGGAAGGTCACATCGACATCCAGAGGCCGCAGCGCGATCCGCTCATGCACGACGTTGGCGCCTTCGTTGATCATCGCGGCCATATAGCGGCGAATGATTTCGTCGTCGGTGAAACTGCGCGGCGTGATGCCGGCGCGTGCGCGTTCGGCTTCGATAATCGCTTCGACTTCGGGATCAGGCGTGCCGCTGCGTGAACCTTCGGAATACAGATAAAAGCCGCGTCCGGTTTTCTGGCCGAACCAGCCGCGCTCGCACAGGCGATCGGCGATCTGCACATAACGTGCTGCGGGATTGCGCGTAGCCGCGCGCCGCTTGCGCGCGGCCCAGCCGATATCGCCGCCCGCCAGATCCACCACCTGGAACGGTCCCATCGGAAAGCCGAACGCGCGCACGGCAGCATCGATCTGATAGGGCGAGGCGCCGTCTTCCATCATCGCGTCCGCGGCGCTGCGATACACGGCCAGCACCCGGTTGCCGATAAAGCCATCGCACACGCCGGCGCGCACCGGTGTCTTGCGCAACTTCCTGGCGAGTTCGAACGCGGTGGCGACCACGTCCGCGCTGACCTGTTTCGGCACCACCACTTCCAGCAGCTTCATGATGTTGGCGGGCGAGAAGAAGTGCAGGCCGATCACGTCGGCGGGGCGCGAAATGCTCGCGGCCAGGGCGTCGATGTCGAGATACGACGTGTTGGTCGCGAGCACGGCGCCTGCTTTGCACACGCGATCGAGTTCGGCGAACACGGCCTGTTTGACGGCGAGGTCTTCGAAGACGGCTTCGATCACGAGATCCGCGTCGGCGAGCGCATCGTAAGACGTGCTGCCGCTCCAGCGCGTCATGACCGCTGCCTTCCTTTCCGCGCTCATGCGGCCTTTGGCGATCAGGCCGTCGTAGACTTTTTCGATGTGCGCGCGGCCACGCGCGAGCGACGCGTCATCGCGTTCGATCATCGTCACCGGCAAGCCAGCGTCGAGCACCGCGACGGCGATGCCCGCGCCCATCGTGCCGCCGCCCACCACGCCGATCGTGTTCAGCGCGCGCGGTTTGGCCTCGCGCGTTTCGGGCGCCTTGAGCACTTCGCGCTCGGCAAAGAACGCGTGGATCAGGCCGGCACGTTGCGGGCTGTCGATGCATTCGAGGAACAGTTTGCGTTCGAGTCGC
>JARLJU010000093.1 GCA_031291055.1 Rudaea sp. | reverse complement strand
ATTGAAGCGCGAAATGCAGAGGTCGAGGATCGATTTCAGGCGCTCTTTCTTCAATCCATCGACGATATAGGCGGACACGCCGGCATCGACGGAAGCCTGGATCGATGCCGCGTCGCTTTGATCGACGAACATCGCGATTGGCCGCCGTACTGCCCGGCTGACCTGGAACATCTGTTCCAGAACGTCGCGGCTGGGGTTTTCCAGGTCGATCACGATGACGTCGGGATCGAGCGCATAGATGCGACTCAGCAAACTCTGCATTTCGCTGATGTGCACGACATCGGTAAAGCCCGCCTCCCGCAATCCCTCCTGAAGGATCGCGGCGCGGATCGGGCTTTCGTCAACAATCACGATTTTAGGAGACGACTCGGCGCCCATCAATCACCCGCATTCCGGCGACCTATTCATAGCACGCCACCGGTCGGCTCAAAGCCTTGTAATTATGAGCAATTGGGACTAGCTCCTGCCTGTCAATCAGGCAGATCCAGCATGCAACAGGCCGCCGCGCCCAAAGTCAGTTTTGTTTCATTGGGATGTCCCAAGGCGCTGGTGGATTCCGAGCGCATCATCACGCGGCTGCGCGCGGAAGGCTACGAGCTGGCGCGCAAGCACGACGGCGCGGATCTGGTCATCGTCAATACCTGCGGTTTCCTCGACAGCGCCAAACAGGAGTCGCTCGGCGCCATCGGCGAGGCGATGGCCGAGAATGGCAAGGTCATCGTCACCGGCTGCATGGGCGCGGAGCCCGAGCAGATCGAGGCCGCCTATCCCGGCGTGCTGTCGATCACCGGACCGCAGCAATATGAAAGCGTGCTGGATGCGGTGCATCGCGCGCTACCGCCGGTTCATAATCCCCACCTCGATCTGGTGCCGCCGCAGGGCATCAAGCTGACGCCCCGGCATTACGCTTATTTGAAGATTTCCGAAGGCTGCAACAACCGCTGCAGCTTCTGCATCATCCCGAAGCTGCGCGGCGACCTGGTTTCGCGGCCGGCAGCGGACGTTCTGCGCGAAGCCGAGCGGCTGGTGAAGGCGGGCGTCAAGGAGCT
>JARLJU010000092.1 GCA_031291055.1 Rudaea sp. | reverse complement strand
GTCACCAAGGCTGAATGTGCGAGGGCACAGATTCCAGATGCACCACTACCGTGGCTGTGCGGGGGACCCGCTTAGCAGGGGCTTCTAGCCGCTTTCTTTGCTTATCTTTCTTTGCGGCGGCAAAGAAAGTAAGTGCCGCCCCGCACAGGGGCAACGCTAATAAACCAACAAGAAAACAAGGAAAGGCCAACCCCGCAGGCACACAGAAACAAGCGCCGCACAGGCAAAAACCCCACCCCCTCATCCTTGCGCCTCAAAAGCAGCCGCAGCACGCCCCAACCGATCATTAACAGCAATCCACTCAATCGTATCCGGCAACTTCTCAATGAGAATCCGGCTGACATCCGCGCGGTCCAGCGCCCTTAGCAACCCATATAACTCACGCGCATACACATGCGGATCTTCAGGCGCAGCGATGAAACGCACCCCCTCCGCGTCAGCCCAATGCCCGGCCCGCGACGCCCGTGCGACCAATGCCACACGCTCGCCCGCCTGGCGTGCAGCAAGCAAAGGCTCAAGCGCGCCAAACGGCAACAACGCCAACGGTGTGCGCGGCGCATAGTGCGCCTTCAACGTACCTGAAGCCCGCGGTGCCGTCGCATCCGACCCATCCGGCAACCTCGGCGCCTCACCGAGCACATCAGCAATATCCTGCGGCGTCACCCGTCCCGGCCTCAACAACGCCGGAAACCCACGTGACAAATCCAGAATCGTCGACTCAATCCCGACATCCGACGCCCCGCCGTCCAGCACATGAATCGCACTACCGAACTCATCGCGCACATGCTGCGCCGTAGTGGGACTCACATGCCCAAACCGATTCGCCGACGGCGCAGCCACCCCACCATGTCCGCCACGCAACCCACTGAACGCTTCCAGCAAAGCCTGGGCAACCGGATGCGACGGACAGCGCAACCCCACCGAATCCTGTCCACCACTGACCGCCGCATCAATTCGCGCCGCGCGCTTCAGAATCAACGTGAGCGGCCCCGGCCAGAACGCATCGATCAAACGCTGCGCCTCGGCGGGCAAATACTCGACCCAGTAATTCGGATCGCCCTGCGGCGCCAGATGCACGATCACCGGATGGTTCGCCGGCCTGCCCTTCGCCGCGTAAATACGCGCAACCGCGTCCGGACTCTCGGCGTCGCCGCCAAGTCCGTAGACAGTCTCCGTGGGAAACGCGACCAGACCGCCCGCATCGAGCAGCGCGGCCGCGTGCTCGATCTGCGCAGCGCTCACAGGCAAGGCGCTCGCAGCGCCCTCGGCGGGTTTCTGTTGATCCGGCATGGCGCTCGCGTCAGCTCGTGATGATATGCAGCAGCCGCGCGCAATCGCGCCCCGCCGTTCGGGCTTCTTCGAGCGTCGCGGCCGTGAAGTTCACGTGACCCATCTTGCGCCCGCATCGTGCTTCTTCCTTGCCGTACAGATGCAAGCGCGCCGCCGGCATAGCGGCGACTTCATGCCACGGCGGCGTGACCGCCGCACCCTTCGGGCCGCCCGGGAACCAGACGTCGCCAAGGATGTTCAGCATCACCGCCGGCGAATGCTGGCGCGTGTCGCCGAGCGGCATACTGGTCATCGCGCGGACCTGCTGTTCGAACTGGCTGGTCGCGCAGGCGTCGACGGTGTAATGGCCGGAGTTGTGCGGACGCGGCGCC
>JARLJU010000091.1 GCA_031291055.1 Rudaea sp. | reverse complement strand
AGCGCATCGCCCATGCCGGCGACGAGGAAACGCACCGGGGCGCGGGCGATGATGCCGGTATCGACCAGCACCAGGTTCGGATTATTGCGGAAGAAGAAATATTCTTCGAATTCGCCGCTTTCGGTGTAGATCACGGCCAGCGCGCTGCATGGCGCATCGGTCGAGGCGATCGTCGGCACGATGATCACCGGCTTGTTGGCAAGATGCGCCACCGCCTTGGCGGTATCGAGCGACTTGCCACCGCCCAGACCAATGATCACGTCGGCGCCTTGCTCATCTGCCAACGCCTTGATGCGCTTGATTTCAGCCCAGCTGCATTCCAGGTTGAAACCAGCCGAGGTCAGCACAAACGCACTGCGCTCGACGGCTTCGCTCAATTGCTGGCGCACGCGCCCTTCATCGTCTTTCGAGGCCACCAGCAGCGCCTTGCTGCCAAAAGCGGCCACGTATTCGCCCAGGTTGCTCAGTTCGCCATCGCCTTGAACGTATTTGGACGGCGAGATCATTACTTTTTTCATGCTCTGTTCCTTTCTGTTCGTGTGCTTGGGTTCGGCCCATGCCGAACCCGCGCACGTTAGTGAGTGAGTAACATCCATTCCATGCGTATGACTTACTTCAATGCAAAACGAACCTCGCGCCATTGCGCCGTGATCCGTTCCGCCAGCACCTCGGCCAACCCCGTGCGCAGCGCGCGGGTTTCCTGCCGCGGCAGCAGCACGGTGATTTCGCTCGCCACCGGCGGGCAGGCCCCGGCGCAGGTGATCGCAATGTCGAGACTTGCCGCATCGGTCTTCACTGCGATCTGCCACAACCCATACTGGCCACTGCGATAGGTTTCGCTCGCGCCGTCGTCCTCGAAGAATTCATCCTGGAACGCGCCCGCGGCCTTGGGCGGGAACACGGCAAAGCCGCGCTCGTCGGCCGGCCGGGCAAAATGCTGTTCCGCGAGGTTGAGCGGCAGCGCCGAGCCTTCGCGCACCAGCAGCGGCGGGCGATCCCACGGCGCCGGCAGGGTCACGCTCTGGCCACCGGCGAAATGATCGCCGCTCCAGAAGTCGTACCAGTTGGCGCCTTGCGGCAGGTAGACATCGCGATCGCGCTTGCCGGCATCGACCACCGAGGCCACCAGCAGCTTGCCGCCGAGCAGCATGTCGTCGTTTTCCTCGAAGCAGCGCGCATCTTCCGGGAAATCATGGAAAGTCGGCCGGATCATTGGTTCGTAGCGGCTGTGCGAGCGCCAGAGCAGGTCGTACAGATAAGGAATCAGCTTGTAGCGGAACTGGATCAACGCCCGGATGTGCGGCGTGATTTCCGGATACATCCACGGCTCGTTCACGGTCTTGTCATCGTTCCAGGAATGGATGCTGAAGCGCGGCAGGAAGATGCCGTGCTGCACCCAGCGCAGGAACAGTTCGGGCTCCGGTGCCGGGCCGGAGAAGCCGCCGATATCGTGCCCGGTGTTGGAAACCCCGGAAAGTGCCAGCCCCATTGCCATCTTGATGTTATAGCGCAGCGTTTCCCACGAGGTGTAGTTATCGCCGGACCAGGTTTGCACATAGCGCTGCATGCCCGCCGCGCCGGAGCGCGAAATCAGGAAAGGACGCTGCTTTGGCGCATGCGCCTGATGGGCTTCGTGCGAAGCCTTGATCATCAGCAGCGTATGCAGCGGCTTGGCTTCGAAGGCGCGGCGCGGGGTGCCAAAGCCGTGGATCAACGGCTTGTCGCTCCAGATTTCGAATTCGTTGTTGTCGTT
>JARLJU010000090.1 GCA_031291055.1 Rudaea sp. | reverse complement strand
TCTACGATCTCAAGGACGGAGAAAGACCCGATGCCAGGCTGTAACTATAACTCGTCGCCATGGTGCGGCAAGCCGCTTGTCCATGAGCCGAATCTGGAAAAAGTGAAGACGTTGACGCCAGAGCAGGCTGCCTCGTACTTGACGATTGCGGAAACGGCCATGCGGTTGTTGCGGGATGACGTGCCATTTGAGGAAGTCAAGAATATTTTTGGAAAGCAAATATTTTACGGAAAGTACTACAACGAATACACATATTCTCGCCAAGAGCTCAGTGGCATTTCATTTAGCATTAGTTTTGCAAAATCTAAAGACGGGTTGTCGGAATCGGTGTCTCGGATAACGATATCCGGCGGATATAAGCTTGGTATCAGCAAGCAGGATCTTGAGAAACGGCTCGGTCTGCAGCGCGCCTCCAACTACGTCACCTTCAATATCGACCCCGCGACATTTATCGATTTTACTTATGACGCTGGTGTGGACCTTGTTTCCTGCTATCCGGTAAAAGTCTATCTGTCGTTCTTCAAGGATCAGGAATATTCCAATATCGATCCGCGGGCGGATAGCGAGGCCAAGTACCTGGGCACCGTCCGCATGAACCGGGCGTACATGACGCCGGAGAAAAAAATGCAGCGTGCGCAGCGGGTACCGCAATGTCGCAGTCGGCAACCTGCGCCACGATCCGGCTTGTGGCTGCCCAAGATTCCACACGATGTGCCGGGCGCGGATTACTTTCTGAGCAAAGACCAGCGCGCCCAGCGGGTTCAGAAGGGCCAACCCATGCTGAGTGTCGGCATCAGCCTTGGCCCAGCGCAAGCCGAGTAGCGCCGCTGACAGGACAAGCTCGAGGGCGGTGATGGCGTAGGAGCGGTTGATCCGATGGTTCGGATCAACGTCATGTTCCTGCGCGGCGCCAAGGCAGCAGAGGGCGTGGAGGTTGCGGTTGGGCAGAACCTGCCCTGAGTTGGACGCATCGCTGTTCTTCGGCGCTGACGAGATACGAGGGGCATATGTGCTGGCGAAAAAGGCCCGCCCAAGTACACCGGTTACGCTCAATCAGATGATCCGTTTGGTGGCTTCTCTGGGCGGATTCCTTGGGCGCAAGAGTGATGGCGAGCCCGGCGCCAAAACGATCTGGATCGGCCTCCAGCGTACAATGGATGCCGCGTTCATGATTCAGGCGCTGCGGGACGACTCATGACTTCTGTATAACGAGATGCTGTAAAAGGCCAAGGCAGAGAAGTGAGCTTGCCCCCGAAAAACGAATCCCTTGCTGAGCGTTTAAACTCAGGCAAGGAGAGTCGAGAAGATGAGCAAAGCGAAGCGGGCGCGCTACACGCTCGAATTCAAGCTGGAAGCGGTTCGGCTGGTCAAGGCCGGCCAGAGCAATGCGGCGGCGGCTGCGGCGCTGGGCGTGCCAGGGCAGTCGATTTCCAACTGGGTCAAGGCTGAGCAGGAAGGCAAGCTCGGCGGGGCCGGCACGAAGCCGGTCAGCGCGGAGCAGATGGAATTGTCGAGACTTCGTGCCGAAGTGGCACGCCTGAAGATGGAGCGTGACATCCTAAAAAAGGCGTGCGCGTACTTCGCGAAGGACTCGACGTGAAGTACGCTTTTATCGAACGCAATCGTCACCACTGGCCGATTTCGGTGCTATGCAAGGTGCTGGAAGTCAGCCCCAGCGGCTTTCATCAACGGCGGCAGCGCGCCGCCAAGGACAAGCCACAGCGCAGCCGCGTGAGCGACGACTCGCTGCTGGCGCATATCAAGGCGATTCACGCGGAGGTCAAGGGCGAGTACGGTTGGCCGCGCATGTGGAAAGAGCTGGTTGCGCGCGGCGTACGGGTGGGAAAGGAGCGCGTGCGCAAGCTGATGGTGCAACACGGTGTGCGTGCCCGGCACAAGCGAAAGTACATCGCGACGACGAACTCGAAGCATGGCCTGCCTGTGGCACCGAATCTACTGGAACGCAACTTCACGGCGACGGCGCCGAATCGGGTCTGGACGAGCGACATCACCTACGTGGCGACGGCCGAAGGCTGGCTGCACCTGGCCGTCATCATCGACCTGTTCAGCCGGCAGGTGGTGGGCTGGTCGATGCAGCCGCATATGAAGGCCGAGTTGGTCACGGATGCGTTGCGCATGGCATGGTTCCGGCGTCGCCCCGATGCCGGCGTGATTGTGCATAGCGACCGTGGCAGCCAGTACTGCGGCGGGCTCTTCCAGGACACGCTCAAGGCGTACAGCATGCGTTCATCGATGAGCCGGCGCGGCGATTGTTGGGATAATGCGCCCACCGAAAGCCTGTGGGGTTCGCTGAAGGTCGCGCGACTGCACAGTCGGCGCTTCGCGACGCGGCGTGCCGCGATGGATGAAATCGTCGACTGGCTCGGCTTCTGCAATGCTCGCCGGCTACATTCGACATTGAACTACGTCAGCCCTATGACGTTCGAGAAGAATTGGGCCGCTGCCCAGCAAGGGCAAGCGGCCTGATGGCCTCGGCTATGGGATTCGTGAAACAGGGGCAAGCTCAGAGTGTTCCAAGGCAACCATTGCGCGATTCGCCAGATCTTCTGCTCTCAGGGAATTTCACCCTGTACTCCTTGCCGGTTAGCCGGCGAACACTGTATATTTATACAGTTGCCGTCGCCTCCCGGAAAGGCTGACTCCTGGAGTCAAGCCCGTGCGGCGCCTGCGCTTTCTCCCCCCCCCAACTCGAAAGGCAATCATGTTTGTGGACCGCACCGAAATCATCAACGCCGCCAAGGCACTGCGCGCCAGCCAGGAAGAATCCAGGTACAGCAAGCTCGTCGCGCTCGCGAACAAGCAACTCAAGACAATGCAAACGGCAATCCAGAGGGGCAAGGAAGAATTCGAGACCAGACTGGTACTCGACATCAACGAAGACAATCCGCAAGCGGCGCTGGAACCGCGCGCGCAACGGCTAGCCGACGACCTCAGAACGCAGGGCTACACCGCCACGGTGACCACGTTTGCCGAGGTCAGCACCGACCGCAAGAACTGGACGCCGAATATCACGGTCGTCATCGGTCTGGGCGACATGGTTTCCGAAGCCGACAACGCGATAGCGGAAAGCACGGTGACCGACGAAACGGAAGTCGCGCTGGCTGGCGAAGCTGTCAGTGAAATTGCCTGACAACAGGCGGGCAATCCGAGATAAGGGCGTGCCGGTGCAGAATGCAGCGCTTCTCGCTCGGACGTGGGGTCCCTTGTATTTCACATCTGGTATGGCCCGGCGGGTTGCGGGTTTCGGCCACCTACTGTGGTCGTCAGCGTCCGGCCAGAAGCGGACGGCGAAAAAGTCATGCCGAGCAGCTGCTTACGCTCCGAGAAATTCCACTTTGAGTCCGGCGCACCACTTCGATCCTAAACCGTCCCACGCGGTCTGGGGGCCATGGGAAGGCTCGCCGATCCAGCCAACCGTACCTGTATCAATTCCAGCAGCGCCCGAACACGCGCAGTCACGGAATGGCGATGGCTGTATGCCCCCAACAATTGCAGGGGGGCGGGACACAGATCCAGTGGTACCTCCTGCAATCGGCCCGTATCAAGGTCTTCCTGGCAGGGATAGGCCGCCACAATCGCGAAGCCGATGCCTTGGCGTGCGCCTGCCACGGCCAATTCCCCGCTGTTGACGCGGTAGCGGCTGCGTACAGGCACTTTGACGATTTCGCCTGCTGCGTCCTGAAACTGCCAGGGCTGGCCCTTCAGCGCACTGAGTGTGGTGATACAGGGCAGAGACTTCAGCTCGCGCACGTGGCGTGGCATGCCGGTCCTGGCCAGCAAGGAGGGTGCAGCAACCACGATACTGGGCAGTGTGGCGAGTTCGCGGGTGATGAAGGCACTGTCCTCCTGATGGCCCCGGTGGAAGACGATGGAAAGGTCAACGTCCTCTCGAAGCACTTCCAGTCCGGTCATCCGGGTATCGCATTCCAGCTCGATGCCTGGATGGAGGCTACAGAATTCGGCGAGGATGGGAGCCAGCAGCCTTGGCGCTTCGCCGGGCATGCACATTTTCAGAGGACCACGCAGTTCGCGCTGTACCGCACCAAGCTCTTCCTGCGTAGAGAGCAGAGTATCGAGCAAGGGCTTGGCGCGTTCGTAGAGCAGTCGACCGGCTTCCGTCATACGCAGGTGGCGGGTGCTTCGCTCCAGCAGGCGCACGCCGAGTCTGCGCTCCAGCGCAGCGACATGGCGGCTGACGTTGGACGAGGGGATGGCCAACAGACGCGATGCGCCAGCAAAGCTCTGCTCATCAACAACTGCCGTGTAGACACGGACCGTATTCAGATCGAGTCCATCGCGCATTGATTATCCCGTTTTAGGTATGAAAGCCTTCCATTTTTACACGCTAGTTCTCTTTAATGACGAAATCTAAGATGCCATTTTGCACGATGCGAAACGGCGAGCCGTGCATCGGGCACCGTATGGACAGGAGAGATTCAACGTGGAAATTGGAATACTTGGCGGCGGCATCGCGGGCCTGAGCGTGGCATTGGCTTTGCGCAAGCAGGGTTACAACCCTCGGGTCTATGAGCGCCGAGCCGAGCCGGCAACCATGGGGGCCGGCGTGACGCTTTGGCCCAATGCCAGCTTTGTGCTGGAAGAACTGGGGCTATTGCAAGACATCGACGCCATTGGTGGTCGACCGCTAACAATGCACCGCCAGGATGCTGTGGGCAATGCATTGGGAGGCCTCGATATTGCCTTGCTGGACCGGACGATGGGATACCCGACCTACACGGTGCTACGCCGGCACTTGCAGGAGGTGTTACTAGATCATGTAGCCCGGGCCAGGATACCGGTGGAGTTCGGACACCGGGCGGTGCGGATTGAGCTGGATGCCAATGGCACGGCTGTGGCCCATTTCGAGAACGGGGCGAGCATCCGCCCGGATCTGCTCATTGGCGCCGACGGCCGCATGGATTCTGTGGCGCGCAAGTTTGTCGCGGGTGACAACACACCTGTCTATCAGGGCTTCGTGAACTGGATTGGCGTAGCTCAGGGGCCGCATGCGCTAGTGGACGATATTTCGATTCAGGATTTCTGGGGGGCGGGCGAGCGCTTTGGTTGCGTCGCGATTCGACCCCAACTGGTGTATTGGGCTGCGGCCCAGGCTCGGCCCCTATCTGAAGCCATACCGACCGCAGATATACGCAAGGAGGTCGAAGATCTGTTCGCGGGATGGCCCGAACCGGTCTCGCATATCATCCGTGCCACGCCCGCAAATGCCATCCGGCTGATTGCGGTGCATGACCTGGAGCCGCTGCATACATGGAGCCGGGCAAATGTACTGCTGGTTGGGGATGCCGCACACGCGCCACTGCCGACGTCGGGGCAGGGGGCCTGCCAGGCGTTGGAGGATGCGTGGCATTTGGCCCGGTGCCTGAATGGCGCAAGCGGTTGCCTAGATGAGGCCTTTCGGGCATTCACGAAGATCCGCGGCCCCAAAACTGCAAAGCTAGCGGAGCAAGGTCGGGTCTTTGCACGCGGGCTGTTCGCCACCGATCCTGAAACCTGCCGCATGCGCAACGAGCGGGCCAAGGCGTCCGATCCTGTGCGTGACGTGCAGGTCTTGGCCGCCGCATGGGGACAGGGCCTGCCAATGCCAAGCTGCACCGACAGCACGCCAGCGCAAGGGGGGGGCTTCGGCAGCCTGTACCGTATTGAATGACGTGCGCTAGATGTCCTTCATCGGGTTTTATGCAAACGTTTCTTTCCATCCATCCAGTCAGCTCGCATGCGGGCATCTGCCGGTAAGCGCTGCATAGCAAACATTGGTCATTGAAACTCGAACGGCGGCAACGGGCCGTCTCCGACATTCCTCCTTGAGCGCGGAATGTCCACTATCCGCAGTTGAACTGTCGGGTCACGCAGGGGCAAACTCAAAGCTCGCGAAGAAACTCAATCAATGCGGAGTTAACGAAATCCGGCGCCTCTTGCTGTAGCCAGTGCCCTGCTCGCGGAACCACTCGAGAGGCGCGCAGGTTTGGCACGATCTGGGGCATGGCGCCGATGATTTCGTGCATGCCTGGAATTGCCAGACCCGTGTCTCGCTCGCCAACAAGGTATAGGGCGGGAACCTCGACCAACAGGCCCTCGAAAGCGGCTTGGACTTCCCAGTTGCGGTCGAGGTTGCGATAGTAGTTCAATCCGCCGCGAAAGCCGGAAACGCTGAATGCCTGAACAAATTTGTCCAGGTCGGCGGGAGCGAGCCACGCAGGCAACGAGGACGGATCATTCAAAGAGTCAAGGAGCCCGCCACTCCGTAGCAGAAGTCCAAAAGGATTAGGTGTATTCGCGTCGCGGACACCAGCATCGCCCGATGCAGAAAAAAAGATCTTGCGCAATGTGGCCGCAACATCACGCTCAAGTTCTGTTTCGGCCAACCCTGGTTGGGAAAAGTAATGTGTGTAGAACCACGTCTGATCGGTCTGCGGAAAAAGCCGACTTGGCGCCATCGGCGCGCGGCTCATCATTGGCACACCGAGCGCAGCGACCGCGCGAAAGCGGTCGGGCCGAAGCATCGCAGCCTGCCAGGCGATGGTTGCGCCCCAATCATTTCCCACGACGACTGCGTCGCGTTCTCCGAGCACATCAACAAGCGCAACCAGGTCAGCGACAACGTCCAAGGTTGTGTACTGTCCGATTGCCGCTGGACATTCGCTTGATCCGTAGCCGCGCAAATCTGGGGCAACTGCGCGGAAGCCGCCGCGCGCAAGCGCCCCCAGTTGGTGCCGCCAGGCATGCGAGGTCTCGGGAAAGCCGTGACAAAGCAACACTAACGGACCATCGCCCTGTTCAGCGACGTGCAGGCGGATGCCGTTGGTTTCAATATAGGTTTGACGGTATGCACTCATGCTTGCTTGAAGAGACAAGTTGTACATAAGAATCTCGACATATCGTAACATATGAAGTTACTTATTCCCAAGTTTTCAAAGTTATGCAACGTGATACCCGGCTAGCTCGACTTCTGCACGTACTCATTCACATGCATCTTCGCGGCGGCGCGACCACTTCAGAGACGATCGCGCAGATGCTGCATACGAACCCCGTCGTTGTTCGCCGCACAATGGCTGCGCTACGCGAAGCTGGATATGCGAGGTCTACGGGCGGTCCAGGCGGAGGTTGGGCACTCGCATGTGACCTCAATGTTCTTACGGTGAGAGACGTTTACGTGGCTATTGCGCACACCGCATTGTTCGCAGTGGGCCCGGCTGACGACAATCGCAATTGCCCGGTAGAGGCTGCGGTAAATCGGCACATCAGTGAGGCCTTGTGTTCAGCAGAAAATACGTTGCTTCAACTGTTTGGCGAAAAGCGACTCTCACAGATCGCGTACGACGTGACCTCGTCAACGTCGAGCAAGACGACCACCTAATTCGGGAGCCATGGAATGGGTATTAATGGAGGCAAGTCGCGCGGGCTTGCTAGACAACGAGTTCTCCGACGAACGGGTTGGTTCAACTGGTCAACGCACCGGCCAGATAGTCCAACACCATCCCCGATGAGATTCCAGGCGCGTATCAGCCGGCGGAGATCCGTCATACATGTAGGGTTGCGAGCGGCCGCTAGCTATGCCGCGTTCGGGAGGCGGATGCGCGTTCCCGCCTCAGGACCCACGATAGAACTTCTCGACGTCCTGTAAGCGCCTGTCGCGATCTGCCGTGCTATATAGCGTTGTTGTCGCAATGGAGGCGTGTCCCAGGTAGCCTTGCATGACGTTGAGCGCCATGCCGGCGGCGAGACCGTGTGAGCCGAATGCATGCCGGAATGCATGCGGGTGAATCCGGCCCATGTCCGCCAATAGTTCGGGATTTTCTTGGGCCAGATGGACGCCAAACTTCTCCGCCGCGTCGTTGACCAGTTGTCGAAGACCGCGGTCGCTATAGCCGTGCCGGCATTGACGCTGCTTTGACCTGGCACGCGGTGTTTTGAGAATGGCAAGCGGTGCTATCAACGGCTCTTCCGATGGTGCTCGAATAATCGCCTTTCTGTCCTGCCAGTACGCCTCCAGCGCCGCCACCAGGCGCCGGCTGATTGGCACCATACGCTCCCTATTTCCTTTCCCGAGCACGCGCAGTTCACCCCAGATGGCGCGCTGTTCCGCTGGCGCGCCGTTGGCCTGCCGTGGGACCAGATTGTCGTGTGTTGCATTAGCAGCCTCCGAGCAGCGCATGCCAGTCTCGCGCAGCAGTAGTAGCGCGACGCGCAGCAGGCGGCCGCGTAGGATGAAGGAGCGCACCGCCTCGATCGCGCGGTCCATGCTCTTGCCTGAGCGTCCGGGCGTGGCCGACGCAATGGCCAGGTCCTCGCGACCGTGTAGGCGTGCGCGCTGTACCAGGGCGTCACGGATGGTGTGCAACATCGCCAATGTTGCGCGAGCGCCGGGCACGTCGTCGGGGTCCGTTGCTAGCCAGCGGCCCGCGATGACGTCAAGCGGCAAGTCCTGCAGCCAGGCCCGCAAGGCCGCGTAGTGGACGCGAGTGAGCATCGTCGGCGCCACGCTATGCATCATCGCCTGGTCATCGAGACAGCCTGCGTTGCGTCCCGCTCCATTATGGGTTCACCTCACCGCGCATGTCTGCACAAGCCCGCAAGAGCCGCTCGATATCGGGATCGGTGTGCCCGGCGTTTAGCGTCAGCCGGACCAGGGAGTGGCGATTTGGCGTGGCCGGGGCACAAAAGACCGCGCCGAACACACCGCGGCGCCGCAGGGCATCGCGTAGCCGCAGGGTATTGCGCTCGGTGCCACTCTCCAGGGCGATAATCTGCTCGGTGTCTTCGGAGAGCGCGTATCCGAGGCGGGTCAGTTCACGGCGGACGTAACGTGCCATCTGGTGAAGCCGCACACGCCGCCCATGCGCCGTGGAAATGAAGGGCAATGCGGCGTCAAACCAGGCGACAAACCAGGCGATCTCGTGCGCAAGCAGGCCCGAGCTGAAGATGGCGGGGCGAGACTCGCATGCGAAATACTCTTTGAACTCGCTCGAGCACGAGATGAAGTGGGCAAGGCGGCGCTCGAAGGCGTGTTGGGGCGAGTCGCGATGCAGGAACGCCGATGACATGAGCAGCTCGCGCTTGTTGTTGAGCAAGACTTGGGCTTGGTGTTGCCGCAGGGCGGACTCGTCTAGCAAGTTGCGATAGTCGTTGCTCGAAAAATGCAGGGCATCCGGCGGGGGTGTCATGTAGAGGAGTGGATGCGATCCACCCCAAGCGTTCTGCAAGCGGTCCACGTAGTACTCGCGCAGGCGTCGTGCAACGAAATCCGGGAAGCGGTGCGGGGCGCCACTGCGTTGCGCACCGCGTAGCTGGTGATCCGGATTTGTCATGGCGGCGTTGATTGCTGCTGTGGCAGCCGTTGGAAATGCCGGCAAGCCGGGAATCCGGTACATCCGAGGATGCGGCGGCCGGGGCCCTTCATGGCCCGGCCAATCAGCCGGCCGCCGGCACAGCTGGGGCAAGGCGAGCCGGCGACGGCAGGCACCGGCACCGCCGCTGTTGCTGGCGGGGGCTTCGCAGACTGGCGGGCTGGCCCAGGTAGGTCCTGAAGAGTGGTCTTTCCCTGCAAGTCTGCTGGCCGCACGCCCGGCTTGCCGCCCTCATCCGGTTGGGTGTGGTTGCAAGCTGGAAAGCCGCTGCAGCCCCAGAAGGGTCCTCGGGAGCTGGTGCGCTGTCGCATGGGCTTGCCGCATGTTGGGCACGGCACAGTGCTGTCCGGCCTAGCGTGAGGCGTGCCCGGTCGTTGTGGCGCCCTACGTGCGACGGACTTCAAGCGAGCGATGAGCTCGGACAACCAGGTGCTAGGCTCCCGCTCAAAGACCTCAAGTGCCAGGGTGCCTGCTTCCACCTGCATCAGGCGGTCTTCCCATTCGGCAGTAAGCACCGGATCGGCCAACTGCGGCGCGTTGGCCTCGATGAGCGTGATCAGGGCCTCGCCTCGTGGCGCGGCAAGACCTGTTTCTTCTCCGTGGCCAGGTAGTCGCGCTTGAACAGCTCGAACGGGGTTCTCTGCGCGAAGGACCGCCTACCAGCCAACCGTAAAAGTGCCCACGCGACTACAAACACGAACGCGGCCCGCAACATGGCCTGCTACCATTCCAGATGCTCGTTGGTGGCGAACAACGCTTGTTAATAAATGTCGACGTTCATTTTGAGTAGATCCTGTCGCTATCCGCGAGCGTCTTCGCGCATGCTCCGTCGCCAAATCTGATCAGCTTGCATAGCTGGCGCAATGCGATGCGACCGATGCAGTCTCGCTGTGCGGGAGGGTATGTTCAGTGTAGAAACATGATGTGCAATCGGGCATCCGATGTATTCCTACAACGAAAGCGAATTTGCTGCGATATACGCAAGGTGAGCGCGCGGTGCCTCGCGACGACGCAAACAGAAGCGATAGTTGACGAGACCGTACATTGTGGGGCGCTACGCCCATGGCAAATGATCTCGCAAACGCCAATGCCTCAGCAACGACTCAGGCGTCGTCGCATCGGGTTCGCCGGACTCGCAACCCAGTGGGGCGTCAGTTCTTGACGGCCAGGCGCACCGACTTGTCGTCGGCGCGAGTACCCGGGGTTGTGGGGCGCACGTGGGTGCCGGTCACGAAGTAGGTGTGCAGGTCGTACGCAAACCGGTTGAGTTTGCTGATGACGCCCTTGTTGCCGCGGCTCAGCGCGTTGTAGCCAAGCACGGCCGGGATGGCAACTGCCAGACCGAAGGCGGTCATGATCAGTGCTTCGCCCACGGGGCCGGCCACCTTGTCGATTGTCGGCATGCCCGAGGCGCCGATGCTGATCAGAGCGTGATAGATGCCCCACACAGTGCCGAACAGGCCGACGAACGGAGCCGTCGAACCCACCGAGGCCAGCACCGCCAGGCCCGACTGCATGCGTGCCACGGCCTCGTCAATTGCGCTCTTGAGCGAGCGGGTCAGCCAGTCGGAGATGTCGAGGGCATCGCGCAGTTGCGTCTGGCTGGCGCGATGGTGCTGCGCGGCTTCGCGGCCGGTGATGGCCAGCATGCGAAACGGATTGCCATCGTTGGCGCCAAGCGTGTCGAGTGCGTGATCGAAATCCTCTGAGTGCCAGAAGTGTTTCTCTGCACCATTTGCCATCTTCCGCAAACGAAACAGATCCCAAGCCTTGGAGATAATCACGATCCATGACAGCACCGACATGATCAGCAGAATGATGGCGGTCGCGCGAATGACGAAATCGCCTTGCGCCCAGAGGTGGGGAAGTCCGAGGTCCTGCATGGCAGCTCCTGGAGAATTTCAGTGTTCGGAAGTTACAGAAGGAATCCGGCAATCAGTTCAACTCGAAGCTGATCGGCTGCTGTGCGGTCCTGCCACGGCACGGCTGTTCTCCCTATAGGGCTTGCAGCGCATGGCCTGAGCGGCATTGGTCGCTCGCGTATCCAGGCGCGCCGACGCAGCGCCGGCCGTGACGGCTCGAAGCGGGAAATGGGGCATTGCAATACCTCTGATGGCGTGGAAGTGTCGCGGGGACTCTGTGCCCGCGCCAATGCACTACGCGGACGATCTGCCAGACAGAGGGGGGCCACGGCTGCGGGGCCGCAGCGAAATTATGGGGGCTATGTACCGCGCGGCGAGCAGTGGGTAGTGCCAGCGCCTCGCACAAGCAATCAGCAGCCAGAAGCCCAGCGAAGGCATGGCCACAGTGGCAGCGGCAAAAGCCAGGCATTGCAGGCAGACAGGATCGCCCGGCCCGCACTGATCGGTGTCGGCGGGCGTGGCACACGGATTGCCCTGCAGATGCACATGAATATGCGACAACGCGTGAACAGCGCCACAGGCCTGCCCGAGGAGCAGGAAGAGGCTGAGTAGGAGGGAAAGCGAGCGTCGCGACATCGAGGGCTGCAGAAATGGCGCTAGACGCTCAAGAGGCGTCAAAGCGTTTTTTGCAACGGTGTTGCGAGTTTGCCACCTAACAACGCCCTTCGCAAGATCCAGTACCGCGCTAGCTATTCTGTATGCACCTAGCGATACTCGCTGGCGTCCAAGATGGACGCCGACCAGCCACGAGCATCATAGATGCAGGATTCCAGGCCATCCGCGAACACCAAAGAGGACGGGGAGTAGCCTACACGGCACTCTTGTCCGCTTGCACGTGGTGATACTAAGTTCTACGCTTTATCAAGCGGGTTGCCGACTGACAAGCTTTCCTTTCCGTCCACCGGGCAACCGCGTCCCCCGGATCCGGACTCGGGAACCCATCAAGGAGTTAGCGCCATGGTCGACTGCTCTCTGCAACACCCCACCGATCATCCTCACCAGCACGGGCCGCAATGCGGACACGTCGCTGTGCGCCATGAGGGACATGTTGACTATCTGCATGACGGGCACCTGCACAATATGCACGGCGATCACATCGATGAGCACGTGCTCGCCATAAGCGACACCAATCCTGATCGGTGCACCCCTGGCCATCTTTGCGGTGCCCATGACCCGAACCACAAGCACGGCCCTGGCTGTGGCCACGAGGCCGTACCACACGGCGACCATGTCGACTATTTGGTTGGCAACCACCTGCATCACCCCCATGGGGATCACTGTGATGACCACGGTCCATTGACGCTCGCCTGACATCACAGCACGAAAGTTCTCCGAGCAACATCATGATGTCGAAACACACCGAACTCCTGCTGCTGGCTTTGTCATTGATGGCACTGTCGCTCTCCCCCGACTTTGTCGCCCAGGGTTCCTCCGCAGGCGACATCGATACCATGCGCGCAAATAAGATCGGCTTTCAGCGCATGGCACCTCCACTCGCCACTGCCGACGGCGTCAAGCAGGATATGCCGAGAAACGAGGAAATTTTGGTGGCGCGCGCTGGCGGCAGGGCAAGGAGCCAATCGCATGCACAGGACGACCGGGCGAGCACGCCGGCAACGCGCTAGGGGCCAGATAGTCAACATGGTTGCCGTGCTTGCGGTTCGGGTCATGGGCTGGATTCTCGGTCGGCAACCAGCCTATTGAATCCTGGGAGCTGGCATTACCGTCTGCAAGTAGGGAACCGCCCAGCGTGGTCCGCTCTCGTCCTGCATTGCATTGCCGAAAAACCCCCAAAAAAAAGCCGGTCCCAGGGCCGGTCTCTCGCCAGGAATGTAGCCTCTTACTGGGTCACCAACTCAAGCCGTGGTGACTCGTAGGCGATCAGTTCCTGGTTGCGCCTCACCGCGTATTGCCCGCGCGCGGCGAAAATCTGCGACAACTCGTTGATATCGGCCGGCGAGATCAGCGCCACCGCTACCGCGCCGGCCAACAGTGCGCGCAGGTCAGCGAGCGACACGCGCTCAGTGGCAGCGCGGTCACGATGACAGTCAAGGCCGCTGCGCTTTGAAAAAGCCGCAAGGATTTTGTAGTCTTAATGGAAAGTGAGCATGACCTCCTAGAGCAGGAAGACATACCTGAGTGCCATTTTCTCCGGGCGCCGACTCTCGAAGGAGCCGGTCGCCGGCAGGCCCGGCTTTGTGCGGCCAATCCGCCCGGTGACGGAGGACAAATGGCGGACTACAGCAATCCATCGCCAACAGCAGCAACAGCAGCGCCGATGGGAAATGCGGCCCGGTGGCCGGCTGCCCTGGCGGTCGTTGCCGCTTTCAGCGCTCATGCGCAGACACCGTCGCCTCTGGCCGAGTGGCAATACTCAGCCGGTGTCCCGTTGATGAAACTCTATGGGGCCAAGGTGCCCGAATGGCAGGTCCAGGTCGGGGCCGCCGCCAGCCTGCGACCGGTATACGAAGGTACCCAGCGCTATCACGTGCTCGCGGGCCCCAGCTTCGATATCCGCTATCGCGACCTGTTATTTGTTTCAACGGGCGAGGGCGTCGGCGTGAATCTGCTGCGGGCGGATCACTGGCGCGCGGGGGTGGCCATAGGCTACAACCTGGGCCGCCGCATGGCCGACGATCCCGGCCGACTCAATGGGCTAGGCAACATCAATTTCGCGGCTGAGTCCAAGCTATTTGGCGAATATGCGGTGTCGGCAGCGTTCCCTTTGGTGGTGCGCATCGATGTACGGCGCAGTCTGGGCGGCACCGATGGCTGGATCGGCGATATCGGCGCCTACCTGCCGCTGCCCGGCAGCTCGGAGCGCTTTTTCTGGTTCGCCGGCCCTACCGTCACCTTCGGTGATGCACGCTATATGAGCCGGTGGTTCGGCGTCACCTCGGCTCAGGCGACGCGCTCGGGCTATCCGCTATACAAGGCCGACGCGGGCCTCAAATCATACGGCGCGGGTATCTCCGCGATCTGGTTCTTTCGGGAGCATTGGTTTGTCACTGGCGACATTGCGGTCGGCCAACTCACAGGTTCGGCAGCGCACAGTCCGATCACGCAGAAGGCAACCAATACTGTCGTCGACCTTTCGCTGCACTACCAGTATTGATGCTCGTTTTCCCTCCTTCGCTGGTGGGCCGGTGGCACCGAACGCCGCGCGCTGCGCACAATCGGCCTGAAGTTGCCGCCAGCCACCGGCGCGGAGCGCCGTGGCGAACAAGGCGAGAACGGCAGCGCGTGCGCCGGCGAGAGCATGTAGGAACATGGACCTCAACCCGTATTGGCATAGTAATGGCCGCCGAGCAAGCTCTGTGGTGGCTCCCGCCCTCGATGGGGCGTTTTGCTGAAGCTCAAGGCGACGCTGCTGGCCGCCGACGGGAGCGAAGTCAAGGGCGCCAGCTTTGCCTGGACGTCGACCGACCCGACCGTGGCCGCCGTGGCTCAGGCATTCGTATCCTCATCGTCGCCGTCCCGTTCCATGCCGCGTTGATGCGCCGCCTTCATGAGCGCAGGCTTGCCTTGCTCAGCCATCGCGGCATCAACCGGGTCGTCGCGCTGCCGCATCAGCCAGTAAACGATGCCAAGCGCAACCAATGCAGCCGCAAGAGCGGCGATATGCGCGGGCGGCGTGGCTGGGTCGAGAATGATGAATTTGCGCGCTATCGCCAACAGGGCAATGAGGATGACGGTCTTGACTTGGACAATGTGGTCGCGCCGCACCATAACCCTGGTGATGGAATGCTTGAACTCCATTGCGATCAGCAGTGTCATGACCATGCCGAACACCGATTGAAACGTCTCATGATCCAGCGGGTTAAGTGCACCCGCCATAAGCAACATGGCGACCGCGCGTATCAGTTGCCAGAGCGATACCACGATGATCACTGAAACCACGGCGCTCAGGATGTAGGCAATGATCTGCTCGAAGCGCTCATAGAAGCCCAGAACGCGCCACTGCAGCCGATATGCATCGAGATCCTTGCGCAAGCCGCCTCTTTCATTCCTCATGGTTCACCCTTGCAGATAGTTAGACGTCGACGCAGCGGATTGAGCGGGGAGCCGGGGAAACGAGCCTCTCAGGGCTGGGCTCAAGGCTTTCCTTACATATTAGGGGTGCGGGCGTATCCCTGTGCTGTGGGCCTGTGCAGTTCGTACTTTAATCCGAGTCCGACGGATCAGTGCACGAGTGATAGCTACGCGCTGCCGCTGCCGCTGCCCGCCGGAGAGTGCGTGCGGAAAGTTCATGACCAGCCACTCGCCGCAGCCACCAGTTCCACGGCTACCGCTGTCCTCCATTGCTCCCCGATCAGCTGGTATCGGTTTTCCGGGAGGGAAAGCATCGGCCCAGGTGACTGACAGCCCGTTGGGCGGGAGCTGCCGGATGTGCTGGAAGAGACTGTTCTTCGGAAGATCCGGTTTGCGATGTTTTGTTAAATTTACCATTATTGATAAATATATGCGCGGAGTTGGGTAGATTGTTGAATGTCGGTCGATGAGCAAGTCACCGACGGTAGGCTCAACAGGAACCAGGAGGACTATATGGATCGTGGAATCAAGGACGAAGCTTTCGTCCGGCGCGCGCTGGAGTTGGCAGATTTCGATTGCGGTCGCTGGATCGCAAATCAGGCAGGCTTCAACCAACAGGCTTCGACGCCGCTAGCGCCGTTGGCTAAAGCGGCAATCGTCACGTCGACGGCAATCTATGCACAGAAAGCCGGATTCGATGACGCGGAGATCAAAGAAGCGCTCGCCCTGGTGACGGTAGGGGAGGCGCGCGCCTTCATTGATCGCCTGTCGCCCAAAGTACCGCGGCGCGAATAGGCCGGCCAAAGCCGCCCCCCGGGCGGCTTTTTTCACTCGTCTTCTTGTCGATAACTGGCGCAATCGGACAAGTCCCATTTTGTGAGATTGACGCCATCCAGAGGTGCCTGAGATCTCTCAAATCTTCGCGTTGAATAGAACCTGTTTTAGCTGGCCTCGGCCCGGTCTGATCTCGGTTATCGAATCAATTCCTGTCAGCTCACCTGACGCCCTTGAACGTTCGAACCCCTGATGGAGGAGGGAGGAGATATTGATTCTCTTGTCCGTCGGCGCGAAGATGCGGCACTACCTCTCCTTGCTGCCGAGGTCGTACGCCTGCCTCGCCCGTTCAATGGCTGGGAGATGTGTGATGGCCCATAGCTCCTTCGTTGGCGTGTCCCAGCTCGAAGTGGTCGCCGCCGAGGGTGTGTCTGCCGGTGCCGAACAAAGGCAAGTCGCAATTGAGCAGGCACAGCGAAAGATCGACAATCTGCTCCCGACCTGAATGCGGCCAAGTCGTCAGGCCACGGGAAACGGCGAGACTCGATGACAGTTGTCTCGCCATCGTCGTCAGAATAGCTTGATCAAACGGATCTGGGTCATGCTCCCGACCTTTGCATTGCGCGAACTGGTTGTCGCCATGTACTGCAACGTCAGCGCCGCGTCAATGCCAGGCACCATTGCGGTATAGAACGCACCGGCATTGAGCGATCGGTATCGGCTCGGACCCCAGGGGTTGTTCGCGTCGTCCTGGTACTGTTGAACGAAGACGGTGTGCAGTCCGAACACGCCAATCCCGGTCTTGTATGCCGCCGCGCCTTCCAGTCCGATCCAGTTTCCGCTGCGCAGGTCATTGTCCCGATTCTTCGTATTCAGGCCCAGGGTCGCCTTTGCCGCGAAGGCGATGTCCGGCGTTGGCAGATAGGCCACTTGCACCGACGGCCGCAGCGTATAGAAATGACCAGTGCCTATGTCGGGTGCAGGCGATGCGTTGTAGCGTCCTGTCGGAATGACGAGGGACGCGCCCAGCAACACGCGCAGCTGCTCAGTCGTATAGAGCCAGCCACCTTGCAACTCCAGGTCTCCGATACCCGATACGTCGCCACTGGAACTGGCCGCTTCGCCGGCAAGGTTGGACTGATATGTCGCGCCGAACTGGCTTGCGATGGCCTGTTGTGCGGCCGCGGGGACTGCGGGGTTCGCCTGCACGGCTGGCGTTGCGGCGGTAGCCCTGACCGATTGGGATTTGACGCCGTACGGCAGAACGCCGCCGAACGCGAAGCGACCGCCGCCATAGTCCGCGTTGGTGATGTAGCCAACGCCGAGGTTGAACAGCTTGAAAGTGCCTGAGGCAGGGATCTGGGCGGTATTGGCGCCATACGTGGGATACGCCGTCACGGGGGTGGGGGACGGAAGTGGAATGGCGCCACCGGGGATCGGCTTCGTCAGTGTGTTGCCATCGTTGCCGGTCACCTTCCTGATGTCGATGTAGGTTGCTGCAACGCCAACTGCAAGCCCGGCGGCATCCGGGGGGGTGAACATTTCCCCTCCGATGCTGCCTGCTATGTTGTACCGCACCTGAAAGTCTTCTCCGGCATGTGCGGTCATGCTTGCAAGGCAAGTGATTGCCGCGATGGAAAGGCAATAAGCAGAAGTCTGCAACACAAGGGTCTCCTCCTTGTTATTGAAGCGGCGTAAAAGAAGCCCCGCCCGCAGGCGCCATGAACTGGCGCCAGAAGGTCTGTTGTGCTTGTTATCTGTCTGCGGGGCGATGGGTGCTTCAGGCGGCCTTGGGGAGGCGCATGTCTAGGCGTAGCTGTGGCGGATTGATCAAATCAAGGGCGCGCTGGAGGATGTGCTCGGCCTGAGAGGCCGGGCCTTCGGCGAGCACGCATCGGTCCGGGCGAACCACCACCAACCAGTCGAGCGGGGCCACGCGGGGCAACACGGCCTCATCCAGCGCTTCAAGGCGCCGGCCCTTGGGCGCGAGATGCTGCGCCTGGGCAAGCTGGCACCATTGCCACACCTTGCCGCCAGCGAGAGACCAGCGCACCATGAGCTCAGACGACAGATGCGTCGCGGGGTCGAAGCCGAATCCGATGACTGCCCACTCAAGCCCCAGGCACTCGTCGCTGAGTGTCGGGATTGCGCTTTCTGCCGGCCGGACCCAGCCCTGTGGAAAACTTGAACCGGCACGCAATTTCTCGGTGCCGGGCGCGCGCACGAACAGGCCTTTGTCGAACGTGTTTGCGGGCTTCACTTTCAAGTCTTCGAACAAGGCACGGCCGCGTGGCAACAACCTTATCGCGCTCATGCACCCGTGTATGGCGAGTGCCGCTGCTCGGTTGCGTGGCATGACAAGTGCCCCAAGAAAGCGCGCCAGGTTGATGATCTTTCTTGCGTGAGGCCGGCGTTCCTGGTCATAGCTGTCGAGAATCTGCTCGCTGGCCTGGCCGCGTAGCACCCACGCCAGCTTCCACCCCAGGTTTGCCACGTCCCGCAGGCCGGCCACCAATCCTTGCCCGGCAAAAGGCGGCGTAATGTGAGCGGCATCACCGGCCAGGAAACATCGACCTTTCGAGAAAGACTTCGCTTCTCGCGCGTGAAATCGATATACCGCGGTGCGTTCGATCTGGATCTTGTCTACATCGCACCACGGTGCGAGCAGCTTGCGCACTGATTCAGGCCGTTCCATTTCCTCGGCGCGTTCTCCCGGCTTCAACATGAATTCCCAGCGCTGGCGGCCCCCGGGCGCCACCATATGCGGCGTTGGCCTTGCCGGGTCGCAGAGAAATTCGCAATGGTCAATGGGATTCGGCACGCCAAGTGCGTCGACGATCAGCCAGTCCTGCTGGAATGTGCGACCCTCGAAATCAAGCCCCAGCTCACGCCGGACCAGTGAACCTGCGCCATCGATGCCCACCATATATTTCGCCCTGACCTGCAGGTCGGGCGAGCCAGCTGATTTCACGACGGCATGCACATGGTGACCATCATCGACGAAGGACTGGAGTTCAGCCCCGAGCCGAACGTCCACGGTGCGGTACGCTGACAGCTTCTTGCGCAGCACCGCCTCCAGCTCCGGCTGGTAGAACGTGACGAGCATCGGATGGCCGTCGACGATCCTTGCGCTGTTGATGCGCGCAAAGCGGCCGAACAGCGGCGAGCGGTATTGCACCTTTGGAATTGCCACCGTGGCGAATTCTCCCTCCGCTACGCCCACGAGCTGCAGAATGCGCAGGGCCTCGTTGTCCAGCGCGATTGCGCGCGGTTTGGCAAAGATCTCCGTGGCGCGGTCGATGGCCAGGACGCGGATCCCGTAGCGGCCAAGCAGGTTGGCCAGCGCTGCCCCCACCGGCCCCAGTCCAACAAGCAGGACATCCGTATCGAGCATGTTCCCCTGCGCGGTCTTCTCGGCGTTCGTCATCATTGCTCCTGCCATGCGGGAATCACGGGATAGCGAGCCACCAGGGCCATCGCCGCCTCACGTGACGCGACCGGACCGGAGATGTCGGCCACGGCGCCGCGCTCGGGGCAGTGCCGGGCCTTGACGCGGGCGTCGGACATGCCATGCTCGGCAAGCGCCGCCTGGATGACGTGCTCGATGGTGAGCAGCCGCAAGTCCGGCTTGGAGACCTTGCCGACGGCGGTAAGGGGCAGCGCGGGCATGATTTCGATGCGCACCGGCACCGCCGCACGTTCAGGAATCCTCTCCCGCGCGTATGCCATCAACGTCTCGCTGCAGGCCTGTGCGCCTGGCCTGAGTACCGCGAAGGCTACCGGCAATTCGCCCGCATGGGTGTCCGGCTGCCCGACCGCAGCGACCATGGCGACGTCGGGGTGTGCGGCGATCGTGTCCTCGATCATCGACGGATCGATGTTGTGGCCGCCACGGATAATCAGATCTTTCGCGCGGCCGCACAGCGTGAGAGATCCGTCCGCGTCAAGGCGGCCCAGGTCGCCCGTGTTGAACCATCCGCCCTCGATCCAGATGCCCCGGTTGTCGGCCTCCCTGAGGTAGCCGGGAAACACATTGGGGCCGCGTATGCCGATCACGCCGGTCGTACCGGCTTCGGCAAGCTCGGCGGGCCTGCCGTCCGCGCATAGCTTGAACAGCTTCAATTCCTGATACGGAATGCGGATGCCAACGGTACCGGCCTTGGGCGTGGCTTGTGGCGGGTTGACGGTGGACACGCAACTACCTTCCGTCAGGCCATATCCCTCGTGGATGCGAACACCGGTGAGCTTTTCAAACTCGTGTGCGACCTGGCTGGGTAGCGGCGCGGCACCACAGAGGACGTGGCGCAAGGTCGGGATACCGTGCGCAGGCAACGGCCTGGAAAGCAGTGCCGCCAGGATGGTTGGTACGGCGGAAAAGGTGGTGGCCCCAAATCGGTTGGCAATCTCCCAGAAGGCGTCCAGCAGGCCCGGCGTCCGATACCCGCCAGCGGTCAACATGACGATCTCCGAACCACTATGAAGCGCGCCGAGTCCGGTCACCATGGCGCCATTGACGTGAAAAAGGGGCAACCCCGCCAGCATCACATTGCGCCGGTCGTCGATCCGTTGAAGGACCCATGCCATCACGGCTTCGTTCAGGTGACTGTGCACGGCCACCTTGGGGTACCCGGTGGTGCCACCCGTATGAAAATAGGCGCACGGCTCGGCGGGCGTGAATCGCCGCCCGCTGATCAGCCGCGTGCCGTCGGATTCGGCCAGCGCGTCATGGAAGTCAAGCACCTGCACGCCGGGACGGCTCGGCCTCTTGCCGCGCGGGATGTGACCGCCGGAACCGGTACGCCGCCCCATCGCGGCCGTCGGGTCGACCTGCAGGATCGTCTCGATCCGAGGCAGCCTGTCCGCGACGTCCACCGCTTTTTCCCAGATGCCCCCTTCCGTGGTGGGCCCCAGCGCGATCACAACTTTTGCTCCCGTCTCTTCGCAGATTCGCGCAACGTAGCTGGATTCCAGCATCGGGTTGATCGGGCTGGCAATGCCGGCAGCTTCCGCGCCCCATAGCGCCAGGTGGCCCTCGATCAGGTTCGGCAACAGGATGGCGACTGGCACCCCCGGCGTGACACCCAGGCGGTGGAGTGCATTGGCGGTGCGATGGATGCCCTCCAGCAATTCGGAATAACGGACGTCGCGCGTCGGCGCGCAGGCGCTGCCGTCCAGCAGCAGTCGCAGGGCCACGCGTTTCGACCACCGCTCGCAAGCGCTCCGTAGCACCATGTAAGTATCAGTGGCGTGGACCACGTCCTGCCACGGCGTCAGTTCGATCTGTTCCACGTCCTCCAGTCGCCTGACGACCTCTGGCATGGGGTTGATTGCTAGGCTGCTCATAAGACTTCACTCTCATTCCAAATGCTGCGATGGGATGCCACATGTTTCGTCGCCGATTGGCGTGGTCGTCATGCCGGTGCGATAACAGTGGTCTGCTCACCCAGGTCGATGGTGCCGTCATCCGTGCGAATCGAGGCCCGGATGCTATCGCCGGGCCGAAGGTAGGCGGGATTGGTCATGCCGCGGCGCACAAACATGCGCCATTTACCTGCGTCGCTGAGAAAATGTTTCGCCATGAACATGGCGAGCTTGCCCGGCGCGCGGGCCGCGCAACCGGCAGGCGTACCGGTGGCGATCAGGTCGCCCGTGTGAACGTCGTGCATGGATGCCAGTTCCGTCAAGGTTGACGCCGGCGCGTGGATCATATCTGCGCAGTAGGCGTCCTGCCGGGGCTGTCCGTTGACATCCAGGCGCATCCGCAATTCCGGCCAACGTTGCCACTCTTCCGGTGTCAGCAATATGAGCCCAGGGCCAACCGGCCCGAAGCCGCGATAGCTCTTGCCCTTGTAGAACTGACCCTGCGGCAATTGCACGTCACGCGCCGACAGGTCATTGACGATGGTTACGCCGGCAAGCCAATCACCGAGAGCGTCAGGGCTGACCTTCACGCCCGGTTGCAAGTCCCGCCGCAGCACCAGCCCGAGCTCGATTTCGTAGTCGAGCAGCTTGACGTGGTCCGGGGAGGTAACCGGAGCATCCGCGGCCGTGATGCATGAGGATGCCTTCGTGAAGATGGTGTTGAAGGGAATATTCTCGACACGCAGGCCGGATTCCATGACGTGGCTGCGGTAGTTGATACCTTGGCAGAGGAATTGCTGGTTCTGCGTGATGGGGGCGAGAAGCTGGACGGCCTCGCGCGGAATCGTTGCCTGCGCCGCCGGCACTTGCCAGATGCTCTGCCAGTGTTTGGCAAGCAACTCGCCAGTGGTCGCGGCGTTGCCCTGCAACGGCGCGATGCGCGCGCCAAAGAGAATGCCCCATTGCGGGCCATCCGTATGGATGTAGCGAATGACGGTACGAGACATGATACTTCCTATGGAATTGCCAAGTTCTAAAGCCAGGGTCTGGCGGGTGCACCCAGTGCCGTTTCGATCAGCTTGAGCCGCGCCGGCGCAATCGCCTTGCGTTGCACCAGCCTCAGCACGTTCAGCACATTGCGCAAAGTCTTTCTTGGCTTCATGCAAGCCGGTGCGTCTGCCCCCCAGGCCCAGATCCCGCCGAAATCAAGCGGCGAGTAAGCGGTTTCGAAATCCGCGGTGAACAGGTCGCCGTCGGTGTAGTGCTCCAGCTCGAAGCCGTCCGGATCGCGCCAGTAGTCGAACAACTGGCTGCCCAGCAAATGCCGCCCGATGCCCCACATGTGCGAATGGCCTTGCGCACGCAGCACCTGCTGACCTTGCCCGAGCGCATCGAGATCGATGACTTCGTACGCGCTGTGCTCGTATTTCTCTTCGATGCCACCCACCAGTACGAGGGTGTGGTGGTCGGCGGGCGCCTGGCCAAGGTCGAGCCGGCAGAAGGCCAGGTTGGGACTGCCATCCGCGAGGTACTGCACATCGGTAGGAATGACACCAAGTACGGTCATGTACCACGCCGCCATGGTGGCAAAGTCCACGGTTTGAAAGACAACATGACCCAGCCGGACAATACTGGCCGGCTCAATCGGGGTGCGAACGGTGCGGTTGACTCGCGGCGCATGTTGTGCCGTGTTGGTCAACGTCATGGGTGCGCGCATGGGCAGCGCTTCGACACGCTGCTGGCCTTGCACGAGCCAGACACTACGGCCGGAGGGATCGAATAGCTCGATACCGCGGCCGCCTCCGGGAATCTGTTGTTCGGACAACCACGTGGCGCCAAAGCGATCGACATACCGATGCAAGTCGCTATCGTCGGACATGCGAAAGGCAGGCCCAACGAAGCGGCTCGCCGCCGAACGCTCGGCCACGGCAATGCAAGGGGCCGTCCCGACGCCACGGGCCGTGATCCGGTCAGGCGAGACGCTGACCAGTTGCATGCCGAAATCGCGCCAGAAGCGTTCAGTCGCCGGCAGGTCCTTCTTTTCCCAGCGAAGGAACGCCAGCTCCACGGCTCTGCCGCATGGCTGTGGGCGAAGCAGTCGCTGCACGCCAGGTGGCAGCCGACTCTCCGGATAAGACTCCGGCTGACGGAGTACTCCAGTTGACTTGGGCATGAGGTCTCCAACCGCTATGCGGTCCATTTGTCACTGTTTTTGATTTGCGCCGTGCATGCTGGTGCCGCCAAGGAGGGGCCACGGCGCTTGCGACGTCGGCATGTGTTGGCAGGCGACGTCGTTTACGGATTTAATAATAGTCTAAGTGTCATAATGACATGTATGTCGTTAACACCTAGGTGGCGCAAAAAAAGCGGGCTGGCCGCCCGCTTCGCCGTGCACAATGTGCGGGGCGTGTCACGTCTAGCGGTCAAGGGATTGCACGCCGGCTGCTATGTCGGCCGCGGTTGCGGCGAGGATCTCCCGATACGCATTCACCACGCCCTCCATCTGCCCGGGCGCGGGCACCTCTGTTTCGGTGCGGCCGCTCAGAACCTTGCCATCCGGCAGTCGCCGCACGGTCCAGGCGATGGTCGCCGCGGCCCACTTGCTCACATTGGCGTCGAGGTTTACCACCTCGGTCGTTACCCGGAAGGCCGGCTGCGTCGCCGGCAGGCCGTGCTGGTAGACATCCAGCGCGCCAAGCGTCGATTGCAGTTGCTGCGACAGTGCATCGCGTAGCTCGTCGGGTAACGGGGACGTCCAGCGCGATGTGTCGAGCAGCTTCACCTCCCCGCTGGTGCCGTCACGCACCACCAGTTGAATGCGGTTCAGCCGTTCGGGCACGCGCACCGGCGTGACCTCGATCCATAACGGTTCGCTGCTACGGCTGGCTCGCCCTGTCACGGCCGGCGTGGCGTTGGAGCGACTGGCTGCCAGCGTGTAGTAACGCGCCTCGGGCGACGCGCAGCCGCACATCATGGTCGTGGCCGCAGCGGCCAGTGTAAAAAGCAGCGTCATACGTTTCATCATTTCTCTTCCCTCTTGCCTTGCAGCAGTGCTTCGGGATGCCGCTCGAGATAGTCGGTCAGCGTGCGCAGCGAGACTGCCGTTTGCGTGAGTTCCTGCATCATCCGACGCGTATCCTGCTGCAGCGATGCGTCGGGCGCCAGCGCGCCATTGGCCGTGGCGAGCGTGCGACGCACATCCTTCAGTGCGGCAAGCACTTCAGGTGCCACATCGCCATTGACCTGTGCCACGAGCTTGTCCGCGTTGACGAGCATTTTGTTCATAGACACCATCGCCGTGCGCGCGTCCTGCCCGATCTGGTCAAACGGCACTTTGCCGATCTTGGTCACAATGTCGCCAAGCTTGGCTTGCAGCTCGTCGAAGGTGCCCGGCGTGGTGGGGAACTCGGGCAGCGACCCGTTCAGGTCCAGATCAGTCGGCAGAGTTGCCTTTGGAAAGAAATCGAGTGCCACATAGAGCTGGCCTGTCAGCAGGTTGCCGGTGCGCAACTGCGCACGCATGCCGCGCTGTACCAGGCTATGCACGATGGCGAGCTTGCGCGCGTCGTCAGCCACGTCTTTCTCGTGCAGACCCATGCGAGACGGATAGAGTTCCACCACCACGGGCATGCGGAAGGCCTTCTTGTCACGCTGGTATTCGATACCGATCGAGCGCACTTGCCCGACGGTCACACCGCGGAAATCGACTGGCGCACCTGGAGACAGGCCGCGCACGGACTGATCGAAGTTGAGCACTGCCAGTGCGGGGGCGAGTTCCTCCGGCTCCTTCATGGCTTCCGACTGGTCCGCCGCAAGCAGGAACTCGGTGTTCTCGGCGGCCGTGGCGTGCGCAGTCGAGTGCTCCGGCGCCTGGAAGGCCAGGCCACCAAGCATCACGGTGACCAGCGACTGCGTGGACAACTTCAGCCCGTTCGCATCGAGCTTGAGGTCGACGCCGCTGGCATGCCAGAAGCGCGTATCGGCGCAGACGAGCTTGTCATAAGGCTTGTTGACAAAGATCCGCAGCGTGATGTCGTGGCCGTTCGGCTCGAGTTGATACGCTACGACATGCCCGACCTGCACGCGACGATAGTAGACCGGTGAGCCGATGTCGAGCGAGCCCAGGTCTTGCGCACGCAGCACGAACTGCCTGCCTGAAGCGTCGGCAGTGACAGTCGGCGGGACTTCGAGCCCGGTGAAGCTGCGCGTCGTCTCGCTTGACTTGCCGGCATCCACGCCGATATATGCGCCCGATAGCAGCGTCTCGAGCCCCGACACGCCGCTGATGGCAAAGCGAGGCCGCACCACCCAGAAGCGTGTGTCGGCCACGGCGAAGGTCTCCGCGTCCTTGGTCAACGCAATCGTTGCGATCACATGCGAACGGTCCGCTGCCAGCCGTGCCGTCTTGACCAAGCCGATATCGACGTCCTTGTAGCGCACAGGGGTCTTGCCCGGTGTCAGGCCTTCGGCGGTGCGAAATGTGACGGTGATCTCGGGCCCGCGCGATGCTAGCGTGTTGATCAACAACGAAAGCCCGACCACCGCCGCAACGAGGGGGATCAGCCAGACGAGCGAGGGTAGCCAACGCGCGCGAGGCTTGCGCACGGGCGGCGGTACATCATGAGGTGGGGGGTGATTAGTGTGTTCTGGCATGATCGGAGTGCGGAATTTCGATGGGGGGAGGCGACGTCTCAAGCGCATCCCACAGCAGACGGGGATCAAAGCTCAGTGACGCGAGCATGGTCAGCACGACAACCGAGGCAAAGGCCAGGGCCCCGCCCCCGGGCGTAATCGCGGCCAGCGCCCCGACCTGCACCAGCGAGGCCAGTAGTGCCACGACGAAGATGTCGAGCATGGACCATCGGCCGATGACCTCGACCAGCGCGTAGAGCCGGGTCTGTTCTCGGATGCGCCAGGTCGATCTGCGGCGCACCGATATCAGCAGCAATGTCAGGATCATCATCTTCAGCAGCGGAACAACAATGCTGGCGATCAGCACCACGAGCGCCAGCATGTGCGAGCCTGACAGCCATAGATAGATCACGCCGGACATGATGGTGTCGCGCTGTGTACCGAGAATTGACTGCGTCACCATCACCGGGAGCAGATTGGCTGGGATGTACAGAAGGTAAGCGGCCAACAGGAAGGCCCAGGTGCGCGACGCGCTGGCTGGCTTGCGATGATGCAGCAAGGCGCCGCAGCGCGGACACGGTCCGGCCTCGAGCGTCATCGGGCTGAGCCGGTAGCAAGCGTGGCATGACAGCAGTCCGCGCGAAGCAGCGGTAGCGTGGGGCAATTGAGTCGCGGTCATGGTGCGGCGTCCGGCGTGCAGGTTTGAATGTCATCTGCACCCTGCGCGTCGAGGTAATGCCACAGGTCGCGTGGATCAAAGGACAGGATCGCGGCCAGTACGACCACGAGGGCACCGAACGACCAGAGCGCGACGTCAGCAAGCACCTGCGCTATGGTCGACAGCTTTACCACCGTCACCAGCACGCTAATCATGAATACCTCGATCATGCCCCACGGCCGCGTCAGGAGAATGCCGCGCACAAGGCAGTCGAATTCGGGGGGCATGCGGTGCTGCGCCATTGGCACGAGCAGGTAGCACATCATGAGCAACTCGGCCAGCGGAAGCAGGATCGTCGTGGCGAACACGAGCAGCGCCACCGGCGACATGTCATGCGCGTAGAGTGCTTGCACGGCGCCCCATAGCGTGGTCTCCACGCGCGAGCCCTTGAGTTCCATGGCGACAATCGGGTACGCGTTCGAGATCATGAGCAGGATCAGAGCGGTCACCACAAGCGGCAGCAGGCGGCGATAGGCGAGCGAACTGTTGCGATAGAGGGCACCGCCGCAGCGTAGGCACGTGGCACGTTCGCCAGGTTGCAGTGTCACGCGCATATGGAGTGCGTCGCAATGCTCGCACGCAACCAGCCGATGCATGGCCTGCGGTGGATCTGGCGGCGGAATGTGGTTCTGATGCATTGAGGCAAGCAGTGCGTCGATCGCACCGGGTTCATTCGAGATTCCCGCATTCTGCTACATAATGACTTGGATGTCATCATGACAACAAGTGTCTTATAAAAATTGCGACGGGCACGTCTGCTGCAAAGCACCTCCTTGTCCCACCGTTCAGCAGACGCTGCGCACTCGGTGCGAGCCGGGGACGGCACTGAGCTTGTTGGTGTCAAGGAGGGCGGGACGTGGCCTACGCCATGGTGTCGGCGTTGTAGCGGCGTATTGATATAATCATCCAATCACATAAGGTCCTCAAATTGAAGATGCCTGCCGCCCCTGATCCTAAAGACCATCGCCCTCGCGTTGCAGCCGAACGGCGTGCACGGATGCGCATGCGTCTCATTGAAAGCGCGATGATCGTTTTTGCGCAAAGAGGTATCGGAGTCAGCGTGATTCCGGAAGTCATCGCGGCAGCTGGCGTCTCTCAAGGTTCCTTCTACAACTACTTCCGCACTAACGACGATCTGCTGGCGGCTGTCAGCGAAGCGCTCAGTCGCGACATGGTGCAATTGATCGAGAGCGTGGTCGGCGATATCGAAGACCCGGCGTTGCGTATTGCAACGGGTTTTCGCTTGTATCTGCACCTTGCGCGATCCTATCCTGTGGTGGCGCAGTTTCTATCCGGCACAGGCCTGACCTTGGTCGGCAAGAAGAGTGCCGTGTACGAGTACCTGCCCTCGGATGTCAAGGAAGGCCTGAAGACGGGCACGTTTGACGAGGCGTCGGCCGATGTTGCATTGGACATGGTGGCAGGCGCCGGCGTAATCGCCGTTCACCGTATGGCCCAGGGAAAGACGACCAAGGATTATCCCGAGCGGATTGTCCGGGCGGTGTTGCGGTCGCTCGGCGTGTCCGCATCGAGTGCCACAAAGTTGACCTCTGCGCCTTTGCCAAAGCTGGTCGTTCCGCCTGAATCACTGCTCGAAAAGGCACAGGAGAGGCTCGCCGAAATGGCCGAGCCCTCCAACTTGCGAGCGTAGCCAACACTACGGTACTTCGCCGCTCGCTTCGGCGAGCAAGCCATCGAATAGCACTTCACTCGCATCCAGCGGCGACTTGGATATCGCATCAGCCACCGCTTCCTCCACGCCTAAGGCGCGCAATGCCACGGCAGCGGCGAGCTCCGAGAAATCTTCGCGACATTCAGTTTCAAGCATGTGGTGCATCGCGCTCATTGCCGCGCCGGCAACGATATTGAACCCCAGGGCGGTCGGCATGCGCCTGAAGCGCTTGCGTCGAATACCTTCCTCTACGTCCCTGCGGACAAACTCCAGCATATTGGGCGCCTGGTAGCCAGCCCAGCCTAGCCGACCCAGGATTGCAGCCACTGCCGGCTGGCGTATCGTAAGCATCGACGCCAGCCGTATTCCCCTGGCGATGTGCTCGGCCGGGTCGTCATGGCCGCGCACAATGGGGTCGGCGGCCCGCTCCCATTGTTCAGCAATCTTCCCGACAAGCTCCCGCACGATCGCGTCAGACGACGGAAAGTACTTGTAGAACGTTCCACGGGACACCCGTGCGGCCGAAATGATGTCATCGATGGAAGGCGTTGCGGCGCTGTTCTCTACCATCAAGCGCATTGCACTGTTCAGCAACAGCGAGCGCATACGCTGCCGCCGCTTTGCCGCAACCCGCTGACGGTGGTCGCGAGTCTCCCACGGCTCGGTTTCATCTGCCAATCTCTTCGGTATCGGGGTCATTGATCTGTTTTTTTCCTCATGGTCAATGAGTCAACATAGCCGCGCTTCCTGCGCCTTCAGCCCAGGCCCATCACGTCACTCCGCATCCGGTGCTTGTCTGCGCGCGTCCACTTGCTTGTGGTCGCCATGCACCTTCTTCGCCTCATGTGGGATCCGGTACGGCATATTCGTCCCGGTTCACTCATAAGATAAATTTTACGTCATCATGACACATAAGTCAGTGTGATGTATATTCCGGGCTATCGGGAAGGGCGAAAGCCCTGACAGGCCTGCCGTCGCAGACGCCAGCACGAGTCCGTGGGGCGGCTCGGCGGCGTGGATCGTTGATGACTCGCAGGCGAGCGACGGACCTTACTTGAGGGCAGAAATTGAACAGGAACTATCGAGCGGCAGCTCTTATCATCATCGCGGCACAACTGCTAGCCGCCTGCACACCGCACTCCGCGTCTGAGCACGCGGACGTAAGGCCGGTGCGGACAGTGGTCGCCGGACGTACCGCCGGGTCGGTCGGCGCGACCTACTCAGGCGAGATTCGCGCGCGTTACGAAAGTCAGCTTGGATTCCGCACAGCCGGCAAGATCGTCGCGCGCATGGTGGAGGTGGGCAGCCACGTCAAGCGCGGCCAGCCGTTGTTCCAGCTCGACCCCACCCAGGAGACGTTGCAGGTGGCTGCGGCGGGTGCGGAGGCTGATGCGGCGAGGGGCCGGGTAGACCAGGCGCGGGTGGATGTTCGGCGTACCGAGCAATTGCTCGCGCAGAACTTTGCCTCGCAAGCCGAGCTGGACCAGCAGCGGTTGGCGCTCAACCAGGCGGAGGCACAACTGCGTTCTGCCCAGGCGCGCCAGCAGCTGAATGCCAACCTGCGCGGTTTTACCACGCTCCTGGCCGACCGCGATGGTGTGGTCAGTGCAATCAACGCGGAAGCCGGGCAGGTGGTCGCGGCCGGGCAGTCGATCGTGACCGTTGCGGCTGACGGCGAACGCGAGGTCTCGATCAGTATTCCGGAGTCGCGGGTCGACGAATTGCGCAAGGCGTCGACGCTGACGATCACGGCCTGGGCGCATCCGGACAAGTCCTGGACCGGCAAGCTCCGGGAGCTTGCGCCGGATGCGGACAGCATCACGCGGACGTACTCGGCACGCATTTCCATTCAGGACGCGGATCCGGACCTCCTGCGCCTAGGCATGACAGCGTCTGTCATAGCACCGGACGTGGACGGCATCGGCGTTGTCCGCGTGCCGCTGACTGCCATTGTCGATCATGAACATGGCCGGCAGGTGTGGGTGGTTGACCCGAAGACGTCGCGGGTGATCGCGCGTGAAGTCAAGCTGGGCGCCGCGCAGAACGACAGCGTGATCGTGGTTGGGGGATTGGCGGGAGGAGAGACCGTCGTGAGTGCCGGCGTGCATATGCTGCAGCCTGGCCAGCAGGTGAAGGTGGCCGAGGCGGTCGCTGTCGCCAAGGCGGGAGGTGTGAAGTGAAAGGCATCAACCTGTCCGAATGGGCACTGAAGCACCAGCAGATGATCGCGTTCCTGCTGTTGCTGTTGTCCGTGGCCGGTGTGCTGGCATATGGCAGCCTGGGCCAGAAGGAAGACCCGGAGTTCACGATCAAGACCATGGTCGTCCAGGCGTACTGGCCGGGGAGCTCCGCCCAGCAGATGGCCGATCAGGTCACCGACAAGATCGAGCGCAAGCTGCAAGAGGTGGCGGAGATCGACTATACGTCCACCTATGTGAAGCCGGGCGAAACGCAGGTCAAGGTGAACTTGCGCGAGGACGTACCACCGGGCGCAGTGCCGGACGTGTGGTACCAGGTCCGGAAGAAGATGGGCGACATCCGGCATACCCTGCCACAGGGCACGCAGGGACCATTCTTCAATGACGAGTTCGGGGACACCTTCGGTAACCTCTATGCCATCACTGGTGATGGCTTCGACTATGACGATCTGAGACGGATTGCGGATGCCGCTCGTAACGAGTTTCTTCGTGTCGGCGACGTCAACAAGGTCGACCTCGTGGGCAAGCAGGAACAGAAGATCTATGTGGAAGTCTCCACCGCCAAGCTCGCCTCGCTGGGGATCGACCCGGCACTGATTGCGTCGACGCTCCAACAAACCAATGTCGTGACGTCGGGCGGGACGGTGCAAACCACTGCGGAACAGGTGCGGCTGGCTGTCAGTGGCGAGTTTGACTCGGTCGAAGGAATTCGCGCCATCGGCATTCGTGCCGGCCAGCGTACCTTCCGCCTTGGCGATATCGCCGACGTCCGTCGGGGCTTTGTGCAGCCTGCCACCTCAAGGATGCGCTTCAACGGCAACGAGGCGATTGGACTTGCGGTGAGCATGCGCAAGGGCGGCGACGTGATCCGGCTTGGAACAAAGCTGGACGAAACGGTCAAGCGCATCGAGTCCACCTTGCCGGTGGGTGTGCAGATCCACGCCGTAAGCGACCAGCCACGTATCGTCGAGCATTCCGTTTTCGAGTTCAAGAAGAGTCTGGCCGAGGCAGTGATCATTGTTCTCGTCGTGAGCTTCCTGTCGCTGGGCTTGCGCACGGGACTGGTCGTCGCGCTCAGCATCCCGCTCGTGCTGGCCATGACGTTCCTGGCGATGTATGTGATGGGTATCGACTTGCAGCGCATCTCGCTAGGTGCGCTGATCATTGCGCTCGGACTATTGGTGGATGACGCCATTATTGCCGTCGAAATGATGGCACTGAAGCTCGAGCAGGGCTGGGACAAGTTCCGCGCCGCCACCTACGCGTACACGGCCACGGCTTTCCCGATGCTTACCGGCACGTTGATCACGGCGGCGGGCTTCCTTCCGGTCGGCTTTGCGAAGTCGGGCACTGGCGAATATGTGTACTCCCTGTTCCAGGTGGTGGGCATTTCGCTGTTGTTGTCGTGGATCGTGGCCGTCCTCTTTACGCCTTACATCGGCTACAAGCTGTTGAAGGAGCATGCGCACGCTTCGCATGACGAGGATGCCGTCTACCAGCGCGGCTTCTATGTCAAGTTCCGCCACTTCATTGACTTCTGCCTTAAGCAGCGCGTATGGGTACTCGGCATCACGCTCGCGGCATTTGTCGGCGCACTGGTGCTGTTCAAGGCGATACCCCAGCAGTTCTTCCCCGCGTCAGACCGGGCCGAACTCATTGTGGACCTGTGGATGCCGAAAGCCTCGACCTTTGAGGCGAGTCAGCGCGAGGTCCAGACGCTGGAAAACCTGCTCAAGGGCGATCCGGACATTGCGGCGGTGACCAGCTTTGTTGGCAACGGTACGCCACGATTCTACCTGCCGCTCGATGTGCAGACGCCCAATCTGAACCTGGGCGAGATGCTGGTGATGACGAAGGGCGGCGAGGCACGAGAGCGGGCGAAGGAGAAGCTCGAGAAGCTGTTCGACGGAGAATTCCCGAATGTGCGTGGGCGCGTCAATCGACTGGAAAACGGTCCGCCTGTCGGTTACCCGGTCCAGTTCCGCGTGTACGGGCAGGACAACGCCAAGATTCGTGCAATCGGGCAGCAGGTGGCGGACATCATGCGTGAGGAGCCCCACGTGCGCCAGGTCAACCAGGACTGGGGCGAACGCATCAAGCGCGTGCAGGTCGACGTCGACCAGGACAAGGCGCGTGCACTGGGCATCAGCTCAGGTCAGATCAAGGCGGCTCTTGAGGCTTCGCTGTCGGGCACGCCGATCACGCAGTACCGCGAGGAAGACCAGGGTATCGACGTGGTCTCGCGCCTTGTCGCAGCGGAACGCACGGACCTGAACAACTTGAAGGACGCCAAGATCTATGTGCGCGATGGCAAGTTTGTGCCGGTTTCGCAAGTGGCCCGGCTCACGCTTGACAGCGAGGACAGCGAGCTGTGGCGGCGTAACCGCGTGCCAACGTTGACCGTTCGTGCCGATATCGCCGGGGCGCAGGCACCCGACGTCACGCGTGCACTGCAACCGAAGATCGACGCACTGGAAAAGGCGCTACCGCTCGGCTATGGCATCGAGATCGGCGGCGCTTACGAATCGAGCGCAAAGGCCCAGCATTCCGTTTTCGCGGTGATGCCTGTGACGATCATCGCGGTGCTCGTGCTGCTGATGATTCAACTGCAAGACATGAAGAAGATGGCGATGGTCTTGCTGACCGCACCGCTCGGGCTGATCGGTGTCAGCGCGATCATGGCCGCATTCCAGATTCCATTTGGTTTTGTCGCCATGTTGGGTGTGATCGCCCTCGCTGGAATGATCATCCGCAACTCGGTGATCCTGGTCGTACAGATCGATCAAGACGTGGGCGCGGGCGTCGCACTGTGGACAGCCATCGTCGAAGCGGCGGTGCGGCGGCTGCGTCCGATCGTGCTGACTGCCTTGGCGGCAATTCTGGCGATGGTGCCGCTTACCCATTCCGTGTTCTGGGGCCCCATGGCGTGGGCAATCATGGGAGGCCTCGCCGTTGCCACGGTGCTGACGCTCGTCTTCCTTCCCGCTCTGTATGCGACCTGGTACCGGGCCAAGCGCCCGGAGACCGTCTGATCGCAAGTATGACGATGAGAGTTATTTCGATGAAAAGACTGAGTATGGCCCTGCGGGCCGGGCAAGTGGCGTTGGGCTGCATGCTTTTCCTGAACGCCGGAGAGTCAGGCGCTATAGATCTCGTGGGGGCCTACCAGCAGGCATTGGCGCATGATCCGACAAGCCTGGCTGCAGGTGATGCACTCACTGCGGGGCGGGAGATGGCTGTGCAGGGCGACGCATTGCTGCGTCCTCGCGTAAGCCTGCAAGCGGCACTGGACCGGATCAACAATCGTTCGTCCGGCAACCCGCCGGCCGAGGCCGCGCCGTTGGTATCCGCCGATAGTTCGGGCACTGCGCGGCAGGCCGGCATGATGCTCATTCAGCCACTGTACGACAGGACCGCGGTCGCCACGAGGAAGCAGTTGCGCGAGCAATCGAATCTGGCGCAAACGCAATTCGACCAGTCCCGCCAGGACCTGGCCTTGCGGGTGGCCGAGGCATACTTCGGCGTGGTAATGGGCGAGGAAACGCTGCGTGTGGTGCAGGCCGAGAAGGCGGCCTTGCGACAGCAACGGGACCGCGCGAAGGCGCGCTTCGACATCGGCCAGGGCAAGATCACCGATCTTCATGAAGCCCAGGCACGCCTGGATGGCGTAGAGAGTCGCGAAGTCACGGCGCAGTCCGCGCTAGAGCAGCGACGCACGCGCTTCCTGGAAACGGTCGGCATGCCCCCCGATCAGCTCAGCGGGCTGGCGCCCAATTTCGCGCCGCGACCGCCGGAACCGGACAATCTCATGGCGTGGCAGGCAAAGGGTGAAGATCAGAGTTACCTCGTCAAGACCAAGCAGTCGGCGCTCGACATTGCCGGCGCAGAGATCGACAAGTACCGCGTCAGCAGTCGCCCGACCGTCGCGCTCGTGGCACGTTATGGCGCACAAGGGCAAACCGGCAACCTGGCTCCCTGGGTTGCGGCCAGCAACACCCGAACCGCGACGATCGGCTTGCAGCTCAACATTCCGCTGTACGCGGGCGGTGGACTGGATTCGCGCGAGCGGGAATCTGTTGCGAGGAAGAGCCAGGCGGAGCAGGAGGTTGCCGCCGCCCGGCGAGACGTGCGCTTGAATGTGCAGGACGGATTCCTCTCGGTGAAAACGGGCGTGTCGCGCGTCGCCGCGCTCGAGCAGTCGTTGACTTCGGCGCGTAGCGCGCTCGCGGCGACGACGCTTGGCCGGGACGTTGGCACCCGTACGGAGCCCGACGTACTGGACGCGCAGCAGCGCGTGTTCGCCGCTGAGCTTGACCTGGTTCAGGCACGCCTGGACTACCTCCTTGGCCGTCTGCGGCTTGCCGCCGCGGCGGGGGAACTGAGCGAGGACACCTTGCGCTCGTTGAATGCCTGGCTCGCAGCCTGATCGCGAAATCCTATGCTAGGAGATCTGCAGCACTATTGGAGCGGCGCCTTTCTCGCCGCCAACGCGTTCATCGGGCTGAACATGGTGGGCGCACTGCTGCTCGGCATGCTGGTTGGCTACGAGCGCTCGTACAACGGCCGCGCCGCCGGCATGCGCACCTACGGCCTCGTGTGCATGGCGTCCACGGCGCTGACGGTGTTCGTCGGCCACGCGCCGCTCTGGTACGGCGGCGCCACAGCGCACATCCAGGCAGACCCGACCCATACTATCCAGGGCGTGGTCACCGGCGTCGGTTTCCTCTGCGCCGGGGTCATCATGAAGGACGGCATGCGCATCCGCGGCCTCACCACCGCGGCATCCATCTGGGCCGCCTCGGCCATAGGTGTGTTGCTCGGCGTTGGTTTCTATGCCGCCGCGTTGCTGCTCGCCGTGCTATGCGTAAGCTCGATGTCTCTGTTGCACCGACTTGAGTCCAGGCTTCCGGGGCGCACGACGCTGGATGTGTCTCTGACTTTCCAGCCCGGCGAAGCGCCGGATATCGATCTGCTGATCGACGGGGCAAAGTCCCGCGGCTATCGCGTGCTGCACGACAGCCTGACCATCACGTTTGCCGACAACCAGGCCGTGTGGCGAGTCAGCCTGGTCGCGCCGGACAAGGCGCGCGCGCTATCGCCGGCCGGACTGGCGGCCGAAATGGCTGCAACCCAGGGTGTCTCCCGGTTCAGCATCGTGCCGGTGCGCAGTTGATTCGGGTACCTGGGCCGACGTTCCGGTCAATGGCTTGGCCATTCAATACTTGCCGGAGTCGGAGCGTATTCGCTCTGGTGCCGTCCGCTCGGCAGCGACTTCCCTGGGAGCCATCGTCGGTGGCGGCGTCATGCTCGTGGTGCAGGCTCGGGCCGGCTGGGAGTGGCCGTTCCGAATCCTGGCCGGTGGCTTGTTGTCGGGCGTCTGCCTGTTGCTCTTGCTCTGCCTCATCGCCGGCCGCGCGCCCCGCAACCTCATCCCGGCATCGACCCGCATAGGGTTCAAGCAATGGATCACCTATTTTTCGTTTGCTGAACATCCCGCATGGATTCCCCTGTCGCTGTTGTACTTCCCGTTTATAGGGACTACCTGGGTCTACCTGAAGCCGCTCCTGCTCGACCAAGGGATGAAGGCCGAGAACGTTGCCTGGGTAGCGGGCGTTGCGGGCGGCCTTGTCGGTGCCGTCGCCAGCATGATGAACGGTATGGGGTACGCGCAGCACTGCCTGCCGGCGCGTTGCTCAATCTGGCGGCCGTAGTGGCGTTGGCGGCTGCGGTCGCCGGCCACGCTCCGCACTCGGTGTTGATTGCCACCACCCTAGCGATTGCCATGGCGATGGGGGCCGCCGCGGGCCTGTTGTTCGGCCTGATGATGTACCACACCCGCCCCGGCATGACTGCCCTGGACTATGGCATTCAGTCCAGTCTGCTCGCCTTGACGCCGATGGTGATGCCTATGCTGGCGGGCTTGCTTCTGGACCTGCTTGGCTACCTGGGAATGCTGGCTGGGATTATCGCCGGTCTGCTGGGGGTACTGATGCTCACCCTGCAATACCTCAGGGCCGCGCCGCCTGGCTGGCCAAATGTCGGGTCGCTCGGATAGCTCGTTGTTTCCAACTCCATTGGCATCTCGACGTCAGCATAGGACTAGGCATGAAACATACCGATCAACAGAACATAGAACGAACTGGCGCCCCGGATGCGCGCTGCAAATCGCCAGTGCTTGCACCCCCAAGCTCGTCTGGCCGGCTTCCGCGGCATCCTGCATGCCGACGCGTAGGCGGGCTTCAACGCCACTCTTACGGATGGCAGCTACAACGCTCGGCCCGAGAGCCCGTTTGATAATTCAAGGATCGGCAATTCTGCGTATCAGCAGTCCGCCCATTGCGATATAGACCATGGCCTCGGACACATCGGGACGCCGCTCGTAGTCCCTGACCAGGCGACGCCAGCGAACCATCCAACCGAAGGTACGTTCCACCACCCAACGCCGGGGTAGCACCGCGAAGCCAACCTGATCCTCGTGACGGCGCACCACCTGCACGACGAAGTCGAGCGCCGCGGCCTTATTCATCAACGTGCGACGATCGTATGCGCCATCTGCAAACAGATGCTTCAGTCCCGGCTAGCGCTTCTTTAGGGCCTCCAGGACCGCCAGCGCCCCGGTACTTTCGGCGATGTCTGCAGGCGTCAAGCTCGCCATCAGCAACCGGCCGTTCGCATCCACGGCAATATGCCGCTTGCGCCCGACGATCTTCTTTCCCGCGCCGTCCAGCGTCGCCCAGCAGCTTGCTGCTACGCTGTCGATCGAGCGCTGCAGTTGCAGCTGCTATCGGCTTCCAGGGGCAAGGAGAAGCTGTCGGAAAAGCCAGCTGCACAGGTGCCTGACAGCCCGTTGCGCGTGACCTACTGGAAGCTCACGCGGCAGGGCGATGCGCCGGTCAGCGTGGCGGAGCGCCAGCGCGAACCGCACGTGATCCTCGCCACGAGCGAAGCGCGGCTGTCAGGCAATGGCGGCTGTAACAGCCTGATGGGCGGCTATGAAGCCGATGGCGACCAGCTTCGCTTCAAAGGCCTGGCGGGCACCATGATGGCCTGCGCGCAGGGCATGGCCCAGGAAACGCAGTTCCTGCAGGCTCTGGAAACGGTACGGCGCGACCGCCTTGCGGGCCGCCAGCTCGACCTGCTCGGCGCCGACAATGCCGTGGTGGCGCGCTTCGAGGCTGTGGCGCTGCGCTAGTAGAGGCAGTGCACCCGCCCTTCCTCGCCGCGAGCGCCTCGGCGTTGCCCGCCATCATGAAGCCTACGACACGCTGCGTGACATTGGTCCGTCGTCCGTCGTGCTGTCGGCTTCAACGCCCCTTGCTGCGCCAAAGCGCTCCGCCACCGTGTCCGGTACAGTACCATTCCCTTGCCTCCGATTCCAATTTGATAAAGTCGGCGGGTGCCTTGATTTACGTCACCTTAACGAGGGGCTGGGAACTCAGTTTCGTCGCCGGCTGGTCGATACTCACTTGTATGCCAGCTAGTTTCGCTCGGCTTCTTGCCCTAACGCCGAGACCGACGCGCAACCTCACTTATCATTGACGTAGATCACGATATCAATCGCGTATCCACGCTCGAATGCGGGGCCCTTTAATCCTGCTTGGATGCCAACGAGGGGCTGGCGCGTTGGAGCGGATCGAGTAGAACGCATGCGCGGGCATGCTGCACCCATTGCGGGAAATGGGGACGTGGGGAAGTGGGGGAAGGGGAATAGGGGAATAGGGGAATAGGGGAATAGGGGAATAGGGGAATGGCGGGCCTCCGCTGCCGGCGAGGGCAATACGCTCGGTCTGCCGCACACTACTTCAGTGTGCTCGGCCTTGAAGGAACATGCCTCCGGGGAGGCGATGCGGTGCGCCCTTGTACGCGCAAGGCTGCACCAAAATGGGGCGGTGGATGCATGATTTGAAAAGAAGCGTTGTCGCCGCGCGCAAGATGGCGAACGAAAAAAAAAGATTTGGGCAAGACAATCCGGGGAACAGATGACTGAATGGCTCAAACGATGGTTTGGCCGGGCGCAGGCCACACCGCTGGCGGGGTGGCTGCTGGCGGCCGTGGTGGTGGTACTGGCGGCGATCAGTTGCACGCCGGCGGCAGAGGCGCTGTTCTCTCCGCTGGATCGTTTGTATTGGCATCTCGTCGCGACGCATGTCGACCGTGGCGAGCATCGCCAGGTGGCGGTGATCGCCATCGACCGCAAGACTGTCAGTGAGCTGGGTGCTGGCACGAGCTACGCACGGACATCTCACGCGCAGGTGTTGAATCGCCTCGGCGACGCGTCGAGCGTCGTGCTTGACCTGACGATGATGAGCCCGGGCACGGGTGATGCAGCGTTGGCTGAGGCGATGGCACGTCAGGGACGGGTCGTGATTCCCGCGCAGTTTACCGCCGGTGCGGGACACGCCGGGACGGTGCTGCCTACGCCGTTGCTCGCACACGCGGCCGCAGCCGTCGGACAGCGCAGCGTGGTGGTGGGCAGCGATCACCTGGTGCAGGGTATTGTGCCGTATGTCCGCTGCTGCGGCGACGGCGCCGAACTGCCGCACGTCGCCCTGCAGGCGATTCGCCTGGCCGGCGTGCCGCTGCCGCTCGGCGACGTGCGGCGCTTCGTGCAGGATCACGTTACGTCGATGGGGCATGTCGAACCCGGCACGCTCGCGCTGTTCCTGCCCACGCATTTCGATCTGGATCGCTATTCCTACGTCGACGTGCTGAAGGGGCGGATTCCGGCGTCGACCTGGCGTGGCCGGCTCGTGTTCGTCGGTGACGCGATGTCGGATCTGTCGGGCACCTTCAACCTGTCGTCGTCGCGCGCCGATCAGTTGAACCGGGTAGAAGTGGAGGCGATGATGACCGAGGCGCTGCTCGGCGGCCACGTGCTGCTGCGCGAACCTGTGGTGGTCCAATGGGTATCGAGCGCCATTCTGGCGCTGGGGATGCTGCTGATCTGCGTGCTGGTGCGGGGCTGGCTGATGTACGCCTGCTCATTCGCGTGGCTCGCAGCGTTCATTGCCGTCGAATCACTGCTGCTGTTGCGCTGGGCGTACTGGTTGCCGCTTGGACCGCCGCTCGCGGTATGTGGTGTCATCTTCGCTGTCTGCGGCTGGCGCCGGGCGGGCAGCCTGCGCGACTTCCTGCTCAAGGAATACGGTGTGCTGCGCAGCCTTGTCAGCGAACGGCTGATCGGCGCGCTGTCGACGGCGAAGCCGTCGGGCGCGGCGGACATCGCGCCGGCGGCGGACGAAGTCGCTCAGGCGATGCAGCAGATCCGCGAATGGCAGACGGCCTATGTCGGCATGATCGAGACGCTGCCGTATCCGATCTTCGTCGAGCAGCAGGGCAAGCTGTTGCTTTGCAATGAGAGCGGTCGGGCCATGCTCGACGCGATCGACGGGGCTGGCGACGCCCCGGCCGGGGTGGAGCAGGTGCTCGAGATGGCGCGCAGTGAAATTCTGGGGGCAAAGGCGAGCGGCCAGATCCATTCTGTCGAGCTGACGTGGAACGCGCGCGCGCACCTGATGATGGTGACGCCAATCGGAGACGGCGACAAACCGGGCGCATCTGCCAGCATGATCTGTCTCGTCGACATCCACAATATCAAGGCCGCGGTGGAAAGTGACCGCCTGACGCTGCGCCATATGGCGCACGACCTGCGCAATCCGCTTTCGACCGTGCTGTCTCTGCTCAATGAACGCAGCCATGCTGACGCGGGCGCCGATACCGAGTTCCTGTCCAACCTTCACAAGCTCGTCGACTACAGCCTGCGCATCGCGCAGAACTTCACGCAGCTGTCGCGGGCGGAACATCTCGACCCGAGCACCTACGTGCCGGTTGCGCTGAACGATCTGGCGACCGAAGCGGTCGATCAGGTCTGGCACAGCAGCGGTGAGAAGCGGATCCTGGTCGAGGGGCCGCATTACGCAGGCGACGACGTATTCGTGCTAGCCAATCGCGACATGCTGCTGCGCGCGCTCGTCAATCTGCTCGACAACGCGATCAAGTACTCGGATGAAGGCAGGAGGATCGATGTGTGGATTGAAGCCGATGCGCAGTGGGTGACGGTCAGCGTGAAGGATCAGGGTATCGGCATCCCCGAGGACGCGCTCGCGCACCTGTTCGAACCGTTCTTCCAGGTCGACGGCTCGTGTCATGATGCCAGCCGCGGCGTGGGGCTCGGCTTGCCGTTCGTCAAGGCGGTGGTTGGGCGTCATGGTGGCGCGGTGGCGGTGTCGTCGGTGCTGGGGCAGGGCAGCAGCTTCACGATTCGCATGCCGAGAACCACTCCCGTCATGCTCGAGGACGAATAGCGCGCAGCCGGCCCGATGTGCCGTCCGTCAAACGACAAAGCCCTCGCGCGGAGCGAGGGCTTTGTTGGCAATCTGTCGTGGGATTGCTGGGATTGCCAGTTGATTAGCCGGCCGGGAATCCGCCTGGGCGAATTCCGCGCCGGTCCTGACTACGGGGTTCAGTTACTTCTTGTGCACCTCCCACGCCTGCTCCCACGCCGTGCCCTTGCCGGGTTCGTACGCCCATGCGGCCATCGAGCACCAGTTGGTGTACGGGAACGGCTTGCAGCGATACAGCTTGCCATTGTTGGCGACGACATCACCCGCGTTGTACTTGGTGCCTTCCTTGTACTGCGCGTGTTCATTGCCGGCTTCCCCCCCTGTGCTGCCGCCGGCACCGTTGCCACCGCTGGCACCACCGCTGCCGCCGCTGGCACCGTTGCCACCGCTGCCGGCACTGTTTCCATCGTCACCGCGGAGTGTCCAGGCGTCGTTCCATGCGAAACCCTTGCCAGGTTCATACGCGCTCGGTGCGCCCGAGCACCAGCCGCTGTACGGGAACGGCTTGCACTGGTACAGCTTGCCGAGGTTCGACACGGTGTCGCCCGGTTGGTACTGGGTGCCGGCCTTGTACGCCGGGTACTTGCCGCCACCCGTACCGCCACCCGTGCTGCCACCGCCCGCGCCGCCTTCACCGCCGCTGACTTGCTTTGCCTTTACAAGCACGGTGTGCGTGGCGGTCGACGAAAGCTTGCCGTCGCTAACCTTCACCGTGAACGTGAACGACTGATCCTTGCTTAGTTCCGGCGCGGTGAAGCTCAGCTTCGCGCCGGTCGCATTGGCAGTGATGCCCGACGGCACGGTCCAGGAGAACGTCAGCTTGGTGCCGTCCGGATCGGCCGATTTCTCGGCTGACAGCATCACGGCCTGGCCCGCCTCGGTGACCGTCGGGCCGGTCAGTTGCGCGACGGGAGGACGGTTCTCACCCGGCGGCGGTTCGACTGTGTCCTTCGCCTTGGCCGTCACGATCACCTCATCTGTGCCGGTCAGGCCGCCCGGATCCTTGACGGTCACGCGGAACTTGTATGCAGTATCCTGCTTGACCTCGGGCACATCGACGGTCGCCTTGGCGCTCGTCACGTTGCCGATCTTCAGCGGATCGCCCTGGATCTGTTCCCACTTGAACGTCAGATTGCCGCCTTCGGGGTCGCGCGACTTCGAAGCATCGAGCGAGACCGTCCGTGGTCCCGTTACCGTCATGCCGGTGCCGGCGTTTGCGATCGGCGGACGATTCGCGACGCTGCCGCCATTGTCGTCGTGGCCGAGCCCCTTGTGCATCGCGTTCAGGATGTCGCCGTTGTCCGCGTCGATTTCCCAGGAAAACAGGCCGCCCAGCTGGTGCGCTCGCACATACTCACCCTTTGCATTGACCGAGCGTGCATCGTCGAAGGTGACGAGGTCGCCGGTGCTCTTGTTGAACACGTAGGGCGCTTCGGCCGTCTGGTCATAGTGGTACTCGTAGCCGTTGATGCCGGTGTTGTTGGGCCCAACCATAGTCGAGGCGATCTTCTTGTAATCAAGGATGCCCTTTTCCCACTGGCCAGCGTGCGGGCCCTTTGCCTTGCCAGTGAACGGGTCGTTGTCCGTATAGCCCGATACGCCGGTCCAGCCGCGGCCATACATCGCCGCACCGATGACGAGCTTCTTCGGGTCGACACCCTGCGCGAGCAGTGCTTTGACCGAGTTGGCGGTCGTGTACGCGATGTCGGGGCGCGACTTCGGCGCGAACAGCGCGGTTTGATGGCCCAGATCCTCCATGCTCCACGCACCGTAGTAGTCGTAGGTCATGTCGAAGAGGTAGTTCATGTACTGCGTCGCGTTCTTGTAGTCGACCATGGCGACCTTGTCCGCAGGTGAGCCGATGGCAGACGTCAACTGATAGGTCTTGCCGGTGTCTTTCGACACGCGGTCGAGCATCTGGCGCAGTTCTTTCATCAGCGTCACGTACAGCTGGCCGTCCGTCGCCTTGTTGCCGAGTGACGGATTTGCGCCGTTGCCGCCCGGGAATTCCCAGTCGATATCCACGCCGTCGAAGAACTTCCAGGTACGCATCAACTGTTCGACGGAATCGACGAACACTTTGCGCTTGGCGGTGTCGTGCATGCCGTAGAACGGGTCGGACAGCGTCCAGCCCCCGATCGACGGCAGGATCTTCAGGTCAGGATTGCGCTTCTTCGCGGCCATCATCTGACCGAGCACGCCCTTGAGCGGTGACTTCGCCGTCTGACCGGGCAGCGTCTTGGCGATTTCGGCCCACGGATCGTGGATCGCGACGCTATAGTCGGGCAGCCCCTGGCAAGCCTTCAGCAACGACTGATACGGCAGACCGGACGGCCTGAGTGATTCATTGATGTTCGCGCCGCAGATCGGCACGAAGCCGTACAGAATGTGCGTCAGATTCTCGACGGGGACCTTGTCGACGGTGAAATCGCGCGCATAGATTGACCACGTCGTGTAGTACGACCCAACCACGGACCCCGACTTGTTCGCGAACGGCTTGTTGGTCTTGTCCGCGTTGTTCGGCAAGTCGTCGGCCAGCTCGGGTACGGTGTCGAACACCATCACGTCGAGCGGCGCGCTGTCGGTCGACGCACCGGTTGCATCGAACACGCGAACCTGCATCTTCTTGATGCCTGGCGTCTTCACGTTGGCCAGCACCTGGCCGCTCTGCGTGCCGCCCGGGGTGAGCTTGGTCTCGGATGACTGATCGACCACGCCGTCGACCACGGCGACCGCCTTCACTGCCGTCCCGTTGCTCCAGATATCGAAGGGCAGTGGTACTTCCACCTTCTTGTTCAGCTTGACGATGTCCTTGTAGGGGGCTGCGCCGCCTGCCTTCTGCAGATCGATTTCGACGAAGCCATGCGGCTGCGAGGTGATTTCGTAGGCTTTCAGACTAGGCGTGCCCGGTGCCGCGAAAGCGGCGTTGACCAAACACAGCGAGCTGGCTGCCGCAATCGCTGCATAGGCAACGGTGTGGGTCCGGCCTTGCGAATTGCGCCCGGTCTTTGCATCAGGATTGAGTTGATTGAATTTCAATTTGGTAGCCATCCTTGCGTTGAAAATGAGTGTCTGAAGAGACAGGTGCATTCTTTTCGGTTCATCGCCGGGCAGCAATCAATCTCAATGCAATCTAAATAAATCGGGGCATGGATTGGCGAAACCGCGCTACCTGGCGCTCGCACGGAGCGCTCTCGCGCCGATCCTTGAGAGATCGTTGAGGAAGATTCAGGAAGTCGAGTCGTTTGGGCACACTGCACTTCGCGTTTCGATCGAACCCTGAGGAATACGCGAATCCGGCGCTCAGCGGCATATCGTCGGACATGAACCAAGCCATTTGATTAACTCTTATTGAATCGGATCCAGATGAAAATACGGTCAGCGCAAAAGACGCTCCTCAAACTGTCGCCGCTGGTGGCATGTGCATCGATGTTCTTCGCGCAGCAGGCATTCGCGCACGGCTATATGTCCATGCCCGAATCGCGCAACATGCTGTGCAGCAGCAAGCACGATCCGGGCAAGGCGCCGGAAAACTTCTCCTGCGGCTCGATCCAGTGGGAGCCGCAGAGTATTGAAGGCAAACAGGGCTTCCCTAACGGCGGCCCGCAGGATGGGCAGATCGCGAGCGCAGGCATTTCGCAGTTCAGCCCGCTCGACGAGCAGACGGCCGACCGCTGGAAGATCAAGAATCTGAAGCCAGGCACCCACGACTTCAAGTGGACGTTTACCGCCGCTCACAAGACGAAGGACTTCAAGTACTACATCACCAAGCAGGGCTGGAATGCGAACAAGCCGCTCACACGCGACCAGTTCGATCTGATGCCGTTCTGCACGGTGGACGGCGGCATGAAGGTCGCGAATGAAGTCGGTTCGCACCGCTGCACGATTCCTTCGGATCGCAGCGGTTATCACGTGATCCTGTCAACGTGGCATGTCGGCGACACCGCGGGCATGTTCTACAACGTCGCCGATGTCAACGTCACGAAGGACGGCAGCGGCCCCACGGACCCGGGCAAGCCGGATTGGTCGGAAGTTGGCAGCATCCTGCCGACGACAGACCTGAGCGTCGGCGACAAGGTGAGTAACCGCGTCTTCAAGTCGACGGGCGAAGTGGCGGACATGAAGACGACGATCACCATCACGACGAAGGCGAACGGTACGAAGGATCAGTGGCCGATGCTGCTCGCGAAGGAAATCAACCGCCTGCGGGGCGCGAACTTGATGGCGGGCGTCCAGCATGATGGCCGGATCGAGCCGGGCCTCGGCAAGAATGACGTGTTCGCAAAGAAGGGCAGCAACATCACGCGAACGGAAACGTCGATCGAAGAGAAGCCGACGCCCGGCCTCGACGAGGATTTTACGATGTCCAACAACACGGAGTTCAAGATCCAGGGCGGCAAGGCGACCGCGAACTTCTTCCTGAAGCTCAACCACTCGAAGGAAACGGACGTGACCGTCAAGGTCTACGACAGCACCAACAAGATGGTTGGTGCGAAGTCGGCCGTGATGAAAATGCAAGGCGACGTCGCGGTCGACATCAGCGATGCGCGTGCGGGCAATCACATGGCCGTTGCGACGTCGAAGATCAAGGACGGCGGCACGCTCATGCAGCAGAACAGCGAGTTCAAGCTGACGGGCGATGCTGGCACAGGCGAGGGCGCGCTGTGCTATTCGGCCTGGAAGAAAGGCACGGCCTACACCGGCGGCGCGAAGGTCCAGCACAAGGGGCAGATGTATGAAGCACGCTGGTGGACCACGGACGAGCCGGGCATGCCACAGAGCACCGGCGCGGACTACACCGGCAAGGTATGGAAGAGCCTCGGCGCATGTAGCAAGTAAGGCTTGAACGAGAAGCTGACGCCGGCCGCACGTCCTCGGGCGTGCGGCCTTTTTCAGGGGTGTTGCATCGTGCTTTAAAACCTTTGTTGAGACTCTTTTGATGAAGATTGCCGCACGTGTCTCCCCCTTGGAAAATGACGTCATCGATCGACGTTTTCTCTTCGCTAAATATGCAGCTTCGAAGCGCCGGATTCATCTGTCGTCGATCGCACGGCACGCCGGAACCCAAGGACGTGGCAAGACGAACCGGAACCTTAATTGAGGGCATACAACGTGAATACGTACTATCTGAAACTGAAGCGCAGAGGCCAACGGGGCTTCACGCTGCTCGAACTGCTTGTGGTGCTGCTGATCATCGCGCTGCTGGCGGGCTACGTCGGCCCGAAGCTGTTTTCCCAGGTCGACAAAGCGAAAGTCCGCTCGACCGAAGCGCAGATGAAGACGCTCGCCGACGCGGTCACGCAATTCAGGCTCGACACGGGCCGCTATCCGAGTGCCGACGAAGGGCTTGACGCCCTCGCCGCCCAGCCGCAGAGCGCGGGCGGCTGGAACGGCCCGTATCTCGCGAAGGCGGTGCCGAAGGACGGCTGGGGACGCGCCTACCAATGGAATTTGCCCGGTCGCGACAGCGAAGCCGAAATCGTTTCGCTTGGGCGCGACGGTCGTGTGGGCGGGAGCGGCATCGATGCAGACCTCATATACGGTATGTAAGGCGGTGCGCGGGCTGGCGGTGGCGGCATTGGTCGCCGCGTGTGCATCCGGAGCGGCCGCCAAGGATTGCTGGACGAAGGCGGGCGAGCGGCACGGCATCGACCCTTTGCTGCTCGCCGCGATCGCTAAGGTGGAGTCCTCGATGAACCCCCGCGCACTCAACCGCAATCGCAACGGTACTTACGACATCGGCCTGATGCAGATCAACAGCTCGCACCTGCCACGTCTTCTCAGGGCGGGCGTCACGCACGAGCGCTTGATCGATGAGCCCTGCACGTCGATTGACACGGGCGCCGCGATTCTCGCGGACTTCATCGAACGGCACGGCTATACGTGGAACGCGGTGGGCGCGTACAACGCCGGTTCGGCGCCGGCGCGTCAGCCGGCGCGCAAGGTCTACGCGACCAAGGTCTGGCGCGAATACCAACGGTTGACGAGCAACCGCGAGGCCAGCACGGCGATGCTGGCCGGATGGCGGAGATAGCGATGGAAGAATTTCGAGTCCATTTGCTCGCGAACGGCAAGGTCGCCGAGCAGACGGTGGAGGGTGTGGACGAAACCGAAGTGCGCGCTCGGCTCACCGCGGCTGGCGGGGTGGTGCTTGGCATCCGGCGCAATGCGCGATTCGGGCGCGGCGCCCGTGCGCCGAAATTTGCGCTCGCATTGTTCCTGCAGGAACTGTCGACGTTGCTCGACGCTGGCCTCGTGCTGATCGAGGCGCTCGAAGCGCTGCGCGACAAGACGGATGCGAGCAAGAGCGCAAAGCATGTGATCGACCGGATCCTGGCCGTCATGTACGAAGGGCAACCGCTGTCGAAGGCGCTTGCGCGGCAGCCCGGTGTTTTTCCGCAGTTGCTCGTCGCGACCGTCGAGTCGTCGGAAGGCAGCGGCCAACTGCCCGTGGTGCTCAAGCGCTACCAGCAGTATGAGGTGCGTATCGAGCAGATCCGAAAACGGGTGACGGGTGCGCTGATTTATCCGGCGGTTGTGATCAGCGTCGGGCTGGGCATTTTGCTGTTCATGGCGTTCTTCGTGATTCCGCGCTTTTCCGCGGTGTTCGAGTCACTGAGCACACTGCCCGCGACGGCGCAGGCGATGCTCTGGTGGGCGAAGCTGCTGGATGAGAACGGGATGCTCGTCGGCGCGATGGTCGTGATGTCGATCGTCGGCGCGGTGATGGCGGTGCGCCTGCCCTCGACAAGACGGGCGGCGCAGCGGCTGATGTGGCGGATACCCAAGGTGCGCGATATCGGTGCGATCTTCGCGCTGACGCGGTTCTACCGGACCGTCGGCCTGCTGATCGCTGGCGGAACGCCGGTGATCGTCGCACTGGAACTGGCGGGCAAGATCCTGCCCGAGCATTTCCGCCCGCGGCTTGCCGCCGCGCTGACGGAGCTGCGCGCGGGGCGCCAGGTGGCGGCCGTGTTGTCGAATCATGCGCTGACGACGTCGGTGGCCGAGCGGCTGCTGCGCGTCGGCGAACAGAGCGGCGATCTTGGCGGCATGTGCGAACACATCGCCCAGTTTCACGACAGCGCGCTCGATCGATCGATAGAAATGCTCAGCAAGGTGTTCGAGCCGGTGCTGATGCTTGCGGTGGGCGCGACGGTCGGCGCGGTGGTCCTGCTGCTTTACATGCCGATCTTCGAATTGGCCGGCAGTATCGGATAGCAGGCGGGCCTGCCGGCCTCATGCGATCCCGCTGCTCAACAGGAGAATACTGAATGAAACCGGAAAACATCCTTCAACGCTGGCAGGCGGAATCCGAAGCATCGGGTGTCGGGCACGTGGAGTATCTGAGCGGTCTGGTGACGGCAGAGCCATCGTCTCTCGGCGAAGTGGCTGCATGCCTCGGCATCAGCGCCGTCGATCCCGAAACGCTGCGTACCGCGCCGACGCGCTTCGACCTGCTGCCGTTGCACGACGCGCTCACCTTGCGCGTGCTGCCGGTGGAAATCGACGGTGAGCCGTCCATCGTCGTCGCCGATCCGTTCGCGCGCCACGTGCGGGACGAATTGCTCGCGCGTTTCGGCGCGCAGCCGGTCTGCGTCGCGATGAGCGTGCCGGGCGAAGTCGAACGCCTGCTCGCCGACGTCGAATCGAACGAGCGGCTAATGGATGGCATGACGATCGATGCGCAGGGCGACTCGCTCGCGCAGGCGATCGAGTCGATCTCGCTCGCGAGCATTGCCAAGGACGAGAGCCCGATCATCCGCCTCGTCAATACGACGCTCTACGACGCGCTGCAATGCCGCGCTAGCGACATTCACCTGGAGGCGGTGCCCGACGGCCTGTCGATCCGCTACCGGATCGACGGCGTGCTGCAGTCAATCCGCCACATTCCAGGGCTCGAGGCAGCGGCGCAGACGATGTCGCGGCTCAAGGTGCTGTCCACGCTCGATATCGCAGAAAAACGGGTGCCACAGGACGGCCGCTTCAAGGTTGTCTTGCAGGGCCGCGAGATCGACTTTCGCGTCTCGATCATTCCCGGAACCTATGGTGAGAACGCGGTGATGCGGGTGCTGGACAAGTCGCAGCGCGGGGACGATGTCAGCCTCGACGTGCTGGGCTTCGATGCGCACACGGCCCGCCGTGTGCGTACGCTCGCGCATCTCCCCTACGGGCTGATGCTCGTGACCGGGCCGACAGGCAGCGGCAAGTCGACAACGTTGTACGCGGTGCTATCCGAGGTCAACACGGGTGACGACAAGATCATCACGATCGAGGATCCCGTCGAGTACGAGCTGAAGGGCGTGCTGCAGATTCCCGTCAACGAGCGAAAGGGACTCACGTTCGCGCGCGGGCTGCGCTCGATCCTTCGTCATGATCCGGACACCGTGATGGTCGGCGAGATCCGCGACGAGGAAACCGCATCGATCGCGGTGCAGTCGGCGCTCACCGGCCACCGCGTGCTGTCGACCGTTCACGCGAACGACGGGTTCAGCGTGATCGACCGCTTCATCTACATGGGTGTCGAGCCTTCGACGTTCCTCGAGGCGCTCAATGGCGTCGTCTCGCAGCGGCTCGTGCGGCGGATCTGCACGCGATGCGGTGGTGCGCAAGCGGGTGGCGCCGATCTCACCGATGCGCCGCTCGCGGAACTCAAGCAGGCCGTAGGGCCGGGCCCCGGCTGCGAAGCCTGCCGCGGTACTGGCTATCACGGCCGGATCGGCCTGGCGGAGGTGCTGACGCTCGATGCGCAGATCAAGGCCGCGCTCCTGGAGCGATCGATCGAAAAACGGGCGCGCGCGCTCGAGAATAGCGTCGACTATCAGTCGATCCGTGATGCAGGGCTAGCCGCGATTCGCGCGCGGCAGACTACGTTTCAGGAGGTGCAGCGTGCGATCGCCCTGGAATAACGCTGTCGTGGTGCTGGACGCCGGCACACTGCGTGTCTGGGCGGGGCCCGGCTGGCAACTGCGGCGAGACGGCGTGCCCCGCGTCGTGGTCGAGCACGGCGGCCGCCCGGCCGATGCGCTCGCCGCCGTGCTCGGCGATCTGCCGAGGGCGCGTCTGCCGATGCAGAACCGCCTGCAAATCATCGTCGGGTATCCGTGGACGCACTGCGTGGTGGTGCCCTGGCAGGACGGCGTGCTGTCCGCCTCGGCGTGGGACGCGTACGCGCGCTCGCTGTTCGCCGCGCGCGCGCAGCGCGGCGCGCTGCGCATCCGCATCGAGGACGCGCCCTACGGTCGCGCGCGTCTTGCGGTGGCGGCCTGCGAGGCAACGCTGGAGGCACTAGCGGACGTGAGCCGCGCTGCGGGCTGGCGGACCGTCAGCTGCCGCGATGCGTTGTCGGCGTCGCTGTGCATGCACGGTCGGCGGCTCGTCGGTGACGACTATCGGTTCGCGCTGCTGCAGCCGCGCGTTGGCACCTGCCTGTTCCGTCGCGCCGGAGAGTGGGCCGATGCGATCACGCTGCCGCGGCTCGGCGGCGGGCATATCGAGGAGTGGCTCACTGCCGCGGCACTGATGGGCGGGCAGCGCGCTACGGACGTGGTGTATGCGAGCACGTTCGGTGTGTCCATGCCGCTGCCGGACATGGCCGGGGTCACGTTGCTCGACGGCATGCCGGCGGAGTTGGCGGGGGCGGCGACGTCGGCGGAGGGCGGAGCATGAAAGGCCTGGGCGATGTGGATTTTGTGCGTGCGCGCGGCGGCTTGACATCCTGGGTGGCCATCGCGCTGTGCTGCGCGGCGTTGACGGGCGTCTTTGTCTCGAACGAATGGTCGAACGTCGACCAGATTCGCGACGAGGTCGAAAGCGCGGAGAGCCGCATCGAGCAGCGCCAGCGCACCGTCGAGCGGGAGCGGCTCCGGCAGAAGCAGATGACGCCGGAACAGCGACGCATCGAGCGCATCCTGGCCGAGCAGCAGGGGAGCGCTACCGGTTCGGGGCTGCCGGTCATCGACTGGATCGAGCACGCCTGGACGCCGCAGATCGCCCTGCAGACACTGACGGTCGAGAAGGCCGGGCGCGAAGCGCGTATCGAGGGTGGCGCGGCGGATCTTTCGCATATCTACATCTTCGTCGAGCGCCTGAACGACCGTCATCCGGACCGCAAGATCGGCCTGCTGCAGCACCGCACCAAAGCGGAAGACGGCAAGAACATCTACCACTTCAGCCTGAGTCTGGAGCATCCATGAAAAATCTGAAAGCCATCGATATGGCAGGGCTCTGCGCACGGCTGCGCTGGGGCGCAGGCGTCGCGGCGCGGCGGCTTGGCACGTCGGGGATGCTGGCGGCCGCGCTGGGCGTCGGCATGCTTGGCATGCACGCCGGCTATCTGCAGCCTGAAAGGGCGCATCTAGAGGCGGAGCGCTCGGCGCGCGCGAAAGAGCTGGCCGCGCTGCCAAAGCTGCAGGCGCAGGCGCGCGGCACCGGCATGACGCTGCAGGAAGTGCAGCAATTGAGAAACAGCGAGCAGGCCTACTCCATATTCCAGATTCTCGCGCAGCATGGGCTGGAGCGAGAGCAGGCGACGTATCGCCGCGAAATCGAAGCCAAGGGCAAGCTGCGGCGGCTCACGATCGGTATCGCGGCGAGCGGGAGCTACACGGGCTTGCGCGAGGCCATGCGGGCGATCGCGGATCAGCCGATGGTGCGCATCGAGAGCGTGTCGATCGAGCGCGACAAGATCGAGAACCCGCTCATCAGCATTGATATGCGGGTGAGCCTGCTGGGGCCGGACACATGAAGCGCGCACCGTTTTCCCCATGTCTCGCCGCGGCGCTCGCGTTCGCGGTGGCGTGCGCCGCCGGCCAGGGCCTCGCGCAGGAAGGCCAGGCAACCCCCGGCGAGATCGCCCAGCCGATGGTCGACGTGTTTCCGGCGCAGAGCTGGGCGTCGCTCGGCGCGGAGCCCGCGCCCGCCGCCGCGCCCGCGCCTGTCGAAGCGCCGGAGCCTGAAGCGCCGGCGCTCGATGCCCCGATTGAGCCCGAGCGGACTGTGCAGGCGCCCTTCGAGGTGACCGGAGAATGGCGCGAGAACAGCCGGCGCGTCGTCGTGCTGGAAGGGATGCAACAGGTCTTCCTGCTTTGCGAAGCGAGCTGCGACGTCCGCGACGCCGTGCTGCCAGGCCGCGAGATTGCAAACGGCTATCGCCTCAAGTCGCTGGGGCCGAAAGGCGCGGTGATCGTGGCCGAAGACAAGACGGAATTCGAGCTGCTCGCCCCGGGCCAGAATCCATGACCTCAATATCGACCGTGTGACGGACAACATCATGAAAAGTACCACCCGTATTTTGATTTTGCTCGCGGCGCTCGCCATGGCCGGATGCGCGAGTTTGCCTTTCAACGCCGCACCGGCCGCCGGCGCGGCGACGCCCGCCGATCGGCTGAGCGCGCTGCAGCAACAGAAGCAGACCGCGCCGGACGACATCCAGCTGACGACGAAAGTCGAGCTCAGCCGGCAGGACTACGTCCGCGCGGAACTCAAGGAGGCCGATCGGCAAGGCGCGCTGGGTAACTATACGGCCGCGATCGACCGCCTGAACAACGTGCTTGCCGAGGACGCGGGCAATTTCAAGGCGCGCCAGGAGCTTGCCCAGATCGAGCGCCGCCGGCAGGCGGCGATCGACCTGGAGCGCGCGCAGCGCCTCGGCAAGGAGCGGCCGCAGGAATCTCTCGACATCGTGCAGCGGATTCTGGCCGAGCAGCCAAATCACGCTCAGGCGAAACGCGTGCGCGACGAACTTCTGCGCTCGACGCAGGCGAGCCGGTCGGCGCGCCCCCAGTTGTCGGACGCGCTGCGCAAGCCAGTGTCGCTGAATTTCCGCGCGCAGCCGCTGGCGAATGTCTTCGAAGTGATTTCGCGCGTGTCTGGCGTGAACTTCGTGTTCGATCGCGACGTGCAGACCGATCAGCCCGCTACGCTGCTGGCGGAGCGCACGACGGCCGAGGACGCGATCAACCTGCTGCTGCGCACGAACCAGCTCGAGAAGAAGGTGCTCGACCAGCACACGCTGCTGATCTATCCGTCTCAGCCGGAGAAGGCGCGCAACTACCAGGAGTTTGCGATCCGCACCTTCTTCCTGTCCCATGCCGACGCGAAATCGGTGATGGGCGCGTTGCGCCAGATGATCAAGCCTAAGGATGTGTACGTCGATGAGCGGGTGAACGCGGTCGTCATTCGCGACACGCCCGAGACGATTCAGGTCGCGGAGCGCGTGGTGATGGGACTCGACATCCCCCAGTCCGAGGTGACGCTCGACGTGCAGGTGCTGGAAGTCAATATGAACGACAGCCTTGATCTCGGCGTCCAGTACCCCGGCAAGGTCCAGTTCAACGCGCTCAGTGGCGTCGACGGCGGGCTGCTGACGCTCGGCGACCTGATACGCATCAACCGGGATCGGATCGGCGTGTCGAGCGAATCGGGTGCGCTTGCGATGGCGATCGACATGCTGCAGAAGCAGGGCAAGACCACGACGCTCGCCAACCCGAAGATCCGCGTGCGAAACATGGAGAAGGCCAACATCAAGATTGGCGAGCGGGTGCCGATCGTCACAACGACGAACGCGAACGGCGTCGTGACCGAGTCGGTGAGCTACCAGGACGTCGGCCTGATGCTGAAAGTGGAGCCGCGCATCAGTCTCGACGACGAGGTGAGTGTCAAGGTCAACATGGAAGTCAGCAGCATCCTGTCGAAGGAAACGACGAAGACGGGACTCGTCGCCTACTCGCTTGGCACGCGCAATGCGGAAACGCTGATGACGGCCAAGAACGGTGAAACGCAGATTCTCGCCGGTCTCGTCAAGCGCAACGAGAGCGAGAACGTCGCGGGCCTGCCTGGGGTGTCGAAGCTGCCGGGGATTGGACGGCTGTTCGGCTCGAACGGCCGGAGCAACGAGCGCACGGAGATCGTGCTGCTGATTACGCCGCATATCGAGCGCAACCTCGACCTGCCGACGTCGGCCGTAACGACGTTCCTGTCAGGCACCGAGTCGCGCGTGACCACCGAGGCGCTGACACTCGACTCCATTTCCGTGGCACCGGCTCGGGAGACCCCCGCTCGGGAGACCCCCGCCAGCGGCCCGGATCTCGATGCGCCCATCGAGCCGCGGACGAGCGCCGGAGGCGGTGTGGTTGCCCAGCCTGGCACCGCTGCCGGCGCGGCGGAGCCGGCAGCGCAACCGGCGGCGAACCCGGCAGCCCGCGCTGCCGATGCGCCGGCGGGCAAGCCAGACGGGCGAGGGTTCGGGATGGTGCGCACGCGCGCCGGGAGCGCGATGCTACCGGGGTTCGAGCGCACAACCGCGGGTGGCCCGCCCGCAGACGCGGCAGCGAAGGCATACGACGTGCCGACCAGGAACATGGGGGCAGTGCCGGCCAAGCCGCAGCAAGGCGGCGTGATGGCGGCCGTGCGCGCGTGGATCGGCTCCGTTGTGTCGCTGGTCGCGGGAATGTCGGGCGACCGCAATGCTGCGCCGGCCCTGTATGCCGATTCGCTGCATGTGACGGCGCGCACGAGGGGGCTCGCATGACGGCTGCCACACGTGCCCGGTCGCACGGTTTCACGTTGATCGAGCTGCTTGTCGCGCTGTCGCTGCTGGCGCTCCTCGCGAGCGTCGCGATGCCGCTGACGGACCTTGTCAAGCGGCGCTCGGACGAAGCCGAACTGCGGCGTTCACTGATCGTGCTGCGTTCGGCGCTGGACGCCTACAAGCGGGCGGCCGACGCGGGGCATATCGAGCGCAGCATCGATGCAAGCGGCTATCCGCCGGATCTGCGCGCGCTGGTGGATGGCGTCGAGGACCGCAAATCGCCGAATGGCGCGCGGCTCTATTTTCTGCGCAAGATTCCTGTGGACCCGATGTGCGAGTGCAGTGGCAAGGCGCCCGAGGACATGTGGGAAACCCGCAGCTACGCGAGCGATCCTAAGTCTTTTTCGTCCGGAGCAGATGTCTTTGACATCCGCTCGACCAATCGAAAGGAGGGCCTCAATGGCATACAGTACAACCACTGGTAGGCGGCGAGCGGCCGGCTTCACGTTGGTCGAGTTGCTGGTGGTGATGGCAATCATCGCGGCGCTCACCGCGTTCGTCGCGCCCGGCTATCTGAAACAGACCGACCGGGCGAAGGAAACCGTGTTGCGCCACAACCTGAACACATTGCGGCAATCGATCGACGATTACCGGGCGGACCACGGCCGCAATCCCGATTCGCTTGACACGCTCGTTGAAAACCGCTACTTGCGGGAGGTGCCGCTCGATCCCTTGACCGGCAAGCGCGGCTCGTGGATTTCGCAAGCGGGTGAGATCGGCGGCATCGCCAACGTGAAGAGCGGCGCGAAGGGGCGCGCGCTCGATGGAAGCGTCTATGAGAACTGGTAACGTGCGCGGGAGGCTGCGCCAGCAGCGCGGCATCGCCTATCTCGGCGTGTTGTTGTTGCTGGCCGTGGTGGGGCTCGGGATGACCCAGGCGGCGCGTGTGTGGACGACGGTCCAGCAGCGGGACCGCGAGGCCCAGTTGCTGTTTGTCGGCGATCAGTTTCGTGCTGCGATCGAGGGCTACTACAATGCGGCGGGAGGCAGTCGCTATCCTGCGTCGCTCGAAGATTTGCTGGAGGATCGCCGCACCGTGCAGACGCAGCGGCATTTGCGGCGCGTGTTCGCTGATCCGATGACCGGCTCGGCGAATTGGGGCATCGTAAAATCCCCGGACGGCGGAGTAATGGGTGTGTTCAGCGAGGCTCAGGGTCGTCCGCTGAAGCGCCAGGGCTTTCCCGACGCGTACGACGGATTCACTGACAGCGGTGCCTACAGCGACTGGGCTTTTGTTTACTTGCCGGTCACCCGGCCCGACGGCACCGGCGGGCCCGGGGCGGGAGCCGGTCCGTCGGCGTCGGCGCATTGAAATAGGAAGAAATATGATTGTCGGAATACTCGAGGATATCGTGACCCAGGCGGGCATGGTGGAGGGCTGGCTGAGCAAGGCCGGCTACGACACCGAAGTGCGGCACGACGGGGACAGTTTCATGGAACTGGTGCGTTCGCAGCGTGTGGACGTGCTTCTGCTCGACTGGGACGTGCCGGGAAAATCAGGCATCGAGGTCATGCGGTGGGCGCGGGAGACGTTCGCCGACACGCTGCCCATTGTCATGATGACGCAGCACGACGGCGAAGACGATATCGTGTTCGGCCTCAACCAGGGCGCGGACGACTACCTGATCAAACCGCTGCGCGAGCGTGAACTGATTGCGCGCGTGAGCGCGCAGGCGCGCAAGTACTACCCGGAGACGCAGCGCGCGAAAACGGTTGAGATCGGCAAGTTCGCGCTCGATATCGGATCGCAGGTGGCGACGGTGGACGGTAAGCAGGTGGCGCTGTCGCAGCGCGAATTTGACCTGGCGTTGATGCTGTTCGAGAACGTCGGCCGGATCGTGTCGAAGGACGTGATGATCAAGCGGATCTGGGGCGGGGTAGACCGCAAGTACGACGCGACCCTCGCGACCTACGTGAGCAAGCTGCGCTCGAGCCTCGTACTGAGGCCGAAGAATGGTCTTGTGGTGTCGACGATCTATAACTACGGGTATCGGTTGGAGCGGGCCTGAACAGCCCAGGTTATCGACCGGTTCACGCCGGATCCGGAGGGGCAGGTGCCCTGCCATTTCGGGGTCGCTTTACCACCCCCATCATGCCCTGAGGGAGACCATCTCTATGACTCAATCGCAAGACCCACGCCTAGGCGCCTGCGTCTACCTGCTGCACCTGCTTCTGCAACGTGCCGAGCAGCAGAAGCCCGGCAGCCTTGATGAACTGCTCCGCGGCGTACAGGCTGATCGCGCCGGGCTGTCGCCTAATTTTGCTGGCCAGGACGAGACGCTGCGAGTCTTTGACGAAGCCCTGCGGATGCTTGGCCTTGCCAACGACCAGATGAAGGTCGTTGGTCACGCGGCAGCTAACGGCTCGTTGGCATGTGATGAATAGGGCCACCTGCGGGCGGCTTTTTTTGCCTCCGCGTCCTTGCCGATAACTGTTGTTGAACTAAACCGCTGACGCGGTAGGTGCAGTCGGCCGGGTTACGTTGCGGTCGTTCAAGGGCAGGTAAGAAGCGGCTTGCAGGTCCCGCTATTCAGCACGGGAGTGCAGGTCAAGCCGCAGCAGGATTGCCGACACGTTGCGAGTGGGTTTCCTTTAGTTCTGGTTAATTGCTATATAATTACATCAATTGAAATTCTCTGGGCGCGGTGCTGTGTATTGAACGCAGCTCGATTTCCGAAGTTCGAGAAATCTCCTCCAGCTGGCATCCAGGCGCCATCACTTATGGACATCCATCCACTCTCGTCCCATGCGGGACGGTCCCGCGAGTCCGCGCTTGGCAGCCATGGCGCTGCGCCAGCCGGGCCGAGTGCCACTGGCCCACAAGGATCGAGAGACTGCGCTGGACTAGTTGGCACGAGCTCCGAGTTCGACACTGCGGCGCGCAGCGGCCAGGATCGCGTCGACAAACACCGCCTTCAGGTTGTTGTGATCCATGGCGTCAATTCCGGCGGCCGTGGTGCCGCCCGGCGACGTCACTCTCTGGCGCAGCATAGTGACTGCCTCGCTGCTGCCCCGCGCCAGCGCCGAGGCGCCGAAAAACGTCTGGCGCGCGAGTGCGGCGCCTTGCCAGGCGGGCAGCCCCATTTTTTCCGCGGCCTGTTCCATGGCCTCGATAAAGTAGAAGACATAGGCGGGACCACTGCCGGACAGTGCGGTGATGGCATCCAGTTGGTCTTCATGCTCCACCCATGTCACCTGTCCGACAGCACTGGCAATGGTATCTGCGATCTTCCGGTCGGCTGACGACAGCGTCTTCGCCGATGCCATCCCGGTCATGCCTTGGCCAATGAGCGCGGGGGTGTTGGGCATCGCGCGTACCAGGCGCGGGCAGCCACCAAGCCAGTTTGCCAGCGCCGCCAGCCTGATGCCTGCTGCCACGCTGATCACAAGCGAATCGACAAGGCATCCATGTAAGGATTCACAGACTTCGCGCATGACCTGTGGCTTGACGGCAAGGACCACGACGTCGGTGTCGTTCAGCGTCCGATCCGCGGCGGGCAGCGTATGCAGACCGTACTCCCTGGTCAGGCGCTCCCGCAGGTCGTCTGCAGGATCAACCACAGTGATGTTCCTAGCGTCAGCGCCGTTGGCGAGAACCCCGGCAATGATGGCGCTGGCCATATTGCCGCCACCGACGAAAACTACCTTGAGCTTGTTTAGCATTTCATCTCCAACCTCATTTGAATCACGTTTGCATCACCCAAGGGAATGGCAATCGCCTCCACGCGCGCCATGGCGCCATGCCCTGCCGCACGCGTGAGCACGTAACATGACAGGATCGACAGTGGAACCAAAATCAATTCGCACCCGCAAGCAAGCAGGCACGGGCAGCGAAGACCCGCTCGCAAGCAAAGATAAACAGCAGGACAAACAGCCGGATCCCACCGATTCGGCGCTGTTTGTCGGCTCGACCGCTAAGACCTTCCGCGTACTGCATGCATTTGACGGACCGATTCGGCACATGACTTTGGCCGACATCGCGAAAGCCGCGCAGCTCGACCGTAGCGCAACGCAACGCATCGTCTACACACTGGAAACGCTGGGCTACCTGCGCCGCATCGCCGAGACCAAGACCTATGGCCTCACGCCGAAGCTCCTGCAGTTTTCCTTCAATTACGTGCGTGCCAACGAGTTGATCGACAAGGCGCTGCCTTACCTGCAGGATATCAACCGCACTGTCGGCGAGACGACCAACCTGCAGGAGCTGGATGGTCACGAGATCGTGTTCGTCGCACGCTTCCTGAGCCGGCATCTTGTCAATATGGACATTGCGGTGGGCAGCCGCCTGCCCGCGTTCTGCACCTCCTCCGGCACGGCGATCCTGTCGCGCCTGCCAGAGGACGAGTGCGACGCAATCCTGACGGCGGTCGAGCGCGTTGCCATTACGCCGTACACGGAGGTTCACCTCGGCAAACTGCGCCGACGCATCCAGCAGGCGGCAGAGAAGGGCTATGCGATCATTGCCAACGAGACGGTGATGGGCGATATCTCCGTGGCAGCCCCCATCCTGGATCACCGCGGCCGTCCCGTTGCCGCCATCAATATATCGGTACCCACTTCCCGCTGGACACCCGATAAGGTGGAGTCCGAACTCGCCAAGCACGTGCAGGTGGCTGCGACCTCTGTCTCCAAATCCAAGTTCACCGAATACGGGCGGTAAGCCGCTGCCCGCGGCGGGGGCGCTCCCGGGCCACCGGCCGGGCATGCGCCGCCTTCGCGCTGCGTCAAGCGTATTCGTAGTCCTTCAGCAAGCGCTCGAACTGCTCGCGCAAGCGGGCGCTGGTCTGCGCCGCGGCCGGCAACAACGGCTCCAGCAGCTCGGGGGCGTCGACCCCGATCGCTTGCAGCACGGACTTCATCGGCCCCGGATTGGTTTCCGCAAAGACCAGATCGATAAACGGCATCAACTGGCGGTGCATCAGCAGGGCTTCCTGCAGATTCCCGCCACGCACGAGGTCCATGATGCGGCGCCAGGTCTTCGGCAGCATGGTGGCGGTGCTGAGCACGCCGCCGCGAGCACCAGCGGAGATGTGCAGCGGGAACAGGGTGTCTTCGCCGCTCAGGAGGGAGAAGCTCTCGTCGATGCCGGCTGCGGTCTTGAGGAAATGATAAAGATCCGGGTTGCACGCCTTCATGCCGATGATGCGCTCGTGCCTCGACAGTTCATGGATGACCGTGGGATCGATCGCGATTCGGGTGCGATACGGAATCTCATAGAGCAGGACTGGCAGCGGCGACTCGTCGGCAAACCGCATGAAGTAGTCGCGGATGCCTTGCTGCGTGGGATTCGTATAGTAAGGCGTCACCACCATCACGGCATCCACGCCAACGGCGGCGAAATCGCGCGCGGCATCCAGCCCGTCGCGCAGGCCCGGCGTTAGCACGCCGGCCACGACCGGCATCCTTCCGGCAACGTGCGTGGTGGTCACCTCCGCCATGTGCACGCGCTCGCGCTGCGACAATGAACCGAATTCGCCCGTGCCACCCAGCGGCACCACGCCGTCCGCGCCCTGGCGGATCAGGTAGTCGAGCAAGGCGCGGGTGGCGCCCTCGTGGACGGCGCCGTCGTGCTGGACCGGCGTGGGAATGGCGGAAAAAATGCCTTGCACTTGCTTGGAGTCAATCATCGTCTTGTAGGAGAGAGGCCGCACTGGCGACTGGTTATTCAATAAAATAGATAGCTAGGAAGAATTGGCCCGCTTCAGTGGTCCGCGCTGCGCCTGCGTAGCCGGTCCGCGGCCATGATCACCACGGCAATAAAGACGAACAGCAGGCTAGACACCGCAGCGATCGTGGGCGAGACGCTCAGTATCACTTCGTCCCAGAATTGCTTGGGCAAGGTCGAATCCAGGCCGCCGGTCACGAACAGCGCGATGGTCAGTTCGTCGAACGACGTCACGAAGGCAAACAGGAACGACGACAGCAGACCCGCCCCGAGGATCGGGAACGTGACGTAACGCATCGTCTGCCAGGGGCGTGCGCCGAGGCTCTGCGCGGCCTGGTCCAGGCGCGTGTCGTAGTTCTTCAGAACGGCCATCATGGTCATCACCACATAGGGGATTGCCACGACGGTATGCCCGAGGATCAGACCGGCTGCGGAGCCAACGAGGTTGAGCCTGGAGAAGAAGTAAAAGATGCCAACCGCCGTGATCATCCGGGGCACGATGATGGGCAGCAGGATGAACGCCAGCAATGCAGCCTTCCACCGGATGTTCGAGCGCACCAGCAGGAATGCCGTGGGCGTGCCGATCAGCATGGCGAGAAATCCCGTGCCCGCCCCGACAATCAGGGAGCGCACCGTGGCTTGCATCCAGGTGGGAGATTCCCATACCTCGTTGTACCACTGCAGCGAGAACCCACGCGGCGGCCAGTCAAGGCCGCTGCCGCCAGTAAACGAGATCGGGATCATCAGCAGCGCAGGCAAGGTCAGGAAGGCAAGAATCAGGATCACCACCATCCACAGCATCTTGCTGCCGCCTTCTTCGGCACCCGCCGCCGCACGCAAACGGCGCGGCAGCAAACGGCCCAGGCTGTCGGACAATGTGGCCAGCACGCCCAGCAACTGGTAACCGGCGCGCCGCAGCGGGCCGCGGGTAGCGGAACTCCGGCCAGCCGGCGCGGAGCCGCTGCCGGCCAGGGTCGACAGGCCAACCAGCTTGTCATAGACCACGAACACAATCAGGGCGGCAACCAGCAACAGCATCGAGATGGCACCAGCAAAGCCCCAGTTCATGGTCTGCTGGACCTGGTCGATGATGAGTTGCGTGATCATGGTTTCGCGGCGGCCGCCCAGCAGGGCCGGGGTGATGAAGAAGCCAAGCGACGTCACGAAGACCATAATGCCCGCCGCCGCCACGCCCGGCATGGACAGGGGGAAATAGACCAGCCAGAACGCCGTGCCGGGCCGTGCGCCCAGGGTCAGCGCTGCGCGCGGCAGGCGCCGGTCGATGTTCTCCATCACGGAGATCATCGTCAGGATGGCCAGCGGCATCATGGCGTGTACCATGCCGACCATCACGGCACCGAAGTTGTAGAGCAGATCAGCGGGCGCGTCGGTCACGCCGGCGGCTTTCAGCAACTGGTTGAGTACACCGTTGCGGCCCAGCAGCACGATCCAGGAGAACATGCGGACCAGGAAGCTGGTCCAGAACGGCAACAGGATCCAGAAAAGCAGCGAGCTCTTCGCCCGTGCGCCCGCTGCCGATGTCAGGTAGGCCACCGGATAAGCGCCGACGATCGCCAGCAAGGTGGTCCAGCCGGCAATTTTCAGGGTGATCCACAGTACGTCGAGATAGACGGACGAATGGAACAGGCGTGCGTACAGTTCGAGCGAAAGACGGCCATCCACCGACACGCTCATCCAGATCAGCTGCCCGACCGGGAACACCAGCATGATCAGCAGGAACAGGACGGTAGGCGCGCCGAGGAGGAAATCGCGGTGCCAGGCCGGCCGGCGCTTGGCAGCCGGCGTCGCGGCCGCGCTCATGACTTGAGTGACCATGGCTTACTCCGGAATCGCAACGGCATCTTCGGCCTACCAGCTCACCGTGAGCGTGTCGCCGGGATGGTGGCGGCCAAGGCCGCCGCGGGTCAGTTCGGCCACTACCAGTGGCTGCTCGCCCGGCAGGACGAGGTAGGACTTGGTCACGCCGCCCGTTACCACGATATCCGTCAGCCGCGCCGACAGCGTATTGGGCGCGCCCTGCGTGCCGGAAACATGGAGGTTCTGCGGACGGATCATCACCTTGGCGCGGTCTCCGGGCCGGAAAGTGGCGCCGTTGGCCAGTACCTGGCCGCGCGCGGGCAGCCCAATGAAGCTGACATCCAGCAAGCTGCCGTTTACTGCATCCACCGTGGCCGGGAGCAGGTTGGACTCGCCGAGGAAATCGGCCACGAAGGTGGTGTGGGGACGGAAGTAAAGATCCGCCGGGCTGCCGAGCTGCTCGATCTTGCCGCCATTCATCAGGCAGATACGATCGGACATCGTCATGGCCTCCTCCTGGTCGTGCGTCACGTACACGATGGTGGTGCCGAGTTCGCGGTGGATACGCTTGATTTCAAGCTGCATCTGGTCCCGCAGCTTCTTGTCGAGCGCGCCCAGCGGCTCGTCCATCAGGATGATTGAAGGACGGTAGACCATGCAGCGCGCCAGCGCGATCCGCTGTTGCTGGCCACCCGAGAGTTCCTTGGGCAGGCGATGCGCCACGTGCGGCAGGTGCACGAGATCGAGCACGCGGCTGACCTCCCGCTCCGCCTGCCGTGCCGGCATTTTGCGCATCTTCAGCGGAAAGCCGATGTTCTCGGCAATCGTCATGTGCGGGAACAGCGCATAGTTCTGGAACACCATGCCGATGTCCCGCTCATAGGGCGCCCCGAAGGTAACGTCAGCACCGTTGATGCGAATGCTGCCGGCATCCGGTTGCGACAAACCGGCGATCAGGCTCAGCAGCGTCGTCTTGCCCGACCCTGAGGGCCCGAGCAGCGTCAGGAACTCGCCTTCCGGCACCGAGAGATCGGTGGGCGCGAGCGCGATGAAATCGCCATAGCGCTTGGATAGCTGCTTGGTCTGCAGTTTCTGCAGCTTAGTCTGTGTCTGTGTCACTTGTGGCATCACGCCCACCTTTTCTTGATATTGCCGAGGTCAAAGCGCGCGCTTCACTTCAGGATCCAGGCATTGAACTTCTCGAGCACGGCCCCCTGGTTCTTGACCCAGTAGCTGGCATCGATTTTTACGCCACGCTTGATGTTGTCGGGATACGTGGGCAGCGTCACGGCATGCTTGGCATCGATGTACTTGAAGGCGTCCGGATGCGTGACGCCGGCTGCCAGGTATTGCGTGAGCTGCGCCTGGCGCTTGGGGTCAGAGGCAAACTTGATGAACTCGCGGCAGGCCGCCGCGTTGGGCGAACCTTTCAGGATGGTCCAGCTGTCGACGCCCCAGAGGTGCTGGTCCCAGCAGATCCCTACCGGCGCGCCGGCATCCATGGCGGCCTGGGCGCGGGAGATCCATGTGGCGACCAAGTCCACTTCGCCGGATTTGAGCATCTGCTCGACCTGCGCACCGCCACTCCACCAGACCGCGACATTTGACTTCACCTTGTCGAGGCTACGCAGCGCGCGATCCACGTCGCAGGGATATACCGACCCGTTCGCGACACCGTCCGCCATCAGTGCCTCCTCGATTGTGTCGAACGGATGCTTGCGCAGCGCGCGGCGGCCGGGGAAGTCCTGCACGTTCCACATGTCTTTCCATTGCGTGGGCGCCTTGCGTCCCTTGAACGCCTCGGTACGGTAGGCCAGTACGGTCGTGTACACGTTGGTACCAACACCGAACGGCGACATGTATTGCGCGGGGATGCCAGCCACGACAGGATCGGCGCCCAGCCCGTGTTTTTCGAGGTAGTCCTTGCCGTCGGTGGTCAGCACCTCGATTGCGGGCTGGCTGATCGAAGCCATGTCCCAGCTGTAGTTCTTGGCATCCACCATGGTGCGGATCTGCGCGGTGGGCTCTGCGTTGGAGGGCACACCGACAACCTGGATGCCGGTAGCCTTGGTGAACGGCTTGTAGAACACCTCGCCATACGCCTTGGCAAAGACACCGCCCGAGTCGCGCACTACGATGCGCTGCGAGGCTGCCTTGGCTGATGTCCAGATGGCCGGCATGGCAAGTGCGGCAGTGCTGGCGGTCAGCAATTTGAAGGCGTCGCGACGCGAAGGATTGCTTGGCTTGTCGGCGTTGCTCATGGCGGTACTCCTACTGGGATGGGGGTCGTGAGAGAAAAGGGGGGAACGGTGCCGTGAAGATCAGGGAATCAGCTTGCCCGGGTTGAGCAGGCCGAGCGGATCGAACGCACGCTTGACCGTACGCATCATGTCGAGCTCGACGTCGCTTTTGTAGTGGCGCATTTCCGCCAGCAGGGTCCGGCCCACGCCATGCTCCGCGCTGAAGGTGCCGTTGAATTCGGCGGCGACATCGTGTCCGGCGCGGCGCACCGCGGCGGCGGTGCTCGCCTGGTCAGGCAGGGCCTGCCAGGTGTCAAATGCAAAGAACGGGATGAAATGAATATTGCCGTCGCCAAGATGGCCCACTACCACCACGCGCGCATCGAAGTTCGCTTCAATCGCGCGGGTAGCTTGCTCGATAAACGCAGGCACCTTCGACACGGGCACGGCGGTATCCAACGTCAGGCCAATACCAGCCTTCTTGTTGCCCTCCGACACGCTATGCCGCAGCTTCCACATGGCTTCGCGCTGGGTGGAGTTGGCGGCGATCGCCGCGTCGGTGATCAGTCCCAGTTCCAGGCCCTTCTCCAGCGTGGCCTCGAGCGCGTCTTGCAACCGTGTGTCGTCGCAAGTATCACTTAGCTCGACGAGCAAATGCCACGGGTGCGCTTGCGCCAGCGGGGCATGCTGGCCCGGGACGTGCTCCAGCACGATGTCGAGCTGGCTCGCATTCATCAGTTCGAAGGCAGATAGCTGTGCGCCACATGCGGCCTGGAACAGGCCCAGCAGCTTCAGAGCTGCATCCACGTCGACAGGCGCGACCCAGGACATGGCATGCGCACCAGGCAGCGGGTGCAGCTTCAGCGTGGCCGCGGTGATGATGCCCAGGGTGCCTTCCGCGCCGATGAACATCTGCTTGAGATCAAGCCCCGTGTTGTCCTTGCGCAGCGTGCGCAGGCCGCGCCAGATGCGTCCGTCCGGCAGTACGACTTCCAGCCCGAGCACATTCTCGCGGGTATTGCCGTAACGAAGGACGCCGGTGCCGCCGGCATTGGTGGCAATGTTGCCACCGATCTGGCAAGAACCTTCCGCACCCAGGCTGATAGGGAAGAACCGGCCCGCCTCGATCGCAGCGGCCTGGATTTCCGCGAGCACGCAACCGGCCTCCACCTCCATCGAGTTGTCCGCCGGATCGATGCGCACAATGCGACGCATGCGCGAGAGATTGATGATGACGCAGTTGCCCTGCTCGTACGGTACCGCGCCGCCGCTCAGGCTGGTATTGCCACCCTGGGGCAGGACCGCCACGCCAGCGGCAACACAGGCCTTCACCAGTTCGGAAACCTGCTCCGTATCACGTGGTAGCGCAACGCAAAGCGCCTTGCCCGTATAGCGGCCGCGCCAGTCGCTGACATAACCGGCTAGATCGCCGCTCTCAGTGAGCAGCCCCGTCGCACCAACGATCTTGCCCAAGGTATCCAGCAACAGCTTCATCATGAGTTTTTCCGTTGACTGTCAGCCCGCGACAGCGCGGGTCGGTAGGCAGAGAATAGTTCTTTGATGTGTGTATCGCAATCTAAGTAATCGCTATGCAATTAATGTAGGGTATTTACTTAAACGCAAACAGACGTGCACCATCGGCGACAAAGCTCGCGCCGTCTTGGTGCATGAGTATCGAAGCCGGTGCGGCGTTTCCATGAGGATTTCGCGGCGTCCAAAGCCTTGGCGACTTCCCGCGGGGCGCTGAGTAGCCTGCACAATTGACTCGGAGGCGGAGTGGAGTGCGGGCGCGCGCGAGCGTTATTAAGGGATGGCGGGGATTTGCGATTAGGCTCTGCCGCCGACTATGCCCAGTTCGTCGACCAACGATCGCAGGCGCGCTGGAATGCCGGCGATGAGGCTGATATCGACGCCCGCTTGCAGCAGATGCATGGCCGTCGTATGTCGCACGACGTGCGGCGAGATTCGCCTGCAAATCAAGCTCTGACATTGCGAGCAAGCCTGGTCGATGGTCTGCTGCAGGATGTTGTCAACACCATTGCGCGACAGCCGCCGGCAGCGATGACTGGGCTGTTAATCCGTAGGTCCCCGGTTCGAGCCCAGGTCGGGGAGCCAAAAAGCGGGAGTCGCTCAGTCGGCAGAGCGCAACCTTTCCAAGGTTGAGGTCGCGAGTTCGAGCCTCGTTTCCCGCTCCAGGCATGATGTCCACGGACTTCCATCAAAGTCCGCTGGTCTTTGAAAAAAGGGGCTTCGGCCCCTTTTTCATTCCAACTGCCGCGGCGGCACTATTCTTCCAGGGCCGAGGCGATGGCATTCGTCCATACGCCAATAGCAAAAGCGCCAGGGTCCACATACCCGAGCGCGCGTTCTCCGATGTAGGACGAGCGGCCTCTCAGCGGCATCATGTTGCGCGTCGCTTCCGCGCCGCCCAAGGCTGCCTCCACTACCTGAGCCGCGGCATGCAATGCGCTCTGACCTTCCTCCTGCGAGCGCAACGCGAGGGCCGCAGGCAGCAGGGCATCGAGCATCGTCCTGTCACCGGCTCCAGCGCCACCGAGCTTGACCATGCCGTCGCAGCCTGCTTGCAGCGCTTCGGCCCAGGCGGATATCGAAGTGAGGCTTGTGCTGGCCGAAAGGGCAACGCCGGCACGCAGGACAAATACCGCATACAACGGGCCGGAGGTTCCCCCCAGGACCCGACGCAGGATGGCTGATATCTGCTGCAGGGCAATGGCCGGCCGATCCAGGGCGAGGGTATCGAGTGCGTCGTCGATCGCGCGTGCGCCTCGGGCGAGGCTGATGCCGATGTCGCCATCCCCGACGACAGAGTCCAGCTCGGTCAGGATCTCCTCGTTTCGCTGCAGGGCCTGGGTGACGGACTGCAGGACACGCCTGAACACCTGGGCGTTGGCCGCAGGCCACGCAGCGCCCTGCGTTGCGCTTTGTTCCGCCGCTTTATCACAAGACAGCCTGGAAACTTCAACTGCGGGAACGGTCATGCCGTGCCAGGCAGTGGTGCCGGCGGGGGCATTGAGGCGCGCCAGAATCGAATCGTCGACCCGCATGAGGGAGATCGAACAGCCGGCCATCTCCAACGCGGTAAGAAAGGTGCCTACCATCGCAGCTTCCACCCTGATACCGCGCGCAGCACATCCCAACAAGACCTGGCGCGTGACAATGTCCAATTCTTGCGCTGGCGTAGCGCCGAGGTTATTGACCATCAGCGCGACACGATCGCCGGCTTTCAATCGGCCCTGTTCGATGATCCGTTCGAGGAGAACGTTGACCATGTCATCCGCCCGCCGGATAGGGCCACGACGCACACCGCTCTCGCCGTGAATGCCGAGCCCGTATTCGACTTCGTTGTCTTCCATCTTGAAGCCCGGCTTTCCGGCGGCAGGCACCGTACAGGCGCTTAGCCCCAGCCCCATGCTGAACAAGCCCGCGGCTGCCTGTTGCGCCTCGGCCCTGACTTCCATGAGCGATAGACCGGCTTCGGCCGCGGCACCCGCGACCTTATGAATGAAGACCGTGCCGGCAATGCCGCGGCGGCCCACCAGGCCACCGTTGTCGTTCAGGGCAACATCATCACCCACCACCAGCATCTCGACCTTCACGCCGAGCGTCCTGGCAATCTCTGCTGCCAGTCCGAAGTTAAGGCGATCGCCTGTGTAGTTCTTCACGATCAAAAGCACGCCAGCCGGGCCAGCGACAGTCATGATGGCGTTGAGAACGGCGTCCACGCTGGGCGAGGTGAATACCGGCCCGGCAACGGCAGCAGTCAGCATGCCGCTGCCTACGTAACCCCCGTGGGCAGGTTCGTGGCCGGCGCCGCCGCCCGAAATGATGCTCACCTTGTTGGCAGCAGCGAGCGTCCGGAAGTCTTTGCGAACGACAGTGTTCTCGCCTTCCAGCAGCGTCAGCCGGTGGTCGGCCAACACAACGCCCTCAAGCATTTCGTCGACCACTGAAAGCGGGTCATTGATCAGTTTCTTCATCGTGATGTTCCCTTTCGCCTGAATCCGTCGCCAGGGTGGCTGGCTGGGCACCGCCAAGGCATTCGTCCGGCGACGCTGCCTGCCACGGTGACAATTTCTTATAGTAAGCGGAATCAACTGGCCGAGGCTGAATGTGCAGCTACGCGCGTCGAGGGGTATCGGAGAAATACCGCGCATCAATATTCGGCGTGCTTGCGATTAAGATAAGTATGCGCTAATGTATTGTCATGATTGAAAACGACATCTTCAAGGCGCTGGCCGACCCGACCCGCCGCACGATCTTCGAGAAGCTGGCGGCTGGCAGCATGAACGCAAGTGCCTTGCGGCAAGGCATGGAGATCAGCCAGTCGGCCATGTCCCAGCACCTTTCGGTTCTGCGCAACGCAAGGCTGGTGCGTGAAGAGCGGCAAGGCCGTTTCGTGAATTACGAGGTCAACCCGGAGGGCTTGGCGCTCATCGCCGGCTGGCTGGCGAAGTATCGCGCCTACTGGCCGGCGCGCGTCGACACGTTGAAGGCTTTGCTGAAGGACATGGACCAATGAACGACATGCAAACCGAAGGGCAGATGACGGACCTGGTGCTCGAATACGAACTCGACGCGCCGCCTGAGAAAGTCTGGCGGGCAATCAGCATCCCCGCGTTTCGCGAGAAATGGCTGCCCCAGGGAGCATTGGCGGATGCCGAGCCGGTTTCTTCGACGCCGGACGAGGAAATTCGCTACAGGATGCGGGACGAAGCGCCGCCTTTCCTCGAAAGCACAGTGACGTTTCGGCTCAGGCCCAATGCCGTTGGCGGCACCGTGCTTAGCATCATCCACGTGCTGGAAGACGCTCGGCTAGAGCGCCACGCGCAGACGGCCGCGAACGACGGCTGGCCCTACCTCATGCGCGCCGCCTGACGCCTCGCGCCAACAACCGCAAATCTGGAATACAGGAGTTCGCCAATGCGCGAAATGATGCAACTCGTCCCTACGGTCGTTGAGCAATCCAGCCGGGGAGAACGGTCCTTCGACATCTACTCGCGGCTTCTGCGCGAGCGGATTGTCTTCCTGAACGGTGAGGTCAACGATGCGGTATCCGCATTGGTCTGTGCACAGCTCCTGTTCCTGGAAGCCGAGAATCCAGCGAAGCCCATCCATCTCTACATCAATTCGCCCGGCGGGGTCATTACAAGCGGCCTTGCCATGTACGACACCATGCGATACATCAAAGCGCCGGTGCATACGCTGTGCATGGGAACCGCGCGTTCCATGGGCTCGTTTCTGCTGATGGCGGGTGAGCCCGGCGAAAGGGCGGCGCTCCCCAATGCGAGTCTGCACGTCCATCAGCCGCTGGGCGGCTTTCAGGGGCAGGCGTCGGATTTCCTCATTCATGCCGAGGAGATGCAGCGGACCAAGCAGCGTGTCACCCGGCTCTATGCCGAACATTGCGGGCGCACCTACGAGGAGGTCGAGCGCACCCTTGACAGAGACCGCTACATGACATCGGAACAAGCGCTGGAATGGGGGCTGATCGACCGCGTCCTCACGCAACGGGAGCCGACATTGCTGCGGTGAACGAGCGAGCCGAGCTTCCTGGCGCCGGCCAGGAGAACTCTGATCTTGATGGGGGAAGGCGACAGGCGTGATTGCGGCCTGTAAACTGGCGGCGCGATGCGTGGGTATCGCTTGACGACCATTTGCGTGATCCTGGGCTGGCGCGCTTCTTCGCGTACTCCTTCGCGCGCGCAGGTGCGAGGCAGCCCGGCCGCGCGACAATGGCGCTGCGGGGAACGCATCAGCCAGACACTCAACGGAGAGTAGACATCGAAGACATCGCGTTTGGCATCGGCCTGCTTGTGGGGGGCATCTCCGCGGCCGTCGGGAGCGTGCGGCTGCGCTCTGCAATATGGCGCGTGGTATTGCCAGCCAGCATGGCAATCGCTGCATTTGCCGCGGCGACCATCTGGGGGCGGCCGTACTCGGGCCTTCTGGTTTTATTCATCAGCGTGGCCACCGGCGGTGGCTATCTGATTGGCATGCTGGCAACGCTTTTCACGCGGCGCAGGCTTGCGAAGCGCCGCCAATCGCCGCCAATCGCCACGGGCAAAGACTAGATAGACGACCAAGCAGACAGATCAAGCCATGCCAAGCGTTTCATTCTCCATCCGTTTTCTATTTGCCTGCTGTCTTCTGGTCGCGACATCCAATCACGTGCGGGCAGGTTTTCAACATGGCTTTCTCTGGGACTACGGCTATGGGAATGGCGCGTACTGGGCCAGCCGGGTGTTCTGGGGAGCGCTGACGATTGTCGATCCCTTGGCGGCACTGCTTCTTTTCATCAAACCAAGGGCGGGCATTGCTCTCACCGCGGCAATCATCATTGTCGACGTCGTTCACAACACGTTTTACGTCGCATTGAATCGGCAATGGCTCGAGCCGTTCTATCTTTCGCAGGTGGCGTTCCTTCTGGCGGTGCTGCTCCTCGCGCCTGTGGCGTGGCATCGTACGGCTCTCCGGGACGAACTAAGCCGATATTGACCCGCCGTCCTCCAAACTGCGCTAGCGTGGCCTGCCGCGAGCGCTCGGCTTGGTGCTCCCTGCGCGAGGCGCGTCTTTACCCGCCGTGACACTGCCGCCGTTCATCTGCTCCATCCACGACAAGGCGTCGACGTACGACAAGAACTGGTGGAGATATTCAGGCGATAGTTCGCGCATCAGGGAAAGCGAGCGATGCACGAGGCGGCTCGAATTGAGCGGGCCGGCGTTATCGGGCACTTGCTCCAGCGACTGCCGCAACCGACGATCGGTGCTGACCCTGGACCAGGTTTCCCGGAAGTAGTCGAGCACCTCCATGTCCGGTAAGGATGCACGCCGGGGCACGCCTGCGATCGCTGAGGGGACGCCGCGATCCGACGGCGTCCGGATGGCGATGTAGTTGACCAGTCCGGCAAGCGGCCCGCGAGGAGGAGCGCCTGGCAATGCTGTGCCGCCGACATTGCCGTTCTTGCTGTCTTTGCAACCGGCACTTTCAAGATCACCGGCATAGGCCTCGAGTAGTTTGGCCAGCCTGGCGTCCAGGATGTGTCGCGCATTGCCGCTGTGGGCGGCCGCGCGCCGGGCCAGCGCCTCGATGAATCGAAAGCGGACAGGATTCAGGCGATCGGCACCACGTGCGCGCCAAGCGTCGAGCGTGGCAAGGGCGTCGCGGATGTTGCCACCAATCTCGTCACCTATTTCGCCACTAATCACGCGGCTTCCCCGTTTCGTTGGACGGCCTTGGGATTGGCGCGATTTCCACGCGCCGGTTCTTGGCCCGTCCCTCGTCGTTGGCGTTCGAGGTCACGGGCTGCTCGGCGCCGAAGGCGGCCGCAAACACGGAGGAGGGCGGGACGCCTTCATCGATCAACGCGCGGGTTACCGTCAACGCGCGCTGGGCCGACAGCTCCCAGTTGTCGGCAAAGCGGCGGTTGGCCTCGCGCACCTGGCGGTCGTCGGTGAATCCGCTCACCATCAGGATCTCCTCGCGGGCCTGGAGGTAAGCGGACAGCGGCGCGGCCAGGCTCTTCAACACCTCCCGGCCTTCGGGCTGCAATTGATCGGAGTTGAGGGCAAACAACACGCTGCCCTTGATGCCGATGCGCCCGTTGACCAGCGTCACCCGGCCCGCAGCCAGCGGGCCAGCCAGCGCTTGCTCAAGGGCCTCGCGGCGATGCTTCTCCACCTGCCGCTGCTTGACCTCCTCCTCCAGCCTGGTCGAGAGTTCCAGTTGCACGCCGATGACGCTCACCAGGATCAGCACAAAGGCGCCCAGCAGTACCGACATCAGGTCGCCGAAGACGGCCCAGATTGGCACGGTCGGCTCCACGCCGGCGTCGATCTCCTCGCTCATGCCGCTTCGGCGCTGGCGGGCGCCCGCTGTCCTGCGAGATGTTGCAGGTTTTCGACGATCTGCTTCTGCGACAGCATGCTCAGGTCGATGACTTCCCTAGCCTGTGCGACGTAATAGGCAAGCTGTTCGTCGCTACGCGCGACGGACTTGTCCAGCGCGGCTTCGATGCGCTGCAGGTGAGCCACCAGCTTGTCGTTCGACTCGCCGAACAGCTGCACCGCCATGCCGAAGGCTTCGCCCAGGCTTGCCACCTCGACAGCGCTGCCGGTGACCTGCGCGGCGACAGCCTCCAGCTTTCCGGCTTCAGCCTCGACCTTGTCGGTGAAGCGGGTGCCAACACGATCCAGCAGATCCGCCGTCGTGCCCACCAGCGCGTCGACGGCCGTGCGCTGCTCGGTGGAGGCATGGTTCACGGCATCGAGCAGGGTTTCCAGCGTTTGCAGCAAGCGGCCGCGCTCCTCCAGCATCGCGTTGTCGCGGACCATGCTGTCCGATAGCTTCTGGCGCAGTTCGCCAATGACGTCGGCGGCCGCCTTGGGGGCTTCCGAAGCGGCTTGTACGAGCCGGGCGATCTCGGCGATGGTGTTGCTGGCGTGCGCCTGCGTCTGGGCCGAGATGTCGCGCGCGGTTTGCGCCAGCGTGTCGCAGACTTCCTGCTGCCGGCTGGCGTTGTGCGTGCCCGCCTGCTCCCACTCCTGGCGCAGCGTTGCGGCCATCGTGCCGAGCGTATCGGTCCAGGCCGCCAGCCGCTGCTGGTCCCGGGCAGCCAGTTCCGCTTGCAGGTCCGCATGCGACTGGCCCACGGTGCGCACCAGCGACGCCGAGTGCTGCTCGAACGTGGCCGCGGCCGCCGCCAGGGCGTGCTGGTTGTCGCCCGCCAGTTTTTCGCTGACGCGTTCGTGCCGGGATAGCGCGTTGTGCCACGCTTCCGACATGCCGCTTGTCGCGGTTTCCAGGCGGACGGAGACGCTTTCGAGCAGCTTTGGGGCCGCCGAAGCGGCTTGCACGAGCCGGTCGATCTCGGCGACGGTGTTGCTGGCGTGCGCCTGCGTCTGGGCCGAGATGTCGCGCGCGGTTTGCGCCAGCGTGTCGCAGACTTCCTGCTGCCGGCTGGCGTTGTGCGTGCC
>JARLJU010000089.1 GCA_031291055.1 Rudaea sp. | reverse complement strand
CAAAGTGGCTTTGGTCGCATGCATGCGTAAGTTGCTTACGATCCTCAATGCACGACGGCGGGAAGAATTACGCGGAGCATGCGCAGTGTAGAAAACCGTCAACACCAAGACAGTTGCTGAGCTAAGCGGCCGCTGCCGCGAACGAAACTAGTTTACACCGTGCCGACTCGCAGCGGTCCGCTTGAGCGAATAGTTAGTGCGCAACTTGCCGAGACTTGACGGTACCGTCGGACTGAACGACTGTAGAGAAGTCCGGCTCTGATGAAAGTGAAATAGGAATCTTGTTGTCGATGACGAGTTGTATAACCTGCGTTGAGATTGGTGGAGGACTGCCCTCGGGTGCTTCGCGGTAGTACCAGACCACGCCGTTTTGCGCCTTGAGCGCGGCAAGCTTGGAGCTAAGTTGGTGAAGATTGACAGCTTCGCCGTTGTAAGAAACGACGCCGCTTTGAAGCACTGCGACTTTACCGACTACGCTCTCGTTGTATTTCACGTTTGTTTCCTGCGAAAGCGCGCTTGTGCACAGCGCAAACGAAAAAACGAGAGCAAGAATCCTAGCCATTTGCGCACTAACGCTTGAGCTAAGTGGCCGCTGCCACGAATGAGTTGGAGTTTACCGCAGCCGACCCGCAGCGGTCCGCTTGAGCGAATAGTTAGGCACCGACGACGCCGCCACCAGAATGCGCGTGCTTACGAGCATAAGCCCGTCGAAGAGGTTCGATGACGGTGAGCCAACTGAGCACGCCTGCAATTGCTGAAAGCAGAATTGCTACGAGGCCGATATAGACAGCGTAGCCAAGCGTGAGCCAATCTGGCGAGGAGATGAAGATAAACACACATAAGGGAACGGCCAAGAACAACTCGAACGCGCTCACCATAGTTAGACACGACGAGAGTGCCGAGTAAAAGAATTTTGTCCTCAGTCGAGCGCGAAAGAATGTTTCTGATGCTTTCATCGTTGGTGCATAACGCTTGAGCTAAGCGGCCGCTGCCGCGATGAGGTTTAGTCTACACCGTGCCGACTCGCAACGGTCCGCTTGAGCGAATAGTTAGGCGACATGTGCTGCGGCCCCTCTGGGAAGAAATAGCGTGCGAAACAGCCCAATGCCTGAAAGTAGTGAGTGCCAACTAAATGCCTGAAACAGCGTCCCAGAGGTCAAGCAGCCAACGACCAAAGCTCTTCGGCGTTCTGTCCCCTGCCCGAAGTCGCACAGCGAATAGCCAAGTTGCATAGACCGCCAAGCAAGCGACGAAAGCAAAGATGGCCAGACCCGTAACAAAGTTGAGCATGTCCCACATGACGCCTAACGCTTGAGTTAAGGCGCCGCGCCGGGCGCCGGAATTTCGCGGCAACCCATGACGGTCGCCTTGAACGAATAGTTAGAGCGCAATTACCTCAACCTCACCCGGACCGCTTAGTGAAAGTGACTTGGCGAAAGCGACCACCTCGTCGAGCGACTCACCAGGGTGACTTGACGTGAGAATTGTATGCTCACCAAGACCCTCTGGACCGACGCAAAGCTCGTCGATGATGTCTTCGATGCGCTCGCACTCTGCGCCGACAACTCCAACGAACTCAACTCGATCAACAACGAGCTGCCGCAACAGGCCGTCTTGTTTTGGTGAGTAGCCTGATGCTGAATGGAGTACTACACGCGCTGCATGCTTCGGCATATTGCGCTCTAACTTGTTTTAACAAGATTTTTGTACTTAACCACGTTAACAACGATTTTTGTTGTTAACGCATGTTTCCGATATTGGACAGTGAGTTACACATTCGCTTTTGCTCGTCATCGAGCGGACTTGTAACAATCGTATCCTGAACGGAATCGAATGGCTATGCGTGCCGGTACGCCACCGCCGCTGCGATCCCTCCGCCTGCTCGACCAGGTGCGTGAGCGGCTTCGCTATCATCATTACAGCCTCAGCACCGAACGCCTCTATATCATGTGGATTCGGACCTATATCCGCTTCCATGGTCTTCGCCACCCCCGCGAGATGGGCCAGGTTGAGGTGGAGCGTTTTCTTTGCCACTTGGCTAACGAGCGCCGCGCCTCAGCCTCAACCCACAAGCAGGCGCTGGCTGCGCTGCTCTTTCTCTACAAACAGGTCCTCGACATCGACCTGCCGTGGATGCAGGATATCGGCCGCCCACGCACGCCTCGCCGGCTGCCGGTCGTACTTGGATCAGAGGAAGTGCGGCGACTCTTGAATGCTGCCAGCGGCGTTCATCAGCTCATCTTTCGACTCTTGTACGGTACGGGGATGCGCAAGATGGAATGCCTTCAGCTTCGCGTAAAGGACCTTGATCTGTCGCGACACACGATCATCATTCGGGAGGGCAAGGGCAACAAGGATCGAATCACCATGCTCCCTTCGGTGCTGGAAGGTTCTTTGCGCCGTCAGCTCGAATACGCAAGGTCGTTATGGAATGTCGACCGAGCTTTGGCCCGGCCGGGAGTGCAGACACCCCAGTCGGTTCACAACAAGTTCCCGCGGGCGGGCGAAAGCTGGACTTGGTTCTGGGTGTTTCCCGCCGATCACGAATCGATTGACCCGCGGTCACGGGTTCGTCGCCGACATCATCTGTATGAAGGAACGCTGGGCGCAGCGATCAAACGCGCCGCTGCCCGCGCGCAGATCGCCAAGCCGATAGGCACGCATACCTTGCGCCATTCCTTTGCAACTCATTTGCTGGAGCGCGGCCAGGACATCCGAACGATTCAGGAACTCCTCGGCCACAGCCATGTAGATACGACTATGATTTATACCCATGTGCTCAATCGTGGCGTCGGCGTTCTCAGCCCGCTTGATGAATTGTCCGCAGAACCAGATTGGCATATGCGCTAAGAGCGGCGTGGATGCGTTTAGTTGCCCCGTCATCGTTGCTGCTCCAGTTCAGTTGCATGATCATCCTTCCAGTTTGATACGGCGCCAAAAGCCTGCAACTCATGGACAAGGGCTTTCGCCAATCTTTTTGTGTCAGGGTGCGCGTGAACTTCAAGCTGCGGGGCCGCGAGTGCTTTTATGACCTCTCCTTGCTGTTGACTCCCTATCTCGCCGTAGCTTGTGAACGTCGTCAGCACCTTTTCGTGCCCGAGGTTTTGGCTCCACGCTTTGAACTCTTTGGGAGTGCGGCACACCGACTCACCGAGTTGGACCAGGGTATTTCTAAAGCTGTGCGGGTTAAAGTACGGCAATCCGACGCGGGTAAAAGCGTCTCGAAAGATGACGCGAATGGGCGCCGCGCTCCGCCAATGTACCCGGTCCAACCCTGACGCCTCGAACTGACCCGCCGCGCTCAGTGCGACTCGAGTAGCGGGAAACAGCGGATCGTCATTCCCCCACAACTTCACTTCGCGTAGATAGGAAATCCATTCAGTGACGATTCGGCAAATGTCGTCGCCCACTGGAAAGAAATAGGTAATGACATTTTTGCGGAATTTTGTTCGGACCTCGCGAGCGTCCTGATAGACACGGCGCGCGACCGGATCGACATGCTTAAGCTTTATCGAAGCGATAGCGCTGTCGCGTGCGCCCGACAGTAAAGTGAAGGCGACCAATGCACGATTTCGGCGTCCTATGTCCGTAGTGGCCGGCATTGAAGTGATGGCATGCTGTACCTGTTCCAGGGTCGCCACCGGTTGTTCACGCCGCGCTGTCGCCACCCGCGTGTCGTTCTCGGACAAGTTGAAGTAGTCTGCATCCGAATAGCGCAGACCTCTCTTGTAACCGGGTTGGCCAGCGAGCCATTGGAAGAATCGCTTTAGCTGGGCAAGTGTCGCGTGCAAGGTCGCCTTGCTAAGATTGGTTCCCGTTTTCTCGGCTTTCTGTTCGGCGAGCCGTCGCTTGAATGCGATGGCTTGCTCGAAATGGAAAGCTTTGAAGTCTCGGTGCTTCGTGTCGATCTCGAACCGATTTAGCGCCTTAGCAACTGCATCCACAGACGGCTCGCTCTGGCGCTTTGCCTCCTTCAGATATGCGAAATACTGACGCTTGATTCGCTCGTTGTTCGCGTTGTACCTCGTCATAGATCGATACTCCTATCGCAAGTCACAGTTCACGGAGGGCTTGGGGCTCTCGTCTATATGTCGATGTGCTTGCGGCATCGTGATGTCCAAATTCCCGCGAATCAGCTCCAGCTTGGTCCGACTGACACGTCGATTCATGATTGCGTCGCAATCCGGGCAGATCGCGACCAGGTTGCCCAATGTCGCGGTCACGGATTGGTAGTCGCTCATATTTCCGGCTGGCAATTTCGGCGCGCGACAGCGCATGCAGTAGATTTCGCCCGGACGGCAGGGGCACCTATTCTTTGTCCGCCGCGCGTGTAGAAACGCAGCGAGGTCTCGACCAAGAATCAGTAGCGGGCGCCTATCGTCGCAGGTCGGAAGGCCCCGTTCTATCCACGAGCGCACCGTGTTTCGATGCGCCCCATACAACCGGGCGACTTCCTCGACGGTATAGCTGCGATTGATTTTGACAAGCCGATGGTTAAGCTGGCGGGCACCCATCGCTTAGCTCTCGCAGCCCTTGGCCGCTTGCTCAATAAACGCGCAAATGTCTTCAACACGCCAAGCCGTAATTCTCATCCCGAGAGCGCGACTGGGTTGGGGGTAGCGCCCTGTGCGCACGCCTGCCCACCATGTGCTTTTGCTAACAGGGATGAGCGCGGGGATCGGCGGATCGGTTCGGGGATCGCCAATAATTTGCGGCAGGCGGAGATAGCCAGTTTCGGGAAGTGTGTGCATCGCGGAGCGCCTCCATCCATCAAAGAATGGTGCGATCCTGCGCCAGACGGGGAAAGCCTAACAGGACAAGAAATTTACCTTCGAGTGATTTTTGTCCGGTGTCAGAACGGCACTTCCTGCGAGGCTGCTTTCGCCGCCTTTCTCGCTTGATAGCGGCGGACTTGTTTGCGCACGGTTTCTTCGTCTACTTGATCATCAACAGAGAGTTCCATCGCTGTGTTCGCGATTGTCGCAAGATGGGTGAACGGAATGCTTAGTCCCTGCCCGGCCAGATTCTCAAATAGGGTGCACGTAAAGAAAATCACGCGCGCGTTTGACGTATTTGCGTGACCTATGGGTGCGCTTGAAGTGAGCAAATTGCTCCAACCATCATCCCAATGCGTCCAGTCGATGAGGTCCACCAATTGGTCGTAGAGGTGAGAGTCCGGGTATGTCCAAGGTAGTCTACCGACACCGTCCTCGCTCACGTAGTATGCAACGATGTGCCCTTGCTCGTCTTCCCCCCAATCGGCTAAGTCCCGAACAACGACAGAACTGAGCTTTTCCGAATCGATGGGCTCCGTTGACATGCCTTTCCAGTGCATCGAGTTAGCCGAAAACTTTGTGTCCTCGACTAGCTCCAAGAGGGCCTCCGCATGCAGACGTACCTTGGCGAAATAGGCTTCGCGCTTCGCTCTAGTCATGCCGGCCGGCTTCTTCGGAAAGGCAACAGCCCGGTCAATGTCCAGTAGCAGAGTCAGAGAGGAACGATAGAGTTCGAGTGTGGCGCCATCGCGGGCAGACGAATGCCACTCCCAAACGGAACGCATTCGGTCGTCGGATAGCAAACGAACGTATCGATTCCATAAAGCTATGGGATACTTTTGCTCAACTTTGCCCATCCATTCGATGATATCTGTCGGCGCCCAGGACGCAAGATCGCCGAGCCGTGCCCTAGGTGGGGGCTCTGGCACGCCGTCCTCGTCCTCGTCCTCGTCCTCGTCCTCGTCCTCGTCCTCGTCCTCGTCCTCGTCCTCGTCCTCGTCCTCGTCCACGGGGAAATCCTCGCAGTTGCTAGATCATAGGGCTTGCCGTCGCATATGGACTACGTTACCACCTGCCTTCAATGCATCGAGCCGATCCGCCCAAGCCTGCATCATCTCCCGGCGCGGTTCCAGATACATCGCTTTGTTGTACGTGCCGCGAATCTTGTCCGGATCGCCATGCGCAAGCTGGCGCTCTACCCAATCCGGTTCGTACCCCATTTCGTTCAACGCGGTGGATACAAGGTGACGGAATCCGTGCATGGTCTGTTTGCCCTGGTATCCGATGCGCTTGAAAAGGCCAGCCACCGCACCATCGCTTAGCGGCGCGGTCGGATCGTTGCGGCCGATGAATACATGCTCGAATGTGCCGGTGAGGTTGTGCATTTCGCGCAGCATGGCAACTGCTTGGCGCGGCAGCGGGGTCAGGTGATAGTAACCGCGCTTCATGCCCTCGCGGCCCTTGCCGATGGTCCACAGCGCCGCGTCAAGATCAATCTCGGCCCATCGCAGGGTGCGGGTCACGCCCGGCCGGTTCGCTGTCCACAGTGCCAGCATGGCGCACGCCTTCACGAGCGGCGACCCAGTATCCGCGTCGAGTGCCGCTAACAACGCCGGCAATTCTGCGGGCGGAAGGTGCGGATAGTTCTGTTTGCCCGGCCCACGTTCCGCGATAGCAGCTAGATCGCGCGGCGGGTCCGTACTTGTCCAGCCGTTTGCGCGCGCGTAGCTGTAGATCGCTTTCAGCCATTGCCGCGTTTTCTTGGCCACGTCGAATGCGCCGCGTGCCTCAATCTCGGCGACCAAAGCGCCAAGCTCCGGCGCGGTGATCGCATCCAGCGGGCGCGCGGCCAACTTCGGCAGCAAGTCCTTGTCCAGATACTCGCGTACTTGCCGAGTGGTCTTTATGTTCCAGGCTTTGGCTCGGAATGCGTGCCACGCCTCGGCGGCTTCCCCAAAGGTGTTCGCGACGCGGTCGCGCTGCGCCAGCTTGGCGACTCGTTTGACCTCGGCAGGATCGTTGCCTGCCGCGATCATTGCTCGAAGCCGCGCCGCCTCGGCCTCGGCCCCGCGCAAGACGGTTTCCGGATAGGGACGGCCCACCGACAGCCACCGCGACTTGCCACCGAAGCGGTAGCGGAGGCGCCAGTATTTAGCGCCGTCCGGCATGACTAGCAGTGTCAAGCCCTTGCCCGCCGGCATCGTGTACTTGGCCGCGCGTGGCTTGGCGTTGCGAATGGCTAGATCAGTGAGTTTCCGGGTCATGTGTGTAGTTATAGGTTGGAAGTTTGCCTAAAACTTCCCATTTTGTGTAGCAAAACGTGTTTGCTACACGTCAGTGCTACACACTCTGCTACACAATCGAATCGGACGCAACTGGACGGGATCGGAGCGCAAGGCACAAAAAACCCCGCAGTTACGCGGGGTTGTTTGTTTTTCTGGTCTTCCTCGCACTGCGTTGGAGGACCTTTTGGCTGGGAGACTAGGATTCGAACCTAGATAAACGGAGTCAGAGTCCGTTGTCCTACCGTTAGACGATCTCCCAATTCCGGCTGGACCGTATCTCTGACTGCGCAACGATCCAGTAACGCGGCTGGATTGCGATCCACGCGGATCGCAACCGGGAAAGACGATTAGCGCTTCGAGAACTGGGTGGCGCGGCGGGCTTTGTGCAGGCCGACTTTCTTGCGCTCGACTTCGCGGGCATCGCGGGTCATGAAACCGGCTTTGCGAAGCGGGCTCTTCAGCGCCTCGTCGTATTCGACCAGGGCACGGGCAATGCCCAGACGAATGGCACCGGCCTGGCCGGTATTACCACCGCCCTCGACCGTCACCAGGATGTCGAATTTTTCGCCCATCTTGGTCAGTTCAAGCGGCTGGCGCACGATCATGCGCGAGGTTTCGCGGCCGAAGAACTCATCGAGTTGCTTGCCGTTGACGACGATCGCACCCTTGCCCGGGCGCAGGAACACGCGCGCGGCGGAGGATTTGCGGCGACCGGTTCCGTAATGCTGCTGCGTCGTTGCCATTTGCTTGGATCCTGGAGTCGAATTGCTGGTGTCGATTGATTAAATGTCCAGCGCCTGCGGCTGCTGGGCGGTGTGCGGGTGATTCGGACCGCTGTAGACCTTCAGCTTGCGGTACATCGCGCGACCCAGCGGATTCTTCGGCAGCATGCCCTTGACCGCGATCTCGATGACGCGTTCCGGGTGCTGTGCGAGCAGGTCCTTCAGCGCGATCGACTTGATGTTGCCGATGTAGCCGGTGACATGGTGATAGATCTTGTCGTCCATCTTCTTACCGGTGACTGCGATCTTCTCTGCATTGACCACGACGAGGTAGTCGCCCGTGTCACAATGCGGCGTATAGACGGGCTTGTGCTTGCCGCGCAGACGGCGTGCCAGTTCGGTGGCCAGACGGCCCAGCGTCTTGTTGCTGGCGTCGACAATGAACCAGTCGCGCTTAACCGTCTCAGCCTTGGCGCTGATCGTTTTCATGGGAAACCCTGTGCCTGATGCGGCCGTGGAACGAAAGACTTCCAAGCATATCGGAAGGCACTTCATGGCGCAAGTCTGGGGGGGCGGCCCGCGGAACCCCATGATAGTGGCTTCGCCGATACGACAAAGGGCTGTGCTTGACGCGATGCGCGCCGGCACGGACATTGAGTGCCCGTCCCGGTCGGCTGATCATGTCCACTGTCCTCGTTTTCGGCGCCGGTGGCGCAATCGGGAGATTTCTGCTGCCGCGGCTGGCGCCGGTGCAGAGCGCGATCGGCGTAAGCCGCGTGGCGCGGGCCGGCGAGCCCGGCTGGATCACGGGCGATTTGAACGACCATGGCGCAATGTGGCCGCAGGCGGAAATCGTGATCAGCCTCGGGCCGCTCGACGCCTTTGCGGCGTGGCTGCAACGATATCCCGCGGCGACGCTGCAAAGAGTCGTCGCCGTGAGCTCGATGAGCGCGGAAAGCAAGCGCGAGTCGGCCGATCCGTACGAACGTGCACTGGCCCGGCGCCTGCGCGACGCGGAAACCTCGGTGATGGAAACAGCCGCCGCACGCGGCTTCGCCTGCACCCTGTTTCGGCCGACGCTGATCTATGGCGCCGGCAACGATCGTAGCCTGGCACCGATCGCCCGTTTTGCGCGGCGCTGGCGAATACTGCCGGTGCCTCGCGGCGCCGATGGCCTGCGCCAGCCGGTGCACGCCCGGGATCTGGCCGATGCCTGTACCGCGGTTCTGGGCAACCCCGCCACGTTCGGCAAGACCTATCCGCTCGGTGGCGGCGAATGCCTGCGTTTCGACGCCATGCTGCTGCGTCTGCGTGCAAGCCTGCCCGGAGTCGTCCTGCCCCTGCCGTTACCGATGAACGCATTGCTGCTGGCGGCCCGCTGGCAGCGGAACCCGGCGTTCAGCACGGCCGCAATAGCGCGGCTGCGCCTGCCACTGGTCGCTGACAATGCGGCTGCCGAGCATGACTTCGGCTTTGCACCGGCGCCATTCATCGCCAGCGACGTGTTGCCGGCGGGATTTGCATCGGGTTATATAAGTATATAATTTTACAAATAAACTCTGGCTTGCGCTGGCGCCGCATCCTTGCTGCATCGCAGCAGAGAAAACTCGCCGACCGGCGTTAAATTCCCGTTGCCAACGCCCGTTTGAACTACCTATGATACGGGCGTCGTTGCACTCCCGAATCACTACGAACCACTAATTGGGGAATTCTCCTATGCAGGCCCGACTGAGTTTGCTCATGGCACTGTCGTCGTCGTTGCTGCTGTCCGCGTGTGGAGGCGGCAGCAACAGCTCGCGCGCGGTCAACGCACCGCCGGCGACCAACAGCGGCGGCACACCGGTTGTCGCGGTCATCACCGCGCGTTTTGATCCGACCAATGCGGTGGTCCCGTTCCCGACCAATCTGCTCCTGTCGGGCACCACCGACCTGACCCTGAATATCCCGGTCGCCAACCCGGCGAACTTTGGCGATCCGCAAGTCGCCCTGAATGCGCTCGACGGCTTCGGCACCGTGGCGCCGTGGAGCACCACGTTCAGCACGCCCCCGCTGGCTTCGACCGTCATTGGCGGGCATAGCGGCACGGTGCGCATGTTTGAAGTGACCCTGACCGGCCCAGGTGGGGGCGTCACCAGCGTGGTGCGCGAATTGCAGTCGCCGCAGGAATTCGTCGTCGCACTTGCACCTTCCGACACGACCGGCCGAACCCTGGCAATCATTCCAACGGCACCGCTCAAGCAGCTGACCTCCTATATGGCGGTGTTGATCGGCAATGGTGGTGAGCTCAATCCGGCGCCGGCGCCCAGCATCACCGACGCCAGCGGCAACGACATCACCCCGGACACGACGTACTTCCTTGCCAAGCGCACCAGCCCGCTGTGCGTGAACGGACAGTCCACCGATTCGCTGATCCCCGCGTCGCAGGCCTGCGCGCTGGAACCGCTGCGTCAGCTGGTGAACTCGCAGGAAGGTGCACTGGATGCCTTCGACGGCACCCGCACCGACCTGCGTGTTGCCTTGTCGTGGGTCGCAACTACTCAGAGCATCACGCCGGAACTGCAGGCCGTGCAAAGCCGCATCGAGCAGAGTCCTGCGCCCACAGTAGAGGTGGCCCCTACCGGGCTGGACCTGAGCAAACTCGGCCTTGGCCTGCCGCCGGTGGCCGATATCTATGCCGGCGTGCTGGCTACGCCATATTATCTCGGCGCACCCAGCGCATCCGATCCGACCGCTCCGCTGCATGATTTCTGGCATGCCGCGCCCGGCGCCTACGTGCCGCCATTCAACGCCGTCGGACTGGATCCAACCTCGACCAACGTGACCTTCGCCAATCCGTTCCCCGTCGCCACGTCCACCCAGGTCATTCCAGTTTTGATGACGGTGCCGAACGCCAATTCCGGCAGGACAAAACCGGCGGCCGGCTGGCCGATCGTGATCTTCCAGCACGGGATCACGCGCAACCGCACCGACATGTTCGCCATCGCGGCAACCCTGGCAGCGCAGGGCTTCGCGGTCATCGCGATAGATGCGCCGTTGCATGGATTGACCGACAAGACCAACCCGTTCTATCGCAATCAGCTGTTCACCGGCACCGCGGCTGCGGGACTCATCACGGGCGAGCGCACGTTCGACCTGGATTTCGAGAACAACACGACCGGCGCGCCCGGCCCGGATGGCGTGATCGATCCTTCCGGCACCTACTTCATCAACCTGACGAACCTGCTGGTGTCGCGCGATAACCTGCGCGAGGCCACGGCCGACCTGATGTCACTGACCCGCGCCATTCCGTCGATCAGTCTGGGCGTCAATCCGACCGGCGATTTCGACGGTTCGCGCATGGAGTTCGTCGGCCAGTCGCTGGGCTCGATCATCGGCACCACGTTCATCGCGATGGAGCCGCACGTGACGGTCGGTCTGCTGAATGTGCCGGGTGGCGGCATTGCCCGCCTGCTCGACGCCTCGCCCGCGTTCGGGCCCTCGATCCATGCCGGCCTGGCACAAGCCGGCCTGACCCAGGGCACGCCGACGTACGACGCCTTCTTCGTCGCCGCGCAGACGGTGGTGGATTCCGGCGATTCGATCAACTTCGCGTTCGCCACTGCCGGCAAGGCGATTCTGGCGCAGGAAGTCGTGGGCGATGCAACTCACCCGTCGGATCAGGTGATCCCGAATTCAGTGCCGACGGCGCCATTGTCCGGCACCGAACCGCTGCTTGCCGCACTGGGCCTGAGCACGCTCACACAGACCACGCAGGCGGCGCAGATCCGCGGCGCGGTGCGCTTCACCCAGGGGGTGCACGGTTCGCTGCTCGACCCGACCAGTTCGGCCGCGGTGACCGCGGAAATGCAGGGTGAGATGGCGAGCATGATCGCTTCTGGCGGTCAGGCCGTGCTGATCACCAACACCTCTGTCATCCGCACGCAGTAACCGGGGAAAGCACATGACAACTCAAAACAAGATCAAAGCTGTGCGCGTCGACAATGTCATTCCGCGCGGGCTGGCCGCGGCCATCGCGCTGGCGCTGGCTGGCTATGCCGCCGCGCCGGCACAGGCCTTCGAGTTCGGCAACGCCGATGGTTTTCACGGCACGGTCAACACGACGCTGTCCTATGGCGTGGACGTTCGTACCCAGGACCCGAGTTCCGACAATGTCGCCAAGGCAGTCTACAATCCGTTCGTCGGCACCTTGCCCAATGCACAGCAGCGCGCTGCCCAAGGCGCCTTCTCCGCCAACCATGACGATGGCGACCTGAACTACAGTTCTGGCAGCGCGTTCTCCAACGCGGTGAAGGCGACCAGCGAACTTCATCTGGACTACGGCGATCACATGGGCGCCTTCGTGCGCGCCAGCTACTTTTACGACTTCGCCAACGCCGACAACGACAAGCTGACCAGTCTCGCACGAGACCAGGTCGGCAAGCGCTTTCGCATCCTGGATTCCTTCCTCTACGACAATTTCGATGTCGGCGGCCACCAGGCCACCGTGCGCTTCGGCAAGCAGGTGCTGAGCTGGGGCGAGAGCACCTTCATCCAGGGCGGTATCAACGTCATCAATCCGGTCGATGTTTCGCAGCTGCACGTCGCCGGCGCCGAACTCAAGGAAGCCCTGCTGCCGGTGAACATGCTCTGGGGTTCCTACAACGTCACCCAGAATTTCTCGGTCGAAGCCACGTACCTGCTCGAGTTCGCGCAGACCAATCCGGACCCGGAAGGCACGTATTTCTCGACCAACGATTTCGCCACGATCGGCGCCACCTATGCCTCGCTGCCGTTCGGCCTGATTCCGCAACCGGTGAAGAATCCGCAGAACTACTATGCGGTGTGCTTCGGCGGCGCGGCCAGCGACAACAGCGCGTTCGGTGGCGCGAGCATACTCGGCAGCCCGAGCAATCCGTTCGTTGGGCTGCTGCAAGCTTCGTGCGCAGAGACGGTAAAGCGTGCGCCCGATCAATACCCCAGCGAATATGGGCAATACGGTGTGGCCGCACATTACCTGGCGGAGGGTCTGAACAATACGGAATTCGGGTTTTACTTCCTGAATTACGACAGCCGCCTGCCGTTGATCAGTGGCATCGCGGCCACGACAACGGTGCCGAACAGCGGGCAGTATTTCGTGAGTTACCCGACCAACATCCACCTGTTTGGCGTGAGTTTCAATACGTCGCTCGAAGGCCCTGGCATCGCCCTGCAGGGAGAGTTGAGCTACCGTCCGAATCAACCACTGCAGCTCGACGCGGTGGAACTGCTGTTCGCCGGACTGTCGCCGCTGAACGAGCTGATTCCCGCACCGGGAAACCGCTTCATCAGCCAGCTTGGCACCTACGCACCAGGCGCCATCATTCCGGGCTACACGCGCAACCATGTTTCGCAATTGCAGTTCACCGCGACCAAGGTGTTCGGCCCGGGCAACCTGTTCCACGCCGATCAGATCGCACTGGTCGGTGAAGCCGGCGCCACCAAGGTATGGGATCTGCCGTCGCAATCGGTGCTGCGCTACAACAGCGATGGTACGGACACGGGCGGCGGTCCGGATGTCCTCAGCGGCAATCTGAACAACCCGGAAACACAGACCCAGGGCTTCCCGACGTCGTTCTCGTGGGGTTACCGGCTCGCCGCACGCGCCGATTACAACAATGCGTTCGGCACCGCGTTCACGTTGTCGCCGCGCTTTGCGTTCAACCAGGACGTCAACGGCACTTCGCCCGGTCCGGGCGGCAATTTCATCGAAGGTCGCAAGTCGGTGACACTTGGCGTGGAGGCCAACTATCTCAACCAGTGGTCGCTGGACTTCAGCTATACCGACTATTTCGGCGGCGGTCAGTTCAACCTGATCAGCGATCGCGACTTTGTCGCTTTTGTCGCAAAGTATTCATTCTGAAAGATCGACGGGAGGGACTTTCGATGGCAACGCTCAATAGAACAAGACTCGTGGCGCTGGTGGCATGCGCAGTATTTTCCACCGGAGCGCTGGCCAAAGGCAGCCCGGAGGATGTGGCCAAGATGGGCATGACCGGCACACCGCTCACGCCCGTTGGTGCCGAGCGTGCCGGCAACAAGGACGGCACCATTCCCGCATGGACCGGCGGCATCACCACGCCACCGGCGGGTTACAAGGTCGGCGATCACCATCCCGATCCGTTCCCGGGCGAGAAGCCGCTGTTCACTATCACTGCGCAGAACTTCAAGGATTACGGCGACAAGCTGTCCGCCGGCCAGATCGGCATGTTCGGCAAGTATCCGAACTGGAAGATGCTCGTCTACCCGACCCACCGCACCGCGTCGTTCCCGCAGCGCATCTACGACATGACGATAAAGAACGCCGCCACCGGCGAGTTGGTCGATGAAGGCGAAGGTGTCGACAAGGTCGCGGAGGGCCTGCCGTTTCCGATCCTCGACAACGATCCGGGCAAGGCCGGCATGGAGGCGATCTGGAACCACAAGCTCAAGTTCAAGGGCGTGTCGTTCGCGCGCTGGAACGACCAGGCGATTCCGACCGCTTCCGGGCAGTACACCCTGATCCGCTTCCGCGAGGAAGGCCTGGGCCTGTACTACAAGCCGGGCAATACGCTCAAGGACATCAACAACATCCTTCTGTACTTTTTCGAGGATGTCGTCGCGCCGCCGCGACTGGCCGGCCAGGTGCTGCTGGTGCACGAGACCCTGGATTCGAAGAAGCAGCCGCGCGAAGCCTGGATCTACAACCCGGGCCAGCGTCGCGTCCGGCGCGCGCCGAACGTCGCCTACGACAATCCCGGCACCGCTTCCGACGGCATGCGCACGAACGACATGACCGACATGTTCAACGGCGCCATGGACAAGTTCAACTGGAAACTGATCGGCAAGAAGGAAATGTACGTGCCGTACAACTCCTACACCGCGCACAGCGACAAGACCAAGGTATCGGATCTGATCAAGCCGAATTTCATCAATCCGGATCTGCTGCGCTACGAACTGCACCGTGTCTGGATTGTCGACGCGACGCTCAAGCCGGGCCAGCGCCACATCAACCCGCGGCGCACGTTCTACATCGACGAGGACAGCTGGCAGATCCTCGAGATCGACCACTACGACAGCGAGCTCAAACTGTGGCGCTATTCCGAGGCGCCAAGCGTGAACTACTACGAAGTGCCGGTGTTCTGGTCGACGCTGGAATGCCACTACGACCTCAAGTCCGGACGCTATCTGGTGCAGGGCCTGGACAACCAGGAACAGGAGTACGATTTTTCCCTGCAGACCACACCGGACATGTTCTCGCCGCAATCCCTGCGCCAGCGCGGCATCGAGTGATGTCCGCCGTTCGCGCGTAGCCAACAACGCCGGCCGCTCGCAGAGCGGCTGGTGCTTTTTGGAGAAGGGTAAAATGCGCGCGCGGTCACCGGATCGGGGGTATACGCGATGAAATTCTCAAGCTTCCGCCCACTGTCGTGCGTCCTGCTGGCCTGTGCAGGCGTGGGGCAATTCGGCTGGGCGCCTGCCCAAACGGCCGCTACAGACACACCGGCGGCTCAGACGCCCGCGGGGCCGGCCGCATCCGCATGGGTGGACCCGATCGGCGCACCTGCCGAGGTGATGCCGCTGGCGGCGCAATCGCTGCTGCTCGGCGTGGCGCGCTCGGGCGACCGCTTCGTCGCGGTCGGCGCGCGCGGCGACGTGCTGCTGTCCGACGACGGCCGCGCTTGGCGCCAGGCGGCCGTGCCGACGCGTATGACTTTCACCGCCGTTGCCGCTGTCGATGCGCAACTCTGGGCGGTGGGGCATGAGGGCGTGATCGCGCACAGCGCCGATGGCGGCGAACATTGGGAACTGCAGCGGCAGGATCCGTGGAAGGCTCCGGCAGCCGACGACAACGCCGCGCAGGATTCGCACCAGGGCGTGCCCCTGCTGGGCGTGCTGTTCACGGATATTCACCATGGCTATGCCGTCGGCGCCTACAGCCTGGCGTTGAAGACGACCGATGGCGGCGCGACCTGGCAGCCGCTGACCGTGGCCGCCAAATCGAAAGCCGATGCGGACGATACGGCCGCGGAGCCGGCCGGGGCGAAAGGCAAACACGGCGAAGCACAGACATTCACCCAGGATGAGCTCAAGCTCGGCCAGGAAGCGACGCCCCACCTGAACGCAATCGCGCGTACCGGCAGCGGCGCACTGTTCATTGTCGGCGAACGTGGCAGCGCATTCCGCTCGCGCGACGATGGTGCGAGCTGGCAGCGCCTGCAGTTGCCCTACGACGGTTCGATGTTCGGCGTGATCGGCTATGAAGCCGATCACGTCCTCGCGTTCGGCCTGCGTGGACACGTGTACGAATCCTCCGATCTCGGCGAGCACTGGACGCAGGTGCAGACCGGCACCGAACTCAGCCTGATGGGTGGCGTGGCGTTGCCAGGAGGTGGGGGCGCCATCGTCGGCGCAAACGGGATCGTGCTCGTGCGTACGCACGCGGGCGATGCGTTGAAGAGCTACGTCGATGATTCGGCCGGCATCATCGCCACGGTGATACCGTTCGCCGACGACGGCACCCTGCTGATAGCCGGCGAGAACGGCATCAGTCTGTTTCTACCGAAATAAGAAACAAGCAGAGGCAAGACCATGGCCGCACCTGCCGCAAGCTCCGCCCAGCCCAACGCCTTCCAGCGTGTCGCCGAAGCCGCAGTGTTCGGCAATCGCATGGTCGTGCTGGCCGTGTTTGCCCTGATCACGGTGGCGATGGCGTATTTCGCCGCGCAATTGCGCGTCGATGCCGGTTTCAAGAAACAGATTCCGCTCAACCACGAATACATGAAGACGTTCCTCGATTACGAGAGGGACTTCGGCGGCGCCAACCGTATCCTGATTGCGGTGATGGACAAGAGCGGCAACATGTTCAACCAGCCGTTCTTCCAGACGATGGAGAAGATCACCCAGGACGCGAAAACCATCGAGCACGTCGATGAGGCGCGGGTCAGCTCGATCTTCACGCCGAACGTGCGCTTCGTCGAAGTGGTCGAGGACGGATTCGCCGGCGGCAATGTGATCCCGGCCACGTTCACGCCGAACGTGGATGGCTTCCGGGCCACGCCCGAGCAGTTCGCCATGATCCGCGCGAACATCGAGAAGGCCAATATCGTCGGGCGCCTGGTCGCCAAGGATTTCTCCGGCGCCATGGTCTGGGTGGATCTGGTGCCCGAGGACCCGGCGCATGGCGTAACCATCGACTACAACCACGTTGCCGCGCAGCTGGAGACGATCCGCAGGAAATACGAGAATGACCACACCACGGTAGCGATCATCGGCTTCGCCAAGATGGTTGGCGACATCAGCGATGGCGCCAAATCGGTAATCGTTTTTTTCTTCCTCACGATCGCGTTTACCTGGCTGCTGCTGTTCGCGTACTCGGCATCGGTGAAACTGGCTTCGCTCACCGTGTTCTGCGCGCTGATCGCCGTGGTCTGGATGCTCGGCGCATTGCGCCTGCTCGGCTTCGGCATCGATCCGATGAACATGCTGACGCCTTTCCTGATCTTCGCGATCGCTGTCAGTCACGGCGAACAGATGATCAACCGCTTCCGCGGCGAGCTGTTCTTCGGCGGGCTGGAAGACGGCAACGCCGAGGAACTGCGCCAGCGCAAGGGCGTGGATGCGCAGACTGCAGCGCGTCTTGCCTTCCGCATGCTGCTGGTGCCGGGCGCCGTGGCCCTGATCGCCGGCTGCATAGGCTTTGCGACCATCCTCATCATTCCGGTGCGGATCATCTTCGAACTGGCAGTCACCGCGACCGTCGGCGTGGCATTGATCATGCTCACCGATCTGATCCTGCTGCCGGTGCTGCTGTCGTTTTGCCGCTTGCGCAACTTGGATGGCAAGCGCGCCTGGCGTCTGCGCCAGTTGACCCAATTCGACAAGTTGTGGTCTGCGCTGGCGCGTCTGAGCCGACCAATACCTGCAGCAATCGTGATCCTGATCGGCATCGGCATCTGGGCGGTGGCCGCGCATTTCGGCAGCCGGGTCATGATCGGCGATGCGCAGAAGGGCGTGGCCGAACTGCGTCCCGACGCCCGCTACAATCGCGATGCGGAACTGATCAGTGACAAATTCGCGCTTGGCGTCGATATCCTCAACGTGATCGCGGAAGGCGCGCCGAATGCGTGCACGACCAGCTATCCGGTGATGGAAACGCTCGATCGCTTCGCCTGGCATATGCGCAACGTCGAGGGCGTCGCCCAGGTCATCACCCTGCCAATGGCGGCGAAGATCGTCAATGCCGGCTGGAACGAAGGCAATATCCGCTGGCGGGTGCTGCCGCGCGACAACGACGCGCTGCGCCAGGATACGCAGGGATTCGAAACCGACTCGGGCCTGCTCAATCAGGACTGCAGCGCGATGCCGGTAATGATGTTCCTGGCCGACCATCGCGCCACCACGATCGACCGCGTCGTCGGTGCGGTCAAGCAGTTCCGCGACGACAACCACGACTATGCCGGCGGCAACGTCAATCTGCGCGATCAGCTTGCCAAGCAGGCTGCCGATGCGCAGGCCGAAGGCAAGACCTTCGTCAGCGACCGGTTGAATCTGCGCCTGGCCACCGGCAACGTCGGCGTGATGGCGGCGATCAACGACGAAGTCCGCGCCGTCGACCACACCATGCTGTACCTGCTGTACGCGGCCGTGTTCGCAATGTGCCTGCTCAGCTTCCGCAACCCGCTCGCGGCGCTGTGCATCGTGTTGCCGCTGGTATTGGTGACCGAGCTCGGCCATTCGCTGATGGTGGAACTGGACATCGGCAAGAAAGTGAACACGCTGACGGTGCTCGCGCTCGGCGTCGGCATCGGCGTCGACTACGCGATCTACATCTTTGCGCGCATGCGCGAAGCCATGAAGCAGGGCCGCTCGCTGACGGATTCCTATTTCATCGCGCTCAAGACCACCGGTATCGCGATCTTCTACACGGCGCTGACGCTGGCCGCCGGCGTGGGTACCTGGGTGTTCTCGGATCTGAAATTCCAGGCCGACATGGGCGTGATGCTGACCTTCATGTTCGTGGTCAACATGATCGCCGCGATCGTGTTCCTGCCGGCGCTGTGCCGCTGGTTGCTGCGGCCACGGGAAAAGGCATAGGCTTGGCGCTGTTCGCTTTGGGTAGCTGAGAACGTTAGTACGGTTGCTTTCGATCGAACGCTCCAACGACCCAGAAATCGGGAGGGACGCGGGACAGGGATTCGCCCGAAGGTTGCAGGAGCCACTCGCGCAGGAAGCGCTGCAAATCGAGTTTGAATTCGTACAATCACTGTCGGGGAAAAATCATGGTTACAGCTATTCTTTATGTGCTGGTAATGCTGGCCGTTGCCTTTGGGGTCGGCGCACTGATCATCATGCTGGCGACGCGGATAGTCGCCGGGTTCACGCCGAAATTCCTGATGGCGCTTGTCGCGGCCATCGTCGAGACCATCGCCGCGGGCATTGTCAGTTATGTCTTGAACATGGTGCTGGGAGCAGGTGGCCTCAGCTCGCTGGTGTCGCTGGTCATCGTGTTCGTGCTCTATGCGGCCATCCTGAACGCGCTTGTGAAACGGCCGGACGGTGCACAGATGGGCTTTGGCAAGGCCTGCCTGGTGACCCTCGTGCAGATCATTATCGAGATCGTGCTCAGCGTTATCCTGTTCTTCGTCTTCGGCAGCGTGCTGATCGGCATGCTCGGTACGATGTCGATGCATTGAGTCAAGATGTTGACTTGCAAGACACAAGGCGCCGCAACGGCGCCTTGTTTTTTTCGAAACAAGAAACCCTGCGCGAAAATCCCGCCGTTCAATAAGCGATGCCCAGCCGCCGCATGATCTTCGCCACAATCCACGCCGGACCGATGAGCAGGTAGGCCAGATCGGTCAGGAACGATGGCTTCTTGCCTTCGATCCTGTGGCCGACGAATTGCGCGATCCAGGCAAGCACGAATACGCCGATTGCCAGCCACAACAACGTACCCGGACCGAGACTTCGATACAGGCCCTCGGTGATCAGGCCGAGCGCGACGAACGCGATGAGCATGCCGAAGCCGAGCGGCCGCGACAAGCGCAGATAGAACGTCAGTGCCAGGAACATGGCAACGCCCGACCACAGCCCGGCACGACCGAGCGCCGCAGGCACGGGCAGAACCCAGAGCAAGGCAACGACCGTCCACAGAATCAGCGGTACACAGATCCAGTGAATCAGTATATTTGTGGAATTGCGATGGTCTTCGCTGTAGTTGCCAAGCCAGCGATCGACTTCGCGGCGCTGATCGGTGGAGGACCCGGTCGGAATCGCATTCATGGACGCTGCTCCCGTGGTTGCACGGGCGCAGTCTAGCTCAATCCAGCACTATTCCGGCCAGCCGCTGCAGCGCCTCGGCATACTTGGCCGCCGTGCCTGCGATCACGGCCGCCGGAAGGCGTGGCCCCGGCGCAGTCTTGTTCCAGTCCAGCGTTTCCAGGTAATCGCGCACGAACTGCTTGTCATAGCTCGGCGGGCTGATGCCGACGCGGTATTGGTCGGCCGGCCAGAAGCGCGAGGAATCCGGTGTCAGCATTTCGTCCATGACGTAGAGTTTGCCGTTCTCGTCGGTGCCGAACTCAAACTTGGTGTCGGCGACGAGGATGCCGCGCTCGGCCGCGTAGCTCGCGGCGAACGCGTATATCTTCAGTGTCGCGTCGCGCACCTGTTCGGCCAAATCGCCGCCGATCGCGGCGACCACGCGGTCGAAACCGATGTTCTCGTCATGCGCTCCCGCGCCAGCCTTGGTCGACGGGGTAAAGATCGGCTCGCGGAGTTTCTCGGCCTGGTGCAGACCCTCCGGCAGCTTGATCCCGCACAGCACCCCGGTGGCCTGGTAATCCTTCCAGCCCGAGCCGATCAGGTAACCGCGCGCAATCGCCTCGATCGGGACTGCCTTGAGGCGCCTGGCAACCACGCTGCGCGTCGTGTACAAACGCGCATCCACGCCGTGTGGCAATACCTCGGCAACCGGCACGCCGGTCAGATGGTTGCGGAGCAGATGCGCGGTCCTGGCGAACCAGAAATTCGAGATCTGGCAGAGCATCTCGCCCTTGCCCGGAATCGGGTCCGGCAGCACGACGTCGAAGGCGCTCAGGCGGTCGGTCGCGACGATCAGCAACTCGCGATCCGACAACGCGTAGACATCGCGTACCTTGCCGCGATGGATCAGGTTGAGACCGGGAAGATCGGATTGCAGCAGGGTGGTTGGCACGGCAGGGGCTCCGGGATCAGACGCGCATTCTACCGGGAGCGTGGCGCAATCCGGCGGTAGATTCGACGGGGCTGCTAAAATCGCGGCCCGGTCACTTCTTCCCATGCACATGCACTCCTTGATCGCCATCAGTCTTGCAATCGCCGGCGCCGGAATCGCATTTTCCGCGGGCGCGCAATCCCCTCCGCAGCGGCTCGGCCTGTGCGCCGCCTGCCACGGCGAACTCGGTATCGCGACAGGCAAGACCATTCCGAACCTTGCCGGCCAGAATCTGGAGTATCTGCGCAGTGCACTGAGCCAGTACCGCTCAGGCGCGCGCGATGTGGCCGCCATGCGGGCGGCGGCCGGCATGCTCAACGCCGCGGAACTCGACCAGGTGCTGCAGTGGTATGCGGGCCAGCAGCCGGCCGAGTCCCGCCTTCCATGAGCATTCTCGGCAAGCTGATCGGCGGCCTGATTGGATTCCTGCTGTTTCGTCATCCGTTCGGCATCCTGATCGGCGTGGCCATCGGCCATCTTTGGGATAGCGGCGCGATGCGGCCGCCGCGCCCCGCTGCTTCGGCAACGTTCATCGCACCGCTGTTCGGCCTGGCCGGCGCCATTGCCAAATCCGACGGTCGCGTCTCCGAACAGGAAATCGCCGCCGTCGAAAACCTGATGACGCGGATGCAGCTCACCCCCGCGCAACGCGCGAACGCGATCGAGCGCTTTACCGCCGGCAAGCAGGACGGCTTTCCCGTGCATCTGGCAATTGCCGACCTGAAAGCCTGGTGTCATGGCCGGCGCGACCTGGCTTACCTGCTGCTCGACATGCTGCTCGACATCGTCTACGCGGAAGGACCGCTGGTGCCGGGCAAGCTCGCGATCGTGCGCCAGCTGTGCTGGGCGCTCGGCGTGCACGAGCGCGAACTGGCGGCGCTCGCGGCGATGAAGGGCTATGCCTATGCCGCGCGCGGCAGCGGACCCGACTCGTCGCGCCAGGCGCCGCACGGGAACGCGCCGGGCAAGGATCCTTACGCCGTGCTCGGCCTGGAGCGCAACGCCGGCGACAGCGAGATCAAGCGCGCCTATCGCAAGCTCATCAGCCAGCATCATCCGGACAAGCTCGGCGACGTGCCGGAAGAACTCAAGCGCCGTGCCGAAGAGCGCGCACGCGAAATCAACACGGCGTACGAGCGAATTCGCGCGGAGCGCCACATCAAGTAAGATGATTGTTGTCGCGTCCCGCTTGCCGGAAACAATATGAAGCAGTCTGCCGCCATTGCGCCATCGATCCTTTCCGCGGACTTCGCCAGGCTCGGCGAAGAAGTCGGCAACGTGCTCGCTGCCGGAGCGGACTGGATCCATTTCGACGTGATGGACAACCACTACGTGCCGAATCTGACCATCGGTCCACTGGTCTGCGAAGCGCTGCGCAAGCATGGCGTGACGGCACCGATCGATGTGCATCTGATGGTCAAGCCGGTGGACCGGATCATTCCGGATTTCGCCAAGGCCGGCGCCAGCCTGATCAGCTTTCATCCCGAGGCGAGCGAACACATCGACCGCACGATCGGCCTTATCCATGAATGCGGCTGCAAGGCCGGCCTCGTGTTCAATCCGGCAACCTCGCTCAATTATCTGGACTACGTGATCGACAAGCTCGATCTCGTCCTCATCATGTCGGTCAATCCCGGCTTCGGCGGCCAGAGCTTCATTCCCACTGCGCTGGAAAAATTGCGCCGCGCGCGCGAACTCATCGACCGCAGCGGCCGCGCCATCCGGCTGGAAATCGACGGCGGTGTAAAAGTGGACAATATCGCCGAGATAGCCAAAGCCGGCGCCGATACCTTCGTCGCCGGCTCGGCGATTTTCGGCCACAAGGACTATCGCGCCGTCATCGCCGCGATGCGGCAGGCCATTTCCGCATAAAAACCCGCGCCGCGGGAGCCATCTGAGGTTGGGGGAGGGGCTCGACTCCCGCGGCGCGGTCAGGGAAACTGTCTGGGGCGATCGTCACTGATCGCGAAAGTCAAAAGCGAACATTCCTGGCCACCCTGTTCAAATCAGAACACGCGCCAGAGCGGGTCGGCGCAGGCATCGGAAACCGCGTGGATTGCAGTGCAGTTCTCCCGCGGCGCCAGCCATTGTTCCGGGTCAGCGGCTGGCGCATCGCGCCAATCGTGCAGATTGTCGCGCAGGCGGTAGAAGTCGGCAGGCAGGTAGACGTCCATCTTTCTCTCCTCGTTTGCACGCATCATCAGAAGCGCAAGCTGGCGATCAGACCCAGCAGCAGGGCGAGTACGGCGAAGCCGATGCGCAACGGTTCGAAACTGCGGGTCAGTTCGGCATTGGCTTCGGGGCGGTCGGTTTTCATGGCGGTGGCCTTGTGCAAGGGTGGCACTCAGATGCAGATTGTTGATGCCTGGGATCAGGGCAATCCTGGAACTCGGCATGCGCGGTATCGGCGCAGCGTCAGAGTCGCGTCGGCGCCTGCGCCATTGCGGCCGCGAATGCGGCGCAGCGGCGACAAGTTGTGGCGAAGTTGTGGCATCTGCACCGCGACGATTGTGCCGTCCGCACGAGCCCCGTATGCTCGTTGCATCATCCCTTGCAAGGCTTGCCCCATGGCCCGCAGCATCGCCATCGTCGAGGACGAACCCGCCATCCGCGCCAACTACGTCGAGGCACTGACGCGCATTGGCTATCAAGTGCACGGCTACGGCTCGCGCCCCGATGCCAGCCGCGCGTTCGGCCTGCGCTTGCCCGAACTGGTCATCATCGATGTCGGCCTCGGCGACGAACCCGAGGGCGGCTTCGAGCTGTGCCGCGAACTGCGTGCGAAATCGCCCACGCTGCCAATCATCTTCCTGACTGCACGCGATTCGGATTTCGATGTCATATCGGGCCTGCGCCTGGGTGCCGACGACTACCTGACCAAGGACGTGAGCCTGCACCATCTGGCCGCCCGCATCAGCGCGCTGTTCCGGCGTCTGGATGCGCTGAGTAAACCGTCGTCGAAGGAAACCGTGGTCGAACACGGCCCGCTCAAGCTCGAATCCGAACGCATGCGCATCACCTGGAACGGCAGCGAAGTGCCGTTGACCGTGACCGAATTCTGGATGGTGCACACGCTGGTGCGCTTCCCGGGACACGTAAAGAACCGTGACCAGTTGATGCGCGAGGCGCAGGTCGTCGTCGACGACGCCACGATCACATCGCATGTCAAACGCATACGCAAGAAGTTCATCGCCATCGATCCCAATTTCGATGCGATCGAAACCGTGCATGGCGCGGGGTATCGGTGGAAACCGTAGGGGATTGTTGTTGGTTGTCGGTTCCCGGCTGTTGGAAAAAACCTTAGCTCGGCAACGTGGCCGCTTTTACCGACAACCAAAAACTGACAACCGACAACCCCCATGTCACTGCGTTTCAAACTCCTCATGATCGCCCTGTCCACGCTCGCGTTGCCGTTCGCGGGCTGGCTGTTCGTGCGGCAGATGGAGGAATTGCTGCGCCAGGGCCAGGAGCAGACCCTGATCGCATCGGCGCGCGCGCTTGCGCGCAGTCTCGGTGCGCTGAATGCGCAGCTGCCGCCGGTAGGCGCCGCCATTTATGTTCACGACGCACCCGCGGGCGGCATCACGATCGACGGCTACGGAAACGACTGGGGTGCGCTGTCTGCCTACGCGCAAAACGCCGGCCCGCCGAATGATGCGCACAAAGCCACCTTGCTGCTTTGTGCCGACCGCCATTGGCTGTACCTGTTTGCCGATGTGCACGATGCAACGCGCACGCGTGTGGATGCCAGCGATCCACAAGCCGCGGTCAGCGATCATCTCACCCTGAGCCTGGAGCGCGGAGCCCTGACGCGACGCTATCTGCTGGCGAGCGCGGCGCCGGGACGGTTCGATGCGCTGACGCTCACCGACGCAAGCGACAATGCGCTGCCGACGACGCTCGACGGGGTCTGGCAGGAGGACGGCAGCGGTTACCGCGTCGAACTGCGCCTGCCGCGCGCACAAATGCCCGACAAGCTTGGCCTGAGCGTCTTCGATGCGGCGCTGCCGGCCGCGGAAATTTCCGAGCCACTGCCCTTGCTGATGCCGTCGCCGGAACTGTCGGCGGAACTCGGCCAGTTCGCTCCCGAAGGCATGCGCGCGCGCCTGCTCAGCGGCGAAGGCTGGGTCGTGGCCGAAACCGGCACGCTGGCAGGTGCGACGGCGGAATCCGCTTCGCGACGGCGCTGGCTGGAGAGCCTGGTCTATCGCCACTTGATCGCACCGGGACTGACGCGCGCCGAGGATTTTTCCACGGCGCTGCCGCGCCTGTCCTCGCCGGAAATCTGGCAGGCGCTGTCGGGCGTCGCCTCCACCGCCTGGCATCCGTCCACCGCGGACGACCAGGTCGTACTCGCCGCGGCCGTGCCGATGAAGTCTGAAGGCGAAGTGCGTGGCGCCCTGCTGCTGGAACAAACCGGCGACGCGTTGCCGCTATTGACCAACCGCGCCCTGCTCGGCCTGGTCGGCGCGAGCCTTCTCGCCCTCGCCGTCGCCGGCAGCATGCTGTTCGTTTTCGCCAGCGCCCTCAGCCTGCGTATCCGCCGCCTGCGCAACGCCGCCGAGCGCGCACTGCATGGCAATGGAAAAATGGACATCCCGCTGCCCTTGCTTGACGCGCATGACGAACTCGGCGATCTGGCGCGGAGCTTCGCACGTCTGCTCGACGAAGTTGGCGCCTACACCGACTACCTGCGCACGCTGGCGAGCAAACTGTCGCACGAATTGCAAACACCGCTGGCGATCGTCAAGTCCTCGCTCGACAACCTGGATCATCAGGCGATGCCGACGGCCGCACAACCGTACCTGGTACGTGCGCGCGGCGGCGCCGAACGCCTGGGCGCGATCGTGCGGGCAATGAGCGAGGCCAGTCGCATGGAACGCGCCATCGCCGCTGCGGAAGGCGAGGATTTCGATCTCGCCGCCGTCGTGCGCGGTTGCGCAGAGGCGTATCGACCGCTGATCGCACCACGCCGGCTCGACAGCGAACTGCCGGGACCGCTGCTCATGCACGGCGCGCCGGAACTGATCGCGCAGGCACTCGACAAACTGTTCGACAATGCGCGCAGCTTCACACCGGAAGACGGCTGGATCCGCATCAGCTTGACCGCGCGCGACGACGGCGCCGAAATTGCCGTCGCCAACAGTGGCCCGTTGCTGCCGCCGGCGATGCAGGATCGTCTGTTCGATTCGCTGGTCAGTGTGCGTTCGTCGGCGGCCGCCAAATCCGTCGGGCCGACTCCGGGCCGCGCCGATGCGCCGCATCTGGGTCTGGGCCTGTACGTCGTGCGCCTGATCGCCGAGGCGCATCGCGGCGATGCGAGCGCGCGCAATCTGGATGACGGCAGCGGAGTGGAATTCCGCCTGCGCCTGCGCGGCATGCCGCGGCGACCGCTGCTCGGCGGCGCGTAACTGGCATGGATTGCTGCAACGGTGGTACGTTTGCTTTCGTCTGGATCTTCACCTACTGACTGTGGAGTGCTCCATGCAACCCATTCGTCACCTCATGGTCATTGCGCTGGCAGGAATCTGTGCGGCAAGTGCGTCTTCTGCCTTCGCCGTGGATGACCCGTCCGGGCGCTTCGTGCCCGGCAAGTATTTCGAATACAAGGCGCAGTTTTACCTGAAGAACCGGGACTACCGCGCCGCGCTGGAAATGTTCGAGCTGGCCGGTTACTGGGCCAACAAGATTGCGCAATACAATGTCGGCATCATGTATTTCAATGGCATCGGCAGCCTTCCGGTCGACAAGATCCGCGGAGTTGCCTGGCTTGGTATCGCGGCCGAACAGCACGGTGAGCTGGCCGACGCGGCCCTGCACGCGGCCTATGCCGAATTGACCCCCGAGCAACGCACCGAGGCGGACGGGGTATTCCGCCAGCTCGATGCCAAGTACGGCGACGCGGTCACCTTGCCTCGTGCGCTGAACCGTTACGAAGAAGAACGGCGCAACATCACCGGGTCGCATGCCGGGTTTGTCGGCAACATGATCATCCAGCAACCGGATGGGTCCTTCGTGTCCGGCAACCGGTTCTACGCTGACCAGAAGAAGGAATTCGATGACTACATCAGCACCAGTTTTGGTCACGTCAATGTCGGCGCGTTGAAGCCCCTGGACGTACCCGCATCAGCCAAGGCCAATGCTTCAACTGAGCGCCTGGAAACGCCATCGCAGAAATCGCCCGCCCAGACTCAACCGGCGACCGAGCCGCGCCAATAGCTTGACCGCACAGAGAACGAACGCGGCTCTGTATCCCCACGCCGCGTCTTGCTATCGTGCGCTGCCCGGTCCTGGTCGGACTGCTCGCGCTGGACCATCGCATGATCTCGCAGGACGAATTCGCCGCGCTGGCCGCGCAGGGCTACAACCGGATTCCGGTTGTGCGCGAAGTGTTTTCCGACCTAGACACGCCGCTGTCGGTCTACCTCAAGCTCGCCGATGGGCCATATGCCTATCTGCTCGAATCCGTCGAGGGCGGCGAAAACTGGGGGCGCCATTCGATCATCGGCCTGCCCTGTCGCAAAGTATACAAGCTGCACGGCTCGCGGCTGACGGTCGAGGACCTCGGTGAAACCGTCGAGCAGCGCGACCTGGCCGATCCTCTCGGCGAAATCGAGCGCATCCGCCTGACCTACAAGGTGCCGCAGCTGCCGCACCTGCCGGAGTTCAGCGGCGGCCTGGTCGGCTATTTCGGTTTCGAGAGCATCGGCTATATCGAACCGAAGCTGGCGCACTGGGATCGCCCCGACCAGCTCGGCATCCCAGACGTGCTGTTGATGCTGAGCGAGGAAGTCGCGGTGTTCGACAACCTCAAGGGAAGACTCTATCTGATCGTGCACGCCGATCCCGCACAACCGCAGGCCTACGCGCGTGCACATCGCCGCCTGGACGAACTGGCCTTCCGCCTGCGCCGTTCCGGACCGAGCTACCCCGAAGTGCTCGATCCGAAAGCGCTGGAAGAAGCCGATTTCGTCTCCAGCTTCACCCGCGAGCAGTACCACGGCATTGTGGAAAAGGCGAAAGAGCATATTCGCGCCGGCGACATCTTCCAGGTGGTGCCCTCGCAGCGCCTGAGCGTGCCGTTCCGTGCAAGACCCGTCGATGTCTATCGCGCGCTGCGTGCACTGAATCCGTCGCCGTACATGTATTTCCTCGACCTGGGCAGCACGCAGATCGTCGGCTCGTCGCCGGAAATCCTCGTGCGCCTGAAGAAAGGCAAGGTCGTGCTGCGTCCCATCGCCGGCACGCGTCCGCGCGGCAGGACCCGCGAGGAAGACCTGGCGCTGGAAGCCGAGTTGCTGGCCGATCCCAAGGAACGCGCCGAGCATCTGATGCTGATCGATCTCGGCCGCAACGACGTCGGCCGCGTGGCCAAGACCGGCAGCGTGCAGCTCACCGAAAGCTTCGTGATCGAACGCTACTCGCACGTCATGCACATCGTTTCACAGGTGGAAGGCGACCTGCGCGATGGCCTGGGCTACATGGACGTTCTGAAGGCCACCTTCCCCGCCGGCACCGTCTCCGGCGCCCCAAAAATCCGCGCCCTGGAAATCATCCAGGAGCTGGAACCGCACAAACGCAACATCTACGCCGGCGCCATCGGCTACATCGGCTGGTGGGGCGACGCCGACACCGCCATTGCCATCCGCACCGCCGTCATCCAGGACGGCCACCTGCACGTGCAGGCAGGCGGCGGCATCGTCTACGACTCCGATCCGGCGACGGAATGGGAGGAGACGATGAACAAGGGCCGCGCGCTATTTAGAGCGGTAGCGCAGGCGGCGGGGGGGCTTTGAAGGCGTCCGACAAGAAACTAACTTACGAACTCGATACATTCCACAATTTCGTAAGTGTTGTCGGGCTTGAAATCGACGAAGGTTCGATCAAGCAGGACGTGCCACCGAAGCCCGATATTTCCAGCACGATCGTCGGGATAAAGTGGTATTTTGAAATGACTCGGTTGACCGATGAACAGATCGAAACGAAAGTAGTCAATGGGCGCAGCGGCTATTCTAATTTTCGTATCGAGACAGAAGACGTCCTTTGCGCCATCCGTGGCAAGCACGAGAAGAGATATGCAGCAGATGCTTCGGTAGATTTGGTAGTTCACGAAGGCGCGACGCCGATTGACGGATTTTGGGCGCGCGGACAAACCGACCGATTACGCGATCTTACTAGAAGCCGAAAATTCCGGAAGCCAGTTCACTCGGGCTTGGCGAATGGGCCTTTCAGCAGACAAGTTTCTTGTGGCCGAAAATCAGAAGCCAACATAGTCCGTTTGCCGCTCGTGTCTTGCTTCTGCGCGCAGGAGCGCGCTGCTTCTGGGGTCCTTGCGCTGCGGCGAACGCACGCAGGAAAGGCCGAAGGCTGGCGCGTACGATGCGCGCCAGTTCGTTGCACGTACAGGTATGTGCGTTCAACGAACCCCGGAGTGCGCCCGCGAACTCGGAGGGCAGGATGCCAGGAGAGCGCTGCGCCGGGGCAAAGAGAAGTGACCCGCTCGGCCGAAGGACAAGCGGAAGCTTTGCTCCTCGCCCTAAGGTCCGCCGCATATCGCGACATTCGTTTACTTACAGCGGCGCGCGTGATTAGATAACCACCGGTCCGCCGCGGGGGGAATTCATGCCGAGAGCCCACAAGGCTTCACGCACGTTGCTTTGCATTTTCCTGTGCCTTGCCGGACCCGTGCTGGCGCAGGTCAGCGTGCCATCCACGGCAACATTTGCCCTGAACGGCGGCAGTCTCGATCTGGCCGGCACGGACCTGCAGGTTGCCGGTTCCTTCAGCCTGGCGTCGGGTTCGGTACAAAATGCGGCAAATGTTGCAATTGCGCCGGGCGGCGACATTGATGGCGGCAGCGGCACGATCACGCTGTTCGGCAACTGGTCCAACCTGGGCAGCTTCGCTGCCGGCGCGAGTCAGGTGAATTTCATCGACGGTGCACAGGCGCAATCCAGCGTTACCGGCAACACCACGTTCTTCAACTTGAGCTTCGCCAGTACCATCGGCAAAGCCTATGTTTTTCAGGGCGGCAGCGCGCAGGCGATCGAAGGCCAGTTGCAGATTCTCGGCACGTCGAACTTCGGCATTCAGTTCCAGAGTGCCATTCCCGCCCAATTTGCCTCCATCAACCTGCTCAACGGCGGATCGCAGAATATCGATTTCGTCGGCGTCTCGAATGTTCACGCCACGGGCCAGCATCTGGCACCGACCCTGACCAACGACGGCGGTAGCGGCAACGCGGTCGGCTGGTTTGGCCAAGGCAGTGGCGGCGGCCCGGGTTCGGTAGCGCCAACGCCTGTATTGTCGCCCTGGGCACTATTGCTGCTGGCACTGGGATTGTTGGCTTTCGCGTCCACATCGAAGCGTCGCTTTATCGAATGATCGCACACGGAGATTTCCTCATGACTGCTGTTTCCCTTCACCGTTCGTTGCTGACGTTCGCCATTGCCAATGCCCTGAGTTTGTCAGCTGCATTCGCACAGGACGTCACCGTCACTCCACCCGGCGGCGGCGGTTTCAAGGTGCAGAGCGGCAATCTGACCGTGTCCGGTTTACCGGGTGCGACGCAACAAGCCAGTCCCGTTTGCTACAACGCCGCATCCGGTGTGGTCGGACCCTGCGTACCGGGATCATCGATCGGTCCCACGGGAGCCACCGGTCCCACGGGTGCGACCGGCGCCACAGGCCCGGCCGGCCCCGTCGGCCCTGTGGGCGCAACGGGTGCGACGGGTGCGACGGGTGCGACAGGCGCCACCGGTGCAACGGGCGCCATCGGTCCGACCGGAGCGGCAGGCGGAATCCTCGATTTCGCGGATTTCTTCGCCTTGATGCCCCCTGACAATGCGGCGACCGTTGGCGTTGGTACCGACGTCCAGTTTCCACAGAATGGGCCAAGCTCCGGGACCGGATTGATCGCCCGAACTGGTCCCAATACATTCAACCTGGCTTCCATCGGCACGTACCAGATCATGTTTCAGGTCAGCGTGACCGAGGCAGGCCAATTGGTGCTTACACTCAATTCGGCGGAACTTGCCTATACGGTGGTCGGCAGGGCGACCGGCACCAATGAGATTGTGGGCATGTCGCTGATTCAGACGACCGTGATAAATTCCATACTCACGGTGCGCAACCCCGCATCGGAATCCACGGCGCTCACGATCACGCCGCTCGCGGGTGGAACCAATCCGGCATCTGCCCATCTGGTGATCACGCGCTTGCGTTAGGTTCACCGTAGTTGCGTCAGCGCCGAAGGACGGTGGATTTGACCGCGCCCGGCGCATGCGGCGCGAATTCCATGCGAACCGATTTGCCCGGATATCCAGTCATGCTGCTGATGATCGACAACTACGACAGCTTCACCTACAACCTCGTGCAGTATCTGGGCGAACTGGGCCAGGACGTGCGCGTGGTACGCAACGATGAGCTGTCAATTGAGCAAATCCAGAGACTGAATCCCGAGCGCATTGTGATCTCGCCCGGCCCAGGCACACCGGATCAAGCGGGCGTGTCGTTGCGATTGATCGACAAGCTCGGCGGGAAAATTCCGATCCTGGGCGTATGTCTGGGCCATCAGGCCATCGGCCAGGCGTTCGGCGGCAAGGTCGTTCGCGCCGGACAGATCATGCACGGCAAGACGTCGATGATCCAGCACACCGGCAAGGGCGTTTTCGCAAGTCTGCCGAATCCGTTCGAGGCGACGCGCTATCACTCACTCGTGGTGGAAAAATCCACATTGCCGCACACCGTTGAAATGACGGCGTGGACGCAGAATGCCGATGGCAGCGTCGACGAGATCATGGGACTGCGACACAAAACACTCGCGATAGAGGGTGTGCAGTTTCATCCGGAGTCGATCCTGACCCAGCATGGACATGACCTGCTGCGCAATTTCCTGCATGCTCCGCGCCTAGCCGCATGACAGAGTCCTCATGCCGATGACTCCACAGGAAGCCCTGCAACGCACGATCGAGCATCGCGAGATCTTCCAGGACGAGATGGTCGATCTGATGCGCCAGATCATGCGCGGCGAAGTATCGCCGCTGATGGTGGCGGCGATACTTACCGGGCTGCGCGTGAAGAAGGAAACCGTCGGCGAGATCGCCGCAGCGGCCAGCGTGATGCGCGAAATGTGCGCGAAAATACCACATGCCGGCGTACCAGCTGCCGAAAAAAACAGCCATCTCGTCGACATCGTCGGCACCGGCGGCGACAGTTCGGGAACGTTCAATATTTCCACCGCGTCGATGTTCGCCGCCGCCGCTGCCGGCGCGCGCGTGGCCAAGCACGGCAACCGTAGCGTTTCATCGAAATCAGGCAGCGCCGATGTGCTCGAAGCCCTCGGCGTAGTGATCGACCTGACGCCGGAACAAGTAGCGGTGTGCCTGGATGAAACCGGCATCGGTTTCATGTTCGCGCCGATCCATCATCCGGCGATGAAGGCCGTCGCACCGGTGCGCAAGGAAATGGGCGTGCGTACCTTGTTCAATATCCTCGGCCCGCTGACCAATCCGGCCGGCGCTCCGAATATCCTCATGGGCGTGTTCCATGCGGATCTGGTCGGCATCCAGGTGCGCGCACTGCAACGACTCGGCGCCCAGCGTGCGCTGGTCGTGTGGGGCCGCGACGGCCTGGACGAGATCACGCTCGGCGACTCCACCCTGGTCGGTGAATTGCGCGGCGACGACGTGCGCGAGTACGAGATCCATCCGCGTGATTTCGGCCTGGCTTCGTCGCCAAGCGAAGCCTTGCGTGTGAGCAATCCCGCGCAATCGCGCGAGCGCGTGCTTGAAGCGCTGGACGACAAGCCGGGCCCCGTGCGCGACATCGTGCTGCTCAATGCCGGTGCGGCGCTGTACGTTGCTGGACTGGCTGATTCGATCGCGATAGGCATAGAGCAGGCGCGTGCCGTGGTGGCTTCCGGCGCGGCGCGCACGAAGCTGGACCGTTTCGTCGCCGCGACGCGGCGCATCGGCGGACGCTGAAGCATTCATGCCGACAAATTCCCGATGAGCGACATTCTGCAACGCATCCTCGCGCGCAAGGCGGCCGAAATCCAGGAACGCCGCGCACGCGTCAGCATCGAAGAACTGCAATCGCTAACCGCAACAGCGCCATCGCCGCGCGGCTTTGCCGGCGCGCTGCGCAGGCAGATCGCCGGCGGTCGGGCGGCGGTGATAGCCGAAGTGAAAAAGGCCAGCCCCAGCCGCGGCGTGATCCGCCCTGACTTCGATCCGGCGGAGATTGCGCGCAGCTATGCTGCCGGCGGCGCGGCGTGCCTTTCCATACTCACCGACATCGATTTCTTCCAGGGTGCCGATACCTATCTGCGCGAAGCGCGCGAGGCCTGCGCCCTGCCGGTGCTGCGCAAGGACTTCACGGTCGATGCCTACCAGGTCTACGAGGCACGCGTCCTCGGTGCGGATTGCATACTCTTGATCGTCGCCGCATTGAGCGATGCCGGGCTGATCGAATTGTCCTCGCTTGCGCACAAGCTGGGCATGGATGTTCTGGTCGAGGCACACGATGCACAGGAACTCGAACGCGCGCTGGCGACGTCGGCAGCGCTGATCGGCATCAACAACCGCAACCTGCGCACGTTCGAGACTTCACTGGATGCGACACTGGTCCTGCGCGAGCGCGTACCCGCCGATCGCCTGCTGATCACCGAAAGCGGCATTCATACGCGTGCCGATGTGACGCGGATGCGCGCGGCTGGCGTCAACGCGTTCCTGGTCGGCGAGGCCTTCATGCGTGCCGGCGATCCCGGCACGGAACTGCGGACGCTGTTCAGCCAAACCTGATCGTTGCCGCGCTTGTCGCTGGCTGTCAGTGCGTGCCGAACACCACGATGGTCTTGCCCGCGACCGAGATCATGCCCTGCTCTTCGAGCTGCTTGAGCACGCGCCCGACCATCTCGCGCGAGCAACCGACGATACGGCTGATTTCCTGGCGTGAGATGCGGATCTGCATGCCTTTGGGATGCGACATCGCATCGGGCTCTTCGGTCAGATCGATCAGGGTCTTGGCGACGCGGCTGGTCACGTCCATGAAGGCCAGGCGGCTGACCTTGCGTGAGGTGTGCAGCAAGCGGTTGGTCAGTTGCGTGCCGATCGCGAACAGCACCTTGGCGCATTCCTCGCGCAGCGAACCCTCGAACAACTGGAACATGCGCTCGTAGCTGATCTCGGCCAGATCGCACGAGGTGCGCGTGCGCACCATCACTTCGCGTCGCGGGGTTTCGACGAAGATGCCCATCTCGCCGATGAATTCGCCAGCATTGATGTAGGCCAGGATCAGCTCGCGACCTTCCTCGTCCTCGGTGGATACGGTCACCGAGCCTTCGATGATGAAGTACAAGATGTTGGCCGAATCGCCGGGACGGATGATCGCGGTCTTGCCCGGATAGCGGCGGCGATGGCATTGGGCGAGGAAGCGCTCAAGCGCAACCCGATCCAGCACCAGCGAACTGGGCGCCTGCACGCGGTTCACTGCCCGTTGCAGAGTGTAGCGTAGCTCGATCATGCCCAACCTCGTGTCTCCCCGAAGGTTTGCATCAACAACGGCCTTGCGCTGCCGCGACAAGACCCAATATTAGTCGAAATCGGCACTGAAATTCGTAACCACGCAGATATCGCTGTCGTCGGCGCATATTCATGGTTTTCCGCGTCGCCAACTTGATCCATAATCGCGCCCCTTCCCGACACCACTCCAACCCGCGAGGTATCCGCAGTGGTCAAGCCTCTTCCGCGCCTGAAGCTCCAGGGTTTCAACAACCTTACCAAGGCCTTGAGTTTCAACATCTACGACATCTGCTACGCGGTGACGCCGGAGCAGCGCGATCGCTATATCGACTACATCGACGAGCAGTACGACTCGGATCGTCTCACCCAGATCCTGACCGACGTCGCCGAGATCATCGGCGCGAACATCCTCAATATCGCGCGCCAGGACTACGATCCGCAGGGCGCGTCCGTCACCATCCTGATCTCCGAGCATCCGGTGGTCGAGAAGATCGGCCGCGATGTGATTTCCGATACGGTCGTCGCGCATCTGGACAAGAGCCATATCACGGTACATACCTATCCGGAGACGCATCCGCACAACGGCATTGCCACGTTCCGGGCCGACATCGACGTGGCGACCTGCGGCGTGATTTCACCGCTGAAGGCCTTGAATTACCTCATCGACAGCTTCGAATCCGACATCGTGACGATGGATTACCGCGTGCGCGGCTTCACCCGCGACGTGAAGGGCAAAAAACACTACATCGATCATCGCATCAACTCGATCCAGGAATACCTGGCCAAGCACATCCGCCAGAAATACGAGATGTTCGACGTCAATGTGTATCAGGAAAACATCTTCCACACCAAGATGCACGTGAAGGAATTCGACCTGGAAACCTATCTGTTCGAGGCCCACGCCGAAGATCTGTCGTTCAAGGACCGCCAGCGCATCGAATCGCTGCTGAAGCGCGAGATCGAGGAATTGTTCCATGGACGCAATCTCACCTGACGATTGCCTGACGACGGATTGCCTGACGACATCCGCGCCTGATGACATCCGCCGGAGCTTGCCCGCCGGTACCTCTGGCCCATGCCCGGCACGCACGCATCCGCTAGCGTGCTGCAGGTATTTTTCGGCCCTTTGATTCTGGAGACCCCATGAAACGGACTGCCCTCACCCTGGCCTGCACTACTCTGCTCGCTGCCTGTTCCCCATCGCAGGCGCCGCCCCAGCAGGCCGCCGCGCCCGTCGCCGCACCGGCACCGACGCCGCCGGCGCTTTCCTCCGGCATCGATCTGCAATACGTTGACGCTGGCATGCGCGCGCAGGACGACTTCTATCGTCACGTCAATGGCAAGTGGCTCGATACCTTCGAGATTCCGGCCGACAAGCCCGGCTACGGTTCGTTCACCAAGGTCTTCGACGCAACCCAGGAACAGTTGCGCAGTCTCATCGATCAGGCCGCCAAGGCCGCGCCCGGCGCGGACGCCGACCAGCAGAAAATCGGCGATCTTTACAACAGCTACATGGACGAGGCCAGGCTCGAAGAACTCGGTGCCAAACCGCTGATGCAGGATTTTGCCGCCATCGACGCGCTCAAGGACAAGCAGGACATCGCCGCGCTGATGGGCGATCTGACCAAATGGACCAGCCAGCCCGGATCGTTCGGGCCTTCCGGCACCAGCCTGCCGTTCGTGTCCTTCGTGCACCAGGACAACAAGGATTCGACTAAGTACGTGATCGATTTCGAGCAGAGCGGCATCGGCCTGCCGGATCGCGATTACTACCTGAAGGACGATGACGCCAAGCTCAAGCAGATGCGCATTGCCTATCTGGCCCACGTCGAGAAGATGCTCAGCCTCGCCGGCGACAAGGATGCGGCAAAGAACGCCAAGGACATCGTTGCGCTGGAAACCGAACTGGCCAAGGCGCAATGGACCAAGGTCGAACTGCGCGACCCGGTCAAGGCCTACAACAAGATCGAGATCGCCAAGCTCGGCACGCTGGCGCCGGGCTTCGACTGGAAGGCATATCTGGCAGCCGCAGACATTGCCGACAAGGTTGACTACGTCATCGTCGGCCAGCCGACCTATCTGACCCAGTTCGCGAAGATTCTGGGCCACACTTCGCTGCCGACGTGGAAGGCATACTTCCGCTGGCACGTACTCAACGACTATGCGCGCTACCTGAGCAAGCCTTTCGTCGACGAGAACTTCGCCTTCAACGGCACTACGCTGAACGGCACGCCGCAGGATCAGCCGCGCTGGAAAAAGGGCATCAGCCTCGTCAGCGCGCAGCTGGGCGAGGCGTTGGGAAAAGTATACGTCGGCAGCAATTTCCCGCCGGAGAGCAAGGCGCGCGTCGAAGCGCTGGTCAACAACCTGCTGGCGGCCTTCAAGGCCGACATCGATACACTCGACTGGATGGGCCCGGAAACCAAGCAGGCCGCGCAGGCCAAGCTCGCCAAGATCGCGGTGAAGATCGGCTATCCGGACACATGGCGCGACTATTCGAAGTTCACGGTCGCCAAGGATGACCTGGTCGGCAACGTCAAGCACGGCAATACATTCGAATACGAGCGCAATATCGCCAAGCTCGGCCAGCCGATCGATCGCGGCGAATGGGGCATGACGCCGCAGACGATCAACGCCGAATACAACCCGGAAATGAACTCGATCGAATTCCCCGCCGCAATCCTGCAGCCGCCATTCTTCGACGCCAAGGCCGACGATGCGGTGAACTACGGCGCGATCGGCGCGGTGATCGGGCACGAGATCTCGCACGGCTTCGACGATCAGGGCGCGCAATACGACGGCGACGGCAACTTGCGCGACTGGTGGACCAAGGACGATCACGAGAAATTCGCCGCCAAGACCAAGGCCCTGGTCGACGAATACAATGCCTTCGAGGCACCGCCGGGCTATCACGTCAACGGCCAACTCACGCTCGGTGAGAACATCGCCGACAATTCCGGTCTGGCAATCGCCTACAAGGCCTACAAGATCGCGACCGCGGCAAAACCCGCGCCGGTCATCGACGGCTTCAGCGGCGAGCAACGCCTGTATCTTGGTTTCGCCCAGGTTTGGCGCGGCAAGTATCGCGACAATTTCGCGATCCAGCGGATCAAGACCGACCCGCACTCGCCGCCGCAGTTCCGCGCCAACGGTACCGTGGTCAACCAGCCCGGCTTCTACCAGGCATTCGACATCAAGGAAGGCGACAAGATGTATCGCGCGCCGGATCAGCGCGTGATCATGTGGTAGAGCGCGCCGCGCCTACGCGATGCGTTGAGGCGCGTCGCGTGCGGCGCACGAATGGCGAGACAGGGATGTCGAGTGGGAAAACGCGCCAAGGCCGGTTGCAGCCTCGCGCTTTGCACTACAGCCGATAGGCGACCGTCTTCATCACGGCCGACGCCACGCGCATCAGCATCGGTATCGGCGGCGGCAGGTCGACTCCTCCGGCGGCCCGCGCCATCTTGCCGTGGCGCGCCTCGTCGGCCTGCATCTGGGCGACGACGGCGAGGCTGCATGCGTCGGCCTGCGGCAGTTTTTCCAGATGCTCGCCCAGGTGCGCCTCGACCTGGCGTTCGGTCTCGACTACGAAGCCCAGACTCACGCGATCGTTGGCCAAGGCCGCCAGCGCGCCTAGCGCAAAGCTGCCCGCGTACCACACCGGATTGAGCAGGCTCGGCCGGCTGGACAGCGCGTCAAGGCGCTCGCCGCACCAGGCCAGGTGATCGGTTTCCTCGGCCGCGGCGGCGAGCAGCTGCGCGCGCGTGCCCGCATCGCGCGCGACCGCGGCCTGGCCGGAGTACAGGGCCTGTGCGCAGACTTCGCCGGTGTGGTTGACGCGCATGAGTCCGGCGGCGTGACGGCGCTCGGTCTCGTCAAGCGTGGCCTCGGCTAGGCCCGCCGCGGGCGACGGCCGCGTCTGTTCAGGTGCAGCCCCAAACGACGTGGACAGCGCACGTTCGATCTCGATCAGGGCGCGGTCGAAAGCAGAAATTCGGCGGCTGAACATGGCTCAATTGTCCAGCTGTTGCGCGAGCAAGGCAACCGCATGCGTCACCGGCAGGCGCTTGCCGCGCTGGCGCAGGCCGTTGTCGAGGAAGACGCGGCAGCCGACGTTGCTCGTGACGAGCACATCAGGTGTCTGCACCTCAACCTGATCGACTTTCTCCGCGCGCAACGCATCGGCGATTTCGGCGTGACGCAGAAAATAATCGCCGGCGGCACCGCAACAGCCGGGCTCGGCGGGCAGATCCACAATTTCCACTTGTGGAATCTTTTGCAGCAGGCGGCGGACGGCATCGCCCGCGCGCGCGACATTCGTCTGCGTGCAGGGCGTGTGCAGGGCGACGCGGCAGTCCAGCGCGCGGAATTTCAGCTCGCCGCGATGCGCATCATCATCGATGAATTCGTGGATATCGCGCACGCGGATCTGCGTGCCGGCAAACACGGTGTCGCGCAAGGTGGCGAAACATCCCGAGGCCGACACCAGTAGGGTATCGACTCCGGCATCGGCAAAGGCCCGCCGCGTCGGTGCGGCCGCGGCATCGGCACCTCCGATGTCTCCCGCATGCAGCGCTAGAGCGCCGCAACAACCCTGTCCCGGCGGCACGACGACCTCGTACCCGAGTGCTTGCAGCAGCCGCATCGCACCCGCATGTACATCGCGCTCGACCGTCGCGGCAACGCAGCCGAGAAAAAGCCCGACCCTTCCGCGCGGCGACGTCGGCCGCCGGGATTCGGGCACTGATCCGGCGGGCGATGCGTGCGGCAGCTCGCGCGCGACCCGATCGAGTCCGAATGGCCGGAGCGCAGCCTGTGCGATGCTGCTTTGCATGCAACTTCGCACGACGGAGAAATTCGCAATGAGCAGCGCTGCGCGCAGCCAGCGCGGACGCAGCAGCAGTGCGTGCAACCAGCGCTCGAACCGCGCGGGCCGCCGCGATTCCCGCAACAGCGCGCGTGTGCCAACGATCAGTTCGCCGTAGCGCACCTGCGAGGGACATACGCGTTCGCAGCCCAGGCAAGCCAGGCAATGATCCAGGTGCGCGATCAGCGATGGCGTCGCCGCGAGCCGACCACCCGCCAGAGCCTGCGCGAAGGCGATGCGCCCACGCGGAGACTCGGCCTCGCTGCGGCCGATGCGGTAGGTCGGACATACCGGCTGACACAGGCCGCATTTGACACACTGGTCGGCCAGCGCAGCCAGGTGCGAGCGCGCGTCGCTGCCGACCGGTTGCCGGTTCATTGGCGTTGCCGCCTGCTGCATGATCATGTCATCGCTTTGCCGCCTCGCCCGTTATTGTCCAGTGTCTCCCGTAGCCACGCCACCTCTGCCACCATGCCTTTTTCGTCGTCGAAGCACTCGCCGCGCCTGTTTCGCGCCGGCCGCCGTCCGTGCCCGTCGCTTATCGCCGGCATTTGTCTGCTGATTTGCACGATTGCAGGCGCGCACGCCGACGATGCCGTGCTGGGCCGCAGCGACGCACTGTGGCTGGAGCGCATCACCTACGGCCTGGATTCCGCGACGGTGCAACGTTTCCACCAACTCGGCAGGCGCGCCTTCCTGGATGAGCAACTGGCGGCCAAGACCGATGCCTTGCCTGCGCCTGTCCAAGCGCGGATCGACGCTTTCGACATCACGCGCCTGTCGCCGCCGCAACTCATCGCCGACGAAGTTGCCGAACGCGAGCGCATGAAGAGCATGGATGGTGCCGATCTGGCGCAACTGCGCAAGCAGCGCAACACGCTTGGCGACCACTATCTGGACGAAACCGTGCAGCGGCAATTGCTGCGTGCGACCTACTCGCCCGCGCAGCTGAAGGAACAGATGAGCTGGTTCTGGCTCAATCACTTCAGCGTGTTCGCGCGCAAGGGCGCGATCCGCTGGCTCGCGGCCGACTACGAGGAACACGCGATCCGGCCGCATGCGCTCGGGCATTTCCGCGACCTGTTGATGGCCACGCTCAGGCATCCGGCCATGCTGCAATATCTGGACAATGCGCAAAACGCTGCCGGCCATATCAACGAGAACTACGCGCGCGAGCTGATGGAATTGCATACGCTCGGCGTCGATGGCGGCTACACCCAGCAGGATGTGCAGGAACTTGCGCGCGTGCTGACCGGCGTCGGCATCGCGCTGAAACCCGACATGCCACGATTTCGCCCACAGGGACAACGCGGGGCCATACGCGATGGCGCATTTGCGTTCTACCCGGCGCGCCACGATTTCGGCGACAAGACCCTCCTCGGCCACACGATCCGCGGCCAGGGCTTTGCCGAAGTCGAACAGGCGGTCGACCTGCTCGTGAAACAGCCGGCCTGCGCACGCTTCATCTCGCGCCAGCTTGCCGAATATTTTGTCGCCGACGAACCGCCGACGAAACTGGTGGAAGCGATGGCGCACACGTTCCAGCACAGCGACGGCGACATCGCCGCGGTGCTGCGCACCTTGTTCGAGTCGCGCGAATTCGATGCATCTCTGGGCACGAAATTCAAGGACCCGATGCACTACGTCGTCTCTTCGGTACGTCTAGCCTATGACGGCAGGACAGTCAGCAATGCGCAACCGTTGGCCAACTGGCTCAACGGCCAGCGCGAAGCGCCGTTCGGACACCAGAGCCCCGACGGATATCCACTGGTGGAAAATGCGTGGGCCAGCTCCGGCCAGCTCAGCCGCCGTTTCGAGATCGCGCGCTCGATCGCGCGCGGCAACCTGCTCGCTCCCATCGACGGCTCGCCGCCGGCAATGCCGGATTTTGCGAGCGCTTCAAACCGACTGTATGTCGAAGGCATCGCTCCGTACCTGTCAAAGACAACATTGGTCGCGCTGACCGAGGCCACTTCGCCACTGGAAAGCAACACCTTCCTGCTGGCCTCGCCCGAATTCAACTACCGCTGAAGATCACTCAGAGCAGGGAAATCGCATGCTACGCCGCCAATTCATCGCCTCGCTCGCCGCCGTTCCCGCCCTTGCCATCGGCGGGCGTGTGTTTGCAGTGGCGCCGACATCCCCGCGTTTCCTGCTGGTATTCCTGCGCGGCGGTTACGACTGCGCGAACGCGCTCGTGCCCTACTCGAGCGAGTTCTACTACGAGTCGCGACCGAATATCGCCGTTGCCCGCCCCGATCCGGCGGCAGTCGGCGGAGCTCTGGCTTTGGATGCGGACTGGGCGCTGGCACCCGCACTGCGCGACTCCATCGGCCCGATGTACAAAAATAAAGAAATTGCCTTTGTACCCTTTGCCGGCACCGACGATCTCTCGCGCAGCCATTTCGAGACCCAGGACAACATCGAACGCGGCCAGCCCGGAGATCGGCGCGACTCACGCTCGGGATTCCTCGCGCGGCTGGCCTCAACCCTGAACGGTCGCGCCGCGCCGATTGCCTTTACCGATGCATTGCCGCTGACCTTCCAGGGTGGCGGTGACATCCCCAACATCTCGTTGCGCGCCGTCGGCAAGCCCGCATTCGACGCACGCCAGGCGGCAATTCTCACCGGCATGTACCAAGGCAGCCATCTGCAATCGGCGGTCGCCGACGGCCTGGAGCTGCGCCAGCAGGTCGCGCAGGAGTTCGATGACGAAATGCAGAAGGCCAATCGCGGCGCGGTGAATGCACGCGGCTTCGCCACCGAAGCTGCGCACATCGCGCGCTTGATGCGCGATCAATACCGCTTGGGCTTCGTCGACATCGGCGGCTGGGACAGTCACGTCAACGAAGGCGGCGCGCAGGGTCAACTCGCGAACAACCTGGAAAATCTCGGCAGCGGGCTTGCCGCGTTCGCGCGCGAACTGGGCGACGACTGGGAAAATACCGTGGTCGTCGTCGTATCCGAATTCGGCCGCACCTTCCGCGAAAACGGCAACAAGGGCACCGACCATGGGCACGGCTCGGTGCACTGGATACTTGGGGGCGGAATCAGCGGCGGTCGCATTGCGGGCGAGCAAGTCAAGGTGCAGCAATCCACATTGCTGCAAAATCGCGACTACCCGGTAGTCAACAACTATCGATCGCTGTTGGGCGGTCTTTATGCGCGCCTGTGGGGCCTGAATGCAGACCAGCTCGATCGCGTGTTCCCGAAATCCAAAGCGACGGATTTGCGCCTGGTCTGACGCGCCGGCACGCTTGCTGGCAATGCGTCGACGACCGTTTTCCCAAAACAAACTTCATGTATAATTATATATTTGTTTACTTGTTCAAACTGAATGGCTGCCAACGCCTGCTATCGGTAACCCTCGGTTAACATCGATCTAAGCGTGATTTTACCGACGTCGCGTAACCTTCGTGCGGCATCCGCGACAACACCCGCGCATGCACCCCACACGGAACTATGGAGAACTCAGATGAATCAAGACATCATCCAGGGCAAGTGGACGCAGCTGAAAGGCTCGATCAAGGCGAAATGGGGCAAACTCACCGACGACGATCTTGGCCGCGCCGACGGCAATCATCAATATCTGGTCGGCAGATTGCAGGAACGCTATGGCTGGCAAAAGGACCAGGCCGAACGCGAGATCCGCGAATTCGAACGCGGGCTGCAGAAAAAAGCAGCCTGACCGATCCGCGTACACAGGCGCGACAGCAAACGGGCCGTTCATGCGGCCCGTTTGTTTACCGTTGCTGGTTTTTTAGCGCCGCATCAACCGTGCGCCTGCTTCAGCGTCGCCAGATCAGCAAGCACCTGCCCTGAATTTTCCTTCGGGTCGACATCCTTGTAGTGCTTGGCGATCTTGCCCTGCGGGTCCACGAGGAAGGTTTCGCGGCGCGCATAGGTGAAGTTGAGATGCGTCGCCAATACGCCATAATCCGTGGCGGTTGATTTGCCGCTGTCGGCCAGCAGCGGAAACGGCACGTGGTATTTCTCGGCAAATTTGGCGTGGGAATCCACATCGTCGAGACTCACTCCGAGAACTTCGGCACCGGCCTTGTGCAGCTTGAGCACGTCATCGCGGAAAGTACACACTTCGGTGGTGCAGCCCGGCGTATCGTCCTTGGGGTAAAAGTACAAAACGACCCAGTGCCCGCGATACTGGGCGAGCGTGTGCCACTGGCCTTTCTGGTCCTGCAACTTGAAATCGGGCGCGGCCTGGCCATCCTGGGGAGCCGTCGCGGTTTCTTCCGCGGCCTGCAGGAAGGCTGCCGGAATCAGCAGCGCGAGCATTGAGAGCAGCATGAGCAAACGACGCATGGGTTCACCTCGCAGAAAGTGGACGCTTGCAGACCGCACGAGTCGCAAGCGCCGGCAGGATTGGAGTAACCGCAGCATACGCCTGGTCAAATCCGGGAGCGTATTGCGGCGACAGTGCCCATTCGACCGGAGCGCGGCGCCGGATCTTGCATCACCCTGCACAACGTGGTCGATTGCGACTAGTCTAGGTGTGGCCAGAGGATCGGAGACCAGCCATGAATCGTCGCTACGTCACGTCCGCGGATATCGAGGACTACGTCTGGGCACACACGCGTGAAAGCGCCGTGGCCGGCCGTCTGCGCGCGGAAACATCTGCCCTGCCACAGGCAGGAATGCAGATCGGCCCCGACGAGGCGGCGTTTCTGGCGTTGCTCGTGCGCAGCATCGACGCCCGGCGCTGCATCGAAATCGGCACATTCACCGGCTACAGCGCGCTGGCCGTGGCAGCGGCTTTGCCGCCCGACGGCAAACTCGTGTGCTGCGACATCAGTGCGGAATGGACGGCCATCGCGCGTCGCTATTGGAACGAAGGCGGCGTCGGCACGCGCATCGATCTGCGCCTGGCGCCGGCCGACGACACCCTGCGCGACCTGCTCGCGGACGGTGGCGCCGGTCATTACGATTTTGCCTTCATCGACGCCGACAAGACCGGCTACGCAGGCTACTACGAAGCCTGCCTGAAACTGCTGCGCGCCGGCGGCCTCGTCGCGCTCGACAACATGCTGTGGTCCGGCCGCGTGGCCGATGCCAGCCAGCATGACCCAGACACGGGCGCGATCCGCGCGCTCAACGACCGTATCCTCGCCGATGCGCGCGTTGAGGCCACCCTGCTGACGATCGGCGACGGCGTGATGCTTGCGCGCAAGCGCTGAGCGAGTACTTCTCTCGCCGGTTATTTCTTCGGCTTGTTCGGCAGCTTCGACGCATCGTAACCGCCGACTTCAAACTCGACGGTTTCGTCGCCCACACCCTTGACCGTCACGTCGATCGACACGGCCTTGGCATCCTGCATTTTGGCGATAAAGCCCCTGTCGTCGTCGATGAACAGGGCCGGCTCGCCGCCGGGCGGAATCGTCGCTTTCATGCGTTCGGCCTTTGCCTCGTCGAAACGTACGGACAGGGTCGCGCAGCCGTTGCGGCAATCGAAAGTCGCATTGTCGAGCAGCAGATACACGCTTTGACCCCACTGCGGATGCTGGCGCAGGATCAGGCGGACGCGGGCGGCCTTCTTGGCATCCGCAGCCTTGAGCGGCTGCCTGCTGGCGAGCGCCGCCGTGTATTGGGTACCGTTGCCCTCGGACACGGCGTTATAAGCCCACAGCCGGGCGAGCCGGCGCGCTTCGAGCTGGCTTGCCGCCTTCGCGCGCACGTCGGCAATGGTTTTCTGCACCTGCGCCGCAGCGGCCGTGCCCGGATACTTCTTCAGCAATTCGTCGCCCAGGGAAATGGCCAGATCCCAGCTTCCGCCGGAGCGCATCTGCTCGTAAAGTTTGAGTTCGTTGTCCGCCTTCGCGTCAAGCGCACTCTTCGCAGCCGCCGCCACATCGATCGACGACGGTGGCGCGGTTCCTCCCGAACAGCCCGCGCCAAAAACGGTGATCGCAACGAACAAAATGAACAAGCTTCGTGTCGTCATTGTGGGCATCGTGGCGAGGATGACATTGCAACGATACCCGATTTCGCGGGGCCTCTGCCTTCTATCTGCAGGGATCGCGACCCAGGTTGCGCTCGTAGGTGGAAACATCCTCGTCGTGTTCGCGCCCGGCGCGGCCGATCGCGCCCGGACGGCGCATCTGCATGCAGGCTTCCTCGCGCGGCACCTTGCGCGCCGATATAACCAGACTTTGGCCACTGCGCCGATCACGGGCCTTTCCGCTGTGCGCGCCGCCATCCGCAGGCAGCGAGTGCGGGCACGGCGTATGCCGGTAGAACACCTCGCCGTCGGATACACGACATTCGTAAGAGATCTGTTGCAGCCGTTCATCGGCGCGTTGCGTGGCGAGCGTATTGCGTTCACGCGGTGCTTCCCGGGTCGGGCCCAAGTTCTTGTCGAGTGCGTATTCCGGCGGCTTTGCATGCGCCGGTGCGGGGGCGATCGTCACGCTCGATTGCGTGTCTTGCGCCGGACACGTTTGCGCCTGGAACGTGATCGCGCCTTGCGTATCGGTGCATTTGTATACCGAGTCGGCGCGCGCACCCACCGCCAGGCCCAGCAGGAACAGCAATGACAACCACTCGTACCAGCGCATGCTGCGCCCGCGCGCCTCGAATTCGATCTTGCCCATGGATCACCCTCCTGTCGATGGGGCCATGTTCGACACAGAACACACCCGCCGCCATCGGCGATCGCAGTCGCGTGCCGTAGGAATTGGCCTACAATGCGCCGACGACTTGCAATCCTCCGGACATGCCATGAGAAGCATCCTGATCGCCGCCACGCTGCTCGGCTTCGGCGCCGCGCACGCCGCCGGACACGCGTCGCCGCCAACGATCGACGCCGCCTTGGCGCAGGCGCAACGCGAACTTCGGCCGGTGCTGATCGATTTCAGCGCTGCATGGTGTTACTCCTGCTACTACATGGCCACGCATGTATTGAACGGCGATGAATGGAACGCGCTGGAAAGCCGCGCCGTCGTCGTGGAATCCGATGCGGATTCTCCGGACGGCGCGCACTGGATGCAGCAGCTCGCGGTGAAGGCATTGCCGGCCTATGTCGTGCTCAACGCCGATGGCACCGAACTCGGACGCATCCTTGCCGAGCAGTCGCGAGAGAAATTCTATGCGCAGATGAACCGGATTCTCAGCGGCACCGATGCGCTGGATGCCCTGAAAAAACAGGCGGATGACGGCTCGGCTGCGGCCGTCGCCGACGTGCTGTCGAGCTACCTGGCGCGCGACCAGGTGCAGCGGGGCCTTGACTGGTATGCGGCGTTGCCCGCCGCCCGCCGCATGGCGGCTGACGGCGATGCCGACGCCGCGCTCTGGATCGAGCGCCTGCGCATGGAGAAAGCGGCCAAGGCGAAAGACGACAAGGCCTGCATCACGTCAGCGGTGAAGGTACTGGCGGGACATGTTGGCTGCGACCGTTACTACGTACTCGAAACCCTGCTTGGTTGCAGCGAAAAACTGCCCTTGCCGAAGCGCAAATCCGTGCTCGAACCGCAGCGCCCGGCACTCGGGGCGCTATTGTCGAAACAGGTGTTCATTGATCCTCCCGAGTGCGCCGATCAACGCACGGCGGTCATCGTCGCCGCGGATCTGGACAAGGCCATCGGCGACAGCAATGCAGAAACCTCCGTGCTCGATCACGCCATCGCAAACGCGCGCCAGCGCCTGGGCGACGACCTGGGCAAGGATCGCAACCTGGCCGACAACCTGCGCGTGTATCTGGTCCGCGCCAAGCGCATGGACGAAGTCGATGCGCTGATGCCCAGGCTGATGGCCGCCTATCCCGATGACTACGTCTATGCCTATCGCTTCGGCCGCAGCCTGCTCGAACGCGGCAAGCCCGCCGAGGCGCTGCCGTATCTGGAACAGGCCGCGGACAAGGCCTTCGGCATCAATCGCCTGACCGTGGCGACGTTTCGCGTGCAGGCGCTGCTGGCCCTGCATCGCCGCGCCGATGCGGAAGCCGTCGTCGCCGAGACGCTGCGGCAGAACGGTCCGTGGTTTCCCGAGCAGGCGGCAAAATTCAAGGCAGCGCTGAAATCCTGAACGCCGCGACGGCGCGTGTCCCGGCTCAAGGATGTTCGGCCTCCGCGTGCACACGCTCGTGGCGCAGCAGGTACAGGCCGCTGGCGATGATCACCGCGGCGCCGATCAGGGTTGTCGCGTCGGGCAGCGTGTTCCAGAAAATCCGGTCCAGCAGGATGCCCCAGACCAGGGCCGTGTATTCCAGTGGCGCGATGCGCGAAGCCGAGGCGCGCTTGAACGCGTCGGTGATTGCGTACTGTCCCACCGCACCGCTGACCGCCAGGACGGCGAGCACCGGCCAGTGCCCGGGCTGGATCGGCAGCCAGTCGTGCCAGGCCAGCACGAGCGCGAAGGCGCCTGTCATGGCCAGCATCCAGAGGACCATGCTCTGAGTCGAGTCGCTGCGTCCAAGCACGCGCACCACGATCGCCGAGACCGCATACCCGGTCGCTGAAACCAGTACGGCGAATCCGGCCAGCGTGAGCACGCCGGCTCCGGTCGGGCGCAGCACCACAAGGGTGCCGCAAAAACCCAAAGCGATTGCGGCCCAGCCGCGCCAGCCAACCTGCTCGCGGAGCACGAGCGCGGCCAGCGCCGTGATCAGCAGCGGCGCGATGAAGAACAGCGAATAGGTTTCCGCCAGCGGCAGGCTGCGCAGCGCGTAGGCGAACGACGACAGCATGACGATCGACAGCACGCCACGCAGCAGGTGCAGCATCCAGCGTATCTGCAATAACTGGCCCGCGCCGCCATCGGCCAATACCCATAGTGTCACCAGCGGCAACGAGGACAGCCCGCGCAGCGCGGTAACCTGCATTGGCGCATAGTACGGCGCCAGCGTTTTCAGGCACGCGTCCATCAGCGAAAACGCGGCGACCGCGAGCAGCATCGAAAGCATGCCGCGCAAATTCCGGCCATGAAGATCTTGCGGCGACGAGTGCATGGTGCTGCCAGCAGACAAGTCTGCGCGAGTCTAAAGCATCGCCGCCGCCGGCTCCCGGTGGCGCGGGCCGCGTATCCGGATTGCCGTCCAGATGCGATCATGCACGGGTATCGACCTTCGATAGGCCCACTCGTCCTGCCGCCATGCGCAAAATCGTCCACATCGACATGGATGCGTTCTACGCCTCGGTCGAACAACGCGACGATCCGGCATTGCGCGGCAGGCCCGTCGTCGTGGCGTGGCGCGGGCAGCGGTCCGTCGTGTGCGCCGCGTCGTACGAAGCGCGCAAATTCGGCATACGCTCGGCCATGCCGGCCGTGCGCGCCGAGCGACTATGCCCCGACGCCGTATTCGTGGCGCCGGATTTCGGCCGCTACCGCGCCGCGTCCCGGCAGGTGCGCGAAATCTTCCTGCGCCACACTGACCTGGTCGAGCCGCTGTCGCTGGACGAGGCCTACCTGGATGTCACGGTGCCGAAAACGGCGCTGGCGTCGGCCACGGCCGTGGCAAAATCGATAAGGCAAGAAATATACGACGAGACCGCGCTGACCGCGTCGGCCGGCGTTGCCTCGAACAAATTTCTGGCCAAGATCGCTTCGGACTGGCGCAAGCCCAACGGCCTGTTCGTGATCCGCCCGCACGAAGTCGAGGCGTTCCTGGCGCCGTTGCCGGTATCGCGCATTCCCGGTGTCGGCAAGGTGATGGAGGCGAAACTCCAGGCACTCGGCATCCGCACCTGTGCCGACCTGCGCACATTCGACCAGCACCAATTGCAGCAGCGCTTCGGCCGTTATGGACAGCGCCTGGGCGAACTGGCAGTCGGCATCGACGAGCGCGCAGTGAACCCGGACCAGCCGGTGCAATCGATTTCCGCCGAGGATACCTTCGAGCAGGATCTGCCGCTGGATGCGATCGAAGCCATGATCCGCGCTCTCGCCGCGAAAACCTGGGCCGCCACGCGCAAGACCGAGCGCGTCGGCCGCACGGTGGTGTTGAAGCTGAAGACGGCCGATTTCCACATTCTCACGCGCAGCCATACGCCGCCGCTGCCGCCGCAATCCGAACGGGAACTGGCCGAGATTGCCGTGTCGTTGCGCGGGCGGGTCGATGTCCCCGCAACAGCGCGATTCCGCCTGGTCGGCGTGGGCGTGCACAATTTTCGCGACGCCGACGAGCTGCCGCAGCCGGATCTTTTCGCAGGTCCGCAAACCTGAGCGACCGGCACATGGCGACCCTGAGCGTTAGCCGGCAACGCGGATGGGAACCTGATCGGTCGAACCTGCGGCGATGCCCAGGTAGCGCTCGACGATGGCCGCGCCCTGATTGCCCATCAAGTCGACGATCGTGGCCCGCGCCGCGCGGCCGACGCGTTCGCGCAGGCCCGGGTCTTCGGCCAGCCGATCGATCAACTCGATGGCTTCATCCTCGCTGTCCACAAGGAAGCCATTGCGACCGTGCTCGATCAATTCCACGCTGCCGCAGTGCTCGCGAAACAGGATGACCGGCAATTCCATGGCCATCGCCTCGAGAATGACGGTGCCGCCGGTCTCGAAAAATGCGGGGTGCTTGCGGTAGACGAATAAGTCCAGACGTTCGAGAAAATCGTGTGCTGGTTCGCTGCCCAGCGCGAGCAATTCGGGTCGCGCTGCGGTGTCGCGCGCAAACGCCATGGCAATGGCGCTGCCGCCGAGAATCCTGACCTTGTGCCCGCGCCTCATCAGGACGCGGAAGAAGGAAGGATCGTTGGGGTGGAATTTCAACCCATACGCTCGGCCGTGGCGGCCGATCGTCAAGCGGCTACCGGCAGCGCGCGGTGCGCGACGGCGAAAGGCTTCGACATCAACGGGCGAGTATTCAACGATGCCCGGAAGTCCGATGGTTTCCTTGAAAAGCCGGGATGGAAACGTCAGCGCCACTGCGGGGCAGGACGGATTCTGCTCGATCTGGATCAGGCGCTCGATAAGGCTCGGATACTGCTCGGACAGGTTGTGACAGATGACGACGCGCTCGAACATGGCCTGTTCCAGCCAGTCGCCACAGGCAAAGTAGGTGCCGATCAATACGAGGGTGCCGCCCGCAGGCGCGTCGCTGCGGGTTATCTGCCGGATCGTGAAATCGGCGCTGAACAGCGGCAGTGCCGGCGTCACCGACCACAAGGTGACTTGCGCATGGCCGCACAAGTGCCGGTACAGGTTCAGTGCGCGGCGCTCGGTGCGGCCAATCGTGTCCAGCTTGCAGACGATGTGGACCGGCGCTGCAATGGAAGCCTGAGACAGATCGGCTCGGGCACTCAGGCGATCGAGCAGAATCCGCAAGGTCCGGCTCGCGGATTCCCAGCGGAGCGGGCGCAAGAGGAGATGGCAGCAGTCGTCATAGGCCGTGATCGCGTCTTGCCGGCCACCGCTGAGCTCGATCGCCCGCTGCAGCAAGTCCAGAGCCGGTTGCAGCAGGTGCATTTGCCGACAGGATTCTCCGGCGGCCTGAGCGATTCCGGCATTCGCGACCTTTTCCGGCCGCAAATGCTGTGTCAGCAATGCGGCGGCCTTGTCGGCTTCGCCGGCTTGCAGCAGGCTCTGGGCGCGCTCGAAAATTGCCGCGGCGGGAAGGAACCCGGCGCTCGACGACGCGCCCGCCTCGGCGACGGGGTTGCCGGCGAGTTTGCCGCAACAATCCTTGAATCGCCTGGAGCTGCCGCACGGACATGGGCCGGTTCTCGACACCAGTGGTGGCGTCGCGGCGACAAGAACGTCCTTCGACGGAGGCGGCATGGTGACGCTGGGGGCCGACGCGGCGCCCGGGCTCAAGCCTGTTGCCGGCGGGTTGCCAAGCCGTTGCCGGATGAGGCTGGCGCAGGCCCGATATTCGACGTTGGCCGGATCGATATCGATGGCTGCGACAATCCATTGCAGTGCCGAATCCGGGCGGCCCTCGGCCAGATCGCATCGGGCCAGTCCATGCATGGCTTCGGGGTCACCCGGATAAGCGACGAGCATTTTTTCCAGGGCATCGCGCGCACCAACGTGATCGCCTGCATGCAGGGCCTCGGCGGCTCGGGCGCAAAACAGTCCCGCACGCAGTGTGTGATGCAGCCGTTCGCCCGTCCATTTGGCCAGCCAGAAGTTGTCCGCGTGCACGCGTTGCGCAATGCCTATGCCGCGGCATTCATCCGCCGCCCGATCATCGACACGAAACCTGACCGAGGGCAATGCGTCGGGGAGGAAGACAAAATCCTCGTGCAGCGCAATCTGGCGCAAAAAGTCGCGGTCGTCGCCGATATCGACAGACTCATCGAAGCGGCAGCCCAGTTCGAGCGCGCGGCGACCGATCAGGGCCGTTGGCAGGTGCAGCAGGTGGGCGTGGAAAAGCAGTGCCCGATTGAACGGGTGCCCGAGCGGCCTGCCGACAGATTCGCCGTAGCCTGTTTCGCGTCCGCGCACATACAGCAGGAGCGTCTGCGGGTGAACGCGGGCTGCGTCCACAAGGGCCTGAACGTGCTCCGGCTCGTAAGTCGTGCCTTCGTCGAGAAAGCAGAAATAATCTCCGCTTGCCGCTTCAAGGCCGGCATTGCAGGCTTCAGCATGGGGCAGGCCGCGCACGCTTGAAACATGCCGGATCGTGTGTTCCGGCCGCCATTGAATGCGTGGAAGCGCGGCCGATTCCCGCGTCGCATCGACAATGATCGCTTCAATATGCGTATAGCTCTGGTCGGCCACAGACTGCAACGCCGCGCACAACCCCGCCCAACGCTTGCAGCGGATGACAACGGACACGAGGGGTGATGGATTCACGGTGTCGGCTTCAAGTCGCGGAACTGGCTTCCGGCCGCCGGTACACAAGCGCCTGGCCTCACCCATCTGATGGGCAGCACAATCATACCCGTTTCCGTGCTGCCGGCCCGGTCGGGGAAAAGGCCTGCGCCACCCCGCCTTGCCGCTGCGGCTCCTTCAGGGCATCTGCAAGATTTTTCAATCCCTTTACAAACCTGACTACGGATTTAAGAACTTCGCGCAAGCGATTCCAATCGAATATGCCGGATCGATCATTCGGTCCGTTCGCCCCAATCGAGAGGAATTTATGAAATTGTATAAAATTACCAGCATTGCCGCCTTCGCGAGCAATATCTTCCTCGGCGTGGCCAATGCGGCCAGTGTCACTCCGACGCCGCTGCCGGCAAATGTGCAAACCGACGCTGCGTCCTTGCAGGCAGCCTGTCAGCAGCTGCAAGCCGATCGGTTGCAACTCAGGATCAACGTCACCGAGGCCAATTCGTCCGCTGTCGCCGGCTCACAGGCGACCGTAAAAACCGACGAGAGCAATCTGCACAGCGCACAACAGGCCCTGCATGCCGACACCGAGGTGTACTTCGCCGCGGACAAGAGCGCATTGTCCGCATCGCGATCGCGACTGCAGGACGATTTTGTCCAACTCAAAGCCGACGTGACGACGAACAACAACGGCAATTTCAGTGCGGATCAGACCAAGATCACCGCTGACTATGCGGCGCTGCAGACCGCGCAGGCGCAATTCAGCGCCGACCGGGAGCAACTGCTCGCCGCCGGTGGCAGCTGCAGAGGTGCAGGTTTTGGCCATGGCGGATTCGGCCGCGGTCAAGGCAATGCATGGCAGCACGGCCACGGGTTCGGTGGCGTATGACCCTTCTTTCCCCGCTGCAGATGGAACAAGGCGCAGGGCCGGGTCGTGTTCCACCTCGGGGGCTCGGGTAGTGCGTGGTCCTGTGTACGGGAACCATATGCGCGAAAATAAATGCCGCCGCCCGTCGTGAAGAGGGGCGGCGGCAGCGTGCCCGGCAGTTCTTCCGGCTATCGTGGGAGGGAAATTCGCTCGCCGGATGCCATCGCCGGATGTCCATCCCTGGACAAATCCTTGTTCCTCTCCGGAACTAATGCAGGTTGTGCTGGAACTCCTTGACCTGTTTTTCCGCCACGTCCTTGGCGATGCCGTAACGCTCCTGAATCTTGCCGGCCAGATATTCGCTATTGCCTTCGGCCTGTTTCAGATCATCGTCCGTTAGCTTGCCCCACTGGGCCTTGATCTTGCCCGACAACTGCTTCCATTGACCTGCGATACGATCCTGATTCATGTTGTTCTCCTGGAAAATTTTCTAGGCCTGCGGCACGGTCAATTGCGCGAGGACAAGGCCGATGAGTCGACGTTGCGCACGCCCTTGACCGACTTGGCCACGGCGACGGACTTCTGCACTTGCGCCTTGTTGTCGAGCACGCCGGACAGAGTGACCACGCCGTTTGTCGTGGTGACGGAGATGTCGGTCGAAGGAATGCCCTTCGTCGTCATCAATTCGGTCTTCACCTTCGTGGTGATCCAGGTATCCGTACCCGGCTGTGCCGATGTGTCGGCCGAGACGGCTGCGGCGTCGGAGGTGTCAGCCGCGAAGGCTGTGCCGAACGTACCCAGGGCAAGCGCAGCGGCGAGAGTCGTAGCGAGAAGATTGATTTTCATGATGACCTCCGTATGGAATTAGCGCGCGGTTCCGCCGCGCGGCGCAGCGAACAATGCTGCATAGTGGAGGTATCAAGTTGCGTGCCACGAAAATATTTTAGTAATAACAACATATTACATAGTCTTAACCCAAGCATTTGCGTGCAGCTTGCAAGCCACGCCGGTGTAGTCTTTGCGACTTGCACGACATCATCTGACATAGTTGCTTGGTCGTGCCGACGCACATGCGCAGAACCCACAACGTTCGTCCGTTGCGGCGCTTCTTGTTTGCATGAACTTGCGCGAAGCGACCGGCTCTCAATCAGCCAACCGGCAAACGCAAGGATGGCTCACGGCTGCGTGCGATACGCCGCAAGCATGCGGGGCGTCCGCATCACTTCAACAGATCGTGGAAGCGCTTGCGGAACTTCGCGACCTTCGGCGCGATTACCAGCTGGCAATAAGGCTGTTCGCCATGCAGCTTGAAGTAATCCTGATGGTAATTTTCAGCCTTGTAGAATTCCTTGAACGGTTCCACCTGGGTGACGATCTTGCCGTTCCACTCGTGGCTGTCGGCGGCTTCCTGCATGGCCTTTTCGATCGCCGCCTTCTGCTCAGGCGTACGATAGAACGCCACTGATCGATACTGCTCGCCGACATCGTTGCCCTGGCGATTGAGCGTGGTCGGATCGTGGATCGTGAAGAATGCCTGCAGCACGACGTCGCGGCCGATCACGCGCGGATCGAACGTGATCTGCACCACTTCGGCATGGCCGGTGTTGCCATCGGACACCTGCTCGTAGCTTGGATTCGGCACATGCCCGCCGGCGTAACCGGATTCCACGCTGGTGACGCCTTTCAATTCCGTGAACACCGCCTCCAGGCACCAGAAACAGCCGCCGCCAAGGGTCAGCGTTTCACTGCCGGGAGCACGGGCATCGGTTGCGTGCGTGGAAAACGTCGTCGCAATCACCAGCAGCAAGGTCGCAAGAAAATAACGAAACATGGGTACGTTCCGATGGTCAAGATCGGTTATCAGACCGGGACGCACAAGATAGTCTTTCGCCGGCGGCCACGCCAGCGCGCGATGTCAGGCACGGTCGACGCGCGCTGCATAGCATCCGGGCTTGGCAAAATCTACGTGCAGATAGGCCGCCCGCTCGTCGCCGAAGAGCCTGTCGATCGTACGCTCGACTTCGAGCCCGTCGACAACATCGGCATCGACCATCATCCCATCCGCATCGAACGCGCGCACCGACAGCAAGCGTCGGCGCAACTGTTGCGGCACCTCATCGATCGCATCGAAGCGCCGCTCACCCTGGCGCACATAGATCGCGTGACTCGCGCGATACGGCGTGGCTGCCGGCTGATGCTCGAAATTGACCAGGATGATTTCATCGCCTGCCGCGGCATCGCTCAGACTGACGCGGCAGGGGTAGGCGGGCCGGGCATCGGCAATGCGGCGTACTGCGCCATGCCGTGCGAGTTCGGCAGCGGGCATCGAGAACAAATGGGCGAACGGTTCGGCGGGCAATCCGGTAATGCGAAAACTCATGGTCCTTTCTCCCGTGCTGATGTAACGAGGATGCCTTCCGATCGGTCGGGAGGGATATCCGTTTCTTGCGCTTGCCCGCAGCGCACCGGTGCAAACCTCCGCCCGCGATCGATGATGGCGTTTTTTGTCCGTTCTGCGACCGCTGCAAACCTTTATCCGCACGCAGGCACGGCGTAGCATCGAGGCCACGTGCAATCCACAATTTCCGTAGGAGGAAATCCGGTCATGTCCAAATCCGCCACCGCATTGATCGTGATCGATGTCCAGGAGTCGTTCCGACAGCGCCCCTACTGGAGCGATAACGACGCCCCTGCCTTCCTGAGCAATCTGCAAACACTGATCGACGGCGCGCGCGCGCGGAACATTCCGGTTGTGCAGATTTTCCACGTCGAGGCATCGGGGGCGTTTTCGCTGGCGTCCGGATTCGTGAAGACGCTCGGCGGTCTTGCGATCGAACCCGACGCCGTCTTTCACAAGCAAAGTCACAGCGCACTGGTCGGCAGTGGACTGGATGTATGGCTGGTTCGGCATGGCATTCGCCGCCTCGTCATTTCCGGCATCCGCAGCGAACAATGTTGCGAAACCACGACACGACATGCCTCCGATGTCGGCTATGAGGTGGACTACGTCACCGATGCCACGTTGACCTTCGCCATGACCGGCCGCGACGGGCGCCGCTGGAGTCCGGCCGAGATCAAGGCGCGCACCGAACTTGTCCTGGACGAACGCTTTGCGCACATTGCCACGGTCGAGCAGGCGCTGACCGGGTCCACTGCGAAACTCACATCGTGAAACAGGCAGAAGCCGTGCGCCGCATCGCCGTCTACGCGGTGCTGCCGCCACGAACCCTGCTGCTCGATGCGGCCGGTCCGCTCGAAGTGCTGCGGCGTGCCAATATGGTGCAGGATGCGGTGCGCTTCGACGTGCGTTATATCGGGCCGGCGCGTTCGGCGTCGACCTCGATCGGTTTGACCGTGACCGGTATTGCCCCTTTTCCGCCGACACTGCCCGATGGTGCAATGGTCGTCGTGGCCGGCGACGTGGATGCCGTCATGTCGCCGGACGTCAAACGCACGGCCGCGGACGATCACGACGATGCGATCAACCAGGCGCGCATCATCGACTGGCTGCGTGCGGCGATACGGCCCGGCCACCGGCTGGTCACCATCTGCTCGGGCGCGCTGCTGGCGGCGCGCGCCGGTCTGCTCGATGGCTACAAATGCACGACGCACTATCTGAGCAGCAACGAGCTGGCCGAGATTGCGCCGCGCGCCAATGTCCTCGACAACCGCCTGTACGTGGACGACGGCGAGCGCTGCAGCAGCGCTGGCGTCACGGCGGGCATCGATCTGATGCTGTACCTCGTCAGTCAGATGGTCGATCACGTCTGCGCTCTGGCAGTCGCGCGCTATCTGGTGGTCTATCTGCGCCGCAGCGGTGCGGATCCGCAACTGTCGCCATGGCTGGAGGGACGCAATCACCTTCATCCGGCCGTGCATCGTGTGCAGGATGCGATGACGGCCAGCCCGGCAAAACCATGGACGCTTGCAGCGCTGGCAAAAATTGCCGGCGCCAGTCCACGCCACCTGTCGCGTCTGTTCAACGAACACGTCGGCATGAACATGGCGGACTATCGCAATCGCCTGCGCGTCGCGCTCGCCCATGAACTGATCGGGCATACGCGCCTGGACATGGAGCGCGTGGCCGAGCGCGCCGGCTTCGCCTCGACACGCCAGTTCAGGCGTGTCTGGCACAGACTCTACGCAGGTTCGCCACGGCAGGTACGCAGCGCCGCCAGATAGGCACGATTGCGCGAAACACGGATTGTCCTATGGCGCAGGGATCACCGGCAGGTCGATTTCGCTCGCCGCCGCAGCGGAACGGTAAATGCGCTGCGTCGCCTTGCGATAGTCTGCCGGCCTGGCGAAGAAGATGTTGTCGACGAAGGTTTGCGGATTGCGGTCGTACAACGGAAACCAGCTCGACTGGATCTGCACCATGATGCGATGCCCGGGCAGGAACACGTGGTTCGCGTTGGGCAGGGCGAAATGGTACTTTTCCACTTTGTCGCTTGGAATCGCGGCCGGATGCTCGAAGCTGTCGCGGTAACGCCCGCGGAAGATGTCCATGGCGATGCCGAGTTCGTAGCCGCCCATGTCCGGCTGCGACGGCACGCTGTCCGGATAGACGTCGATCAGTTTCACCACCCAGTCCGAATCGCTGCCGCTGGTCGAAGCGAACAGGTTCACGACTGGCGCACCGGCAATCCTGAGTGGCGCCGTCAGCGGCGCGGACACATAGCTGAGCGCGTCGGTACGGCCGTCCACGAAGCGCTGGTCGGTCACCAGCCAGCGCTTCCACGCATCGGAATCCTCGAAATGCACCGGACGCGGCAGATAGGGCACCGGCTTGGCCGGGTCGGACACGTACTCGTCAAATGCCGCGGCGTCGGCGGGCGCATCGAAGCCCGCATGAAAATCCGCCTCCAGATACAGCGGTCGCATGCCTGATACACAGCCGCTCTCGCAAGCGAGCGGCCAGTGCGGCAGCTTGCGCCAGGTGTTTGTGCCGGATTCATAGGCAAACACGGGCGGAGTGTCCGCACGAGGTGCCGCGTCTTTCAGATGCGCATCGAGGAACGGCTTCATTACGTCGCGCCGGAACTGCAGCGCCGTGTCGCCGTCGAGCTTCAGCGGGCCAAGCACGCTGCCATCGTAGTTGACGCCGCTGTGACGCCACGGCCCGAGCGCGAGGAACACCTTGTCGTTGTTCGAGTCCTTGGGCTTGATCGCCGCATACGTGTGGATGGCTCCGTACATGTCTTCCTGGTCCCACAGACTGGCAACCACCATCGTAGGCACTTGCAGCGGCTGGTTCGCCAGGATCAGGTCCAGCGCCTGGCCCTGCCAGTAGGCGTCGTAGGCCGGGTGCTCGGAAAGCTTCTTCCAGAACCCGAGCTGCTCGAAACCGTAATAGCGCGCGTAGTCGCCGGTGGATCCCAGGCGCAGGAAATTCTCGTAGTCGTCGTAACCCAGGCGCGCAACATGCTTGCCTTCGCCATGCGCCGTGGTCTGGCCGTAGATGTAATCGAGATTGGTCTGGCGGAATGCGCCGTTGTGGAACCAGTCGTCGCCTTTCCAGCCATCAACCATCGGGCTCATGGGTACCGCCGCCTTCAGCGCGGGATGCGGATTCACCAGCGCCATCAACACAGTGAAGCCCTCGTATGACGAGCCGATCATGCCGACCCTGCCGTTGCTTTCATGCACGTTCTTGACCAGCCAGTCGATCGTGTCCCAGGCGTCGGTGGAATGATCCACCTTGCTGTCGTTGAGCGGCCCGCGCAGTGGCCGCGTCATCACGTAGTCGCCTTCCGAGCCGTATTTGCCGCGGATATCCTGAAACACGCGGATGTAACCGTCAGCTGAAAATTGCTCGTCGCCCAGCGGCAGGCTCGCTACCAGAGCCGGACTGACGTTGCGTTCGGCGCGCTTGCTCGCGTTGTACGGCGTGCGCGTAAGAATGATCGGCGCGTGCACGGCGCCCTTCGGCAACATGATGACCGTGTGCAGCTTTACGCCATCGCGCATCGGGATCATGACTTCACGCCGCTCGTAGTCGAAGTTCTGCGTCGGTATCGTGAACTTTTTCGGCACATCCGGCGCCAGCGGCGGCGTGAGGTCGGCAGCGACCGACGGCAGCGCGGCGAGAGTCAGCGCGAACGAACCGAGCAAAACGCGAGTACGCATCGAGTCATCTCCATCCGGCAGAGCGCGCACACTAGCCGCAAATGGCGCGCTCTGCAAAGAGCCATTCGTCTGTCCGCGCAGGTGCCTCGCCCCTGTGCAGATATCGACCGATCGGCATTGCGTGAAGTCCGCGTGAATTTCACGCAGCCTCCACGACTATTCCCGGGAACTGCGAAACAGCGCACATGGAAGATGCCGAATCCACGCACGAGCGCGACGGCACGGCGCCCTAGCATGTTCCCACAGGGGAAACTTGCAGGAGACGACCATGACGCGCAACACCTATCCATATGAACTGCATTGGACCCGCCACGCGGAGCGTTACCTCGCCCTGGTTCATGCCGCGCTGGAAAAGAATCCGGATGATCTGGAACTGCAGGAACTGCAGCACGCGATGGAAGCGACAATCGCCTTGCGAAAAATTCCGCTGCATTGATGCGCGTTGGGCGCGAGATATTGACGTGTTCTGCACGCCACAACGTCGACAATCCGGTTGCAGGCAAGGAAAAGCCATGAAACTGCGGCGCGTCATCGTCTCCCTGGCATTGTGGTTCGGCGTAGCCGCGATGCTGTACGCCTGCGCCGACGAAGGGACGGGTGACATGCCGGAGCTGACGACGAGCGCGAAGATCGACCTGCAGCGCTACATGGGTACCTGGTACGTGATCGCTAACATCCCCTACTTCGCCGAGCGCGGCAAGATGGCCAGCCGCGACGTTTACCGACTCGATGCGGATGGCAACGTCGAGACGACCTATGTCTATCGCAAATCGTTTGACGGTCCGGAAAAGACGACAGGATCACTCGGCATCGTGCAGCCGGGCAGCGACAACGCACGCTGGATCGTGCGCTTTCTGTGGTTGATCCACGCCGACTATCTTGTCCTTGAGGTCGCGCCCGACTATTCCTGGGTGCTGGTCGGCCAGCCCAATCGCAAGCTTGGCTGGGTGCTCGCACGCAACCCCGCGATGGAAGACGCATTGTATACAACGCTGCTGAGCAAGCTCCATGGTTTCGGCTACGACATCGCGAAATTCATGCGCGTGCCGCAATTCAAGGAACAGGTGGGGCAGCCGGGGTTTCAGTGAGCAAGGCGCGAAATCCATCGAAATCGAGCACAATTCAGCGCTGACCCGCAGAGCATCGTTTCGATGGCCAGCAAGATCGCCCCGGCTTCGTCCGGCAATTCTCCACGCCGTATCCTGTTCGCGAGCCTGATCGGCACGACGATCGAGTTTTTCGATTTCTACATCTTCGCCACGGCCGCGGTGCTGGTGTTCCCACGATTGTTCTTCCCCGCAGGCGATGCGACGGCAGCAACCCTGCAATCGCTGGCAACATTCGCACTGGCTTTCTTCGCGCGACCGGTCGGCTCGGCACTGTTCGGGCATTTCGGCGATCGCGTCGGGCGCAAGGCAACCCTGGTCGCGGCGTTGTTGACAATGGGGCTTTCGACCGTGCTGATTGGCCTGTTGCCGACCTATGCGTCGATCGGCGTTGCCGCTCCGTTGCTGCTGGCCCTGTGCCGTTGCGGGCAGGGACTGGGGCTTGGCGGCGAATGGGGTGGAGCGGTGCTGCTCGCGATCGAAAACGCGCCGCCGCACAGGCGCGCCTGGTACGGCATGTTTCCGCAACTCGGCGCGCCGGTCGGCTTCGTCTGTTCCACCGGAATCTTTCTGCTGCTCAGTGCGTGGCTCGACGACGCGCAGTTTTTCGCCTTCGGCTGGCGCATTCCGTTTCTTGCCAGTGCGTTGCTGGTATGGGTCGGCTTGTACGTGCGGCTCAAGCTCACCGAGACGCCGGCATTTCAGCGGGCGATGCAGAACGACGAACGCGTGCACCTGCCGCTGCTCACGGTCTGCAGGGATCACGCGTGTGCGCTGATGCTCGGCACATTCGCGGCGCTCGCGACCTTCGTCTTGTTCTACCTGATGACGGTGTTCGCCTTGAGCTGGGGCACCACCGCATTGCACTATGCGCGGGCGAGTTTTCTCGTGCAGCAGATGATCGGCGTTGCGTTCTTCGCGCTGGGTATTCCGCTATCGGCACTGGCGGCAGATCGGTGCGGATCGCGTGCGGTGCTGATCTTCGCCACCGTGTCGATCTTTGTTTTCGGCCTGATCTTCGCACCGCTGTTTGTGTCCGGCTCGATCTATGGCGCCATCCCGTTCCTGGCACTCGGCCTGTTCCTGATGGGTTTGACCTACGGCCCGCTAGGCACTGCGCTGGCGGAAATGTTTCCCACGGCAGTGCGTTACACCGGCGCGTCGCTGAGCTTCAATCTCGCCGGCATCCTGGGCGCGTCGCTGGCACCCTATGTCGCAACCTGGCTGGCGCTGACCCAAGGCTTGCCCTACGTGGGTTATTACCTGGCCGGTGCTGCGGCACTGACTTTATTCGCCTTGTTGCTTATGCGGCCGCGCGTGCTGGATGCGGCAAAAAGCTGATCTGCGCCGCTAGAAGACGTTCCGCGCCTGCGTCGTGGATTTACCGGCCAGGACAAAGCGCGTTTCGACGATGCCAGAATTCGTCAGCAGTTCGGTGATGTATTCACCCACCGCCGGGCCATGCTTGAAGCCGTGCCCCGAACCGCCGCCGGCGATCACGACATTCGCCATTTCCGGATGATGGTCGATCACGAAATCGCCGTTGGACGTATTCTCGTACTGGCAGACGCGACTCTCGGACAACGGCGCATTCTTCAACCGTGGAAAACGCCGGGCGATGTACTCGCGCGCAATCGCCAGACCTTCAGCGCTGGCCTGGCGCGATCCCGTTTCCGGATCGAAGCGCGCGCCGTGTTTGTCGACGCTGACCTTGAATCCGCGGCTTTCCAGATCGGGCAAGCCGTAGACCAGCGCCGGATGGTGAAACCACGCCGGCATCGCCGGAGAGGCGAAAGAGTCGTCCCCCGGCGGCGGCGCGAAGAAGAACACTTCCTGCCGCGTTGGAAAAATGCGCTGCGCCAGCAAGTCGGGGAACAGCGTCGGCAGCCAGGGGCCGCAGGCGAACACGAACGTGCCGGCAAGGATTTTCTCGCCCGCGTTGGTAACGACATGGTCGAGCCTCGCCTTTGTCGTGGGCGCGACGATGCTGGCCAAGCGGTATTCGAGTCCCCGGAGGATACTGTCGGCGACCAGGGCCTGCACGGCCTGCCGCGCCATCAGCACGCCGCTGCCCGGCTCCCACAGCGCCCATTCGATCCCGGCCGAGGATATTTGCGGATATCTATCCTCCAGTTCGCGCACCGAAAGCTGCTGATGCTCGACGCCGACCCGCTCCAGCGTCTGCTGGGTCTGGCGCGTGTACGTATCGTCCTTGCCTACGAGCCAGAGCATTCCGGTGGGATGAAAAATCCTGCGGCCGACCTCCTCTTCCAGCGCTTTCCACTTATCCAGCGAGCGCATCGACCAGCGCGTGTACAGCGCATCGCGCCCATAGCCCATGCGTATGATGCGCGACTCGCCGCCGGAACTGGCGCGGCTGTGCGCGGGGCCATAGGCATCCAGCAACAGAACGCTGTGGCCAGAGCGCAGCAATTCGTGTGCGGCCCAGGCGCCGAAGACGCCGGCGCCGATGACGACGAAATCGAAGGTTTTTCGAGTCATGCGAGTTGGGTTCCCAAGCGCTGCATCGCCACGGCGAGGATAACCGGTTCACTCGCCCGAACGCGATTGCGACGGACAAGTTAGACTTCGTTCGCCCGCCAAACGAGCAGACGACTCCATGGACATCGAAAAGATCAAGGTACGCATCACCGAAAGCGGCAAGACCATGGATGTCGTCGTACTGACCAAGCACGCGCACCGCATCACGGTGGTGCTCGGCGAAGGCGTGCACAGCGTCAAATGCGACCTCACGCCGACGCCGAACAGGACCGCGTTTTCAGGCAAGGCGCTGGGACGGGAGATCGTCTACGAACGCAGCCCGGAACAGGTGCAGGCGGATCTGGATCGGATCGATCCGGCGTTGAAGAGGTCGAGGCCGCGGTAGGCCATGCGCTTCTGGCATTTACTCGTTGAAGTAGTCTGAATCGATGCGCTTGACGTCGTAACTCGCCGCGGTCGTTACGGCCAAGCCATGTTGGATCATCAGATTACCGAGTGTTTCGCCATCGATCAGCACAATCTTGGCGCCGATTTGCTGCACGTATTCACGCGCGTCCTTTGAGAATTTCGAGGTCGTGATCAGCACGCCCTTGTTTGCTCGCTTCCCGGCGAGGCTGCCGACGAATCCCTGCACCACTGGACGGCCAACCGTGCCTTCCCAACGCTTGGCTTGCAGATAGATGACATCGAGACCGAGACGGTCCTCGTTGATAACACCGTCGATACCGCCATCGCCGGAGCGGCCGACGGTTTTTCCGGCATCCTCGCGTGATCCGCCGTAGCCCATCCGGATCATCAGATCGACGACAAGTTTCTCAAAAAAATCCGGCGGAGCAGCCTTAATCCGGTCGAGGAGTTCGCTGGCCAGCTCGTCGCGCAATTGCAGATAGATGCGATTGAGCGTGTCTTCGGGCGATTCATTGCCGGAATCCTGCTCAACCGCTGAAGCGGCGGTCGCACGATCGCGCCTCGGTTGGCGATAAAACACGCGGAATTCCGGGAACTGAGTTAGCTAGTCGAGATCGATCGGTTTGCCCGACCGCGACGCATCGCGGCCGCGATCGGAAACCCGCATCATCCCGCCCACTGACTGATCGATCACACCGGCCTTTTTCAGATAGGTTCGCGCCCAACCGATGCGATTGATATACACGGGCTGGACACCGCTGGCCAGCCGTTCACTGCGGTCGCTTTCCGACAAACGCAAGTCGTCCGCCAGCAGCTCGTACAGATCGGAGATGCGGTGATCCGCTCCGTCTCTCAACCGCGCAAGCAAGGGTGTCATCCAGGATTGATATCCGGGAATCGCCATCACACCCCCAACGGATTGGCCTTCTCCGCATCAATCTTCCACGTCTTGATCGCGCGCGACACGTCCTTGGCGCTCATCTTGCCTTCCGCGGCCAGAGCCGAAATCGCGGCCTGGGCGATCCAGTAGCGGTCGACTTCGAAGAAGCAGCGCAGGTGTTCGCGGGTGTCGCTGCGGCCGAAGCCATCGGTGCCGAGGACGGTATACTTCTTGCCCTCGGGCATGAATGCGCGGATCTGATCGGCGTATTCGCGCACGTAGTCGGTGGCGACGATGACCGGACCCTGCCGATCGGCCAGGCACGCGGTGACGTGGGCCATGCGCGGTTTTTCTTCCGGATGCAGCCGGTTCCAGCGCTCGGCATCGAAGCCGTCCTTGCGCAGTTCGCTGAAGCTCGGGCAGCTCCAGATATCGCAGACGACGCCGAATTCCTTCTCCAGCAATTCCGCCGCCGCGATCGCTTCGCGCAGGATGGTGCCGGAACCGAGCAATTGCACGCGCGGCTCGTTCTTCTTCGCCTTGCCGGCGTCCTTGAACAGATACATGCCCTTGATGATGTCGGCCTCGGCACCTTTCGGCATCTCGGGATGCGCGTAGTTCTCGTTCATCACGGTGACGTAGTAGTAGCAGTCTTCCTGCTCGTGCAGCATGCGGCGCACGCCGTCCTGCAGGATCACGGCCACTTCGTACGAGAACGTCGGATCGTAGGCGCGGCAATTCGGAATCGCACCGGCGAGCAGGTGCGAATGCCCGTCCTCGTGCTGCAGGCCTTCGCCGTTGAGCGTGGTGCGCCCGGCGGTGCCGCCGACGAGGAAGCCGCGCGCGCGCATGTCGCCGGCGGCCCAGCACAGATCGCCGACGCGCTGGAAGCCGAACATCGAGTAGTAGATGTAGAACGGCAGCATCGGCACGTCGCTGAGCGAGTAACTCGTCGCCGCCGCCATCCACGCCGACATCGCGCCGGGCTCGGTGATGCCTTCCTGCAGCACCTGGCCTTTCTGGTCCTCGCGGTAGTACATCAACTGGTCGGCGTCCTGTGGCCGGTATTTCTGCCCTTCCGGCGCATAGATGCCGATCTGCCGGAACATGCCTTCCATGCCGAATGTGCGCGCCTCGTCGGCGACGATCGGCACCACATGCGGGCCAATGGCCTTGTCGCGCAGCAACAGGTTGATGCCGCGCACGAAGGCCATGGTCGTGGAGATTTCGCGCTCGCCCGTGCCCTTGGTGATCTGCTCGAACGCGGACAACTCGGGTGCGGCAAACGCCTGGCTCTTGCGCCGACGCTGCGGCAGGAAACCGCCGAGCGCGGCGCGGCGCTCGAGCATATATTTGATTTCCGGCGAATCCTTGCCGGGATGGTAGTACGGTACGTCGTCGATCTTGTCGTCCGCGATCGGAATGCGGAAGCGGTCGCGGAACGCGCGCACGGCATCGTTGTCCAGCTTCTTCTGCTGATGGGTCGGATTCTGCGATTCCCCGGATGCGCCCATGCCGTAGCCCTTGACCGTCTTGGCCAGGATCACGGTCGGCATGTCCCTGGTGTTCACGGCAGCGTGATAGGCCGCATAGACTTTGTGCGGATCGTGGCCGCCGCGGTTCAGGCGCCAGATGTCGTCGTCGGAAAGGTTGCGCACCATTTCCAGCGTCTCCGGATACTTGCCGAAGAAATGCTCGCGCGTGTACGCGCCACCGAAAGCCTTGCACGCCTGGTATTCGCCGTCGACGGTTTCCATCATCAGCTTGCGCAGCTTGCCGTCGCGGTCCTGCGCGAGCAGCGGATCCCAGTAGCTGCCCCAGACCACCTTGATCACGTTCCAGTCGGCGCCGCGGAACACGCCTTCCAGTTCCTGGATGATCTTGCCGTTGCCGCGCACCGGGCCATCCAGACGCTGCAAATTACAATTTACCACAAAGATCAAATTATCCAGTTTTTCGCGCCCGGCCAGCGAGATCGCGCCAAGCGATTCGGGCTCGTCGGATTCGCCATCGCCGATGAAGCACCACACCTTGCGGTCGGATTTCGGGATCAGGCCGCGGTGCTCCAGGTACTTCATGAAATGCGCCTGGTAGATCGCCTGCAGCGGACCCAGACCCATCGATACGGTCGGCACCTGCCAGTAGTCCGGCATCAGCCATGGGTGCGGATACGAACTCAGGCCGCGGCCCTTGCCGGCCACCTCCATGCGGAACAGGTCGAGCCGGTCGGCATCGATGCGGCCTTCGAGGAACGAGCGTGCGTAGACACCGGGGCTGGAGTGGCCCTGATGGAAAATGACGTCGCCGGGATGGTCGGTGCTCGGTGCACGCCAGAAATGATTGAAGCCGACGTCGTACAAGGTCGCCGACGAGGCGAAGCTGGCGATATGTCCGCCGAGTTCGCCCGGTTTGCGGTTGGCGCGCACGACCATCGCCATCGCGTTCCAGCGGATCAGGCAGCGGATGCGCCATTCCATGTTCGGATCGCCCGGCATCTTGGCTTCGAGCTGCGGCGGAATCGTATTGACGTATTCGGTGGTCGGCGAAAACGGCAGGTAGCCGCCGGCGCGACGTGTGGCATCGACCAGTCGCTCGAGCAGGTAGTGCGCGCGCCCGGGACCGTCGGCGGCGATCACCGCGCCGAGTGCCTGCGTCCATTCCCGGGTTTCGGTCGGGTCGAGATCCTGATCGAGGACGTCGTTGAGGATATTCATGTTGTTCCCTCCGCGCGGTCGCGCGTCGGCGCCGGCTCTTGAGTTCTGGTCTGGTCGCGCCAGTGTACCGAGCCGTGCCGGCGACGTCGATTTTTACCGCAGGCCATCCCGACCGGGATGGCCGGGATGACGGAATCGTTCGATGCGGGTAGGGCGCCGCGGATCAAACCTGGGCCGGATGCGAATCCTACTTGACCTGCGTCGTCAGCGGCTTGCCTTTCTCGGCAACGAACACCGCAGCCAATTTTGCCGTCACGGTTCCGTTGTTGGTCGCCTGGTGAACGGTGTTCGGTGGCACATGGAACACATCGCCGGCTTTCAGCGTAACGGTGGGTTTGCCGTCAATCTCCTGCGAGATCGCGCCTTCGAGCACAAACACGTAGACGTCGGCGGGATGCGTATGTTTTCCCTCGGTTGCGCCGGGTGGCAAATCCACCAGCACCATGACGCCCTCCCGACCAGGGATGCTCATGTCTTCCTTGAAGACGATATTGCGTTTGATCTGCGGCTTGTCCTGCGCGTACAGGTCCGAGTTGATTGCGAAAACGGCGATACCCGCGATCATCGCCGCGAGCATTGAATGCTTGTGGTTCATGGCGCCTCCTTTGTTTGCGAAAAAGACGGTCGAACACCTGCAGTCTGGATCAGCGCTCGGCGCGGATCTGCGCCTCGACGCAGGCGAGCGCGGAAATATTGACGACGCGACGTACGGTCGAGGCCGGCGTGAGCACGTGCGCCGGCTTGGACACGCCCATCAGAATGGGCCCGATGGCCACGCCGTCCGTGAGTTGCCGGACCATGTTGTAGGCGATGTTCGCCGCGTCGAGATTCGGAAACACGAACACGTTGGCACGCCCGGTCAGCAACGAGTTGGGGAAGATGTTGTGGCGGATCTCCTCGTTGAGCGCCGTGTCGGCCTGCATCTCGCCATCGATTTCCAGCGCCGGATCCTGCGCGCGCACGAGTTCGAGAACCTTGCGCATCTTGCAAGCACTCGGGCTATTGTGACTGCCGAAATTCGAATGCGACAGCAGCGCGACCTTCGCCTTGATGCCGAACAACTTCAGGCGCAACACGGCCTGCAAGGTGGCCTCGGCGAGTTGCTCGGCAGTCGGATCGACCTGCACATGCGTGTCGACGAAGAACCAGGTGCCGCGATCGTTCTGCACGGCAGTCATTGCCGACGCCGCAGCGACGCCGGGGTCCAGCGGCAGCACATCCAGGATGTGGCGCAGTTGGCGATCGTAGCGGCCGACGATGCCGCAGATCATCGCATCAGCCTCGCCGCGCGCCACCATCAGCGCCGCAATCAGCGTCGGCCGCGATCGCACCAGCGACTTGGCCAGCGCCGGCGTGATCCCGCAGCGTTCGTTCAGGCGCAGGAACAGGCTCCAGTAATCGTTGTAGCGCGGATCATCGTCGACGTTGCACAATTCGAAGTGTTCGCCGGCGCGGATGCGCAGGCCCAGACGCTGGATGCGGCGTTCGATGACTGCGGGGCGACCGATCAGGATGGGTCGGGCCATGTGTTCATCGACCAGATGCTGCACGGCCCGCAGGATCGTGTCTTCCTCGCCTTCGGCATAGACCACGCGCTTGACGTCGGCCTTGGCGCGGTCGAATACCGGCTTCATCAGCAGCCCGGTGCGGAACACGAACTGGTTCAGGCGTTCGCAATATGCCGGCATGTCCTCGATCGGCCGCGTGGCGACGCCTGAATCCATCGCTGCCCTGGCCACGGCCGGAGCCAGCGACACCAGCAGGCGCGGGTCGAACGGCTGCGGGATCAGATAGTCCGGCCCGAACGAGAAAAGCTGATCGCCGTACGCGCGCGCGGCGATATCGGACAGTTCGCGCCGCGCCAGATCCGCAATCGCGCGTACGCAGGCAACCTTCATCGCCTCGTTGATTGTGGTCGCGCCGACATCCAGCGCGCCGCGGAAGATGTACGGGAAACACAGGGCATTGTTGACCTGGTTGGGGTAATCCGAACGACCTGTGGCAATGATCGCGTCGGGACGCACTTCCCGGGCCAGCTCCGGCAGGATTTCCGGCGTCGGGTTGGCCAGCGCGAGGATGATCGGACGCGCCGCCATCGTCTTGACCATCGCCTGGGTCAATACGCCGCCGGCGGAAACGCCGAGGAAGATGTCCGCCTCCTTGAGCGTATCCGCCAGGGTGCGCGCGCTGGTATCGCGCGCATAGCGCGCGCCTTGCGGATCAAGACCTGGCCGGCCCTTGTACAGGACGCCTTCGCGATTGCTGACGAAAATGTTGTCGGGGTTGGCACCCAGCTGCACCAGCATGTCCAGGCAGGCGATGCCGGCGGCGCCGGCGCCGGAAGCGGCGATTCTGACCTTGCCGATTTCCTTGCCGACCACGGTGAGTGCGTTGATCACGGCGGCGCCGACGATGATCGCGGTACCGTGCTGGTCGTCGTGGAAGACCGGAATTTTTACCTTTTGCCGCAATTTGCGCTCGACCTCGAAACACTCAGGCGCCTTGATGTCTTCCAGATTGATGCCGCCGAAGGTCGGCTCCAGCGAGGCGATGATGTCGACGAGCTTGTCCGGATCACGTTCGTCGATTTCGATATCGAACACGTCGATGCCGGCGAATTTCTGGAAAAGTACACCTTTCCCTTCCATGACCGGTTTTGCCGCGAGCGGACCGATCGCGCCCAGGCCGAGCACGGCCGTGCCGTTGGTGATTACCGCGACGAGGTTGCCGCGTGCGGTGACCGTGGAAACCTCGCCCGGATCGTCGACGATCGCTTCGCAGGCCGCAGCGACGCCGGGAGAATATGCCAGCGACAGGTCGCGCTGGGTGACCATCGGCTTGGTTGCCGAAACCTTGATCTTGCCGGGCGGGTGGCGGCGGTGATATTCGAGTGCAGCACGCTTGAGGTCGTCGGCATTGGACATGGTTGAACGCCCGTGGCAAGGCCCGCGCCTGCGCTGGCGCGGGGTTTACGAGCTTAACATAGCACTGCCTGGCAACCGGATGCCGGCGGCGGCTCAGTCGTCGCAGCCGCCGAACCCGTTGGCGAAGATTGCATCGCAGGCGCTACCGGTGGAGGCCGAGACCATGATGTAGTTGCCGCTGGTATCCTGGGTACTGAAGTAGGTACGGCAGACATTTGCTGCCTGTACAGCCTCCGCGCTGCTGAAATTGCCGTTGCCGCCGTCCGCAGTCGTTGTTGCGACCGGCTGACCGTCAATGGTAATTGCGCTGCCGGCAAACACCCCCGCCGGAACCGACCACGTCGCGCCGTCGTCGGCCGATTCCACGTACCAGATCTGCTGATCCGCACGCGAACCGTCCCAACGGCGGAAGGTGTAGTACACGCCGAGCGTGCCGTCAGTCTGACGCAGGATGCGCCCGACGTTGTGCACATACGCGGGTATCGGCGTCGGCCCGGTGCAGGTGGAAGCAAGCCCCCAGCAATACGGCGTCGCTGTATACAGATTGATTTCCGTTGTCTCCGACGGCGTCCACGGCGTGCTTGGCGGCATGCCGTCTGTATAGGACTGCGGGGCCAGACCGCCGCCACTGCCGTCGGCGTAAAGCGAATCGACGCGCTGATAGACCGTGCCGTCGACGAGGCCGAATGCGCCGACTTCATCGCCTCCGGAACCGCCATCCGTCGTGGTCGTCAACGGTCCCTGATGCACTACCGAAGTGGTGCTCGCGACCGTCCCGAGGTCGTTGACGCTGCTGTTGTAGTTGTACTGCCCGAAACTGGGATTCGTCACCTGGTCGTTTTCGGTCCACGCGAACAGCTTCCATGTGCCGGTGCCGGAATCGTAGACCGCGCGGAAGAAATCCAGCGGCGGATCGATGGTCGCGCCGAAATCCGTGTAGTTCGCGCTGCCGAAGGCGTAGCTCAGATTGCTGTCGCTGGTGAAATGCAGACCGTCGCTTGAAGTCGCATGCACGACGGCGCGGAGCGAGGATGCCGCCGACGGAAAGTTCGGATCGTCCGCAGTGAATCCCCAGAAGTGATAGAGCCGGGTGAACGGTTCATACGCAATCGTGTTGCGCAGCGAACCGCCGCCGGGCGTCAGTTCAGTGCCGATCCGCGTGCCGTTCATGGTCAACGGGCAGGTATTGCTGCGAAAGGCAGGCGGAGCGGCCAGGATCGGCGCGCAGCCGAGCACGCACGCAGCCAGAGCCGCGAAGATTTTGAATTGCATTTTTCCCACCCTTCGGTAAAGCCAAATGTAAATTTGCTGCTATGTGTTGCTGTGTCGCTGAGCCAGATTTGCGCCTGTTTTCAGGCGTCGCGGTATTGCTTTGTATTGAATTTGCCGTGCATTGAACTAAGTATTTTTACTTATTGTTTATTGAGCCGGATTATGCAATGCCAATTCCGTGCCAATTCAGGCCATTAGGTCATTCGCTGCGATAACCCAGATAGTCGAGACTGGCCTGCAACATCGCGCGGGTGCCGATATCCAGCGCACCCTCGTCGAGGAAAAACTTCGGCGAGTGATTGGTCGGCGCCGTGGCCGGGTCGATTCCCCTGGGTGTCGCGCCGACGAAGAAGTAGACGCTGGGCGTCGGTACGGACAGGGCCAGCTGCGGGAAATCCTCCGACGCCGTCCAGCGTGGCGACTCGATCACGTGATCCTTGCCGAACGCCGTCTCCAGGCTGTCGCGCACGCGCGCGGTCAGCGCCGGATCGTTGTAGTTGACCGGGTTGCTGCCGGGCGCCGGAATCTGCGTTTCGACAGTCGCGCCATTGGCCGCAGCAATGTGCTCGGCAATGTTTTTCAGGCTGGCCAGCGCGTGCTGGCGCAAGTCTTCGTCGAAAGCGCGGATCGTGCCCTGCAGCTCGGCCGTTTCCGGCACGATATTGAAGCGCTGGCCGCCGTTGAAGATACCGAACGTAACCACGGCCGGATCCCTGTTGATGTCGAGCTGGCGGCTGACGATGGTCTGCGCGGACGTGACGATTTCCGCCGCGGTGACGATCGGGTCGATGCCCTTCCACGGCATTGCTCCATGACTCTGGCGCCCATGCACGACGATGCGGAATGTATCCGAACTCGCCATCGCGCCACCGGCGCGCACGCCGACCATGCCAACCTGCATCGAACTGACCACGTGCATGCCGAACACCGCATCGGGCTTGAAATCACGGAACACGCCCTCCTTCACCATCAGCGGCGCGCCGCCCTCTTCGCCCGGAGGCGCGCCCTCCTCGGCGGGCTGGAAGATCAGCATGACTTCGCCCGGAAGTTGTGGACGCAGTTTGGCCAGGATGCTGGCCAGACCAAGGGTCATCGCCGTGTGCGCGTCGTGGCCGCAGGCGTGCATGACGCCGACGGTCTTGCCGAGATATTCGCCGGTGGCTTTCGAAGCGAACGGCAAGTCGACCTGCTCGGTCACCGGCAGTGCGTCCATGTCGGCGCGGATCGCAAGCCTGGGTCCCGGCTTGCCGCCCTTCAGGATGCCGACAACGCCGGTGTGGGCAACGCCGGTGCGCACTTCGTAGCCAAGTTTCTTCAATTCAGCGGCGACAAATTGAGCTGTGCGAACTTCGCGGTTGCTCAGCTCGGGGTGCTCATGCAGATCCCGCCGCCACGTCGTTATCTGCGGCAACACGTCCTGCACGAGTTGCGCGTTCGGCTCCGCCGCTGCCGCTCTGTCTGCGGTTAACGCCAGCAACAGGGAGAGACAAAGTATATTTTTAAGCATTTCCATCTTCCCTCATCAAAGGCCGAGCACCAGGTCTTCCGCCTCGACCCGGTCGAGGCGGATCTTGTTGGCGAACAGCGAGAACGCCAGCGTGCCGGCCATGCCGCTGGCACGCTGCACCCAGGGCGGCAGGTACAGCGGCTGCGCGATATAGCCGGACTCGAAATACGGCTGCAGCGCGATCACGTCGTGCAGCGCCATCTTGCCCGCGAACAGGTTGCGGCACAGCTGCAGTTTCTGGTTCTTCAGCGCCCAACGGAAGAACGTGTGCACCGAGAGCAGGCCGTGCAGATACACGGCATCCTTGGTGAACGCGGAGCCGCCGGTCAGAGGTGCGCCACGGAACACGCGCATGGCCGAAGTGAAGCTGTCGGTGTCGGTCTGGCCGGAGTCGAGGAAAAACTTGAACACTTCGATGAAATCCGCACCATGCAGCGCCTGGTGGATGGCGAGGATGCGCAGGCTGATGCGCTTCATGCGACCGATGTCGATCGAGCCGGACATGAGTTCTGCGAACGTCGCCAGGCCTTCCTGCGTCGCGGTGACGCGCGGCGAACTCAGGGCCATTGAACCCAGATTCGGCTGCTCGCGCCCGTTCAGCGCCGTCAGCGAATGCACGAAGGCCTCGTGCTCGAGCAACTGGTGCTTGTCGTACTCGGAAAAGCACGTCGCCGAACGCAGGCGGATGCGGGTCGGACCCGCCGCCGCTTTGGCGATCAGGTTCGGATCGATTTCGACGACCACCTTGTGATGGGTGAAAAATGCGCTGATGGTTTGCTGCAATTCCTCACGCAGCAATTCGGCGGGGATGCAATAGTCGGCATCGTTGCTGGTGATCTCGCGATCGAGTTCATCCGCCAGTTCTATGAAATGCCGCGCGGCATCGATATTGCTGACCGTGCCTCCCGGCAGGCGATCGCCGGGGCGGCCGAACAGGCGGATCGAATGTTCGGTGATCGCCGGTGTGCCTACGGCCTGCAGCAGTTCGGTCGCGATCTGCCAGGATTGCGCGGTGCGCCGCAGGTAATCGCCGACCGGCTGCGACTCGTCGGCGCTGAGGAAAATGTCCTCGAGTTCCTCACGCGTACGCGAGTAGTCGCTCGACGCGTATTCCACCTTTGGCAGCTGTACGCGGCCGGCACGCCAGTTGTCCAGAAATATACTTTGCACGTTGGCCGGCCAGCTGACCGACGCCAGCAGCTTGATGCCTTTCACCGCGGCCACCAGGCGGCGATCCAGATCGGCGAAACGGGTGAGGTCTGCTTGCGAATCTGCCATTGGCGCGGGCCGGCAATTCAGGTCCCTTCACTATAACGCGATTGCATCGCGACGCTATTCGGCGCGGAACGGCGACATGCCGAGTGCGCTGCGCAACGGGTCGAGCAGCGCACCGTATTTTGCCGCGCGCGCGGTATCCCGGCGCATGGGTTCGCGCACCTGCGCCGCACTTGGCGTGACAACGCGGCGTTCGGTCGAATGGAAATCCAGGCATTGTTGCTCGAATGGCAGACCACAGAACGCAAGCAGTTCGCGGATCCGGGTTTCCGGATCGGCCTGGAGTTCTTCGTAGACCAGTTCGTGCACACGTTGTGGGTACAACGCGCGCCAGCGCCGGGCTGCGCGGTCGAACTGGCGCCAGTATCCGGCAAGATCATGGATGTCATGCGTGTACGGGTGCTGGCTGACCAGATAGCGATAGCAGCCAAGACAGGTTTCCAGCGGATCACGCCGCACAACGACGACGCGTGCCTGCGGCAACATTGCCATGATCGACCCTATGTACAACCAGTTGCCCGGCATCTTGTCGGTGAAACGCGGTCGCTGCTTGCGCCAGCGTTCGGTGAGCGCCAGGTATTTTCGACCCAGGCCATGCCAGTCCGCCGGTCCGAGCTTGCCGACCCATAGCGGGAAGGGTTGCCGGCGCCGGTCCGATTCTTCGGAGATCAACTCCACGATATGCGGCAATTCGGCACTGCCTTCGACCATCGAGTGTGACGCCAGCACTTGCTCGGTCAAGGTCGAGCCCGATCGGGGCAGGCTGGTGATGAAAATCACTTCCTCGCCCTGTGGCGGTTCCGCTGCCAGCGGCGCCGAGAAGGCCGACAGGATGCTGTCTACACGCTCGACGAACTGCCCGGCGTTCCAGGGCTCCAGGCGCCGTGCCAGAGCGTGAGTCTGGCCGAGGACGGCAAAAGCCTGTGCGTAGTCGCCCTTGTGGTCCAGCGCCATGGCCAGAGCGAAGCCCGTGGAAATCCTATCCGCCTGGCTGCCCGCCGTGGCATTGAACGCGGCACGCATGCGTTTGATGTCAGCCATGTTCAGCGGCATCGGCTTGAGGGTGGCCAGTCCCGACCATGCATGACCGCAAGCGGGATCCTGTTCGACGACCTTGCGAAATTGGGTCTCGGCTTCTTTGTCACGCCCATCGGCGCTCAGGATATTTGCCAGCATGGTGCGCGCGTAAACGTGCCGCGGCGCCAGCTCGACAGCGCGTTGAAACGCCGGAATCGCGGCCTCGACATCATTGCTGGCGAACAGCAGCTTGCCCAGATTGGACCAGCACGCAGCAAGCTCCGGTGCCAGCTCGCAGGCGCGTCGCAGGCAAGCCAGTGCGCGCGGGTAGTCCCTTACTGCTTCATAGGCTCCGCCGAGGGCATTGTGAATGAGTGCATCGTCCGGGCGCGCCGCGCACGCCTGCAGCAGTGTGTCGATGGCCTCACCGGTTCGTCCGCGCATGAACTGGATCGTGCCGAACAGACGCAGAATCTCGGCATGTTTCGGTGCGAGCACCAGACACGCGATCGACGAGCGCTCGGCCTCGTCCAGCCTCCCTTGTTCCAGCGCCTGCGCGATGGCGGCCGCACGGCGCGCCAGATCGGGCGACAGCCCCGCTGTTCTTTGTTGTTGAGTCAACATGTCCCTTGTCCTGAGCGGGTCAATGCGCGGCGCGGCGCACGAATTTTTCGGTCACTGCGCGACTCCGGGTCCGAGTGCCGCACGCAGGCGATCCAGCAACGCACCGTATTTTGTGGCGCGCGCGGTGTCACGCATCAGCGGTTCGCGCACCTGGCTGGCGCTGGCCGTGCGCACGCTGCGCCGGGTTTTGTTGTAGCGCAGGCAGGCCGGATCAAACGGCAATCCGCAGAACGCCAGCAAGTCTGCGATCTCCTGCTCCGGCGCCGCCAGCAATGCCTCGTAGCTTTGCACGCGCACGTGCCGCGGATACTGCCGTTGCCAGTGACGCGAGGTGCGATCGTAATCGCGCCAATACGCCGCGATATCGGCCAGATCATAACTGAAGGGCTGGGCGCCTTCGACGAACAACTGGCGGAAACACGAGAAGCAGGTTTCCAGCGGATCGCGCCGGCAATCGATCACGCGCGCGCCCGGCAGCATCGCCAATGCCGCGCCGACGCGCAGCCAATTGCCCGGCAGCTTGTCGGTAAAGCGCATGCCCGGCCGGTGCCAGCGTTGCGTGCGTTCAAGATAGTGCTGTCCAAGGCGTTGCCAGTCTTGTGCGCCGGTCGTCGCGACCCATTGCGGAAACGGCATGTTGCGGCGTTGCGATTCGGCAACGATGACAGCGGTCATATCGTCGAGTTCGCCCGCACCCTTCACCTGCGCATGCGAGGCGAGGATCTGTTCGGTCAGGCTAGACCCGGCCCGCGGCAGGCTGACAATGAAGATCACCTCTTCACCTTGTCTCGATGCGGCGCCGGCGGGCGCTGGCGTGAACGCGGCGAGAATCGCGTCGACAAGTGCGCTGAATGCGGCGGAGTCCCACGGGCGAATGTGCCGGGTCAGCGCGTTCGCAGTTTCCAGTGCGGCGAAAGCCGGCGCGTATTGCGCGTGATCCTCGAGCGCCTTGGCCAGCGCAAAACCTATCGAGATGCGGTCATCACCACTCAGTTGCGACGAATCCAGCGCGGCCTGCATGGTCGCAATGTCCGCTGCCGCCAACGGTCGCGTCTTCAGGCTCGCCAGTCCCAGCCAGGCCGCACCGTTGGCCGGATTGCGCGCTATCAATTCGCGATAGCGCACGGCCGCCATATCGGTCTGACCAAGTACGCGCAACGCATACGCCAGGCGCAGATGGGTCGTGGCGTGATCGGACAACTGCACCGCGCGTTCTAGCACGGGCAGGGCTTCTTCGAAACGGCCGAGATCACTCAGGGTCTTGCCCAGATTCGACCATAACTGCGCGGCTTGCGGTGCCAGCTCGCAAGCGCGATGAAATGCCGCGATCGCCGCGTCGCCCTCGCCGCAGGCATCCAGCGCCGTGCCCAGACCGTTCTGGATCAGCGCATCCTGCGGACGCTGCATCACGGCACGGCGCAAAAGATCCAGCGCTTCGGCGTTGCGATTCTGCAGGCGCAGCGCGATCGCCAGCAGGCGCAGGATTTCGGCATTCTCCGGTGCCTGGACCAGAGCTGCGCGCAGCGACTGTTCCGCTGCCGCCGCGTTCTGTCGCTGCAAAGCCGCGCTGCCAGCGGTCACCAGTTGGATTGCCGCCGGACCGAGGCCGGCAAGGCGCCCCTGGGCGTCGCGGGTTTTTTGGTCTGCCGTAGTCAAACTCAGCGCTGCCCGTATTTGTCGATCAAGCGCTTGCCCAGTGCCTTGTTGGCTATCCGCGCATGCGTCTTGCGCTTGAGCTGCGCTTCCACCGCATCGCTGGCAGCGGCCAGTTCTTCGCGCAGTTTGGAATAGCCCTGCCAGCGGCTGGGATCCAGAGCACCGGATTCCAGCGCCGCGCGCACGGCGCAGTCGGGTTCGTTGCCATGGCCGCAATCGCCAAAACGGCATTCCAGCGCCAGGGCCTCGATGTCGGTGAAACTGGCGGCGCCCAGATCCTCGTCGCCGGTGAGCTTGAGCTCGCGCATGCCGGGTGTATCGATCAGGCAGGCGCCGCCGGGCAACTGGATCAGTGCCCGATGCGTCGTGGTGTGGCGGCCGCGACTGTCGGTCGTGCGCACTGCCGCGGTCGCCTGGCGTTCGACGCCGAGCAAGGTATTGGTGAGCGTGGATTTGCCCGCACCGGACGAGCCGACCAGAACCGCGGTGGCGCCGATGCCGAGATGCGCGAGCAATGGCGCAATACTGGCCGAATCCTTGGCATTGACCGCATGCAGCTCGATCCCAGGCAGGGCCGCGCGCAATTCGGCCACCGCCTGGGCGGATGTGGCTGCATCGACCTTGTCGATTTTTGTGAGTACCACGACAGGTAACGCACCGCTGCCCTGGATCAGCACGATGTAGCGTTCAATGCGACGCGGGTTGAAGTCGCCATCCAGGCCCATCAGCACGAAGACGGTGTCGATATTGGTGGCTATCAGCTGGCGTACATGGCGCTCGCCGGCGGCGGCGCGGCTCAGGACCGTTCGCCGCGGCAGCACCTGTTCGATCGATGGCGGCGCTCCGGCCGCGACGAGAACGAAATCACCGACCGCCGGGCGCGACTCCGCATCGGCGCTGCGGCGCAGGAATCGCGGTGCCGGTTGCGCCCCGAATTCGTTCACGCCATCGTGCAGCCGGTAGCCATTGCGGTGCTGGGCAATCACCCGTGCAAGCCGGCGCTCGGGCGGTACCACGATTGCCGCCGTGTTCGCGCGCCAGCCGATCGCCTGCAGCCGCCGTTGTTCGTCATCGGATTGGGTTTTGTGCATTTTGGCCATTGTCGCACGCGGACCCCGCGCCGCGCTTGATTTTGCGCGCTTTTCCGCTAGCATGCTGCATTACAACAATAGCGCTACGGCCTGCCCCATGCCGCCAGTTCCCACCATGCACCCGGTGCGTACCAGCACCCGGCTCGACAACGTCCGCTATGAAATCCGCGGCGAACTGGCGCAGCGCGCGCTGGAACTGGAAGCCAAGGGCCACGAGATCGTCAAGCTCAATATCGGCAACCCCGGACTTTTCGGCTTCAGCGTGCCCGAACACGTTCGCGCGGCGATCGAGCGCAACCTTGCCCGCAGCGAGGCGTACTGCCATCAGAAGGGTCTCGAGTCGGCGCGCGCAACGATCGCGATGCAGCAGCACGCTCATGGCGTGGTCAATGCGATTCCCGAGCATATCTTCATCGGCAATGGCGTCAGCGAGCTGATCGATCTTGCCTTGCGCGCGCTGCTCAATGATGGCGACGAAGTGCTGCTGCCCAGCCCTGACTATCCGCTGTGGAGTGCGGCGACGACGCTCAACGGCGGCAGCCCGGTCTATTATCCGTGCCCCGCCACGCGCGCGCACTTGCCCGACCCCGACCAGATCGAGGCGCTGATCACAGCGCGGACGCGCGCCCTGGTCGTCATCAATCCGAACAATCCGACCGGTGCGGTGTACCCGCGTGAGCTGCTGCAAGCGCTGGTGCGCATCGCCGACCGCCATGGCCTATTGCTGCTTTCCGATGAAATCTACGACGAGATCGTCTACGACGACGCGGAATTCGTGCCACTGGCGCAACTCGCGCAGGATGTGCCCTGTCTCACGTTCGACGGCTTGTCCAAGGTCCAGCGTGCCTGCGGTTACCGTGTCGGCTGGCTGTCGCTGACCGGCGCGCCGGCGGTGCTCACCGAACTCGTGCACGGCCTGGATTTGCTCGCTTCACTGCGCCTGTGTGCGAACGTGCCCGGCCAGTGGGCGATAGCGCCGTCGCTGGAAGGTGCGGCAACGATCGCCCAACTGACGGCGCCGGGTGGACGTCTGCACGAAGCGCGGCGCGCGATCGTCGAGTCATGTGCACAAAGCCGCTTCCTGGATCTGGTCGCACCGCAGGGCGCGCTGTATGCGTTCCCGGGCGTGCGGCCGGCGCTATTGCCCGGTTTTGACGATCAGACATTCGCATTGAATCTGCGCGAGCAGGAAAGCGTTCTCGTCGTGCCCGGTTCGGGTTTCAATTTCTCCGCGCGCAATCATTTCCGCATCACCCTGCTGCCGCAGGCCGCGCAACTGCGCGAGGTATTCGCGCGCATCGAACGCGTGCTGGAACGGATGGCCGTGACCGGCATCCCGGATCGGCATGTGGCTTGATCTGGCCGCCGCGATCGTTCCGGCGGTCCTGGCTGCCGGCATGGCGCAAAGCTTCGACCACGATGGATTCCTCGCGCTTGGCGATTCCTACACCATTGGCGAGGGCGTAGCCGAGGAGGCACGCTGGCCGGTACAACTTGTCGCCTTGCTGCATGCTCATGGCGTCGCGCTCGCGCAGCCTCAAATCATCGCCCGCACGGGCTGGACGACCGATGAGCTTTCCGCCGCGATGGATGCGGGGTCATTGCATCCGCCGTACGCGCTGGTCAGCCTGCTGATCGGCGTGAACAACCAGTACCGGGGCCGGGACCTGGAGAATTACCGCAACGAATTCCGCGGACTGCTGGAACGCGCGATCGAACTGGCCGGCAAGCGGCCGCAGCGCGTGATCGTGGTCTCGATTCCCGACTGGGGCGTGACGGCCTTTGGTCGCGCCAGTGGCCGCGACGGCGCACGGATCGCGCGAGAAATCGATGCGTACAATGCGGCAAATGCACAAATTGCAAAAACGCTGCATGTCCGCTATGCCGATGTCACGCCGGCTTCGCGCGACGGCAGTGACCACGCCGAGATGCTGACTGCGGACGGCCTGCACCCCTCCGCCGCGATGTACCGGCGCTGGACCGAGCTGGTGCTGCCGCAGGCGCAGGCCGCACTGTCATCGCCCTGACGTTTTCCCGCAACCGTATTTTTATACTTTTGGCATATGCTGCGCCGGGCTGACAACGGAGCCGCGGCCATGTCGCGACAGCGCTTTCGCAGCATCTTCATCTCGGACATCCATCTGGGCCTGCGCGACTGCCAGGCCGCGTACCTGCTCGACTTCCTGCGCGCGTCGACATGCGAAAGGCTCTACCTGGTCGGCGACATCATCGATCTGGAAAACCTCGAACGACGCCCGTGGTGGCATGGCGATCACGGTGCCGTGCTTGCGGAATTCTTCGCCATCGCCGCGCGCGGCACGCACGTGACCTATATCCCCGGGAATCACGATGCCGCACTGCGTCGGTTTGCCGGGCAGCGCTTTGCCGGCATCGACATCGCGCTTGAGGCCGTCCACGTCGGCGCCGACGGTCGCCGCTATCGCGTCAGTCACGGCGACGAATTCGATTCGGGCCATCGTGCGCCGGTGTGGCTGATGCGCGTCGGCGATTTCCTGCAAGGATTCGTCTGCACGGCGAATCGGCGTGTCAATTCGTTGCTCAGACGTCTGGGCCTGCGCTATCGGCCACTGTCGATCGCGATCAAGCTGCGGATCGCCGCCGCACGGCGCTTCATCCGCGAGTTCGAGACCCGCGTCGCCAGCGCGGCCCGCGACGACGGTTTCGACGGCCACATCTGCGGCCATATCCACTATGGACGCATCGAGAATCACACCGGCGTGCTCTACCTCAACGATGGCGACTGGGTCGAACATTGCACCGCCCTGGTCGAACACATGGACGGCACCCTCGAACTGCTGCACTGGACCGGGCAACAACGGCGGCTGGGCCTCACCCAGGCACTTGCCTCGCCGGCATTGCCTGCCGCCGCATAGCGACAGCGCAGCCGCGCGTGACAGACGGATCGGCGAGGCGCGGGATTGAGATTCCGGCTCAGGCCCGCATGTCGGATATCATCTTCTCCTCCGACCACGCCGCACAATCCGCTATGAGTCTATCCACTGAAACCCGCAACCGCATTGAAACCCTGCTGCAGCAGAATCCCATAGTCTTGTTCATGAAGGGCAATCCGCAGACGCCGCGCTGCGGCTTTTCCGCCGCCACCGTCGGCGTGCTCAACGAACTGCTGCCGGACTATGCCAGCGTCGACGTGCTCGAAGACGCCGAGATCCGCGAAGGCATCAAGGTCTACGGCAACTGGCCGACGATCCCGCAGTTGTATGTCAGGGGCGAGTTGATCGGCGGCGCCGATATCGTGCAGTCGATGTATACCAGTGGACAATTGCAGGAATTATTCGGCCTGCCGCAGCCCGATCGCACACCGCCGCAGATCACGATCAGCGACACGGCAGCCGGCGCGATCCGTGACGCGCTCGCCGATGCCGAGCCGGGTCTGGACCTGCATCTGGCGATCGATGCGCGTCACCAGGCGCAGTTTCATCTGGCCGCGGCCGACGATCATTCGATCCGCAGCGAAGCGAACGGGATCACCATCTTCATGGACCTGGGTACCGCGCAGCGCGCCCGCGGCATCCGCATCGACTGGGTCGAGACCGCGCAGGGCGCCGGTCTGGCCATCGACAACCCGAATGCGCCGGCCGCGGTAAAACCGCTGTCGGTGCGTGAACTGAAATCGCGCCTGGATGCCGGCTCGGTCACCGTGATCGACGTGCGTCCGCCCGAGGAACGCGCGCAGGCGGCCTTGACGCAACCATTCCGCACACTCGATGACGGCGTCGAGGCGCTGGCGGCCGCCCTGCCCAAGGACACCGCGCTCGCCTTCCTCTGTCATAGCGGTGGACGCAGTGCGCGTGCCGCCGAGCATTTTCGCAGCCTGGGCTTCCGCAAGGTCTACAACGTCGACGGCGGCATCGATGCCTGGTCGCGCGAGATCGATGCCGGCATACCCCGCTACTGATGGGCCCGCGGCGCCTCGCGGCGCGCTTTCCAAACTCGTTGATCGGGATTGTTCCGGGCAAAAGAAGGGCGCCTTGCGGCGCCCTTAAAGTCGCGTTCGGCTTCGGTTCGCCGAACTACCCGTCAAGGTCCATCAAAGCCGTCGAAGAAGAGCCGGTCGGACAGCGTTTTAAGCAGGATCATGGCACTGCCGCTGCGCGACTGATCATCCGTGATCGTCGCCGGCAGGTTCAGTGAAGCGTTGATAGGCGTTGCTGCATCGACCGTCGCCTCGAACGAGAACAAGCCATCACCGGCCGTCTCGTCGCCATTCGTACCGTCATCGTAGAACTGCTGCGTCGCACTGCCGCCGATGCTGCTCAGATCGACGCTGACGGTCAGGCCGGTCGAGGCCGGATTCGAGCCTGGGGTCACCGCAACGATCAGCAGCGCCGAGTTGCCGGGAACGACCGAAGCCGGTGACGCAATTCCCGCACCCGCCGGCGAACCTGGAGTCGGCACGCTCAGGCCGATCGTGGCGGCGGCCGTGCGGCCCTCGCCATCGCTTATCGTGACCGCCAGCAGTTTGACGCCCGGCGAGGTGCCGGCATCAAGTGTCGCATCGAACGCAAACGTACCATCGCCCTGGTCGGCAAACGCCTGCGAGCCGTCGCCGCCGATGCTGGTGAGATCCGCTACGACCGCGATGCTCGAACTGCTCGGATGCGTGCCGCCAGCGACCTGGACAGACAGGTGCGTCGTCGCGCCGGCGGGAACCACTGCAGGCGAGGCAGTGGCGTTGCTCGCGGCGGGAGCCGTCGGAGTTGCAACGGTCAAGCCGATGCCGGTCGAAGACGTGCGTGATTGGGCGTCGCTTGCAGTGACCGTGATCGCCTTGCTGCCGGGCGCGGTGCCCGGGGCAATGGTCGTCTGGTACGAGTACACGCCGTCACCGGCCGTTGCGTCGCCATGAGTGCCGTCATCGTAGAACTGCTGCGACGCGCTGCCGCCGATCGATGACAGGTCAGCGCTTGCACTCACCCCGGTACTGGCCGGATTCGTGCCGGGAGCGATCGTCGCCGTCAGCACCGTGCTGCTGCCGATGTCGAGCGTGGACGGGTTCGCCGAACCGCCGCTTGCGCTCATGCCCGTGGCCGAAGCGGCAATGCTCAGGCCAATCGAGATCGATGCCGTGCGCGTTTGCGCGTCTGCGATCGATACTGGCAAGGTCTTGCTGCCCACGCTGGTGCCTGCGCCGATGTTCGTGGCAAGCGAATACACGCCGTCACCCGCGACGGCGTCACCGTGCGTGCCGTCGTCGTACAGCGGCTGAGTCGTGCTGCCGCCGATCGCCGACAGGTTGGTGGCCACGGTGATGCCTGTGCTCGCCGGACTCGTCGCCGGCGTGACCACTACAATCAGCGTTGTCGCATCGCCTGCGTGCAGGCTCGCCGGCGCCGCCACGCCACTGCCGCTGAGCGGCTGGCTCGTCTTCGAAGGCACGGCAAGGCCGATTGCTGCACTCGCACTGCGGCTCTGCGCATCGGTGACCGTCACCGAAAGCAACTTTGCCCCAGACGAGGTCGCGGCATTGACCGTTGCGTCGAACGAGAACGACGCGCCGCTGCCGTCATCGACGAATGCCTGACTCGCACTTCCGCCAATACTGCTCAGATCGGCTTTGACCTGGGTGCCGGTACTGGCCGGGTTGGTGCCCGGCGTGACCGTCACCACCAGATGCGTCGCGGCCCCTGCAAGTACGGTCGACGGCGTAGCCGATGCGCTTGCGCCAAGAGCGGTCTGCTGACCGACGCTGAGCGCGATGCCGGCGGACGTCGAACGCCCTTGGGCGTCGGTCACGGATATCGGCAAGGTCTTGCTGCCAGAGACGACACTGCCGGGAATCGTTGCCGCGTACGAGTAGATACCATCACCCGCCGTCGCATCGCCGTTGGTGCCGTCGTCAACCATCGGCTGCGAGGCACTGCCGCCGATCGAGCTGAGGTTGGCGCGCACCTGGACGCCGGTGCTGACGGGATTCGCTCCCGGAGCCACTTGCACAGTCAACAGCGTCGTGCCATTCGTGGACACGCTGGCGGGAGTCGCATTGGCATTGCTTGCCGTGGGCGATCCGGACACAGTCAGGCTGAGCGCGACGACTGCCTGTGGCGTAGCCGGGTCGTTCGAGGCGAAGCAGGCTTCTCCGATATAGGTTCCAGCGGCAAGACCGGTCGAATCGAACTTGACCGTAACCGTCGATTGAACGTTGTAACCAAGCGATCCCGAGGTCGGATTCGGCGTGTAGCTGGCCCAAGCCGGCATCTTGCACGGCGCGGTACCTGCGATGTAGGCGGACAGATGGTTCACGCCTGACGTGGTAACCGTAGTCCACGCAGTTCCATTCGAGCGGACCGCCACGGGGCGATTGCCAACCTGCGCGGCAGTGTTGTTGTAGAACCACGCCCACAGCGGATTTGCCGCCGTCTGGGCACCGGTTCCGATGATCGTCGGGAAAGCCACCAGCCAATAGCGGCCGGCCGGCAGCGCCAGCGGCGGTACGCCGCTCGCCGTCAGATCCACACCGAACACACTGCCGCCGCCGGTGAAGGTGATTGCTGGGCCCGTCAGCACTGAAGAGTAGGTCCACAAGGGAGCCGTCGCCAGCGCACCGGTCGTGAACCCCGGCGCACCCGCTGGTTTGTTGCTGGCGTCTGCGTAGACACTGAACGTGATCTGCGTTGTGTTGGCCGTGGTCAATCCGCCCGAAGGCAGTGCGAAGCCGTTGGCCTTGATCGCCGTAATCGTGGTCTGGTCGGCAAGGTCGAAATTCTCCGCGTCGTAATACCCTGGTCCGGTGGTGACGCCTGTGTAGTAACCGGCCTGGTAACCACTGGTCGCCGGGGTGATGTTGAGCGGAATCACCGTCTTGTTTTGCCCTGCCGTGAACAGGCTCCAGTTCAAGGTTGGATTGCCGACATTCTTGATCGCGATCGTCTGCGTCGACGTCGTGTTCGGCATCTGCGTCGCGGCAAGCGACGTCGGTGCCACCGTGATGGCCGGCGCGGCTTTCTTCACGGCGATCGGCATGTGCTCGGTCGGAATCGTCGCATCGGATGGCGTCAGCGTCAGCAGGCCCTGTGAAATTGCGCCATCCGGCAGCTTGGTCGCATCAACCGTGACGGTGAAGCTGGCGCTGCCGTTGGAAGTGACAGTAAAGCTTGCCGGCGACACTGTCGTGCTGCCGCTAGGCATGCCTGAAACCGCAAGCGTCCATTTCACCGCAGGCTTGCCGTGGGCGATGGCACTCCTCATGGTGCGCGCAAAGGCGCAGGACGAAACACAATTGCCTTCCGCCATGCTCGGCAAGTTGAGCGTGGCAATCTTGCCCCCCGTGGCCGGATTCGCCGCCGTGAAGTTGGCATACGTCTCGTCCATGACCAGCCCGGTCTGTGCCGCGGCCGCCAGGTCCACACGGCCGGAGCCACGGTCGAAGATGTCGCTCGGGCTATTGTCGGCTTTCACCAGGCCGGTCAGCCTGGCATTGAGCATCAGCGCCGAACGAATCTGCACAGGGGTCCAGGTCGGATGCAGCGAACGCAGCAGCAGGCCCGAACCGGCGATGTGGGGGGTTGCCATCGAGGTGCCGTTTTCCAGCAGCACGCGCGTTGCATCCTGCGGCAGATTCGGCGTACTCGCACTGGCGCTGGTCTTGGATGCATAGGCGGCGAGGATGTCGACGCCCGGCGCCGAAATCTCCGGCTTGACGATCAATTGCCCGCCGATGCCGACATTCGGACCACGCGAACTGAAGTCGGCGATGACATCGCCGGTGCCGGGGAACTTGCCACCTGTCGCGGAAATCGACGCGGTCGCGGCCGCCGGATTGGTCTGGATCTGGGTGTACACGTTGTTCCAGTCGGACAGCAGCATTGACCAGGCATTGCCGCTGGCGCCGAGATTGATGTACGCCGGGTCGACGTAGATGACGCCGATGGCACCGGCATTGGTCGCGTTGGTCTTGCGTACGCCGCTGCCACAATTGCTCGCGTTCTGGTTCAGATTCAGCACCGCAATTGCCGGCGTCGCTCCCTGCAGGAAGGTACCGGCTGGATAAGCTGCGCAGCCATCATTGCTGCCATCGGCAAAGGTCGGGCTCTGGATGAGCGGTACGTTCACCAGATCCGCCGTCGGCAACGGCGCGGATGCCGGCCGCAGGGCCAGATTCTGCGTATTGGCCGGCGGCGAACCCGGGCCCGTCAGATTGAACGGAAAGCCGATGACGCGATCCTCGGACGAGGCCGCGGCGGTTACTGTCCACGGCTCGATGTGACTGATGCTCGATGCGACCGGGCCGTCGTTGCCGCCGGCGGTGGCGACGAAGATGCCCGCATTCACCGCGCCGAGGAAGGCCAGTGAGGTCGCATCGTTCCACGGATCGGTGCCGCCGCCGATCGAGAAGTTGATCGCGTCGACGATACCGTCTGCCACTGCCTGATTCGCCGCCGATGTTGACGCGGTACTGGCGCAGGTTGCGCCGTTGCCGGCCGCACAGACCTTGTAGGCAATGACATTGGCATGCGGCGCTACGCCGGAAATCGTGAACGTGCCGCCGATGTAGCTCGCAGGACGCTGGTTGCCGGCGACCGTACTCGCCGTATGCGAACCATGACCCTCATCGTCGGCCGCACTGGTGACGCCAGTCACGTAGCTGTACATGCCGACGAGCTTGTTGTTGCAGCGCCCGGCATCGACACCGCCGGTCTTGCAGGTGCCCAGGAAATTACCGGAGCCGAGCGGATTGACATGCACGTATCCGTCGATCGGACCGGTGCCCGCGAATGACGGACTGTCCCAGGCGATGCCGGTATCGAGTTCGCCGATCACGACGCCTTCGCCCTTCGACATCGCGCCGCCTGTCGCGAAGCCGTTCCAGATCTGGTCCGCGCCAATGAAGCTCGGGCCGCGGTCGGTCAGCAGTTCCTCGAAATGCTCCCTGTCCAGCATCAGCACGTCGTCGCGCTGACGCAGTTGCTCTGCTTCGGCTTCGGTCAGATCCAGCACTACTGCATTGATCGCATGCTGGAACTGCATTTCGGGATCGATCTGCCGAGCGAGCTGTGCAGAAATGCTGTTGACGAAGTCCTGCTGCTTCTGCTGCAGCATCGACACGTAAGAATTAGCCGCTGCCGATGTCACATCAATGCGCCCCCGCGCTGTCCGCGGCGCGACGTCGAACGTCCGGCTGCCGCTCCGCAGTTTGATCGGTTCGCCCTGATATGACGCCAGGGGACTGTCTTTGAGCACGACGGTGTAGCGTGCCTGACCATCGCCGGGCAACGAGAGATGGCTCGAACCGTGCAGGCTGTTCGTTTCCTGGCCGGTGTAGTCTCCCGCGAACGCAATGGCCACCATGCGAGCTGCGCTCATGCCTGGATCGTTCGCCGCGGATGCGGGGTCAGCAAGTCCCGAAAGCAAGCTCAGCGCCAAGGCGCCGGCCAGCGGTTTCATACGACTGTTCTTTAGCAAGCCCATGGAATACCCCGTACCGGTTCAGTGAACATAGAAACCTCCCTGACCACCGTCGCCAGGGGCGACGGCGAGATCAGCGAGGCATCGCAAAATAGTCGGCAGCGATGCGGTTCGATACGGAGAATTTATGCTGGGATATTGCGTCTGAGTCCGTCCATTGCAGACGGCGTTGACCGATAAACTCGGGTAATCCGGGGCGGTTCTCCCGGATTACCCGATCCCCATCAACACACCCCAACCGCACCCCACATCCCGACCCCGCCCCCACCCCGCATTGCAACTCCGAAATGCTTTCCTGACGATTTCCTGACGATTTCTGTCCGGAGCGCATCCTAGGACAGGGAACGGCGGCCGGCAAGCCCCCGCGACGCACTTTACATTTTGCAGTGCAGCATCCGTCCCGCCTCGCGCAGCGACGCGTGCGCGGATCGATCCAGAAACGAAACCCGGCGGCAACATGCATTCACAATGTGGGCAATGTATACAATGTCGGCGCCGACGGCGATCGCCCGTTCATGGGCCTGCGTGACGCAGGCCTAGTGCCGCGTCGGGAAACTGCTATAGTTTCAGCCGAACAAACCGCTCGCTCAGCAGCCCAAAGAATTCTGCGGCGGTTGCATTAGAGGAGGGAAAACATGCACGCGCGCATCGCCCTGGTGCTTGCCATGGGATTATTGGCCGGCGGTTGCGGCAATGGCCGCAATGATCAGGCCGCCGCCGCCTGCAATGCCGAAATTGCCAAGAAGCTGGCGGGAAAATCCTACGAAATCGACATCGGCGATCTGGCCAGGCACGTAAAAACCGAAGCGGCGGATACCGTGGTACTGAGTTCTACCGCGATTTTCGACAAAGGCCTGTCGACCGAATACAAGCAAACCTATGACTGTCGCGTCCGTTTCGATAGCACTGGCGCTCCCAGTCTGATTTTCGTCGAGTTCAACTGGAACAAGGAAGACCTCAAGAAAGCCGAGTAAGTCCATTGCTTTTTCGCGGCTGCGACGGATGATAGCCACACCGCCGTGATGACTCCGGGTGCGTCCATGCTGGTCACGTTCATTCTGGCGCTGATCTTCCTCAGCGCACTGTTGTTTCTCGGCTACGGTTTTCTTGCCTGGGTCGGCGCTGCGGGCGTCTGGTTGATCGGTTGGCGCATCGTTGGCATCGCGTCGCCGCTGCTTTTCGAAAGCACCGTTGTCGTGCTGGCCTTGCTCGCACTTATCTTCGGTGTGCCGCCGCTGCGACGCTCGCTGATCTCGCGTTTCGCGATGAGGGTGATGACGCCGGTGCTTCCACGCCTGGGTGAAACCGAGCGCATCGCGCTGGAAGCCGGGACGGTCTGGTGGGATGCCGAGCTTTTTTCCGGTCGTCCACAATGGGAAAAGTTGCTTTCTTTCACGCCACAAGGACTCACCGCCGACGAGCAGGCATTCATGGACGGCCCTGTGCAGGAATTGTGCACGCGCCTGGACGACTGGCAGATCAACCAGCTGCGCGATCTGCCGACCAGCATCTGGGTGTTCCTGCGCACCAATGGCTTCTTCGGCATGATCATCCCGAAGGAATATGGTGGCCACGGATTCTCGGCAATTGCGCATTCACGCGTGGTCACGCGCATTTCCTCGCGCTCCGTCGCGGCTGCCGTTACGGTGATGGTGCCGAATTCGCTGGGTCCCGGCGAGCTGTTGCTGCACTACGGCACTGACGAACAGAAAAAATACTATCTGCCGCGCCTGGCCAAGGGCGACGAAATTCCCTGCTTCGGGCTGACCGGTCCGGAAGCCGGTTCAGATGCCGCGGCGACGCAATCCGAAGGCATCGTCGAGAAGCGCGTCGTCGATGGAAAACAAATTCTAGGTCTGCGCCTGAACTGGAAGAAGCGCTACATCACGCTGGCGCCGGTCGCCACGCTCATCGGCCTCGCATTCCGCATCAAGGATCCGGATCACCTGCTCGGCGACGTCGAGGATCTCGGCATTTCCTGCGCACTCATCTCGCGCGATCTGGACGGCGTGGAAATCGGCCAGCGTCACGACCCGATGGGCGTGCCGTTCATGAATGGCCCCATTGTCGGCAGGGACGTGTTTGCGCCGCTGGATTGCGTCATCGGCGGCCGCGAGGGCATCGGCCACGGCTGGCGCATGCTGATGGAAAGCCTGGCTGCGGGACGCTCGATCTCGCTGCCGGCCCTGAGCGTCGGCGCGGCGCAGATGATGACGCGCATCAGCGGCGCCTACGCGACCGTGCGCGAGCAGTTCGACACGCCGATCGGCCGCTTCGAAGGCATCGAGGAACCGCTGGCGCGCATCGCCGGCAAGACCTACATGATGACGGCCACGCGCACGCTCACCTGTGGCGCGCTCGATGCCGGCGAAAAGCCCGCAGTGCTGTCGGCCATCGCCAAAGCCTACCTGACCGAAGGCATGCGCGAAATCGTCACTGATGCCATGGACATCCGCGCCGGCGCGGCAATCCAGAAAGGTCCGCGCAACTCGCTGGCGCGCGCCTGGGACGCGGTGCCGATCGGCATCACCGTGGAGGGCGCAAACATTCTCACGCGCTCGATGATCATCTACGGACAGGGCGCGATCCGCTGCCACCCCTTCGTGCAACACGAGATCGATGCAATCGCCAACGACGATCTGAAGAAATTCGACCAGGCGATTTTCGGCCACGTGAACCTGCTGGTGCGCAACGCCACCCGTGCAAAACTGCTGGCATGGACCGGCAGCCGGCTCGCCGCCGCGCCCCGTACCGAGGACACCCGGCGCTATTACCAGCATCTTTCGCGTTTCTCCGCGGCGTTCGAATTGCTGTCCGACGTGGCCATGGGCACGCTCGGCGGCTCACTGAAACGACGCGAGAAGATTTCGGGCCGTCTTGCCGATGCGCTTGCCTACATGTACCTGGCCTCGTGCGCACTCAAGCGCTATCACGATGAAAGCAAGACCACCGCGAACTACAATCTCGTGCGCTGGAGCGTGGAGCTGTGTCTGTATCGCATTCAGGAAGCCTTGCTCGGCGTGCTGGAAAACCTGCCCGCTCGACCGGCGGCATGGCTGCTGGCGTGGGCGATCTTTCCGCTCGGCGCGCGCTTCCGTCCGCCGTCGGACAAGCTCGGCGCGCGCGTTGCGCGCGATATTCTCGAAGACCGCGAAGCGCGCATCAATCTGACCACCGACATCTTCGTGCCGCCGCCGGGCGAAGTCGGGCTCGGCGCACTCGAAGCCGCGCTGGCCAAGGCGGTGCGAGCGCTTCCCGTCGAAACCAAACTGCGCGACGCGGTACGTGCCGGCAAACTCGATCGCGCGCCCGGCTCCATGCTCGACGAGATGGGTCGCAAGGCCGGCATCATCAGCGCGGAAGAATATCAATGGCTGCGCGACGCCGACGCCGCGCGCAACGAAGTCGTCGCGGTCGATGCCTTCGACCCGGAGACGTTCAAAAGCCTGCACTGACATGCCGACGGCTGCCGCCCGGTGGTACTTCGATTTCATCTCGCCGTTCTCGTATCTGCAGCTGCACAAGGTGCATCAATGGCGCGAGCGCCTTGATATCACCCCGGTGCCGATCGCTTTCGGTGCCGTGCTGGCGCACAACGGCAACCTTGGTCCTGCGGAAATTCCGGGACGGCGCGAATTCACCTACCGTTTCGTGCAGTGGCAGGCCGAGACTGCAGGCATTGCGTTGCGATTTCCACCCGCGCATCCGTTCAATCCGCTGGCCGCGCTGCGGCTGTGCATCGCCGCTGGCACGAGTTGGGAGTCGATCGAGGCAATCTTCAACCATCTCTGGCGCGATGGCCGCAGCGGCGCGGATGCCGCGGAGCTGGCTGCGATCGCCCGCGCCCTGAATATCGACAATGTGGAAAATGCAATAAATGCCGCAGAAGTCAAGACAAGCCTGCGCGCGAACACCGACGCGGCCATTGCCACCCGTGTGTTCGGCGTGCCGACGCTGCGCGTCGGCGACGAGCTGTTCTGGAGCAATGACGCTACACCCATGATCGAGGACTGGCTGGCACGTCCGGATCGCTTCGCCGGCACCGAGTATCGGCGCATTGCGGACCTGCCTGTCGGAATCAGGCGTCAACGCTGACGTCGGCCCAACGTCGAATCGAAGGGACGGGAGTTTCGCCGTTGGTCGCACGCCGCCTGCCGCCGCTTCCTGGCTTGGGTCCGGAGTGGACGTGGGTCTGCCTGAACGATCTTTCGCCGCTCGTCGGCTCGATGCTGCGAATTACCGAAAATTTAACGCCGGACGACGGCCGCGCCGTACACTGGACGACACGATGCAAGCTTCTTGGTATTTCGATTTCGCCTCCCCGTTTTCGTATCTTCAATTGGCGAAGATGCGCGAGTGGCGCGCGCGCCTGCTGGTGACGCCCGTGCCGATCGCCGCACGCGCATTGTCGAATACGATCGGCGAAAACGAAACCGTGGCGCTCAGCATCAGCGGTTCCGTCTCGGGCTTTGTCAGATTGCGCGCGAAAACGCTCGGCATACCGCTGCGTTTCCCATCGCCCTACCCTTTCAACTCGCTTGCAGCCTTGCGCCTGTGCATCGCCGCCGGCGCGAACTGGCCCGCGACCGAGGCCATCTTTGCGCATCTGTGGCGTGATGGCCTGGCGGGCAATCTGGCCGCGGATCTGCAACCAGTCGGCCACGCGCTCGGCCTGGCAGATACCGAGGCGGCGATCGGTGCCATCGAAACGGCTACGCAACTGCGCGCCAATACCGAAGCGGCCGTGACGATCGGTGTCTCCGCAGTACCGACGGTGCGCGTGGGCAGCAAGCTTTTCTACGGCAGCCAGGCAGCGGAGCAGCTGGACGACTGGCTTGCCCATCCCGAGGCGCCGCGGCTGTTCGCCTAGCAGTCAACGCGACAGCGCGATGCCGTCCAGAACCACAAGCGCTTCATCGATACCCGCGCGATCGACATCCAGATGCGTCACCGCGCGTACCGTGCGCGAGTTCACCGGCCACATGCGCACGCCGCGTCCGAGCAATGCATTGCACAGCTTTTCAGCATTCCAATTCGTCGCAACGACATCGAAATAGACCAGATTGGTCTCGACGGCGGACACATCGATACTCAGCCCCTCGATCGCGGCGATACCCTCGGCCAGACGCTGCGCGTTCGCATGGTCGTCCGCCAGACGCGCGACATGATGATCGAGCGCGTACTCGCAGGCCGCAGCGATGATTCCGCTTTGCCGCATCGCACCGCCCCAGCGCAGTTTCAGGCGCGTGGCTTCGTAGACAAAATCCCGCGTACCCGCAAGTACGGCACCACCGGGCGCACCCAGGCCCTTGGAAAAATCTATCCACACCGAATCGAAGCCGCGCGCGTACTCGGCGGCGGCAATTCCGCTGGCGACGCACGCATTGAGCAGGCGCGCCCCGTCCATATGCGTCGCCAGGCCAGCGGCATGCGCGACGCCGGCCACTTCCTGCAAAGTGGATAGCGGCCAGATCGCGCCGCCGCCGAAGTTCGAGGTCTGTTCGACTTCGACCAGGCGTTGGCGTGGCGCATGCGCCCATTCGGGATGGATTTTTTCCTGAAGCTGCACGGCGGAGTAGATGCCACGCGCACCGACAATCGAATTGAGCATGACGCCGGCGATCGCCGCCGGTCCGCCGCCCTCGGAACCGATGATGTGCGAGGTAGCGTCGCAGATCACCTCGTCGCCCGGTTTGCAATGCACCGCGAGCGCGATCTCGTTGCACATCGTGCCGGAGGGCAGGAACAGTGCGGCCTGCTTGCCGAGCAGCGGCGCACAGCGCTCGACCAGCCGGTTGACGCTGGGGTCTTCATTCGCGCGCTCGTCGCCGACTTCCGCGTTCGCCATAACCTGGCGCATCGCGGGGGTGGGTCGGGTCTTGGTGTCGCTGAACAGATCGATCATCGTTGTGCTCTCCGGGGAATTGAAGCATCGCAGCCGTTCAGGCGTGCGGCAAGTGGGCGCGCTAGAATGACCGTACAAGGAACGTTTCCATGACGTCACGACCAACCATAGTTTTGCCGCTGCTGGCCGCAATGGCCGCTTGCACTGCGAATGCGGGCGATGTTTACAAATGCACTAGTCCACAAGGCAGCATCGCGTTCCAGGATCAGCATTGCGCGGCTGGCGATACCGAAGCAATGATTCACGTGGCCGAGCCACCGGCCCCTTCCGCGCCAGGCGAGGACAGCGCAGCTGCGCCCGTCGGCCTGAATGTGTCCGCACCCTCGACAAAACCGGCTGCCGATTCATCACCGGTCGCCCAGCTGCCGCCGCTGTGGATGTGCACGCGCCCGGAAGACGGCACCCAGTATGCAAGCCGCGACGGCGTCACCCAGCCGCGCATGGTACCCGCCGGCATACTCGGTATTCCCGGCCAGAGCCTGGCATCGGCGTACGGCGGCCAGAACAACATCGGCGTATCCGCACCTGGCCTGCGCAAGATTCCAGTCAATACCTCGCCCCAGGCAGCTGTCGCCGGTGACTACGTCGCGATCCAGGATCAGTGCGAACGGGCCACGCGCGAACAAACCTGCGAATACCTGCAGAACCAGCGCGATCAGATCCACGAAAAGCTGCGGCGCGCGTTCAAGGACGAACAAGCCGTGCTGCAGCCCCGGCAGGATGAACTGGATGCCGAACTCGATGGCTGCTAGACGCTTCAGGACGATAGTGTAAAAGTGGAATTGCGCTGCTCATGGTCGAGCAGGAAGCGTTTCACCGGCAGGCCGCCGCCGAAACCGGTCAGGCTGCCGTCGGCGCCGATCACGCGATGACAGGGCACCACGATCGGCAACGGATTGCGCCCGTTTGCCGAACCCACCGCGCGACTGGCCTTGACGTCGCCCAGCCGTCGCGCCAGTTCGCCATAGTTGATCGTCGTAGCGTACGGAATACGCAGCAATTCCAGCCAGACCTGCTGCTGGAATGGCGTGCCTTGCGGCGCCAGCGGCAAATCGAATACGGTCAGGCGCCCGGCAAAGTATGCCTTGAGCTGCGCGCGCGCTTCGTGCAGCGCGCCGGGACCGCGTTCCCAATCGGCGCCAATCACGGCCGGATGGCGGCCGCTCTCGAAATCGATGTGCCGCAGACCCTGTCCGTCCAGTGCAAGCAGGAGTCGTCCAACCGGAGTATCGAGATAGTCGTAGTACATCGGCGCCTGCCTCAATGCTGCACGCTTCAGCTTGAGCTCCGCCATAAATGTAGCACCGCGTAGGCTCGCCAGGGACGCCAGGTCTCGGCCATCCTCTGCAATTGCCCGGGCGAAACCGGCAAGCCGTCGCGCGATACGGCCTTGCGCAACACCAGGTCGGCCGCCGGAAACGCATCGGCGTGACTGAGTGCGCGCATCGCAATGTAATGCGCAGTCCAGGGGCCGATGCCGGGCAGCTGGACCCAGCTTTGCACAAATTGCTCCAGATCCTGATCCGGCCGGAAATCGACCCGGCCCTCGCACAGCGCCTGCGCCAGCCCGCGCAGTGTCTGCGCACGCGCCCGGGTGACTCCGATCGTGCCGAGATCGGCCTCGGCCAGATCAGGTGGCGCCGGAAACAAATGAAAGGTTTCGCCTCGCGCCGTGCGCGTCTCGGTGCCGAAGCGTTGCACCAGCCGCGCGGCGAGCGTGCGCGCGGCAGCAACGCTGATCTGCTGGCCGAGCACGGCACGCACGGCGATCTCGAAACCATCCCAGCCGCCGGGCAGGCGCTGGCCGGGATGCCGCCGCACCAGCGCCCGCAGCGGCGCCTTGCGTCCCAATCGCGCATGGATCGTCGCCATGTCAGCATCCAGATCGAACATGCGCCGCACGCGAGCGCGGATATCGGACAAATACGCCATGTCCGGAAATTCAACGGCGAGCGCCAGCGCATCGCCATCGGCGATATGGCTGACGCGCAGGCTGCCACTCATGCCGTCGATGGCGAACCGACGGAAATAACTGTCCGCATCGACCTGTTCCACACCTGGGATCGCGCGGCGCGCAAAGAATTCGAGCAACGCCTTGAAATCGTAAGGCGCAAGATACGGCAACCTGAAGCGACGACTGCGTCCGCGTGCAGCCATCTCAAAACCCGTAACGCAAGAAGCCGCCATCGACGGCAATGCATTCGCCGGTGATATAGGCGGCTGCCGGCAGGCACAGGAAGGCGGCAGCGCCGGCCACCTCTTCGGGTTCACCGATCCGCCCCATCGGCGTGCGCGCGAGTACCTCATCCAGATAGTCCGGGTCGGCCAGAGCGGGTTCGGTCCTCTGGGTGCGGATGTACCACGGCGCGACCGCGTTGACGCGGATGCCGTCCGCAGCCCATTCGCAGGCCAGATTGCGGGTGAGCTGGACTAGGGCGGCTTTCGCCATGCCGTAGGGTGCTCCCGTGCGCACATGCACGAGGCCCGACACCGATGCGACATTCACGATCGCTGCGTTGGCGTGCTCGCACAGGTGCGGGTGGGCCAGACGGCACAATTCAAATGCGGAAACCGCATTCGTGTCGATCAGGACGCGCACTTCGTCCTCGTTGTAGTCCAGCGCCGGCTTGCTCGCATTGCCGCCGACATTGTTCACCAGCAGGGACAGTTCGACGTCGAGATCGGCAATCCAGTCGAAGATTTCCAGACGCTGCTCGTGCTGCGTTGCATCGGCCGCGAACGAGAAGAATTCCCGTTGCGGAAATTCTTCCGCAAGTTCGCTGCGCGCCTGATCCAGATGCGTCTCGTCGCGCCCGATCAACAGGACATCAGCGCCGAGTACGGCCAGCTCGCGCGCGCAGGCCAGGCCGATGCCCTTGCTGGCACCGCTGACGAGGCAGGTTTGGCCATCCAGACGCCAGCGCGCGGGGTTCGTCGTCATCTTGCTTCCTCTCGTCCGATAATGCGGCCCAGTCGCTTGCCGCCACCCGGGTCACGGCGCAGACTCTACCCACCGTCGCGGGAGAGTGCCATGCGTATCGCCTTTTTACTGATCATCGCCAGCTCGGCCCTCGGCGCGTGCTCGAGCGACAAGCCACCACCGCAAGCGCAGACGCAGGCGCCACAACCTCCAGGAAAGACCGTGTTCGACACGCAGCTCAAGGCGCTGGACAAGGCCAAGGCCGTGCAGGGCGTTGTGGACAAGCAGAACAGGGACGCCGACAAGAAACTGGAGGATGCCGGCGGCTGAGGACGGGCCACCGCGCGCTGCGCTGAGGCGCATCGCGGAGCGACCGGACGCCGCGAGTTCCCGATGAGTTACCGGGCGGCCCGGCGATTGCGGTCAGTTTGCTTTTTTGCATCGCCAACTGAACGGCAGCTACCGAATCTCGCAGAAACAATAAGCAAACACGCCGAGTTTGTTGCCGCCGAGGCTGCGCAGCAGCGCCAGCTCATTGTGCAACTCCGGCTGCGCGAGCCAGCCACGCGCAAATTCGGGGATGGCGACACGGACAATGCCTGTCAGCGCCTCGCTGTTGATATCCAGCGCAAGTTTTTCCCATACCGATAGCGGTTTTTCCTCGTAGCGCACGCGGTAGTTTTCGCCAAGGTTCGCGGCTTTTGCGGCAGCCAGGGTGGCGTCGCCGAGACCACCCAGCTCATCGACCAAACCGCGTTCTCTGGCCTGCTCGCCGCTCCACACGCGTCCGCGCGCGATCGCGTCGATCTGTTCGGGCGTCTTGTTGCGTGCCTTGGCGACGTTGCCGATGAAATCGCGATAGCCCTTGTCGATGACCGCCTGGATCACGCTGCCGATCTTCGGATCGAGCGCGCGGCGCACATCGAACGCGCCCGCGAACGGCGTCGTGCCGACACCGTCGGTGTGCACGCCGATTTTCTGCAGCGTATCGGGGAAGTTCGCGATCAGGCCAAAGATGCCGATCGAGCCGGTGATCGTGGTCGGCTCGGCGAAGATGCGATTCGCGTTCATCGAAATCCAGTAACCGCCCGACGCGGCGACATCGCCCATCGAAACGACTACCGGTTTGCCTGCCGCCCGCGTGAGTTCGACTTCGCGCCGGATCAACTCCGACGCGAACACTTCGCCGCCGGGTGAATTCACCCGCAGCACCAGCGCCTTGATCTTGTCATCCTCGCGCGCGTCGCGGATCAGCGCCGAGGTCGATTCGCCACCGACCGTACCGGGCGGCTGATCGCCGCCGACGATCTCGCCTTCCGCGACGACCACCGCCACCAGCGGGCGCGCATCGGGCAACTCGGTACCAACCAGATGCAGATAGTCCTGGAAGTCGATCTGGCGGAAAGTCTTGTCATCCTTGACGCCTTTTTCGATCAGCAACGTGCGTGCCTCGTCACGCGTGGCTAGGCGGTCGACCAGCTTCTGCTTGAGCGCAAGCTCGGCCAGGTCGCCATCCGCAGCCTTGATCAATTCCGGATAATTCTGGATTTGCGCAGAAAGTTGCGTCGCATCGAGTTTGCGCGAAGTGGCGATGTCGTTCAGGTAGTCGCCCCAGACACCGTTCATCCAGAACAGGTCCGCGTCCTTGGCTTCCGGCGAGGAATCGTTGCGCACATAGGGCTCGGCGGCGGATTTGTATTCGCCGACGCGGAACAGATGCACGACCACGCCGAGGCGGTCGAGCAGATCCTTGTAGTAGCTGCGATATCGCTCGAGACCTTCGAGCAGCACGGCGCCTTGCGGGTGCATGAGGATCTGGTCCGCATGCGCCGCGAGATAGTACTGGTTCTGGGTCATGCCGTTGGACACGGCGACGACGTCCTTGCCGCTTTGCCTGAACTGGTCGATCGCGGTGCCGATTTCACGCAGGCTGGCCATACCTGCGCCTTCAATGCCGTCCGGAATGAGCACGAGGCGTTCGATGCGCTGGTCGTCTGCCGCGGCGGCGATGGCGGCAAGGATGTCGCGCAGCTGCACCTCCCTGACCTTGTCGCCGAATATTCCGGAAAATGCGCGCTGGGCCGGTGCACTTGTATACTGTTCCACTATGTTGCCTTTCGGATCAAGCACCAGCGCGCTGCGCGCGCGCAGCAATGGCGCGCCGGAGCGCAGCGCCAGGACGAACATGATCAGCAGGAACAGGAAGACAAGGTTGAACGTCAGCCGCCGCGCGAAATTCAGCGCTGCCCACAGACCCTTGAACAGGCCGACGACTATCCCGGGTTTCTTGTCCGCCATGAATCACTCCCAATATCGATGACGCAGCCTACCGCAATGCCGGTGCGCGGACACGCCCTGAACGTCATGCCACATCCACCGATCGCACGCCGTAGCCTCGCGCCATGCGCGCAAAGCGCAGAAACAGCAGCAGCGCCGCACCGGTAAGCCCGGCGATCAGCCCCATCCAGATGCCGCGCGCGCCCATGCCGAGGCCGAATCCAAGCCAATAACCCAGCGGCATGCCGACGCCCCAGTACGCCAGCATCGTGATGACCATGGGTACGGTTGTATCCTTGAGCCCGCGCAGAGCGCCGTTGGCCGTGACCTGGATACCATCGGAAAACTGGAACACGGCCGCCAGCAGGAGCAATTGCGCCGCCAGCGCGGCCACGCCCGCATCGTCGGTATACAAAGCGGCAATGCCACGCGGAAACAGTGCCATGGCTGCGCATGACAGGGTTTGCGTAAGCAGCGAAACGCCGATACCGACAAAGCCTGCGTAGCGCACGCCTTCGGCATCTCCGCGCCCGACGGCTCGGCCGACCCGGACCGTAGTTGCCATTGCCACTCCGAGCGGCAGCATGAACGCGACCGAAGCGACGTTGATCGCCACCTGGTGGCTGGCGACGATCGTCGCGCCCATTGAACCGATCAGCAGCGCGGCGGCGACGAACAACCCGGCCTCCATGAGCAGCGCCACGCCCATCGGCACCCCCAGGCGCAACAAACCCAGGATCGTGTTCGGATGCGGCCAGTCGAATCGTCCAAACGGCGCCAGGCCCTGATAATGCCGGCGCGCGCCGATGTAGACGGCAAACGCCGCCAACTGCAGCCACAGCACACTCGCGGTGGCCATGCCCGAGCCCTGCGCGCCGCGCGCCGGCAGGCCGAACGCGCCGTACATGAGCACGTAACCGACGGGCGCCAGTGCAACCAGGCCGAGAAAACCGAAGTACATGGTCGGCCGCGTCAGCGCCAGACCTTCGGACAGGCCGCGCAACGCGAAATAGCCGGTCAGCGCCGGCGCGCCCCAAGAGATGGCGCAAAGGAATTTTTTCGCATCTTCCACAATGGTGAAACTTATACCGATGGCACGCAACAATGGTCCGGCGTGGCGCACGCCGGCGAACAGCAGCAATCCCAGCGCCAGCGCCAGCCACAGCGACTGGCGAAACAGCGGGCCGATACGGTCATGCGCGCCGGCACCGGCAAGCTGGGCTACCGATGGCGGCAGCGCCAGCATCACGCCGATTGCAGTGACGATTGCCAGCGACCAGATACTCGTGCCGATCGCGACGGCGGCGAGCGTCTGCGCGTCGTAGTGACCTGCCAGCAGCACATCGACCACGTTCATGCCGATCGCGGAAAGCTGTCCGAGTACCAACGGCGCTGCCAGCGCGAGCGTTTCGCGGAATTCGCGGCGCAAACGCACCGCATCCTTGCGTAGAATAGACGGCATCGGAACGCGGCCGGAGGGGAAAGGTAGTGTAGCCGATGCCTGATCCGTGCCGATGCGCCCGGCTTCCGGCATGATGCAGCGCCGATGAAACTGCCGAGGAGAGGCCGAATCGATGAGCACGACGCCCGAATCCGTCCCGCCGGCAGGCATGGCTCCCGGCGTCGCAGATGCTGCAGCCGCAGCCACGTTCGCGACGCCGAAAACCCTGTGTGCCAATTGCAGCAAGGAACTGCTGGGGCCGTATTGCTACTCCTGTGGCCAGCCAGTCAAGGGTCTGATCCGGCAATTGACGAGCATCCTCAGCGACATTCTCGACACGGTGCTCAACGTCGACTCGCGTATTTTTCGCACCCTTTTTCCGCTGTATTTCCGTCCCGGTTTCCTGAGCGTGGAGTACTTTGCCGGTCGTCGGGTGCGTTATGTCACCCCATTCCGTCTGTATTTTTTCCTCAGCGTTGCCGCCTTCCTGCTGATGCAGACGAGTCTGGACACCTTGGATCTTTCGCAAACCGTGCATTTCGACATCGGCGACAGCATCAGCTCGGCGCTAACCAGGGAAGAAGTCGCGGCACGCCGTGATGCGGCGCTGGCGGAACTGACCGCCGTCAAGACCTCTGTCGGAATGCCCGCTCCGGCGACAAAGGAGATGGAAAAGGCCGCCGAGAAGATCCGCACGCGCGCCGATCAGCGCCTAGCGTATCTGCAGAGCGTGGACGAAGCCAAGGCAAAGGGTGCCGCGGCGCCACCTGATCCTGATGCAGAACGGCATGGCATTTCGTTCGGCGGGCAACGCTGGGACGCCAAGACGAATCCGGTCCGGATCGGCTGGCTGCCTGACTTCGTCAACGCGAAACTCAATGCCCTCGCCGGCCGCATGGTGGAAAATGCAGATCGCATCCGCAAGGATCCCAAACCGTTCCTGATCGGTGCATGCACCGCTCTGCCCCAAGTACTGTTCGTGTTGATGCCGCTGTTCGCCCTGCTGTTGAAGATTTTCTATATCTTCAAGCGACGGCTGTACATGGAGCACCTGATCGTGGCACTGCACAGTCACAGCTTCATCTTCCTGTCGCTGCTGCTGCTGACGCTGGCCAGCCTGGCGCAAGGCTGGGCGCATGACGCGGCGCACTGGCTGTACTACCCGCTGGGCTGGGTGATATTCGCGATGGGCTGGTGGTTGCCGATCTACCTTTTCCTGATGCAGAAAAAAGTGTATCGGCAAGGCTGGGTCCTGACCACGCTCAAATACGGCATGATCGGCATCTGCTATACCGTCATGATCACCCTCGGCGTCAGCGTGGCGTTCCTGGTCAGCCTGGCGACGACCTGAAACCGGCGCTCCCGGGAAATACGCGCTTCACCGCGGCTGCGCTGCTTTTTCCAGTTCGGCGCCGCGTTGTTCCGGCGACATCTGCAGCACGCGATGGACATAGGCATCGCGCTGATCCGGCGGCAGGCCATGCCAGGTTTGCTGGAATGCGCGGCGCTGCTCCGGTGGCAGGGACTGCAACATCTGGCGCGCCGCTTTCCGGTCGGGCGCCGGTATCGACTGGAAAAATTCGCGCAGATTCGAAGCACGGTTTTGCGCCGCGGCTCCCGCAAGAAACGCCTGGCGCTCTTGCGGACTCATCTGCTCGAATTTGTCGCGCAACTGCTTGCGTTGCGCCGGCGGCAGGCTGCCGAAGCGCTGGAATGCCTGGCGGATCCGTTCCTGTTCATTCGGCGGCAACTGGCGGAACTGCTCGTAGCGCTCACGCAATTTCGCGCGCTGCTCAGGGCTCATATTGTTCCATTTGCGATAGCGCTCCTGCACGTTTTCGCGCTGTTCCGGCGTCAACGTCGACCAGCGCTGCGCGCCGCGGAGCAGCCGTTGCTGCGCACCGGGCGACATTTGGTCCCAGGTTTTCTGCACCGGCGCGAGCACCTGCTTCTCGGCGGCGCCCAAGGCTGACCATGGTATCTGGGTGGCGGGAGCAGATTGGTCGCCCGTCGCTTGCGCCCGCGATGCAACGCTGGCCAGAACCATCATCAATGCTGCGATCATCGCGGGAACAAACAGTCTTCGCATGAGCATCATCCCTTGCCGTCGCCGGATTTGGGTGGCGGCGCGTCTGGATCGGCCAGGCCCATCGGGTCCAGGCCGTCAGCAGCGTCGCCGTACTCGCCCAGGTATTCAAGCAAGGCGGTATCCGGGTTTTCCACTTTGGTGCTTCCGCTCATTTTCTTTCCGTGCCGCCCCTGTGTCTGCCCGCCATCCGCCGCGTGCGCGGCAGGTGCCGTGGCTGCCGGCACGACGGACGAGGCAACCGGCGCTGGCGCCTGCGCTATCGCGCTGGCCGCCGCGCTCAGCGCGACGACCGGCAACATCAACCGTCGGAACCCTGATCCTGTGCATCCAGCCACGCGTAGAACTCCAGATCCTGATACAGCTCCAGGCTGTCGTCGCCGGAAACCAGATCGATGTCGCTGCCGCTTGAGTTTCCCGTTGCCGTCAGCGGCAGCGCCGGCATGCGCGCCGCGCCGGACGGAGCATAAGAATGCCAGGCGACGACGGCGAGCAACAGTACGCAGGTGCTCGCCAGTCCGGCCGGCAGAAACCAGTGCTGCCGCCTACGTGGTCGGTGGGCAGCGAGCGCCGCCTGACGCGCACGGTTCAGCCGCGACAGCGTCGCTGCATCCAGGCCTTCGGCGGATTGATCCAGCAACCGCCTGGATTGCTCGATCCAGCCTTGCCTGAGCCCGGTTTGATTGTTTCCGGCATGGCCGGCGCCGTTGTCGATTTCGTCGTTCATGCATGATCCTCCAGCGCGCGGCGCAACGCCGTCAATGCGCGCGATAGGTGGGTCTTCACGCTACCGTCGCTGCAGCGCATGGCGCTGGCTGTCGCGGCCACGTCGAAACCTTCCCACACCCGCAGCAGGAAAGCCTGGCGCTGACGCAAGGGCAGACGTGCAAGCGCAGCCTCCAGATCCCGCGCCGCCTCGCCGCCCGCAAGGCGCAACAACGGTCCGGGGTCGCTGAGATCGGGTGCCTGCGCGATTTCGTCGCTTTCATCGTCTTCCGGGTCGCGCGTAAAGACGCTCAGCCAGCGGCTGCGCACCTGCCGCCGGCGATGCCAGTCATTGAGCCTGCTATCGAGCACGCGATAGAACAACGGCGCCCACTCCTCCGGCGGCTTCGCCGCATAATGCCGCACGAACCCGAACATGGCGTCCTGAACCAGATCCAAGGCTTCGTCACGATTGGCCGTGGCGAGTTCGGCCATACGCAGAGCCCGTCGCTCAACGTTTCTGAGAAACAGATCGAGCGTGCGCTCATCCGCTTTGGCTGCGTCCACTCGCCCGGGTATCCAGCTCAAGGGTGACGTAAGGGGGATTGTATGCGTCATTGTAGGCATCGCGTATGCTCGCGTAACGTCATTAAACGCGCGCCAAAGCGCCGGGTTGACTCAATCCGGATGCTTATGACGCAGGGCACCATGCCGAAGCGGTTGTGCACAAGCCGAAATTGACCACGGCGGAACTCAAGACAGTTTTGTGAATCGCTGCATTTTCCACATTTTTTCTTTTGCAACTAACTGATTTTGAACATATATTTCTGACTGGTTAAAGTTTCACCAAGGCGACCGAAGGCACGTCACCATGCGCTTTGCGCAGGCTTAGGCAAAGACCCATGCACAGACTTATCCACAGAGCTTGTGGATAAGCAAAAAAAGTTTTTGTTTACGATAGCTTGAACATACATCTTGAGCTTCTACTTGTGGTTTTTACTTAACCCATGAATCCAGCGCGCAAGCCGGCGATCCTGCGCGTGGCTATTCCCGTGCCTTTGCCGCGGTTGTTTGATTACCTCCCGCCTCGGGGCGTTGAGGCCGGGACCGTCCTGCCCGGCTCGCGCGTCAGTCTGCCTTTCGGCCGCAGCCTGCGCGTGGGCATCGTCATCGACACGCCCGAGAGCTCCGAACTTCCGGCCGAGCGACTTAAAGCTGCCGGCGCCCTGCTCGATCCGCAACCGCTGATTACCCCGGAACTCCTGGCCACCTTGCAATGGCTGAGCCGCTATTACCTGCATCCGCTTGGTGAGGTCGTGGAAACCGCCTTGCCCGCCGGCTTGCGTACGCCGCGCGCGCTGCCGGCAGAAGGCGAGCCCGGGCTGATGATCCTTGCCGATGCCGCACCCGGCCAGGCCCGCCAAGGTTCGGCAGGCGCCGCACTGCTCACGCTCCTGGCAAGGGGACCGCTGTCCACGGCAGTGCTGGATGGGCTGCTGCCGAACTGGCGGCGCGCTGCAGCAAGCCTGCGCCGGCGTGGCCTGGTCGCCAACACACGGCTGGGCGTCACGAGGGCGCCGCGTGTTCGCATTGACCCGCCCGCGCTGAACGCGGAACAACAGTCCGCGACAACTGCCATTGCCGGCGCGCTGGACGGATACGCCCCCTTCCTGCTCGAAGGCATCACCGGCAGTGGCAAGACCGAGGTCTATCTGGCGCTGATCGAGCAAACCCTGGCGCGGGGCCGCCAGGCACTGGTGCTGGTGCCGGAGATCGGGCTTACGCCACAACTGCTGCGGCGCTTTCAGGAGCGCCTGCCAGGACGAATTCACGTTCTGCATTCCAACCTCGCCGATGGTGAACGCACGCGCGCGTGGCTTGCCGCCGCCCGCGGCGAAGCGGGCGTGATTCTCGGCACGCGTTCGGCGATCTTCACGCCGCTGCCGCGTGCCGGGTTGATCGTCGTCGACGAGGAGCACGACGCCTCGTACAAGCAGCAGGACGGATTGCGTTATTCGGCGCGCGATCTGGCCCTGGTGCGCGCCAGGGCGCTGGGCATTCCCGTGGTGCTGGGTTCGGCGACGCCCTCGCTGGAAACGCTTGCGAATGTCGCAAGCGGCAGGTATCGGCGGCTGCATCTGAGCCAGCGTCCGGGTGCCGCGCGCCTGCCGCGGTTTCATTGCGTCGATCTGCGCGGCAAGCACCTTGCCGATGGACTCGCGCCGGAACTGATCGCGGCGGTGCGCGCCTGTGTCGCGCGCGGCGAGCAGGCGTTGTTGTTCCGCAACCGGCGCGGCTACGCGCCGGTATTGATGTGCCACACCTGCGGCTGGCATGCGGCCTGCACGCGGTGCGACAAGCCCTTGACCTGGCATCGCGGTGTCGCGCGCCTGCGCTGTCATCATTGCGGCGCCGAGCAACCCGTGCCGGCGGATTGTCCACAATGCAACAATGCCGCATTGGCACCGCAGGGTCATGGCACCGAACGCCTTGAACAGGCGCTCGGCAATTTGTTCCCCGGCCTGCCGGTGATCCGCATCGATCGCGAAACCACGCGACGCAAGGACGGGCTGGACGCCTTGCTCGGTCAACTGGGACCCGAGGAACCGGGGATTTTCGTCGGCACCCAAATGCTGGCCAAAGGCCATGACCTGCCGAACCTGACCCTGGTCGGCCTGGTCGGTGTCGACGAGGGTCTGTTCAGCGTGGATTTCCGCGCCAGCGAACGGCTTTGCCAGTTGATTGTCCAGGTATCGGGACGTGCCGGCCGCGCACGCAAACCTGGCGAGGTCTGGCTGCAGACCCATCACCCGGATCATCCCTTGCTATGCGACCTGATGCGCGACGGCTACGCCGGCGTCGCGCGCCAGTTGCTGCAGGAACGCCGCGAAGCCGGTCTTCCGCCGTACGCATACCTGGCGTTGCTGCGCGCGCAGGCCAGGACGCAAGCGCCCGTCGACAAATTCCTGGCTGATGCGGCGATGCTGGCGGGAATGCCCGCCGGCCTGAGCCTGCTCGGCCCGATGCCGGCGCCGATGCCGCTTCGTGCGGGCATGATTCGCGGCCAGTTGCTCTTGAGTGCCGATGAACGTGCAAGCCTGCATGGCTTCCTGCCGGACTGGCTGGATCGCGTGCGTGCCCTGCCACAGGCGCGGCGCGTGCGCTGGTCGCTGGACGTCGATCCACTGGATCTGTATTGATCCAAAACGCAAACGGCCCCGTGTGGGGCCGTTTGCAATTCGATGACGGGGCGCTGCTCAGGCGGCGAACAGCGTGCGCATCTTCTTCATCGCATTGACTTCGACCTGACGAATGCGTTCGGCGGAAACGCCGTATTCGTCGGCCAGTTCCTGCAAGGTGGCCTTGTCGTCATCCTTGAGCCAGCGGCGCTGGATGATGTCGCGCGAGCGCGCATCGAGCCTCGCCAGGCCATGTTTGAGCGCGTCCAGATCCGACTCTTCCTGATTTTCATTTTCCAGGGTGTGATACGGATCGGTGGCGTGATCGACCAAGTACGCGCCCGGCGAGGGCTTGGCATCGTCGTCGGCATCGACCGGGGCGTCGAAGGCCATATCGTGGCCGCTCAGGCGCGATTCCATTTCCAGCACGTCGGAAACCGGTACGCCGAGGTCCTTGGCCACCGCGGCAACCTCCTGCGAATTCATCCAGCCCAGGCGTTTCTTGGATTTGCGCAGATTGAAGAACAGCTTGCGCTGCGCCTTGGTTGTCGCAATTTTCACAATGCGCCAATTGCGCAAAATGAACTCATGCATTTCGGCGCGGATCCAGTGCACCGCAAACGACACCAGGCGCACGCCCACGTCTGGATTGAAGCGCTTGACCGCCTTCATCAGACCAATGTTGCCCTCCTGGATGAGATCGGCCAGTTGCAGACCGTAACCGTTGTAGCCACGCGCCACATGCACGACGAAACGCAGATGCGACATCACCAGTTGCCTGGCGGCCTCAAGATCGTTGTCGGCGCCGTAGCGACGCGCCAGACTCTGTTCTTGCTCAAGCGTCAGAACCGGAATCTGATGCACGTTGGAAACATACGCATCCAGACTGCCCAGGGCACTGGGTATCGGCAGGTTGTTGGCGATCAAAGCTGTAGTCATTTAGCACTCCCTGATAATGAAGAGAGTCGATTGGCACTCCGGATATGAGAGTGCCAAAGGCCGTTGAAAGTTCCAACCCCGCCAATGGACGGCGGGGTTTTCTGAACTCAATGGTACACCAATTCAAGCGACACTGGCAAGGTCGCGAACCGGCGGCAGGCGCCAATCGATTTCGGTTTGCCCGTGATCACGCAACCAATTGTTTGCCATGGAAAAATGCCCGCACCCAATAAAACCGCGATGGGCCGACAGAGGCGATGGATGAGGCGCCTTGAGCACCAAGTGTCGCTGCGTGTCGATCAGCTTGCCCTTGGCCTGGGCATAGCTGCCCCAGAGCAGGAAAACCAGACCGTCGCGTTCCCGATTGAGCTTGTCGACCACGGCATCGGTGAACCCTTCCCAACCCTTGCCCTGATGCGAGCCGGCCAGGCCACGCTCGACCGTCAACACCGAATTGAGCAGCAGCACACCCTGCTGCGCCCAAGGCAGCAGGCAGCCGTGGTCCGGCCGCGGAATGTTCAGTTCGCGCTGGATCTCCGCAAAGATGTTCAGCAACGACGGTGGCGGCGGCACGCCGGGCAGCACCGAGAAGCACAGGCCATGCGCCTGCCCCGGTCCATGGTAGGGATCCTGACCAAGAATAACGACCTTGACCCGGTCGAACGGCGTCGCATCCAGCGCGGCGAAAATGCGGCCCGGCGCCGGGTAGATCACTTTGCCCGCACGCAGCTGGGCGCGCAGGAATTCCGCGAGCCGCTGCATTTCCGGGCGATCGAAGTGCGCGCCGATGCGCGCCTTCCACGATGGCTCAAGCTTGAGCTTGTCCTGGCTCACGCCGCACTGGCAGCACGCTGGCGCAGGTGCCTGGCGACGCGCATCTGGAACAGCAGCTTGGTGATCAGCAGACGTTCCTCGATGGGCTTTTGCACCAGATCGTTGGCGCCTGCGCGCAGCAAGGCCGCCTGATTGCGCGGGTTGTCGTCGCCGGTCATGATCAACACCGGCAGCTGACCCTTGGAATAGCCGAATTCATTGCGCAGGCGATCGAGCAAATCGGCGCCGGTGAGTTCGCCCTTCAGGTTCACATCGGAAAGAACCACGTCGACGCCGGGAATCCGGCCTTGCGCCATCGCCGTTTCAAGCAAGGCGATGGCGTCTTCGACATTGGTCACATGCAGCACGGTCAGGCCGTATTTCTCCAGCATCCGCCGGGTCGCCAGCGCGACCACGCGGCTGTCCTCGACATACAGCACGTCGCCGGCCACCTGCGATTCCGCGCGCACGTAGCCGCGAATGAAGGCGGTCAGTGCGTTGAACCCCAGCGACTTGTCGAAGTAGTCCGTGACGTATTCGGACAACTCGCGATTGATCAGGCGTTCGTTCACATCGCCGGAAACAATCACGATCGGGATGTAGGCCTGCGGCGCGTGTTCGCGAACGTGCCGGGCCAGATCCAGGCCGTCCATATCGGGCAGGCGCAACGCCGTGGTGACCAGGTCGACGACGCCGGCTTCAAGCTGGTGCTTGGCCTCGGCGCCGGTTTCGCAGGAAAGCACGGTCACGCCCGGCAAATCGGCCTTGAGCAACTGTTCGATCAGGCGCCGCACCACCTTGGAGCCATCCACCACCATGACCCGCGGTGTCTCGCTTGTGATGTGGCGGGTGAGTGCGGCTTCCATGATCATGCCTTCCCTTATTGCGGCTGGCCGAGCGCGATGTGACGCGATGCCGCCAGCCAGGCGCCAAGCCAACCCAGCAAGGCGCTGGCACCGAGCACGGCGCCCATGCCGGACACGGCCAGACCGTGCACGTCGAAGCGATGCTCGTAACTGGCCGCCAGCTGGGCCAGCGGCGCGGCAAGCGCCCATTCGACTAGTCCGATCAGCACCAAGGCCAGCACCCCCGCAAACATCCCGTACCAGAAACCGGTATACAAAAACGGTCGACGTACAAAACCGTCATTCGCGCCGAGCAACTGCATCACCGCGATCTCATCGCTGCGCGCCAGGATATCCAGCCGCACTGTGTTGCCAACCACCAGCAACGCCGCCAGCGCCAGCAGGCTGGCCAGCACCACAGCCGCTCGCGCGGCAAGCACGAGGATCGCGTTCAGGCGCTGACGCCACTGCGCATCGTACTGCACCAGGTCCACGGCCGGCTCTTTCCCGAGTTCCGTGACCAGCGCCGGCGCCGCACCTGCCGTCAGTATGTCGCTACGCAGTGTGACGATCAGCACCGCCGGCAAGGGATTGTAGTGCAAAACCTTGAGCGCATCGGCAAAGCCGGATTGGCCGCGGAATTCGGCCAGCCCCTGCTCGGGAGATTTGACCTCTACCGAAGCGACATCGGGGCGCTCGCGCACGCGCTGCGCCAAGACCTGCACGGCGGCGGCATCCAGACCAGGTTTTACAAACACGCTGACAGCGCGCGCGTCTTCGATGCTGCCGCCCAGGTCACGCGTGTTGTCGAGCAGCAGCCAGAACAGCAGAGGCAAAGCCATCGCCAGACTCATCACCGTCAAGGTCAGTGTCGTAGCCAGAGGCCGCGCAGCAAGTCTGCCCAAGCTGGAGAACAGGCTGTATAGATGCTGTTCGCGCCAGGCCCGCGGTGCAGAACGCAAACGCGGCGTCAGCGCCGGCGTGGCGGGCTTGTTCTTGGTATTTTGCGATTTGCGCCGGTTCACGCGCCGGGCCTGAAGTCATCGATCAGCCTGCCATGATCGAGCACCAGCACGCGCTTGCCCATGCGCCGGACCAGGGCCAGATCATGACTGGCCACGAGCACGGTGGTGCCGACCTGCTGGAACTCGCCAAACAGCGCCATGATTTCGGCCGACAATTGCGGATCGAGATTGCCGGTGGGTTCATCGGCGATCAATACCGGTGGCTTGGCCACGATCGCTCGGGCGATGCCGACGCGCTGCTGCTCGCCCGTCGACAACGCGACCGGTGCCGCCTGCTCGCGCGCGAGCAGGCCGACCTTGTCCAGCGCAGCGCGCCCGCGCCTGGCCGTCTCCTCACGCGCCACGCCGGCGATGACCAGCGGCAGGGCGACATTGTCGAACACACTGCGATCCAGCAACAGCCGATGATCCTGGAACACCATGCCGATGCCGCGGCGTACCTGCGGAATGCCGCGCCTGCGTGTGTGATTCAGGTTCTGGTTGTTGACCGTGATCTGACCACGCGACGGTCGTTCGAGCAGGGCGACGAGTTTCAAAAGTGTACTTTTACCAGCACCGGAATGGCCGGTGACAAAGGCCATCTCGCCGGCGCCGATCTCGAAGCTGAGTTCTGCCAGCGCTTCATGACCGGATGGATAGCGCTTGCCGACCAGATCGAACTTGATCATTTGACCATCTGATTCAGATTGAAGATGGGCAGCAGGATCGCGAGCACGATGAAAAGCACCATCGCGCCGACGAGCAGGATGACCAGCGGACCTAGGATAGCGGTCAGGGTCGTCATCCAGCGATCGAGTTCGCGTTGCTGGTGATTGGCGGCTTCGTCGAGCATGTGTTCGAGTTCGCCGGCGCGTTCACCGCTGGCGATCAGGCGCAACGCCACCGGCGGGAAATAGCCGCTGTCGCCGAGCGCGCGCGAAAAGCTGCCCCCCTCGCGTACTTTCAACGCTGCTCGTTTCACTGCCGCGCGCATCGGCAGGTTCGGCATCACCTGCGCGCCGATGTTGAGTGAATCCAGCAGCGGCACCGCACTCGCGGTGAGCAGGGCCAAGGTTCGCGTGCAGCGCGCGGTGTTGGCGGCGCGCACGAGACGCCCGATCAACGGCAGGCGCAACAACACGCCGTGCCAGGCGTAACGCACCTGCTCGGTGCGCAGCGCGAGCTTGCCGCCGATGGCGGCGACCACGATCAGCACCAGCAGCAGCCAGCCCCAGGCCTTGACGAAACTGCTCAGCGCGAGCAGCGCGCGTGTCGGCCATGGCAAGGTCTGATGCATCTGCGTGAACACGCCTACAATCTGCGGCACAACGTACACGAGCAAACCGCTGACTACTGCAACGGCAACGATGGTCAGCAGCAGCGGATACGCCAGCGCCGCCCAGACTTTCTGATTCAGCGCATCGCGCGCTTCGCTGTAGTCGGCCAGGCGCGCCAGCACCTGATCGAGGCGGCCGGACTGTTCACCCGCCGCGATCGAGGCGCGATAGATTTCCGGAAAACTGTCGGGTGCGTCGGCCAGGGCCGTGGCCAGTCCTGCGCCTTCGAGGACGCGCGCGCGCAGCGCACCGACCAAGGCGCGCGCGCGCTGGTCGTCATTCTGTTCAGCCAGCGCCGCCAACGCTTCATCCACTGGCAAGCCGGCCTTGAGCAAAGTCGCCAGCTGACGCGTAAGCAGGGCCAGTTGCGCGCCGCTCAAGCCGCGCCGGAACAAGCCAACCCGCTGCTGCGCGTCGGTTACCGGCGCCACCTCGAGCGGATTCAGGCCGCGCTCGCGCAGGCTTGCACGCACCGCGCGCGCATTGTCGCCCTGCAGGACGCCGCGCTGGGTCTTGCCTGCGTTGTCGAGTGCCTGATAGGCGAAGGCGGGCACTGACGTTCGCCTACTTCGACGCGTCTTGCGCGAGCAAACTGTGCCGGATGCCGTATCCGAAGTAAATCAGCAAGCCCAGCGTGAGCCAGACCAGGAATACCATCCAGGTGATCAGCGCGAGTTCCGACAACAGCCAGATCGAGAACGCGATGCCGACCACCGGCACGAATGGTACCCACGGCGTGCGGAATGTGCGCGGCAAGTCAGGTTTGCGCGAGCGCAGCAGCAACACCGCGGCGCAGATCACGATGAACGCGGAGAGCACACCGATGTTCACCAGCTTCGCAACTTCGCCGAGCGGAAACAACGCGGCGACGACGGCCGTAAACACGCCGAGCACGATCGTGGGCCGGTGCGGCGTACCATAGCGCGGATGGACTTTCGCGAACCAACCGGGCAGCAGACCGTCGCGCGACAGGGCAAACCAGATGCGCGCTGCTGCCAGCATGAACGCGAAGATCACACTCAGAATGCTGGCAATTGCCGTAGCCGAAATGGCTGCGCCGATCCACTTCATGCCGAGCGCCTGAAAGGCATGCGCGACTGGTGCTTCGTTGCCGAGATCCGCGTACGGCACCATCCCGGTCAACACCAGCGTGATCGTGATGTACAGCGTCATCGAAACCCCGAGCGACAAGAGGATGGCGCGCGGCAGGTCGCGCTGCGGATTCTTTGCCTCTTCGGCTGCCGTTGTCAGGGTGTCGTAGCCGAACACGGCAAAGAACACGACGGCCGCGGCGGTTACGACGCCGGACCAGCCGAAGTGCGCGATGCCCTGCGCGTCGACGCTGCGCGCGGGGACGAATGGATGCCAGTTCGCCGGGTTGACATAGAAAATGCCTACCCCGATGACCAGTACGACCGCGACTATCTTGATCGCCACGATCAGCGTATTGGCGCGCGCGCCCCATTCCGTGCGCAACGTCAACAGCACGGCGACCGCCATCGCCACGATGGCTGCGATCAAATTGAATACGTGACCCTCGCCCGAGCCCGGGGCGCCACGCAGTGCCTCAGGCACGTGAATTCCGAAAGCATCGAGCAAGTTGAGCACGTAGCCAGACCAGCCGCTCGCCACCGCCGCGACAATCAACGCATACTCGAGCAGCAGGTCCCAGCCGATCAGCCAGGCGATACCCTCGCCTAGCACGGCGTAACCATACGTGTAGGCGCTGCCGGTGACGGGGATCAGTCCGGCGAATTCCGCGTAGCACAACGCAGCAGCCGCACTGGCGATACCGGCGATGACGAACGACAGCGCCACGGCCGGTCCGGCGTTCACCGCAGCCTGTTGTCCGGCCAGCACGAAGATGCCGACGCCGATGATGCCGCCCAGGCCGATCGCGGTGAGTTGCCACAGTCCAAGCACGCGCCGGAAATCCTTGCGCGTACCAAGATCGGCTTGCAGCTGTTCGATGGATTTGTGCCGCGTCAGTTGTGCAATCAGGCTCATGCTTGCTCCCCTTGGATGCAGGCGATCATACCGGAGTCCGCCGTCCGCACTTCAATATCCAGCGCCTGCAGCGAAACCTGCTTTTTGCCTGCGCCGAGCCACTGCCTGCCGACTTCGCGAAACGCGTAGCGTTGGTGAAATTTCGCGGAAACCGGATTGGGCGGCTGCAGGTCGAATTCGCAGGTCAAGCGCGCAGCGCGTGTGCTCGCCGCAAAGGCGACAATGTCGTCGTATAGTTGTATACCCAGCCCTTGTCCTCGCACGCATTCATCCACGACCACGCGATCGATGTAGAGAAAAGCCGGGTAGCGCTGCGCGAACCACCGATAGTTCGGGCTGGCGTATTGCGCGCCCTCGCGCAACGCAAGCAGGAACGCCGCGACATGGCCTTGCACCTGCACCACGCGATGGTACGCAGCGTGCGCATGCAGATGCTGCAGCAGCGCTTCGTCGAGCGGGCTCAGAAAGTGGACGGACGCCGCGTTCAACGCCAGCAGTGCGGGGAAATCGTCGGGCGCCGCGTCGCGGATCGTCATGTCCGCATCCGGCTGCGCGGCAGGCGGCCCCGATCTTCCGGCCACGTCACTCCTCCCGCGTTACCCGCAACACTTCCTCGACCGAGCTGACGCCGGCGATGCATTTGTCCCAGCCATCGTCGAGGATGCTCGGCGTGCGTTCGCGCGCGTGGCGTTCCAGGTCCGTTTCTGCAGCGTTGGAATGGATCAGGCGGCGAAACTCCTCGTCGACCTGCACGAACTCGTAGATGCCGGTGCGGCCGCGATAACCGGCGTGACGGCCGATCTGCTGCGCGTCGGGGCGAAACAGACTGGCTTGCACATGGGCAGGCTTGCCGAACGCCGCCAGCTCACGCGGCGTCGCGGCGTACATTTCCCGCAACGCCGGATCGAGCACCCGCACCAGCCGCTGCGCGAGCACGCCGATCAGCGATGACGACAACAGGAACGGTTCGACGCCCATGTCGCGCAGACGCGTGACTGCGCCGACGGCGGAGTTCGTGTGCAGGGTCGACAGCACCAGATGTCCGGTCAACGAGGCCTGCACCGCGATCTGCGCGGTTTCCAGATCGCGGATTTCGCCGATCATGACCACGTCCGGATCCTGGCGCAGGATCGCGCGCAGCCCGCGCGCGAAAGTCATTTCGACCTTGGTGTTGACCTGGGTCTGGCCGACGCCGTCGATGTAGTACTCGATCGGGTCCTCGACGGTCATGATGTTGCGGCTGGAATCGTTGAGCCTGAGCAACGAACCGTACAGCGTTGTGCTCTTGCCCGAGCCGGTCGGGCCGGTGACCAGAAGGATGCCGTGCGGGCGTTCGATCAATTCAGACAGCCGCTGCAAGGTATCGGTGCCCATGCCGAGCTGGCGCAGATCGAGTTTGCCGGTCTGCTTGTCGAGCAGGCGCAGGACCACGCGCTCGCCGTGGCCGGCCGGAATCGTCGACACGCGCACATCGACCGGACGACCGGCGATGCGCAGGCCGATGCGGCCATCCTGCGGCAGTCGTTTCTCGGCGATATCCAGCCGTGCCATGACCTTGATGCGTGACACCACGGCGTTGGCGATCGCCTTCTGCGGACTGAGCACCTCGCGCAGTACGCCATCGATGCGGAAACGCACGACCAGGCGGTTCTCGAACGGCTCGATATGGATGTCCGATGCGCCTTCCTTGACCGCTTCGGTCAGCAGCGCGTTGATCAGACGGATGATCGGTGCGTCGTCTTCGGATTCGAGCAAGTCTTCAGGCTCGGGCAATTCGTCGGCGAGGGTTTTCAGATCCAGTTCGTCGTCGAAATCGGCGACCATGGCGCGCGCGTCGTCGCCCTGCTCGTAGAGCGAGCGCAGCAGGCGTTCATAGGCTACCGCGTCGTGGCGCACGAGTTTCAGCGGCACGCCCAGATAACGCCGCAATTCGGCCAGCACTTCGGGTTTGACGCCCTCGCGGCAGGCGATATCGGCGGCATTCTCGCGCCACGCCGTCAGCGTCGCGCCGTTGCGCCGGGCAAAACCGAAACTGGGTCGCGGCGGATGTGCGCCCGCCGTCACGGGTGCCTGGCTCCGGGTGCGTCCTTGGGCGCCACGTCGATCGCCGGGCTGGCGAGAAAGTCGTGGACTTCCGGCAGCATCGGCTGCTCGCTGCGCGGAGTGATGGTTTGCCGGTCTTCGCGCATCTGCAATTGTTCGCTTCTTATATAATTATACTTTTCCTGCGATACCGACGCTTCGGTGACCGCGTCGTGCAGGATGCGTGGATGCAAGAAGACCATCAGGTCCTGCTTCTGGTGGTCGTTGCTGCGATAGCGGAACAGGTTGCCGATCAGCGGGATGTCGCCGAGCGCCGGCACCTTCTGCACGCTGTCCTTGACGTTGTCCGAAATCAGGCCACCGAGCACCAGCAGCGAATCGTCCTTGATCAGTACCGTCGTCTGCAATTCGCGCTTGCTCGTGATCAGATCCACCGCGCCCTGCACCGGCGGCAACAGTGTCGAAACTTCCTGGTGGATTTCCAGACGCACGGAGTCGCCGGCATTCACATGCGGCGTCACCTTAAGGGTCAGACCGACGTCCTTGCGCTGGATGGTCTGGAATGGATTGCCGATGCCGGTCGTGGTTGTGGCGCTGCCTGCCGTGGTCGAGGTCGATCCGACCGTGCCGGTGGTGTACGAACCGGTGAGAAACGGCACTTCCTGCCCGACCTTGATCATTGCCTCCTGATTGTCGAGCGTCATCACCGACGGTGTCGACAGGATATTGTTCTTGTTGTCGCTGTTAAGCGCCGATACCAGCGCGCCGAGGCTCATCAGTTTGTTGCCGTTCACCGAGATCGAACTCAAGTAACCCAGGTTGAGTCCGTTGCCGAGCGTGCTCGTCGGTGGCGTGGTGTTCAGGGCTGACGTAGCGGTAAGGATGTTGTTGCCGGGCGTGTTGCCGGTGAAGTTCGTACCGCCAATGACATTGTTGCTGCCCAGCGGCAACTGCCATTGCACGCCCAGCTCGTTCGCGGTCTCGTCGGAGACTTCGGCAATCACCGCCTCGATCAGCACCTGGGCACGCCGGATGTCGAGCTGGCGGATCACTGACGCGAGCGAACGGAACACGGCCGGCGGCGCGCTGATGACCAGCGCATTGTCTTCCTCGTGGGCCTGGATCGTCGCCGTTGAGCTATTGCCCGCGCCAGTTATCGCATTTGTTGCAACTGCTGCATTTGCCGCATTTGCACCCTTGCCGGGGATGGCTTCGCCGGTAAGCGTCGCGGCTACGCCCTGCAGGATCGGCACCAGGTCCTTGGCGCTGGCGTAGCTCAGATAGACAACCTGGGTGTCGCCGCCATTGGTGACCGGCGTATCCAGATGCGTCACCAGTGCGCGCAGACGCAGACGCCCGCTCTTGCCACCGGACAGGAGAATCGAATTGGTACGCTCATCGGCGAATACGCGCGGCGCGTCGCCGCCGAGGTCGGGCGCCTTCGTATCGGCCAGCTGGCTCAGGATGCGCGCGACTTCTGCGGCACTGGCATGCTGCATCGGAATCACCTCGACGCCGGCGTCGGATACGGTGTCGATGCGCTCGATGATGCTGACCATGCGGCCGACGTTGCCGGCACGGTCCGAGATCACCAGCGAGTTCGATCCGGAGTGCGCGATCAACTGCGCGCCCTGCGGCATGAGCGGGCGCAGGATCGGCACGAGTTCAGTCGCCGATACGTGCTTGACCGGCACGATCTGGGTGATCAGTTCATCGGATTCATGCCCGTGGCCGCCGTTCAATCCGCTGGAACCGTCCTGCTGCGCCATCGCCTCGGGCACGATCTTGATCATGCTGCCGGCGTTGATCGCCGCATAGCCATGCACGCGCAGCACCGACAGGAACACGTCGTAGATTTCGTCCGGTTTCATCGGCCGCGCCGAAACCACGGTGACCTTGCCCTGGACGTTCGGGCCGACGATGAAGTTCTTGCCGGTGATCTCCGACACGGTCGCGATCAGCACCTGGATGTCGGCGTCCTTGAGGTTGAGCGTGTGCGTTCCCTGCGGATTGGCAAGATCGGCTTTCGTTGCCTGCGTGACCGCGGCGGGAGCGGGACTGCCGGGCGAAATCATCGGCGCTCCCTGGGGATCGCCGGACCGCGCCGATGCGACCACGGCGACGAGAGTGAAGATAGCGGCAATGCACAAGCGACTCATCATTGTATACTTCTCTACAAATTCATTGTGCGGTCATCGCAGGGTCAGGGTCAGCGTGGCCGGCTTGCCATCGCGCATTACCGTCACCTGCAGGCTCGAAGCGTTCTGGAGATTGTCCATCAATTGCTGCGGATTCGACAGGCCGCTGAGCGCGGTGCCGTTGACGGCAGTGATGAGATCGGTAGGCCTGAGGCCGGCCTGACTCATCAGGGTTCCGATCTGGCCGCCTCCGGACAGGCGCGCGCCCGCGACCTTGCCGTTCTCGAATACCGGCTCGACATGAACTTGTCTGGCGAGTTCGGCCGGATCGATCTGCAATTGCTTCTGCGCGCGGCTCCAGTCGAGCGCACCGTTCGCCATCTGTGGTGGCACGTAGGTCGGTGGCACGCTCGACGCCTTGCCCTGGCCGCCGGCAAGGTTCTGCCGATTGGCTTCCGGCAATTCCGGCGGATGTGCTTCCGGATGCGGCAATTGCAGGGTTTCGGCCACGCCCTCATGGCTGAGCAGGACATGATCGGTGTAAACCTCAGTGAGTTTCGCGCCCGCAACTTCATCGCCGATGCTGTAACCGCGCTCGATGCCATGCTCGTCTTCAATCATGGCCATGGCCTTGTCCGCTTTGGGATCAGGCAACGCGAGCGTACCGCGCAAGGTCAGCTTGAGCGTCGTCGCCGGTGCGTTGCGCGCGAACTGCGCCAGATTGACGCTTTGCGGATTGCCGAACAAATGCCACTTCGCAACCGATTGCGCCGCGACCGCGGCAGGCGGCGGCGCCAGTGCGGAGACGGTTGTACCGATATCCGCATGCGGCAGCAGCAGCCAGACCAGACGCACCAGCAACCACAGGCAGGTCACGGCAGCCAGCGCACCGGCAACCCGAGCGGTCAGCCGCGACAGGCGTTCGCGATCGGAACTGGTGAGCGGGTTGAGCATGAAAGGGATTACGCCGACGATATCTGGCGCGACTTTAGCAGGACGTGCCCACAAAATCGCGCCCGTAGGATCGTGCCTGCCCGATGGCGCGCGGAAATGAGGCGGTCTTCAGGAACGTTTGAACAGCTTGCCGAGGCGACGGAAAAATCCCTGCTTCTGGTGCGCGGCGGCGGGTGCCGTGCGTGATTCGCTGCCGGATCCCACCGCCGCTGCCACTGCCGGGGAGCGGTTGTCGCCACCGCGCTCGCGGCCGTGCGGACGGTTGTCCTGGCGTTTGCCGCCGGAAGCAGTTTCCTTGGCTTTGGCCGCGACCGCTGCCGTTGCCGTCTTCTCGGCGGGACGCGGCGATTCGGCGGCGTCGCCGCTGCGACGACGGCCGCGACCGCCGCGACTGCGGCGTTTCGGTCCTGCGGAAGCGGCATCCGTTCCCGTTTCGGCTCCGGGCGGCGCGACGCGGCGTGCGGGCGCCGCTGCCGAGGGCGCACGCGGGGCATCGCGGCGCGGTGCGCGCTGCTGGGTACGCTGACGCGGAGGCGGCGCGGTTTCAATCGAACCGTCATCCACTTCCACGCTCACCGGCAGGGGCGTCTTGCGCACTCGCGGCGGTGGTGCGATCAGCAATTCCGGATCGACGCGCGCGACCGGAATCTTCTGATCGATATAGGCCTCGATGTCGGGCAAGCCCTGCGCATACATGTCGCAGGCAAAACTGATCGCATCGCCTTCGGCGCCCAGACGCGCAGTGCGGCCGATGCGGTGCACGTAATCCTCCGCATCCTGCGGCAGGTCGTAGTTGAATACGTGACTGACGTCGGGAATGTGCAGCCCGCGCGCGGCCACGTCGGTGGCAATCAGGATTTCGATTTCGCCGCGCTGGAATTTTCCGAGCAGGCTCTGGCGCTTTTTCTGCGGCACGTCGCCGGACAGCATGCCCACGGCAAAACCCTGCCGTTCCAGGCGCCGCGCGACTTTCTCCGCGGCCACCTTCATGTTGACGAAAACCATGCTGCGCTGCGCGTCGGTGCGCGACAGCAGGCCGATCAGCAGCGGCAGCTTCTCTTCCGTTGCCGGGAAATACACGACTTGACGCACGCGGTCGGCAGTGACGTTTTCGCTTTCGACCGTGAGCTTTTCCGGCTCGTTCATGTGCTCGTAGGCAAGCTCGAGCACGCGGTGGCTCAAGGTCGCCGAGAACAGCATGCTCTGGCGCCTTTCACGCTCGGGCAGGCGGCGCATGATGTAGCGCACATCCTTGATGAAGCCCAGATCGAACATGCGATCGGCTTCGTCGATGATCATCACTTCGACCGCGCGGAACGAAAACACGTGCTGCTTGAAATAATCCAGCAGCCGGCCCGGCGTGGCGATGATGATGTCGACGCCGGCACGCAGCTGTTCACGCTGTTTGTCGTAATCCACGCCGCCGTAGATCAGTGCCGACCGAAGTCCGGTATTGCGCCCCAGGCTCTGGAAATCCTTTTCGATCTGGATTGCAAGTTCGCGCGTCGGCGCGATGATCAACGCGCGCGGATCCAGCGCCCCGCGTTCCGGAAATGCCGGCTGGGTGAGCAGGCGCTGCATCGCCGCGACCAGAAATGCGCCGGTCTTGCCGGTGCCGGTCTGCGCCTGCCCGGCGACGTCGCGGCCGGCCAGCGCCAGCGGCAGGGTCAGCGCCTGGATCGGCGTGCAGCGGGTAAAGCCGGCGGCGTGCAGGCTGGCAAGCAGGTCCGGATGCAGGTCGAAGCTGTCAAAAAAAACATCGGTAAGCGGTTGTTGTGGCATTCTCTTGGGAATCGTCGGCCGCAGCGGCAGCCTCGCAGGGGTGAAAGTATGCGTGCCGGAGCACGGTCTTGAATCGACTGCGCGCGGCCCAACTTGAATTGCATGGCCGCTTGGGCTGAAATGGGCTGTCCCGGTAGCGGAACTTCGGCTCAAATGCATCACGCAACGATGCCAGTGTAGCCCAAGAGCGGCCCGGCCGCCGCTTTTGCGGCACCACGAAGTAATGATGGAGAAAAGTGTGAGCCAAGCCATTGCCCAGGTCAGCGACGACCAATTCGAGGAACAAGTGCTTAAATCCACCGAACCGGTGCTCGTGGATTTCTGGGCGGAGTGGTGCGGTCCGTGCAAGATGATCGCGCCGATTCTCGACGAACTGGCCAGCAGTTACGCAGGCAAGCTCAAGATCGCCAAGATCAATATCGACCATAACCAGAAGACCCCGCGGAATTACAACGTGCGCGGGATTCCGACCCTGATGATCTTCAAGAACGGCAAGGTCGAGGCAACCCAGATCGGTGCCGTCAGCAAGACGCAACTGACGCAGTTGATCGACCGTGCGCTTGTAACCAGCACGCAATCGACCACAACGTAAAAAAGCAAAAAATACCCAATGCGGCGCGAAGGCTCTAGACGCTTGCGCGCCGTAGTGCTAAGTTAGGTTACTCACGGAGGCGATCGCCACCGTAGTTTCATCCCCGATTTTCAACCCTCCGTAGTTCAACGGCACCCACGAGGTCCGTCTGTGTCCGATCCCATTAGCAACGACTCCGAAAACAAAGAGAACGGCGAAGGCCGCTCATCCGAACCCCGTCCCGAAGCGCGCCAGCGAGCGCCGCGTCCGCCCGCACAGGCAGATGCGCCGCCGCCAGCGGCGGAAGCGCCCGCAGCCGAAGCGGACAACGGTCAGTCCGCCGATCCGCAAGGTGGCGGCGAAAACCGTCCGCAGGAAAACCGCAACCAGGGCCAAGGCCAGGGTCGGCGCGACCGCGGGCCACGCCCGCAGCGCGGGCAGCGCCAGCATCAGCACCAGCAGCAACAGCAGGCCGCCCGCGACGACAGCGACGAAAACTACGAATCCCGCGGCGGTCCCAACACGGGCGTGGTGATCGATCTCAACGAACTCAAACGCAAGCCCGCGGCCGACCTGCTGGTCCTGGCCGAGAGCCTGGGCATTCAGGAAGGGGTCGCACGCGCGCGCAAACAGGACATCGTGTTCCTGATCCTGAAAGCGCATGCGCGGCTTGGCGGCGGCATCTACGGCGAAGGCGTGCTGGAAATCCTGCAGGACGGCTTCGGCTTCCTGCGCGGCCCGGACGAATCCTATCTCGCCGGCCCCGACGACATTTACGTGTCGCCCAGCCAGATCCGCCGTTTCAACCTGCGCACCGGCGACTACATCACGGGCCGCGTGCGTCCGCCCAAGGAAGGCGAACGCTATTTCGCCCTGCTCAAGGTCGACAACATCAACGGCGAGCCGCCGGAAGCGTCCAAGGGCAAGATCCTGTTCGAGGACCTGACCCCGCTGTTCCCGCGCAAGATGTTCCATCTGGAGCGCGGCAACGGCTCGACGGAAGACATCACCGGCCGCATTCTTGATTTGATCGCGCCGGTCGGTCGCGGCCAGCGCGGCCTGATCGTCTCGCAGCCCAAGGCCGGCAAGACGATGATGCTGCAGAACGTCGCCCAGGCGATCGTGCACAACCATCCGGACGTGCACCTGATCATTCTGCTGATCGACGAGCGACCAGAGGAAGTCACCGAGATGCAGCGCGGCGTACGCGCCGAAGTTGTTTCGTCGACGTTCGACGAACCGGCCGTGCGGCATGTCCAGGTCGCGGAGATGGTGATCGAGCGCGCCAAGCGCCTGGTCGAGCACAAGAAAGATGTGGTTATCCTGCTCGATTCGATCACGCGCCTTGCCCGCGCCTACAACACCGTGGTGCCGGCCTCCGGCAAGGTGCTGACCGGCGGTGTCGATGCGAACGCCCTGCAGCGGCCCAAGCGCTTCTTCGGCGCCGCACGCAATGTCGAAGAAGGCGGCTCGCTGACCATCATCGCCACGGCACTGGTCGAAACCGGCTCGAAGATGGACGAAGTGATCTACGAGGAATTCAAGGGCACCGGCAACATGGAAGTACACCTGGACCGGCGCATTTCGGAGAAGCGCGTCTATCCGTCGATCAACATCAACCGTTCCGGCACGCGCCGCGAGGAGTTGCTGATCGAGCCGGACATGCTGCAGAAAATCTGGATTTTGCGCAAATTGCTGCATCCGATGGACGAGCTTGCCGCGATGGAATTCATGCTCGACAAGATGAAGAACACCAAGAGCAACGACGAATTCTTCAACTCGATGAAACGTTAGCCCGATTGCAGGCATGCGGTCGGTCACGACCGCACTGTTCGATACGAAGCCGGCCGCAGTGCCGGCTTTTTTCAGGCGAAATTCATCGCCGCGCAACTATCTTGATGTGCCACACATACTGCATCCGGAGATTCATGCGCCTCTTCGCATTCGTCGCGTGCCTGCTGGGTTGCGTAGCAAACGCACAGGTGCCGACCGAATCGCCGGCCATGCCGACCCTGGACACCGTGCTGGTCACCGGCGAGCAGCCGGGGCCGGGTTTGTGGAAAGTATCCAGAAGCGATCACGTGCTGTGGATCCTCGGCACGCAAACGCCGCTGCCGAGGAAAATGCGCTGGCGCGCGCAGGAAGTCGAGGCAACGATCGCGCAATCGCAGGAAGTGCTGGCCGATGCTTCGGCCAAGGTCGATATCGGTTTTTTCCGCGCACTGACCTTGCTGCCGTCGATCATGGGCGCGCGCAAGAACGAGGAGGGCGGCAAGCTGCGTGACATCCTGCCGGCCGATCTGTACACGCGCTGGTCCGCGCTCAAGGCGAAGTACATCGGCCGCGACAACGGTGTCGAGCGGCTGCGACCCATGTTTGCGGCACGCGAGCTGTACGAGAAAGCCATCGACAAATCCGGTCTGAGCGGTCGCAACGAGGTCTGGCGCATGGTCGAAAAAGCGGCGCGGAAAAATCGCGTACCGATCCAGACGCCGGAAGTGAAGATTCCGCTCGACGACCCCAAGCAGGCCATACGCGACTTCAAGAGCACGACAGGCGAATTGGATGTCGCCTGTCTGGCGGCGACGATCACGCGCCTGGAAACGGATCTGGACGCAATGCGCCAGCGCGCGAACGCATGGGCCATCGGCGACCTGGATGCGCTGAAGAATCTACCCTATCCCGATCAGCGCGTCGTCTGCCTTGCCGCGGTTTCCAGCAACCCGAACCTGCGCGAACATATCGACGAGGCCAGGGCACGCATCGACGCAACATGGCTTGCAGCGGCGGAAAAGGCGCTCGCGGAAAACCGCAGCACGTTCGCGGTTCTGCCGATCGCCGAACTGGTCAAATCCGATGGACGCCTGGCGGCGTTGCAGGCCAGGGGTTATGCGATCCAGGCACCCGAATGAAATCCAGCGACGCGCCCAGCTGCTACGCTGTTGCGTTGCGCCCATGCAGGTTCGGCAGAAACACGGTCAGCAGTCCGATCACCGGCAGGAACGAACAGACTTTGTATACAAATTCGATGCTGGTCGAATCGGCAAGCTGGCCCAGCGTGGCCGCACCGATGCCGCCCATGCCGAAAGCGAAACCGAAGAACAGGCCGGCGATCATGCCGACCTTGCCGGGCAGCAGCTCCTGCGCATAGACCAGGATCGCCGAGAATGCCGAGGAAAGGATCAGTCCGATCACCACGCTCAGCACGCTGGTCCAGAACAGATCCGCATACGGCAGCAGCAGGGTAAACGGCAGCACCCCCAGAATCGATACCCAGATCACGTACTTGCGCCCGATCCGGTCGCCGGCCGGGCCGCCCACCAGGGTGCCGAGCGCGACGGCGCCGAGAAAAAGGAACAAGTGCAATTGTGCACTCTGCACGGATACATGAAAACGATCAATCAAATAGAAGGTGTAATAGCTGTACAGGCTGGCCAGATAGAAATACTTGGAAAAAATCAGCGCCAGCAGCACGGCGATCGCCAGCACCACCGTGCGCGTCGGCAGCAATTGCACAGCCGCCGGCACTGCGTGGGTTCTGGCCATGGCATGGAGGCGATACCAGCCGCCGACCCGCGTCAGCAACACGATGGCGAGCAGCGCAGCGAGAGAAAACCAGGCGATGCTGCGCTGGCCATAGGGCAGCACGATGAATGCCGCGAGCAGGGGCCCGGCGGCTGAACCTGCGTTGCCGCCAACCTGGAAGAAAGACTGCGCGAAACCGTGACGGCCGCCGGACGCCAGCCGCGCGATGCGCGAAGATTCCGGATGGAACACCGACGATCCGGTGCCGACCAGCGCCGCGGCGAGCAGGAGTACGCTGAAGCTCGACGCCAGCGACAGCAACAGCAGTCCCGCCAGGGTGAAACTCATGCCTATCGGCAGCGAATACGGCGTCGGCCGGCGATCGGTGTAATAGCCAACCATCGGCTGCAGCAACGAAGCGGTGATCTGGTAAGTCAGGGTCAGCAGACCGATCTGGCCGAAGTCCAGCGCGTATCGATCTTTCAGCAGCGGATAGATCGCCGGCAGCAACGACTGGATCAGGTCGTTGAGAAAATGACAGAAACTCACGGCGGCCAAGACGGTAACTACCGTGCCGGAAATCATGGCGTTGCGTGCCGTTGCTGGGGTCGCGTTCACAGCCACTCCACTCCGCCGTTGATCTCGGCGCGTGCGCTTATTCTACCTTGTGCAACTTGGCAATCCCGGCAGCGCAGCGCGCGCGGATTTGCAAAAATTTGTATCGCCGCAATCGTCTGCGGCACCGATTCAATGCAATACTGAGGCAACTCCGGCGAGCCCGATCCATGCGCATATTGGTGGTCGAAGACGATGCCCTGGTCGCCGACGCGATGCGTCGCGGACTGGTTCAGGCAGGCTTTGCCGTGGATCTGCTGGGCAGCGCCGAGCACGCGGAAGCCGCGCTCACGCAGGAGCACTTCGACCTGGCCTTGGTCGACCTCGGCCTGCCGGGTGCGGACGGCTTTGAACTGGTGCGACGGCTGCGCCGCTCCGGCAGCCGCCTGCCGGTACTGATCGTTACCGCACGCGATGCACTGGCCGACCGCGTCAATGCACTGGATCTGGGCGCCGACGATTATCTGGTCAAACCCTTTGCCCTGCCTGAGCTGGCCGCGCGCTGCCGCGCCCTGATCCGCCGCGCCACATCGGTCGGCAGTTCGACGATGGGCGTGGGCGCACTGCATATGGATCTCGCCGGCCGCAGCGCCCGCGTCGGCGATCGCGAAATCGAGCTGACTCGACGCGAATGGGCGGTGCTGGAATGTCTGGCGCTGCATGCGGGTGAAGTGGTGGGCAAGGATCGCCTGCTGCAGGCCATCGCAAGCTGGGACGACGAAATCACAGCGAACGCGGTCGAAGTCTATGTGTCGCGGCTGCGCGGCAAGCTGGGTGATGTCGTGCGCCTGCGCACCGTGCGCGGACTAGGCTATCGACTCGACGATGCGGACAATTAAGCGCGCCACCGACGCGAAGACCACCGTACGCCGGCGCTTGTTGCTGACTCTGCTCGTGCCGCTCGCGCTGCTGTTGTCGGTCGGCGTACTCGTGGACTTTTTCAACAGCACCCGAACCGTGCGGGCCGCCTACGACCAGGGACTGGCGAATGAAACCGTCGCCGTCGCCGAACTATTGCGTCTGGACGCCGGTGGCGCGATCAAGTCCGATCTGCCACCGCAGGCCGTGGCAGTACTGCGCGCCGACAACTACGACCTGATCTTCTACCTCGTCCTCGGGCCGCACGGAGAATTCATCGCCGGCGACGACGGGCTGCCGGTCGCCGACCCGCCACTCGAGCAGACGGTCTATCACGAAGCCAGGTATCGCGATCATCCGATCCGCGCAGCCACCTATCGCACCCGCACCGATGCCGGCGTGGTCACGATTACCGTGGCCGAGACCCTGCACAAGCGCGAGAATGCGACGCGACGCATCTTCACGGGCGCGCTATTCACCGATCTGCTGCAGATGAGCGCGAGCCTGATGCTGATCTGGTTCGGCGTGCGCTACGGCCTGCGTCCACTGCTCGCGTTGCGCGACCAGATCGCTGCACGTCCGGCGCGTGAACTGGCGCCGCTGGACGAACGCGGCGTGCCCGACGAGGTGATTCCCCTGACCAGTGCGGTGAACCGTCTGCTCGCCGCCGTGCGCGAGGCGACGCTGGCTCAGCAGCAGTTTCTGGCCGACGCCGCGCATCAGCTGCGCACGCCGCTGACCGGCATCCAGGCTCAGCTGGAACTGCTTGCGCGCGATCCCGCGGCCGGTGAATTGCGCGAGCGCCTGCACAATCTGCACAACGGTTGCCGCCGTCTCGCGCATACCGCGAACCAGCTGCTGGCATTGGCTCGTGCCGAACCCTCCGCCAATCTGGCCGACGACTTCCGCGCAGTCGAACTGCAAGGCCTGGTCGAGGAAGCCGTGGCAGGTAACCTCGACCGGGCGCTGGAATGCCGCATCGACCTCGGCGCGGAAACGGCGCCGGCCCGCGTCCACGGCGTTGCGTGGCTGCTGCGCGAACTGCTCGCAAACCTGGTCGACAACGCACTGACCTATACGCCGGCGAACGGGCACGTTACGGTGCGTTGTGGAATAGTGGAAAATGAGTCAACGTCGGAGCCGTTTCTCGAAGTGGAAGACAACGGTCCCGGCATCGCTGAATCCGAACGCGCGCGGGTGATCGAACGTTTCTATCGCCTGCCGGCCAGCGGCGGCAGCGGCTGCGGCCTGGGCCTGGCGATCGTCGACGATATCGCCCACGTGCACGGGGCAAGCCTGGAAATCGCCGCGGGTGCGGGGGACCGCGGCACACGCGTGCGAGTGCGTTTCCCGGCACATGCCGCAGCCAGGCGGGTGCCTTGATCTGGCACCGCCTGCAATCAGTTTGCTTTTGTCAGCTTGACGCAAGTTTCCTTGCGTAGACTCCGCAGTGCGGTTCGGGCACACCCCGTGCGTTCTACCCCGAACGACTTCCGGATCGCAACCCCAACGGCCCGCTCCCCCAGGCGGGCCGTTTCTTTTGCGGCGCCGGCAGACGTGCTGCAGCGCGTTCTGCCCGCAGCCTGATATCCGGATCAGCGCGCCCAGTAACCGGCGGAGTAGCGCCAGCGCGGGCCGTAGGCGGACCAGCGCGGCGCCACCCAATGCCAGCCTGGCCGCGAGCGCAACCAGTAACCGCTCACCCACACATGGCGATAGCCGTTCCAGTGCCAGTAGCCGGGCGTCCAGTCGTAACCGACGCGCGCGGCCGGTATCACTTCAACGGGCGCCACCGGTGGGGCTACGCCAATGACGACGCCTACTGCCGCATGGCTATTGACCGGCGCGACCGCGGCACCGATCGCCAACAACAGACCGCCTGCCAGGATTTGCATACGCATTGCTCTTCTCCTCACGGTTGGTGAATGGGTTGCGGCTCTTGCTGCGCTGCCCGCGTGCCGCTGTCCTGATAACCAACAATGCCCGGGGGCGATTTGTGTTGACCGTGGGCGTCATGCACATTCACGTTTCGTTTTGCCGGATGAAGATTGCGTCAACGCCGAATGCCGGGGCGAAAGTGCCGCAACGCCTCGCGCGTGCGCAGACGACCCAGTTCGATCAACTCCTCGGCTCGATGGAATTCGTAGAACGCGCAGGCGTTGCGCGGGATAGGAATGACCAGATCCGGTGGCTGTGCGGCGAGCTTGAAACGCGTGATCGTCTCCTGCACCACATCCAGCGAACGGGCGAACAATTCCAGGATGCCGGGATCGGTTTCCGCGGGCGGCTTTCTCTCGCGCTTTTCCAGCAATCCATCGAGGAACTCGGCAATTCTTTGTCGGTAAGTCCGCGCTTGCGCCGTGTCGGCTTCGGATGCCAGCGCGGTGGAATCGGAGGCTTCAGACGTTGCCGGCTCCATCACCGGCGTTGCGCCGGCGGGTGGCAGGGTGGCTGTGGCGCTCCCGAAGGTGGCGTCCACGGCGCTCGCGTCCGGCGATGTCGGGCTGGCGTCATCTAGGGATTCGGCCGGAGCGTTCACATCGACGGCGATCGTGCAATCGGTGAGGTCGCGCAGGGTCGGCGTGATCGGCACCGGGTTGAGCAGGCCGCCGTCGACAAGGGTACGGCCCTGATAATGGTGCGGGCGAAACACGGTCGGAATCGCGATCGAGGCGCGGATCGCCTCGAACAGCGATCCGCGCGAGAACCAGACTTCGCGCTGCGACATCAGATCCACCGCCACTGCGGTGTAGCTCAGCGGCAGGTCCTCGATGTTCACTTCGCCGATCAGGTCCTTGAGCTTGTCGACGATGCGGTCGCCCTTGATCAGGCCACCGCCGGTGAAAGTCCAGTCGAGCAGGCGCAACACATCGAAACGCTGCAGGGCCTTGACCCAGTCGCGATATGCATCGAGCTTGCCGGCCGCGTACACGCCACCGATCAGCGCGCCCATCGAGCTGCCGGAGATGCAGCGGATGTCGTAACCCTGGGCAAGCAATTCCTCGATCGCGCCGATGTGTGCATAGCCGCGCGCTCCACCCGAGCCGAGCACCAGCGAAATGGTGGGTGATGTCATCTGCACGTGCCTTTCGTCGTATTCTTCTGGAACGGACCGCGGCGGATTTTTCATCGCCGCTTCTCTGACTATCATAGTCCGTCGTTTCGACACTCAGGAAAGACACCATGCTCGATTTCCGCACCGGTCAGATTTTCGGCCTGCTCGTCCGCACCCTGCCCTTCATCCTGCTGCGGCTCGCAGTGTACGTCGGCATCACGCTCGCCTACATACTCGCCGTCGGCGTGGGCAGCGGCATGGGCTACCTGTTCGGCAGTATCGGCAGCAACGCTGGTGGTGGCGCCGGCATCGGCGGCCTGATCGGCTTTGCCATCATCAGCGGAATTCTGTACTGGGCACGCGAATACCTGCTGTACCTGGTCAAGGCCGGGCATATCGCCGTGCTGATCGAATTGATGGATGGCCGGGAAGTTCCTGACGGCAAAGGGCAGATCGAATACGCGACGAACATCGTCAAGCAGCATTTTGCGACCTCGTCGACGCTGTTCGGACTCAACCAGCTCATCCGCGGCATTCTGCGCGTGTTCAATCGTCTCACCGTCAGCATCGCCTCGTGGCTGCCGATTCCCGGCCTCGACGTGCTGGTCAAACTCGTCGACGCCATCATCAATACCGGCCTGAGCCATCTGGATCAGGTGATCCTCGCGCAGATCCTGCGTAGAAAAACCGGCAATGGCGGCACTAACAGTCCTTGGGCCATCGCTCGCGACAGTACCGTGTTGTATGCTCAAAATTATAAAGGTGTACTGAAGAACGCTGCGTTCCTGACCTTCATCATCTGGGGATTGACCCTGGTGATCCTGCTGATCGTGGCGGCGCCGATTGCGGCTCTGGTCGGCCTGTTCCACGTTCACGCCGGCATTGCGACATTCGTGCTCGCCGTGATCGCCGCATTGAGCCTGAAAGCGGCGCTGATCGACCCTTTCGCCACGGTCGCCCTCATTCAGGTTTTCGACAAGATCACGGCCGGCCAGACGCCGAATCCGGAATGGAGCGCAAAACTGGAAACGATGTCGGCGAAATTCCGCGAGTTGACGCAGAAGGCGCGGGAGGCGGTGACGCCTTCGCCACCCGCTGCACAGCCACCGCGGGCATGAGAGAGAAAACGCGGGTTGAGGCAATCACGCTCGCGCGCTGCAGTTCCGATGAACAGGTTGGGGTTCGCACTCGCTCGCTCCAACGTACCGGCGCGGGCCATGTGGCTACTGCTTATTGATACGCCCCGATCGCCAGCTGCAACATGATCTTCATTTCCTCACGCAAGGATATCGGCGAAACGATTTCCGCATCCGGCCCGTACTTGAGCACATCCATCAACAGCTCGCGCGAATTGCTGTAAGGCACGCGCAATTCATACCTGCCATCCTTGAGCCACTCGCCCTGCTGTTGCGAGTGCCAGTGCTCGTCGGCGACCCAGCGCGCGGCATGCGGCGAGAAGCGGATCGTCGCCGTGGCTTTCGGTGCGCCGGAAAAAATGCCGTAGCTCGAGGCCAGGTGCTGGTTGAGTTCGGCTTCCTCGCGATCCTCGGCGGCTTCGTCGCCGACTTGGGCCTTGACGATCCGGTCGAGCGCGAAACTGCGCAACCCGTCGCGACGATGATCCCAGGCGTCCAGATACCAGTTGTCGCGATAATGGGTGAGGCGTTGCGGCGATACCGTGCGTTCGGTCGGCTCGTTCGTCGAGCGCGCGCGATACTGGAATTTCAGCCGCTTGCGCCCGAGTACGGCGCTGGCAACGTGCCTGAATGTGGCTTCGTCGACCTTGCGCGTGCCGCTGCCGATCACGCGAATGCGGTCCAGCGGAAAATTCCTGCCATCGTTCTGGTCGGACAACAACCGATCGATGCGCGAACGGAACGGAGCCAGTGCACTGGACAGAATGCCGGGTCCCGTGCGCCCGACCAGCTCGTTCAACGCCAGCAGCGCCTGCAATTCCTCGCTCGTGAGCCACAGCCCGGGCAGCTCGAAGCGATCGGCCTCGTCGGCGGCGTAGCTATACGCCGCTTCGTCCTCCTTGCTGTCGATCGGAGCTCCGAGCGAGTCGCGCAGGAAGGCGATATCGCGGTACGCGGTTGCGCGCGAGCAGTCCAGTTCGTCCATCAATCGCGCCAGCGATACCGGATAACGCGCATTTTTCAGGATGCGGTGAAGGGTGAGAATGCGTTCATAGCGGTCCATGCGGCGAGTATAACGTCACCTCTGACTGGGTATCCGTTACCATGTGAATCTCCGATTTCGTTGCACGCACATGCTTGAGGCCAACCAAAAACTCAACGACCCCGTCGGCGACGTCGGAATCCGCGCGTCTTCGCGAAACCCGGAATGGCATCGCGTGGGCGAGATGAAGTCGAGGCGCGGTTGCCGAGAGGGAAGCACGTCATGGACGATGGGCGGCCCGACGATGGACGAGACGGAGCGCGATGCGCATGCCGCACGCTGAGTTGCGCCTCAACGAACCCGTTGGCGACGAAGTCAAGACGACCACGTGCTACATGTGCGCGTGCAGGTGTGGCATCAAGGTGCACCTGAAAGACGGTCGCGTGCGCTATATCCAGGGCAATCCCGAACATCCGGTCAACAGGGGCGTGCTTTGCGCCAAGGGCTCGGCCGGGATCATGCAGCACTATTCGCCGGCACGGCTGTGCAAACCGCTGCTGCGCGTCGGCGAGCGCGGCGCCGGCGAGTTCCGCGAAATCGAATGGGACGAAGCACTGGCACTCGCAACGAAGTGGCTCGGCAATATCCGCGCGACCAATCCCGACAAGCTCGCCTTCTTCACCGGCCGCGACCAGTCGCAGGCATTGACCGGCTGGTGGGCGCAACAATTCGGCACGATCAACTACGCCGCACACGGTGGCTTCTGTTCGGTCAACATGGCCGTTGCCGGAATGTATACTTTGGGCGGTTCGTTCTGGGAGTTCGGCGAACCGGACTGGGAGCGGACAAAATACCTGCTGATGTTCGGCGTCGCCGAGGATCACGACTCCAACCCGATCAAGCTCGGCCTCGGCAAGATCAAGGGGCGCGGCGCCAAGCTCGTCGCCGTCAATCCCGTGCGCACCGGCTATGCGGCGATCGCGGATGAGTGGGTCGGCATCCGTCCCGGCACCGACGGCCAGTTCGTCGGTGCCCTGATCCAGGAGCTGCTGATCCACGACTGGATCGATTTCGACTATCTGGTCAGGTATACGAATGCGCACCACCTGGTGGTGCGCAATCCCGGGTGCGCCGATGATGGGCTGATTGCGCGCGATGCCGGGGACAGTCCCTTGTGCTGGGACAAACGCAGCAGCACCGCGCAATCCGCGTCGAGCGTTGACGTCACACCCGCCATCGTCGGCGAATACGACTTGCCCCACGGCCGCAAGGCAATACCTGCGTTCCAGTTGCTCGCCGAGCGCTTTCTCGCGCCGGAATATTCAGCGAACAAGGTCGCCACGCAATGTGGCGTGGACGCCGGAATCATCCGCCGCATCGCCGCGGAAATCGCCGATGTCGCGTTCAAACAGGAAATCCGCCTGCCCCAACGCTGGATGGATTCCGGCGGGCGCGAGCACGCGGAGATGATCGGCCGGCCGGTATCGATACACGCGATGCGCGGCATTGCGGCGCACGCGAACGGTTTTCATACCTGCAGGATGCTGCACACACTGCAGCTGCTGCTCGGAGCCATCGACACCCCGGGCAGCTTCCGCTATCAGCCGCCGTACCCAAAATCGGTGCCGCCCGCGAATCGCCCGGGTCGCTCGCGCAAGGACAACGGCGCACTGGATGCCGGCCCGCTCGGCTACGTGCATGCGCCGGAAGACCTCGTCGTCGATGCCGACGGCGCGCCGCGCCGGATCGACAAGGCATTCTCCTGGGAATATCCGCTGGCGGCGCACGGGATGTTGCAGAGCGTGATCCGCAACGCCTGGGCCGGCGATCCGTATCCGATCGACACGCTGTTCCTGTTCATGGCTAACATGGGCTGGAATTCGGCGATGAACACGATGCAGACGCGGCAGATGCTGTGCGAGCGCAACGCGGCCGGCGACGAGTATAAAATTCCACATATCATCTATTCGGACGCCTACGACTCGGAGACGATCGCGTTTGCCGACCTGGTGCTGCCGGATACGACCTACCTGGAACGCCACGACTGCATCTCGCTGCTGGACCGGCCAATCTCCGATGCCGACGGTGCGAGTGATGCCATCCGGCAACCGGTCTGCAGGCCGGATCGCGACGTGCGGCCGTTCCAGGACGTGCTGCTCGATCTCGGCGCGCGCCTGAAGCTGCCGGGCATGGTCGATGCCGATGGCGTGGTGAAATATCCCGGCGGCTATGCCCAATACATGGTCGAGCACGAGCGTGCGCCTGGCGTCGGCCTGCTGGCCGGCTGGCGTGGCAAGGACGGTGGAAAGCAAGGTGTCGGCGAACCGAATCCGCATCAGCTTGAAGTATACAAAGTCAATAATTGCTACTGGCATGCGGAAATCCCCGTTGCCGGCCGCTATTACAAGATGGCCAATCGCGACTACCTGCAGTGGGCAAAGTCGCTTGGTTTCATCGGTTCCACCGACGCCATCGTGCTCGAGCTGTACTCCGAGCGCCTGCAGAAATTCCGCCTCGCCGCGCTCGGACACGGCACGACGCGGCCGCCCGAGCGCGAACGCGAACGCGTGGCACGCTATTTCGATCCGCTGCCGTTCTGGTACGAATCACTTGACGATTCGCAGGCCGCCGCCCCGAATCCGCAGCCCTACAATCTTTCCGCCATCACCCAGCGCCCGATGTTCATGTATCACTCCTGGGGTTCGCAGAACGCATGGCTACGCCAGATCGCGGCGCGCAATTTCCTCTACCTGCATCCCGACACTGCGGCCGCGCACGCTGTCGCCGATGGCGACTGGGTATGGATCGAGTCGGCGCACGGCCGCATCCGCGTCCAGGCCAGGCATCATGCCGGCACCGCACCGGGCACGGTATGGAGCTGGAACGCCGTCGGCAAACGCAAGGGCGCGTGGAAACTCAAGCCCGATGCGCCGGAATATACAAAGGGATTTCTGCTCAATCACGTGATCGACGATCTGCTGCCGCCGCGCCGTGACGGCCATCGCTACGCCAATGCCGATCCGGTCACCGGTCAGGCGGCGTGGTTCGATCTGCGCGTACGCCTGATTCGCGATGCGGAGCCGGCGTATGCGGCGAATTCTGTGGAGATTGCACGATGACCTGGCAAGCCTGGGCCGTCGCCGCCATCATCATCGGATCGATGGCGCTGTTCGTCAGCGAGAAACTGCGCTACGACGTGGTCGGCTTGCTGGTCCTCGTCATCCTGATGGTGCTGGGCATTCTCACGCCGGCCGAGGGTCTGAGCGGTTTCAGCAACGAAGCCACCGTGGTCGTTGCGGCGATGTTCGCGTTGAATGCCGGCGTCGTCGGCACGGGCGGACTCGATCCGCTGATCCGCGCACTGTCACGCATCCGGCGCCCGTGGCTGTTGACGCTGTCGATTATGCTCGTCGTCTGCGTGCTCGGCGCATTCGTGAAGAACACCGCGCTGGTCGCCACTTTCCTGCCGGTCACATTGAGCGTCTGCGCGCGCAGCAAGACTTCGCCGGCGCGCGTGCTGATACCCATGTCGTATGCCGCCCAGATGGGTGGCGTCTGCACTCTGCTTGGCACGTCGTCGAACCTGTTGACGAACAGTCTGGCGATCCAGCATGGACTGCCCGCATTTGGCGTATTCGATTTCACGCGCCTCGGCGCAATTCTTGCCGTCGTCGGCATCGCCTACCTCATGTTCATCGGACGCTGGCTGCTGCCACGACACATCGATACCGAATTCGCCGAGACCTACGCGCTCGGCAAGTTCGTCACCGAGCTGCGCGTGCTGGCAGACTCGCCGCTGATCGGGCAATCCGTCGGCGATGCGAAGCTCGGCGAGAAGTATGGCGTTTACGTGCTGGAACTGCTGCGCGGCGAAGAGCACCTGTGGGCACCACGAGAACAGAAACTGCAGGAAGGCGACGTGTTGCTGACGCGCGGCGACTGGCAGCGACTGGAAGACTTCAAGCGCGAGGTCAGGCTGGAAATCGCGCCGATGCTCGCGATGGCCGGGCACACTCAGGCTGGGGACCGGCGCATACTTGTGGAAGCCGTGGTCGCACCGGGTACACGCCTGGTCGGGCAATCGGTAGAGGAAATCGATTTCCGCTGGAACTACAACGCCGGCGTGCTCGCCGTGCAGCGCCGCAACCAGATCGTGCGCGAGCAGCTGAAGAACGCGCGCCTGGATGTCGGCGACATCCTGCTGCTGATGCTCGACGAATCGGCGTTGAATCACCTGCGCCGCGAATCCGGCCTGGTGATCCTCAGCGAACGTGGTGACACGCGCGAATCGCGGCGCAAGGCGCCTGTCGCGATCGCGATTCTGATCGGTGTCGTGGCGATCGCGGGTTTCGGCCTGCTGCCCATCGTGGTCAGCGCCCTGGTTGGCTGCGCGGCGATGGCGCTGACCGGCTGCTTCAATTTCGAGGAAGTCTATGAAGCGATGGACTGGAAGATCATCGTCCTGCTCGGCGCGATCCTGCCGCTGGGCATCGCGCTGGACAAAACCGGCCTGGCCCAGCATATCGTCGATGGCGGCATGCGCCTGGCTGGCGACCACGGACCGCTTGCCGTACTGGTCATGGTCTACCTGCTGACCGCCCTGCTCACCGAAATGATGGGTCACAATCCGTCCGTGGTGCTGATGGTGCCGATCGCGATTTCGGTCGCGCATTCGCTGCACGTGAACCCGGTGCCTTTCGTCATCACCGTGGCATTTGCCGCGGCGACCTCGTTCGCCACGCCGGTCGGCTATCCGACCAACACGATGGTCTATGGTGCCGGCGGGTATAAATTTACGGATTTCATGAAAGTGGGTATTCCGCTGATCCTGCTGTTCTGTGCGCTGTCGATGCTGCTGATTCCGCGCTTCTGGCCATTTGCCTCATGACCATGCTGCCGCCAGCCACCCCAAAAAAGCTCGGTCTCGTCATCGACCTGGATATCTGCGTCGGCTGCCATGCCTGCGCGGTGGCGTGCAAGGAATGGAACGACGGCGGCCAGTTCGGGCCGCTGCCGGACGAAAATCCCTACGGCAAGGAACCGCTTGGCGTCTGGTTCAACCGCGTGCACACCTACGAAGTCGAACCCGCGCAGAAGGACAAAGCGCCGATGACGGTGCATTTTCCGCGCTCGTGCCTGCACTGCGAAACGCCGGATTGCGTGACGGTATGCCCGACCGGCGCCAGCTACAAGCGCGCCGAGGACGGCATCGTCCTGGTCGACGCGGACAAATGCATCGGCTGCCAGTTGTGCGCCTGGGCCTGCGCCTATGGCGCGCGCGAGTTCAGCGAACAGCGCGGTGTCATGCAAAAGTGCACTTTGTGTGTTGACCGCATCTACAACGAGAGTTTCGAGGAGATCGACCGCCAGCCCGCCTGCGTAATGGCGTGCCCCACGCGCGCACGGCATTTCGGCGATCTGGGTGATCCGGATTCGGCCGTGTCCAGACTGGTCGCCGTTCGCGAGGGCTACGATCTGATGCCCGAGATGGGCTACAGGCCGGTGAACAAATATCTTTCGCCGCGTCCGCGCCGTGATGGCAGCGCATCGGAAGCGGCAACGCCGCGGGAAGAAAAGATGGATTTCTCCACCGCGTCGCCGTTGCTGCGCTGGATGGACAAGCTTTTGTCGCGCTGAGAACGCCGCATGCATCCTGCCCTGTCTGTCGTCTTCTTCACCGTCGTTTCCGGCAGCGGCTACGGATTGCTGTTCCTGCTCGGCGTCGGACTGGCGGTTGATCCGCAGATCATCAATCGCAGCGAAGCACTGGCGATGCTGGCCGCCGGCATGCTTTTCGCCGTCGCCGGGCTGGCATCGTCCCTGCTGCATCTGGGCCAGCCGCAACGTGCCTGGCGCGCGTTCACCCAGTGGCGCAGTTCGTGGTTGTCGCGCGAGGGCGTGGCCGCGATCTGCAGCTTCATGCCGCTGCTGGCGCTGGCGGGGTGCCTGTGGCGCGGAGCCGACGCGGGCGTGCTGCGGGCGCTCGGTGCTGCACTCGCCATCACGGCCACAGTCACCGTCTACTGCACGTCGGGAATTTATACGTCGCTGAAAACCGTACACGCGTGGCACAACGCCTATGTGCTTCCGGGATATCTGCTGTTCGCATTGCTCGGGGGCGCCAGTTGCCTGTGGATGCTGCACGCGCTGATCATCGGAGCCCGTGATCCGCTGGTCCATCGGAGCTTGCTTCTGTTCATCGTCATGCTGGCACTGGGGTGCGCCATCCTGAAGTACAGGTACTGGCATTTCATCGATACGACCCACCACCCGGCCACCACGGAATCGGCCACCGGGCTTGGCCGCTTCGGACAAGTCCGCAGCGTCGAATGGCCGCACACCGAGGAAAACTACCTGACGCGCGAGATGGGCTTTGTTCTGGCGCGCAAGCATTCGGCTCGGCTGCGCATCATCAGCCTGATTTTATTTGGCGCCGTTCCTGTCTTCTTCGCCGTCATCGCCCTGGCGTGGCCCGCGCTGACGGCGGCAAGTTCAGGTGCGGCGTTTCTCGCCGGAATTCTCGGCATCTTTGTCGAGCGCTGGCTGTTTTTCGCCGAAGCGCGCCACGTCGTGATGCTGTATTACCGCGCTTAAACCCGGCGATTGCCAATGCGTAATCCCTCGCTGCGAAACTGAACAAAAGTTCAGGTTTTGCGCAAAATCCACGATTACAATGCGCGCCTGCTGCAGTGCAGCAGAGCCAAAATAATCGAGGAGAGAACCCGTGAAAACACAATTGCTTGCGTCTGCCATCCTGTGTGCTCTGCCATTGGCAGCGTTCGCCGCCGATCCACCACCGCCACCCGAGGGCTGGTCCGGAAGCGGAGAGGCCGGCCTTTCCGTCGCCAGCGGCAATACCAAGTCGCAGAACCTGAATGCCAAGCTGGATCTGAAATTCAACGACGATCGCTGGAAGGATGATTTCTACCTGACCGCCTTGCGCAACAAGGCGAACGTGGCAAACGCCGGTGGCGGTTCCAGCTACGACCTGACCGCCAACCGCTATGAAGCCGGCGCCTCCGCTGGCTACAAGCTTGACGACCGCAGTTACATTGTCGGCGCACTGCGCTACGAGCACGACGAATTCTCGCCCTACCAGTACCAGTACATCGCTTCGATCGGCTACGGCTATCAGGTGCTCAAGAATGCCAGCGACGAACTGGCCTTCGAAATCGGCCCGGGCTACAAGGTAGTGCAAGCCACCTCGTTCAACGTGATCAATCCGACGCCGCCACCGGCGCTGCTTACGGTGAAGCCCGATTCCGACAGCAACGTCGTCGCGCGCGGCAAGATCGACTACAAGCACAACTTCAGTGACACCGTATCGTTCGTGGAGTCGTTCCTGGTCGAAGCCGGCAGCGGCGACAAGTTCATCCAGAACGACGCCGGGTTGCAGGTGAAGATGAGCGACAAGCTGGCGTTGAAGGTCGGTTATCAGATCCGCCACAACTCGGAAGTGGAACTTGGCTTCAAGAAGACCGACCAGTTGCTGACGACGAACCTGGTCTACGGCTTCTGATCTCCGCTCCCTGGTTCTGCAGGCACAACGGGCCCGTCTGCGGGCCCGTTGTTTTTCAACGGCCGAGCAAAACGCCCGCTCCGAGCGCAAGCAACTGTTCGGCAACCTGCCGGCCCAGCGCTTCGGGCGCATTTCGAGCACCTTCGCTGTCGGCGCGCACCAGAGTTCCGCTGGCGGCATCGCCGACCAGCCCTGAAAGATGCAGGCCGTGTTCGGTCTCGATGCAGAACGCAGCGATGGGGACCTGACAATTGCCCTGCAGATGCCGCGTCAACGCGCGCTCAGCGGCGACGCAACGCGCAGTGTCGGCGTCGTTCAGCGGCGCCAGCAACGCCGCAGCGCGCGCGTCGCCGGCGCGCTGCTCGACTGCAATCGCACCCTGTGCCGCCGCCGGCAGCCACATCGGTGCGTCCAGCCGGCTGCGTATGCGTGCCGCAAGTCCCAGGCGTTCGAGGCCCGCACAGGCAAGCACGATCGCGTCGTACTCGCCGGCATCAAGTTTTTTCAGCCGTGTATTGACGTTGCCGCGCACGTCGAGTGTCAGCAGATCCGGACGCAGGGCCTTGAGCTGGGCCTGACGGCGCAGCGACGAGGTCCCCACACGCGCATTTTGCGGCAAAGTATCCAAGCGCGCATAGTGTACAGAGACGAACGCGTCTGCCGCATCGGCGCGCTCGAGCACCGCGCCGATCGCGAAGCCGGTTTCCAGATCCATCGGCATGTCCTTGAACGAATGCACGGCGATATCCGCCTGGCGTTCGATCATCGCCACTTCCAGTTCCTTGAGGAAAAGCCCTTTGCCGCCGATTTCTGACAGCGGCCGGTCGACGATCTGGTCGCCGCGCGTGGTCATGGGCACCAGTTCGACCTCAAGGCCCGGATGCGCTGCGCGCAAGCGCGTCGCGACGTACTCGGCCTGCCACAGGGCCAGCGCGCTCTGGCGTGTGGCAATGCGCACGGGTGTGCGCGGGCTGAGGGCTGGGGGCTGGGGGGTGGAGGAAACAAGGGCCATGTCGTGATTCCGGGAAAAATCTCTTCAGACGCTAAAAAAGCAAACGCAGCCGACGCGCGGATTTCTGCCCTGCGCCCCGCAATCCCTACAGATGCCGCACCAGCTTGCGCAGTCCCGGCAGGTTGCGCCGGCTGACTTCCAGCAGCGTCGCCACGCCGCCGAGTTGGGCGAAGATGCGGCCATCGGTACCGCGCGTGAGCCCAACCAGACGCTCGCGCGCGATCAGGCAATTGCGGTGGATGCGCACGAAGCGCTCGGCGAATTCGGTTTCCAGCGACTTCAGCGCCTCCTCGACCAGCACCTCGCCGCCGGCGTGGTGCACGACGACATACTTGTCTTCGGCCAGCAGGTAATGGATATCGGCTACCAGTACCAGCACGAGATTGCCGCGCACGCGCGCGCACAAGTGGCTGCGCCGCGATGGCGCACCGCTGGCCGCCTGTACCTGGGCGAGCCGGGGTGCGCCGAATCGGCGTGCGCGTTCGAGTGCCGCCTGCAGGCGCTCGCGCCGGATCGGCTTTACCAGGTAGTCGACCGCATGCGCCTCGAAGGCGGCCAGCGCGTGTTCGTCATAGGCAGTGCAGAAAATCACGGCCGGCGGCTTGTCGAAGTCGGCCATATGCCGCGCCGCCTCCAGACCATCCATCAGCGGCATGCGGATGTCGAGCAGTACCAGTTCCGCTGCGAGCGTTGCAGCCGCCTCGACCGCTTCGCGGCCATTACCGGCCTCGCCGACAATTTCCACATTTCCACATTCGCGCAACAATGCGGCGAGTCGTTCGCGCGCCAGCGGCTCGTCGTCAACGATCAGGACTTTCATCAGGCACCCTTACCGTGCAGGCGAAATCGGCGGCGCCGGCGGCGACCGTGAGCGTACCGCGCCGCCCGAAATGGTACTCGATGCGCGCCTGCGTGTTCATCAACGCCATGCCGTGGCGACCGGCGGCACGCGAACCTGCGGGTGGACAGGGATTGTGGATCACGATCTCCACGGCGTCGTCCAGACGTCGGCCGCGAATGGTCACGGTGCCGCCTTCAGGCAACTGCTGGATGCCGTGATACACCGCGTTTTCCACGAGCGGCTGCAGCAGCAGGGCCGGCATCGGCAGATCGGCAGGCAGCGCTGCCACGTCCATTTCCACGCGCAGGCGCTCGCCCAGGCGCAGCTTTTCTATGTCCAGATAACGCCGTACAAGGTCCAGCTCCTCGCCGAGCGTCCTGCACGCGGTGTCGTTGCCGAGCGCGGCGCGGAACAGGTCAGACAGGTCCTCGATCGCGCGCTCGGCGTCCTGCGGCCGGCTCGGGATCAGGCTGGCGATCGTGTTCATGCTGTTGAACAGGAAATGCGGGCGGATGCGTGCCTGCAGAGCCTCGAAACGCGCCTTGCTCTCGGCACGCACGCGCACCCGCCACTGTTCGAACACATAGAAGTAACGCAGCAGGGCCGCGCCGATCAGCGCGCACAAGGTCGCGCTGCGCCAGACGAAACGTGCCTGGAACTGCGCGGGCAAGGTCAGCCCGAGCCCGAGTTGCTGGTCGATGGCAAATACCAGCGCGCTGCCGACGAGGGTGACCGTGAGCATCAGCGCGTACGCCATCAGCACGCCCAGCCAGGGCGTGAGCTTTTCCAGTTGCGGACGCAGCTTGCACAGGCACACGGCGCAAACCAGGGCCAGCCACTGCACGAACACACTGGCCGTGGCCAGGCGCGGCAGCAGCGGACGCGACTCGTCGCTCGGCGCGATCAGAATGACCAATACCAGCAGTTCGGCTACCACCATCACCGCAAACAGCACCGGCAGACTGCAGAAATCCGGCAGCCAGTTCGGCAGCGCGGCCGGGCTTCGGGTTGTTGGCGTAGGTCGCGCTGGGTTCATGGCGAAACCGGCGGTCTTCAGATTAGACGCGCGCCGATCCAGCGTCTGAGGTCAGCGACTTCTTCTGCGCACACCTGATGCGCCATCGGGTAACTGTGCCATTCGACACCATAGCCGCGCTGCACAAGATACTCGCGGCTCATTTCGCCGAGCGCCTGCGAGATGGTCGGATCGAGCTTGCCATGCGCCATGAACAGCGGCGTCGAACGATTCGCGGCGCTGATCTCGGCGTCGGTCTTCTCGGCCATCGGCAAGTACGTCGACAAAGCGATAATGCCGCCCAGCCGTCGGGGGTGACGGATACCGCCACTCAGCACGATTGCGCCGCCCTGCGAAAAACCGGCCAGCAGGATGTTTTCACCGGGCACGCCGCGTGCGACTTCGCGCGCGATCAGTTCGTCGAGCAGGCCGATCGAGGCGCGGATGCCGGCTTCGTCCTGGCGCTGCGCGATCTCCTGCCCGGAAATGTCGTACCAGGCGCGCATCGACATGCCACCATTGATCGTGATCGGCCGCATCGGCGCGTTCGGAAAAACGAAACGCAACGCTGGCCACGCGCGATCGACGAGTTCGGGCACGATGGGCTCGAAATCGTGGCCATCGGCACCCAGGCCGTGCAGCCAGATCACCGCGTGACGCGGATTCGGCGCGGTTTCGATCTCGATGCAGGGCAAGGCCATCGTTGGGTTCCGTTCTGCGCTGGCGATCGCGCGATGGTGCCGCATTCGGCGCGCCGCCGCCATAGCTTTTCGCGCGCTCGCCATGACTTTCGGGCGCTTGCCAAGGCGCCGCGCTTGGCTATGCTGCACGTCTTTCGTTCGCGAGGAACCGCCGTGCATCGTATTGTCGTCGCCGCACCGTTCGCTTTCCTGGTGGTCTTCGCTTCAGCGCTGGCTCAACCTGCATCTGCACCGGCGGGAAACCTGACCCTGGAACAGATCATGGCTGATCCGGACTGGATTGCCGGCCAGATCGAGGTCCCGGAGGCGTTCGAGGGCAGCAGCGTCGCCCCGCATTTCAGCCTCGACGGACAAGCCGTGTACTACCGCGTGAAGCGCAACGGCTCGCCCGTGCGCGACCTGCACCGCATCAACCTCGCCGATGGCAAGGATAGCGTCGTCGATGCTGCCGCGATGGCGACAGTCGACGGCGGCCACGCCGTGTACGACCAGGCGCACACGCATGCCGCCTTCGTGCGCAACGGCGACATCTTCCTCCGCGATCTGCCCGGCGGCCATCTGACCCAGGTGACACGCTTGGCCGAAACCGAAACGGCGCCGCAGTTTTCCGCCGACGGACACAAGCTGAGCTTCCGCTCCGGCCACGACTGGCTGGTCTATGACCTGGCCAGTGGCGTCACGACGCCCGCCGCCGTGCTGAAGACCGAAAAAGATCCCGATGCCGAATCAAAGCCCGACGCCCTGCGCGACATGCAATTGCGCATTTTTTCCACTTTGCAAAAAATCCACAACGACAAGACGGCGACGCGCGAGCACGCCGAGTCCATGCAGCGCGGCGATCCGACGCGCGCGCCCCTGCCGTTCTGGCTGGGCGATGATGTCCAGGTCGTCGAGTCCGTGCTGTCGCCGGATGCGCACTGGCTGCTGGCAGTGACTGCGCCCAAGGCCTACGACGAAGGCAGGAAGGGCAAGCTCACCCGCTACGTGACCGAGTCCGGATACGAGGAATTCGAGGACGAGCACACCCGCGTCGGTCGCGCCGATCCGGCAGCGCAGACGTTGTGGCTGTTCGATCTGGTCGCGCACAGCAGCAGCAAACTCGCCTACGACGATCTTCCGGGCATCCACGACGATCCGCTCAAGGCTATCCGCGAGGAAAACGCGAAAGCCGGCGAGTTTGCGCAGAAGGATGAGTCAAGCCACGACAAGCATGATAAGGCCGCGCAGGCAAAACCCGAAGACAAGCCTAAGCAGCGCGAGTTGCAGATCGCCGGCATCGAGTTTTCGCGCGATGGCGCCAATGCGGCGGTGCAACTGCACGCGAACGACAACAAGGATCGCTGGATCGCCAGCGTCGACTTTGCCAGGCACGCGCTGATACCTCAGCACCGTCTGACCGATCCGGCCTGGATCAACTGGAGCTTCAACGAGTTCGGCTGGGAAAACGACAGCCACACCCTGTGGTACCTCTCCGAGGAAAGCGGTTATGCGCAGCTGTATACCAAGGCGCCCGGCGCCAAGGCACAGGCGCTGACCCACGGCCAGTTCGAGGTATCGCGCCCACGGCTGTCGACCGACGGCCGCTGGTTCTACCTGCGCAGCAATGCCGAAGCCCCGTATGCCTACGACATCTATCGCGTGCCAACCGCGGGCGGGGAACTGCAGCGCATCACCCATTACCAGGGCGTGGAAGGTTTTTCTCTTGCGCACGACGGCACGAACCTGCTCGTCATCCATTCATCCAGCTACATTCCACCGCAGATCGCCGTTGCGCCGGCCGACGGCGCCGGCGCCCCCCGCGAATTGACCGATACGCGCACGCCACAATACAAGGCAATGCAATGGGTGGCGCCGGAAATCGTCCAGGTGCCGTCGACGCACTTCAAGGGCGCGATCTACGCCAAGTTCTACAAGCCGGCGAATTTCGACAAGTCCGCGCAGCATCCTGCCGTGCTGTTCGTGCATGGTGCCGGCTACACACAGAACGTGCACGAGCAGTATCCGTATTATTTCCGCGAACAGATGTTCCACAACCTGCTGCTGCAGCACGGCTACCTGGTGCTGGACATGGACTACCGCGCATCGGAAGGCTACGGCCGCGACTGGCGCGACGCGATCTACCGGCGGATGGGCCAGCCGGAACTGGAGGACCTGCTCGACGGCAAGGGCTGGCTGGTCAAGAACTGGAACATCGATCCGCAGCGCGTCGGCATCTACGGTGGCTCCTACGGCGGTTTCATGACCCTGATGGCACTGTTCCGCGCGCCCGGCGAATTCGCCGCCGGTGCCGCCTTGCGCCCGGTCACCGACTGGACCCAATACAACGACGATTACACCGCCGACATTCTCAACCGCCCGCAAGTTGACCCGCTCGCCTACAAGCGCTCCTCGCCGATCGAATTGGCCGCCGGCCTCAAGGACGCGTTGCTCATCTGCCACGGCGTGATCGACGACAACGTGCTGTTCGAGGACTCGATGCGCCTCTACGAGCGCCTGATCGAGCTGCACAAGGACAACTTCACGATCTCGCCATATCCGCTCGACCGCCACGGCTTCACCAATGCGGATTCGTGGCTGGACGAATACAAGCGCATCTACCGCTTGTTCGAGGCGAACCTGAACAAACAGGCCGCCGGCGCGTCATCCGATCCCTCGCCCGCGCGTTGAAACCGCTCAGGACGACTGGCGCTGCGTTGTCGCAACGTCAGTCGCCTGTCAGCAAGCGGTGCTAGCGTGGCACGGCTGCATGGCGGCATCTGCAGGGATCGGATCATGAACACGAAGCTGGGACCCTACAATCTCATCGGCATGCTCGGCCGCGGCGGCATGGGCGTGGTCTACAAGGCTTACGAGACCTCGCTCAACCGTTTCGTTGCCGTGAAAATGCTGGCCGAGGCGCTGCTCAACGACGAAAGCGTCAAGGAGCGTTTCCTGCGCGAGGCGCGCAGCATGGCCGCACTCAACGATCCGCATATCATCCAGATCTATTTCATCGGCGACGATGCCGGCCAGACCTATTTCGTCATGGAGTTCGTCGATGGCGAAT
>JARLJU010000088.1 GCA_031291055.1 Rudaea sp. | reverse complement strand
GCGAATGGCACGATCACGCCGCCGACGCAAACAGTGAACTTCGGCACGACAGCCAGCTTCACGGTGACACCAAACGCGTCTTACCATGTGGCGAGCGTGACGGGCGACACCTGCACGGTGACGCAGCAGGGCACGACCACGACTTGGGTAAGCAGCGCAATCACGGCTAACTGCGTGGTGACGGCGACATTCGCAATCAATACCTACACGGTGACGGCGACGGCCAGTGCGAATGGCACGATCACGCCACCGACGCAGACGGTCAACTCGGGCAGCACAGCCAGCTTCACGGTGACGCCGAATGCGGGCTACCACGTGGTGAGCGTGAGCGGCGACACCTGCACGGTCACGCAGCAGGGCACGACCACGACCTGGGTGAGCAGCGCAATCACGGCCAACTGCGCCGTGACGGCGACATTCGCGATCAATACCTACACGGTGACGGCGACGGCGGGTGCGAACGGCACGATCACGCCGCCGACGCAGACGGTCAACTACGGCGCGGCAGCCAGCTTCACGGTGACACCGGTCGCCGGATATCACGCCGCGGTGACGGGCGATACCTGCACGGTCACGCAGCAGGGCACGACCACCACCTGGATAAGCAGCGCGATCACGGCCGACTGTACCGTAACGGCCAGTTTCTCGATCAGCACGTATGTGGTGACAGCGGACTCTGGCGCGAACGGTACGCTAACGCTTGCGGATTCCGGAGTCGACCTTGCGGCGGTGCCCTACGGCAGCGTGCTGCACTTCACAGTGACGCCTGATGCGGGTTATTCGGCCAGCGTGGCAGGTTGCGGCGGCACACTGGTCGGCAACACATATACGACGGATTTGATCACGGCCGACTGTACCGTGACGGCCACGTTTGACCCGTTGCCGGTCGCAACGGCCCAGTTCGTGACTGTCGTCTATGGCAAGGCGACACTCATCACCCTCTCCGCCGCGCCCCCGGTCGGCGGCACGTTCGTGTTCGCGATCGTCACGAATCCGGTGAACGGCAGCATCACCAACTTCGATCCGAATTCCGGGACGCTGACCTACACACCGAATGTCGGATTCAGCGGGCCCGATTCCTTCACCTTCACGGCGACGAACTCCGTGGGTACCTCCCAACCGGCGATGGTATCGATTGCGGTACAGGCAGCTGTGCCGGTGCCGAACGTTCCCGTACCGGCTCTTGACTGGCGTGCGCTGTGGTTGCTCATGCTCGCGATAATCGCGGTGGCGATGCGCGTGCAGCGCGCCGGCAAGCGGGATTGACAGTAAAGTTGGGCAAAGCAACGTCGGTCCAGCACGAAGCATCGGCAACGCCCGACAATGTGCTGTCGAGGCTTGCTGCCGTCATTGCCGGTGAGCCTGACCTGGCCGAGCGGCTTGCCCGAATCCAGCCGGTCGATCAGTTTGCGACTGCGCTGAGTGACGCCGCACGGCAGCGCGGCATCACGTTCGACGATGCCGCGCGGGAAGCGATTGCGGGCAACCGCGCAGCGATGTTCGGGAGCCGCGTCACCCAGTGGCCGCTTGCCTCGCGTCGCGGCTGGCAACCCTTCGCACTCGAGTGGGGACCCTCTGGCGCGGAGCTCGTCTGGGGCCGCGGCGTGGCCTGCGCCGGGACAGTGTTTCACGAACAGGTCGTCATGGCTCTGCGCTCGCTGCCGATGAATCGAATGTTTGCCGTGCGCACGCCGCTCACACGCGAATTCATCAGTGCACTCGAAGCCGATGCCTTGCCGGTTCGCGGACTCGTCTTTCACATGTCGCGCTGTGGCTCGACACTTGTGGCGCAAGCACTCAAGGCGTGGCCTGGCGTGCGCGTCGTTGGCGAACCCGGGCTGCTGGACAGCGCGATTACGCTTGCCTGTGCCGGCAACGATCCGGACTGGATGATTTTCCGCGCAGTGATTGCGGCGCTGGCGCAGCCTGCCGGCACCGATCGTGATGTCACGATCAAGCTCGACGCCTGGCATGCGCTTGCATTGACGGAAATTCGACGGCGCATCTGCGTGCCTTGGCTGTTTGTGTACCGCGATCCGGTTGAAGTGCTGGTTTCGCACGCGCGCGAGCCGGGTCGGCACACCGTCCCCGGCATGTTGCCTCCGGCGTGGTTTGGCACGCCGGTGCAAACGTACGATGCGGCGGCCCTGGTGCAATATGCGGCGCAGGTAATCGGCGCGATTTGCGCTGCAGTAGCGCCGCACGCCAGTGCTGCGAACCTGCTCAATTACGAGGAACTTCCGCAAGCGCTGACACGGGTAGCGCAGGCGTTCGACCTCGATCCCCGGGCAGCCGATCCCGACCGGTTGGCAATGCTGTTGACTCGGCATGCCAAGCGCCCGCACGAATCCTTTGCCGATGATCGCGCCACCAAGCGCGCTGCGGCCAGTGGGGAAATACGCGCCGCCGCGGAGCATTGGATTGCACCCCAGTACATGGCGCTGGAAACCATCCGTCGCGGGAGTGTGGCGTGATCCGTCATCGGCGCCTGCCCCTGGCCTGCGATCTGGATGGGCTGCGCGCCGATCTTGCCGCCGTTGCGCCGGCCGGATGGCATCCGCATTTCAACCAGCAATATTACAGCGGCGACTGGAGCGGAATTCCGTTGCGTGGAATTCCCGGAAGCCGGGTGCCATTGTATTCGGACCCGACCCGGAGCGATTTTGCCGACACCGAGCACATGTCGCGCTGCAGCTATCTGCCGCAATTTCTGGCAGCTCTGGAATGTCCGGTCGAATCGGTGCGCTTTCTCAAGCTCGCACCGGGCGCCGTCATACGCGAGCACCGCGACCTTGGCCTGTGCTTCGAAGAAGGGGCGATACGCCTGCATCTGCCGGTGCATACCAACGCCGAGGTGGAATTCGTGCTCGATGGCGAACCGCTGAGGTTGGCCGCAGGCGAATGCTGGTACCTGAATTTCGATCTGAAGCATCGCCTGGCCAACCGTGGCCAGAGTGATCGCGTGCACCTGGTCATCGATGCGCGAGTAAACGCCTGGGTCGAAGGCCTGATTGGCAACGCCAAAGCGTCGGTCTAGCGTCCGGTCATTCCCAATCGCTCGTGTACGGCAAGCGTCGCCTTGGCGCGGTTAAGGGTATAGAAGTGGATTCCTGGCGCGCCGCCCGCGATCAGCTTGCGGCACAGGTCGGCGACGACATCAGCGCCGAATTCGCGGATCGCTTCAGCGTCATCGCGGAATGCTTCCAGGCGTTTGCCGATCCAGCGCGGAATTTCCGCGCCGCACATGTCGGAGAACCGGCGCAATTGGGAATACTGGGAAATCGGCATGATGCCCGCAACGATGGGCACGGCTACGCCGGCCTTGCGCGCCTCGTCGACAAAACGGAAATACGCATCCGGATTGAAGAAATACTGGGTAATCGCACCGTCGGCGCCGGCATTCACCTTGGCGATGAAATTCTTCAGGTCTGCGCCGGCATCGCCCGCCTGCGGATGCATTTCCGGATAGCAGGCAACTTCTATGTGAAACGCGCCATTGAATTCCTTGCGGATGAACGCGACGAGTTCGCTGGCATAACGGAAATCGCCGTAGCTGGCCATGCCCGAGGGCAGATCACCGCGCAGCGCAACGATGCGCCGGCAGCCCATCGCCCGGTATTCCTCGAGCAGGCGGTGGATCTCGGCACGCGTGCCGCCCATGCACGACAGATGCGGAGCGGCGTCGAGACCGTGATCCGTGCGCAGATGGCGCACGGTTTCCGGCGTGTAGCTCAAGGTCGAGCCGCCAGCGCCGAAGGTGACGCTGACGTAGTCCGGATTCAGCGCCTTCAGTTTTGGCAGCGCCGCCTCGAGCGTGGCCTTCTGTTCGTCGGTCTTCGGCGGAAAAAACTCAAGGCTGAACTTCGGTATTGAATCCTCGCTCATGCGGGCACTCCGGAAAAAGGCAGGGCAGCGAAGAATGCCGCCAGCTTGGGTTCGTCGAGATGATCCTCGCTGCGCACACCCGAACACAGGTCCACGCCGAACGGGCACACGCTCGTTACGGCAGCGACAATATTGTCCGCGCGCAGGCCACCGGCAAGAAATACCGGCCGGCCGCATGCCTGGACGATGCGCCGGCTCAACGACCAGTCGTGTACGCGTCCGGTGCCGCCGAGTTCCTTCACCGCCAGATCGGGATTGCCCGAGTCGAGCAGCAGCGCATCGACCTGCGGCGCAAGCGCACACGCTTCGCGCACTGATTCGTGGTCGCGCACATGAATGACCTGCACGATACCGATGCCGGGCAGGGCACGGCGCAATTTCGCGTAAGTATTGATCGAGACTGCGTCGACCAACTGCAACGTATTCGTGCCGCAGCGATGTTGCTGATCGATGATCGCATCGGCATCGGTGAGGCAGGTCAGCAGAAACGTCGCGATTGGTGGAGGTACCGTCGCGACGATATCCGCTATGACATCTTCGCCGATCGGGCCGGGGCCGCTGGGCATGGCTGAAACCAGGCCGAGCGCGTCGGCGCCGTGGCGAATCGCCAGATGCGCCTCATCTCGGCTGCCAATGCAGCAGATTTTGACTCGCGGCATAACGCGCATGCTTCGCTGCCCGTGATGCAGCGGGCACTTGTAATGCCCGCTGCCTGATGAACGCCCGTGCGGACTCAGTAGCGGTAATGTTCCGGCTTGTATGGCCCGTTCACATCGACGCCGAGGTACGCGGCCTGATCGGCGGTCAGCCTGGTCAGCTTCACGCCGATCTTGTCCAGGTGCAGGCGCGCAACTTCCTCGTCGAGTTTCTTCGGCAGGCGATACACGGTCTTCTTGTACACATCCTTGTTTGCCCACAGGTCGATCTGCGCCAGTGTCTGGTTCGAGAACGAATTGGACATCACGAAACTCGGATGCCCTGTGGCGCAGCCGAGATTGACCAGGCGGCCTTCGGCGAGCAGGAAGATCGCGTTGCCGTTGGCAAAAATATACTTGTCCACCTGCGGCTTGATATTGACGTGTTTGATGCCGGCCAGGGTCTTCAGCGCGTCGACCTGTATTTCGTTGTCGAAATGGCCGATGTTGCAGACGATGGCCTGATCCTTCATCTGCTGCAGATGCGCGATCGTCAGTACGTCCTTGTTGCCGGTCGTGGTCACATAGATGTCGCCGCGGCCAAGGGTCGATTCGACCGTGTTGACTTCGAAGCCTTCCATCGCCGCCTGCAGCGCATTGATCGGATCGATCTCGGTGACGACCACGCGGGCGCCGTAGGCGCGCAGGCTGTGCGCCGAGCCCTTGCCGACGTCGCCATAGCCGCAGATGACAGCGATCTTGCCGGCCAGCATCACGTCCATCGCGCGCTTCAGGCCGTCGGCGAGGGACTCGCGGCAGCCATACAGGTTGTCGAACTTTGACTTTGTCACCGAGTCGTTGACGTTGATCGCCGGCACCAGGAGCTTGCCGGCCTCCATCATTTGATACAGGCGATGCACGCCGGTCGTGGTTTCCTCGGAAACACCCTTCCAGTCCTTGATCACGCCGGTCCAGAAACCGGGGCGCTCTTTTGCCACGCGCTTGAGCAGGTTCTTGATCACCTGTTCCTCGTGCGAGGCCGACGGCGAATCCACCCACTTGTCGCCCTGTTCCAGCTCATAGCCCTTGTGGATCAGAAGGGTCACGTCACCGCCGTCGTCGACCACGAGTTCGGGGCCCCTGTTGCCCGGAAAGGTCACCGCGTCGAGGGTGCAGTCCCAATATTCCTCGAGCGTTTCGCCTTTCCACGCGAACACCGGCGTGCCGGTCCTGGCGATGGCCGCCGCGGCGTGGTCCTGGGTCGAGAAGATGTTGCACGAGGCCCAGCGCACATCGGCGCCGATGTCCTTCAGCGTTTCGATCAGCACTGCAGTCTGGATCGTCATGTGCAGCGAGCCGGTCACGCGCACACCCTTGAGCGGCTGCTTGGCGGCGTATTGCTTGCGGATCGACATCAGGCCCGGCATCTCGTGCTCGGCAATGTCGATTTCCTTGCGGCCCCAGTCGGCGAGCGACAGGTCGGCAACCTTGAAATCCTGCGTGGCGGAGGGTTTTACGATAGCGTTCATGGTTGTAGGCTCCAAAAAAGGGCGCGGTTTCGGAATGGAACCCGAAAGCCCGCCGAGCCTGATTCCGCCCGAAGCGGACTTGCAGCGCCCCTCGGCGGAGCGAGGGGCGCTGATTATATCGCTTATTCGCGATGAAAGGATATATATGCTGGCGCGCGAAATGGCGTCCGCGCGCCGTTGCGAGGCTAGCGACCGGCGTTGCCGCCAAACCGGTAGTTGATCTCGACAAAGTACGCGCGGCCGACCGGGCTGAACCAGCGGCTGGCGTAATAGGGATAGCTGGTCCAGGTGCCATCCTTGCCGGGTTTGGAATCGAACACGTTGTCGACGATGAAGCTAACCGCTGTGCGCGGATTGAGGCGGTAGTTCAACGAGGCGTTGTACAGGAAGGTCGGCCCGAGGCGCTGGGTGCCGTCGTAGTTCGGCAGGCCACCCAGACGCGCGCCGTAAACGGTAGTGGTGAACTTGTCGAGCGTCCATGCCACCGAATAGTTGGCCTTGCTGCGCGGAATGACATAGTCGTAGTAGTCCGTCAGTTCGTTCACAACCGGATCACCCGCAAACAGCTGGATCGTGTGGGTGGCGACGTAGGTGTAGCCGAGATTGAAGTCGAAATTGCCGAAGCGATCGGTTTCCCACAGATAGTGCGTGTTGAAGTCGACGCCGGACGTGCGGTCAACCGCGGCGTTGATCGGCAGCACCAGCACCGACGTGATGCCTTCCGGATTGCTCGGGTCGGTGGCGGCGTTGCGCACCACCTGGCTGAGTACCTGCTGACACAGCGCCGAGCCGATATTCACCGGCTGGCCATCCGGAGTCTGGCCGAGGCGGCAATCGGCCTCCTCGCGCAGGATGGTGTCGCTGCTCTGGTATTCGACTTCGTTGCTGAGCTTGATGATGTAGTAATCGGCGGTGATGTCCAGATTCCGCAGTGGAGAGTATACAAATCCATAAGTGAACGACTTGCTAGTTTCGTCCTTGAGCGCGGTGCTGCCGTGGCTGCGGCCGTTGAAACCGACGTCGCCGTTGTTGCAGTTGTCGACGAAATCCGGGCCGGTGTCCGGCTCATCGCGCCGGCACAGGTAGTAGTCGGTGCCACCGGAACTCGATCCGCTGATGCCCGCGTAGAGATAGGCCAGGTCCGGCGCACGGAAGCCAGTGCCAGCGGAACCGCGCAACAGCAGGCTCTCGAACGGACGATACTCGATGCCAAAGGAATAGGTGAATTTGCCCGACGACGTCGTGCTGTACTCGAACTTGTCGTAACGCGTGGCCGCAGTCAGGTTCAGGCGCGAAAACACCGGCACGCTGAACTCGACGCCCAGGCCGGCGTGGTCGCGCGAACCGACGGCGTCGGTGTTGTGCAGGCCGAAGTAGGTGCCGTCCAGCGACAGAGGATCAGCCTTGAGTCCGAAATACTGGTTGCCGTATTCGGCGACGCCGGCGAATCCGACCGGTCCGGCAGGAAGCGCGAACAACTCGGTGTTGTTCACAGTCAGGCTGAGATTTTCCGAGCGGCTCTTGTCGTTGTCGATCGAGTCCTGCGTGATCGAGCGGAATTGTGCGACCGTCAGCGGCGTATACAGGCGGCTGATCGGTGCGTCGTAGATGTTGTAGCCGCTGTCAGGATCGATGCCGAGCGACGGTCCGAGATACAGGGCCTGTGCCTTGGCCGAAACCAGCGCCGGCTCCTTGCTCTCCAGCTGGTTCTGCGAGTGACCGAACAGGGCTTCGTAGTTCCAGCCGCCATCGCCCAGCGCGCCCTTGACACCGAAATTCAGCGACAGGGTATTGTCGATATTGCGGATCTTGCCGGCATCGAAGCCGCCGTTTTCCTCGATCGTGAAATACTTGCGCTGCCATTGTTCGACCTGGCCCGTGGCCTGATTGAAGAACGGCACGGGTGTGGAATCGCCATTGAGCTGGTAGCTGTTCTGCCATTGCAGCGGAGTGTTGTAGCTTTCCTGATGCGACGTACCTGCTTGCACGTCGAGGAAGAAATTGACGGCGTCGGTGGCGTGGTAAGTCGCCGAGCCGTAAAAGTTCGCTGCCTTGCGGCCGTTCTCCAGCGTCCCGTAGCCGACGTCCTTGTAGCTGCCGCAGAATTCGCCGTAGTTGCGGCGATGCGCGTACACGATCGAACCCTGGTCGTAGGCCGCCAGCGCCGCGCAGGTCGCCTGACCTGGATCGATATAGTTGTCGTCGATGTCGCTGCGCACGAACACGGGGCTAGCGGCGATTCGCGAGGGACTCGCGGGACTGTCCAGGCGCGAATCGGTAAAACTGCGCTGGTAGGCCCACAGCGGCTGCGAATTGTACAGCTCAAGACCGAAGACCGAGTCGAAATTGCCGTTCGACCAGCCGCTGGAAATCTGCAGGCGCTGCGACTGGCCGCCGCCATGCTCGGTGTCGCCGGCGCGAAAATCGATCGTCGTGCCGTCGGCCTTCTTTTTCAGGATGAAATTGATCACGCCGGAAATCGCATCCGAACCGTACACCGCCGATGCGCTGCCGCTGAGGACTTCGACGCGATCGATCAGCGAGGTCGGCAGATTCGACACATCGGTGAAATTGCTGTTGCCGCCGTAGGATTGCGGGTAGTCGGCGATGCGTCGGCCATTGACCAGCACCAAGGTATGGTTGGGGCCGAGTCCGCGCAGGTCGACCGCTTGCGCGCCCGGCGAAAATCCATTGGTGTTCTGGTTGTTGTCCAGCGCGCCGAGATTCTGCGTCAGCGACGTCATCACATCGGCCACGGTGGCGAAACCGCGGTTGATGATGTCCTTGGAACTGATCGTCACGATCGGGGCAGGGCCTTCGATTTCGGCGCGCGGAATATGCGATCCGGTCACCTCGACAGTTTCGAGTTTCTGCGTCGTCGTGTCAGACGCTCCCGAGCCTTGCGGATCAGCGACGGTAGTGTCCGCCGCCACGGCATCGCCACAGCACAACGCGGCCAGCATAGCGGCCGCGATCAGATTTGTTCGCATGTAAGACTCCCCGTGAAAATCAACTACGCGAGCATCGCCTTACCCAAGGCGGTGCTGCCCCATAACGCGTGTTTCCCCATCCCCAGATGCCGTCATCCCCAGATGCCGCGGTTTGACGCCCGTCTTGCGAAGCGTCAAGCTTATGACTTGATATCACACGGTTTGTGCACGCGGCAAGTTACTGAAGTATCGGTACTCGCGTTTTCACTGGGGGAAAACGTATGTTTCATCATTTCGGGCGCCTGTGTGCGCTGCTGATTGGTATTGTCGCAATGGCCGCTGCGGCGGCTCCGGAAGCGGCAACTCCGCCAGCGACGCATGATTACCGCGACAGGAATTTCGATTATTTCGTGACCGGCGATCCGGCCCTGCCGCGCGCTGCGCACACCGAGCGCGGCTATGCCTTGATGGGTGGCGGCGGGACGGTCGATGCAGCATTCCGCTTCATCGCAACCCACGCCGGTGGCGGCCACATTGTCATCCTGCGCGCGGTATCCGACGATAGCTACGATCCGACCGATGGCGATCTGGGCAAATCGTTCCAGACACAATGGGGCGGCGTGACCTCGGCCGAGACGATCGTGTTTCACAATCGCGAGGCGTCTTCGGATCCGCGCGTGGTCGCGGCTTTGCGCGGTGCGGACGGTATTTTTCTGGCGGGCGGCGACCAGGCCAATTACCTCCGCTACTGGAAAGACACGCCGGTGAGCGACGCGCTCAACGCCCATGTTCGGGCGAACCGGCCGATCGGCGGCAGCAGCGCGGGCCTGGCCATTCTCGGCGGTCACAGCTACACCGCATTCGATGGCGGAAGCATGGAATCACGCGTTGCCATCGCCGATCCATTCAACTCCGGCATGACCCTGGAAAGTGATTTCCTGCATTGCCCATACCTGGAAGATGTCATCACCGACACGCATTTTTCCGCGCGCAGCAGGCTGGGCAGGCTGATCGCGTTTGTCGCGCGTCTGCACGGCGACGCGTCCGGTGCAAAAGTTTTCGGTATCGGCATCGATGAAAAAACCGCGTTGCTCGTGGGCACGGACGGCGTCGGCCACGTTGCGGAAGGATCGGCCGGCAGCGTGTGGTTGGTGATGCCGCAGCAAGCGGGAAAAGTCCTGGCCAGGGGCAAGCCGCTGTCCATCAGCAATCTGCGTCTCGTGCGTCTGGGTTCCGCTGGCAGCATCGATCTGAAGACCAGAACGATCGATCATCCCGCCGCCGAGGCCAACCTATCCATTGCGCGCGGCAAACTCGCCGGACAGTCGATCGCATCACCGATCTTCCAGCGCAGCGCGGTCCCAGGCAACGAGAGTTGAGTGCGTGCTGCCGGCGTCACGCCCGCTCGAAGCGCGCAATTTCGTCGAGTACGCTCTGCGCCTTTTTCAGGCCGTTGCCGGCGACACTGTCTTCCATGGCTTGCGCCATCTGCGGCCGGCTCGGGTGACGCGACCAGCGATACAAGCACCAGGTCAGAAGCAGGCCTGCGATGCCGATGGCGGTCCCGCCCCAGATCACCGACGACGCGTTGGCATACAGGTCCGCGCCGAATGCGCTGGTGAAGAACATCATCAGCAGCGGCATCCATAGCAGCCACCACGCCAGGCCCAGACCGATATTCGTGCGGATATAGAAGCGGCGCAGTTGTCCCAGTTGTTTCTGGATGGCCAGCACCGGCGCAGCGTAGTCGATGCGGCCGATCATGCTTATGGTCACGCCACCGCAAACGATCATCAGCACGCCGTACACATGCACGATCAAGCCGGCGAGCAGCAGATGGGCGACATCCAGATGCATGCTCCAGAACGAGACCGAAAGCAGGATCAAGACCACGCCGCACACTATCTGGAACGCCTGTCCCCACGCCAGCGGGCGCAGGCCGCGCAGGGCCTTGTCGAGTTTTCCGTCCTTGAAGATATGCAAGTTCAGCGCAGATTGCGCATCCAGGCGCCGGTGCAGGGTTTGCCAGGCAGCTTTCAAGTCGTCCAGTTCCATGAGGTGTCCTTCGGTCGCGTTCATGTGTCGGCCATGTCGTTGCGGATGCGTTGCTTGAGGCGACCGATCTTGGTTGCCACATTGGTTTCGGTGATGCCGAGAATCTCGGCGATTTCGCGATAGGTTTTTTCATCCAGATACAGCAACAGCAGCGCGCGATTGAGCCCGTCGAGTTGCGCGATGAAACGATGCAGCAGACGCACGCGTTCGTCGCTCTCTGGCTGCACGCCGGTGGCGCCGATCGTGTCGTGATGTTCTTCATCCAGCGGTACCGAATGTTGTTCGCGGTGCCGGTGGTTGCGCAGGAACGAGATCGCCACATTCAAGGCGATGCGATACATCCAGGTGGAAAACGGCCGTCGGCCGTCGTAGGCCGGAAACGCACGCCATAGCTGCGCGGCGATTTCCTGGGCCAGGTCGGCGCGATCGTCCGGATGCCGGCTATAGCTGTGGGCCACCTTGAACACGATCTTGCGATGGCGTTTGAGCAACTCGTGGAACTGCTGGCTGCGGCTTGCCGTGTCCATCGCCAGTGGCTGCTGCCCCATGGGAAGGTTCCGATTATGATGGTTGCGCGCGTGCATGTCGGACCCATGATTCGCAGGGCAACGGAAATAATCACACGGATTTTTCAAGGCATGAAGAAATACGCCGTAAAGTGGAAGAACACGGGGGCGGCGAAACTTACCGAATCCAGCCGGTCGAGCATGCCGCCGTGGCCTTCGATCATCGAACCCCAATCCTTGGCACCGAGGCTGCGCTTGACCGCGGACAGGGCCAGGCCGCCGAGAAAACCGGCCAGCACGATGACCGTCGCCATGCCGCAGGCCTGCAACGGCGTGAACGGGGTGACCCACCACAGCGCCGTGCCGATCGCGATGGCGCTGCCGCCGCCGCCGCCGAAACCTTCGATGGTTTTCGACGGACTGACATTGGGTGCGATCTTGTGCCGGCCGAACAGCTTTCCGAACACATACTGCAGCACGTCGCTGATCTGCACGACCAGCAACAGATAAATGAGCAGCAGCAGATTCTGGCCGCGATAGCCCGGCAGATCCAGCAGCAACAGCGCGGGCGTGTAGCTGATGCAGTAGACCGTGATCATCACGCCCCACTGGATTTTGGTCACGCGTTCGAGAAACAGTTCGGTGTCGCCGGATATCGCCGTCAGCACCGGCAGCAACAGGAATCCATACACCGGCAGGAAGATCGCGAACAGGTTGTACCAGCCCGTGCCGATCAGCCAGTACTGCACTGGCAGCAGCACATAGAAACACACGACCAGGGGCAGATGATCGCCCGGTCGCGTCGGCGTCAGGGTGATGAATTCGCGCAGCGCAAATCCCGACGCGAGCGCAAACAGGACCACCGTGGCGATGTCGCCGAGCAGGAAACACGCGGCAATCACGGCGGTCATCACCCACCAGGCGCGGATGCGGGCGTTGAGATTGTCGATCACGGCGTTTGCACCGCGACGCCGCTGCAGCAGCCAGCCTACAAGCGAGGCGATGACGAGCAGCGCCAGCACGCCACCCATCAGCCAGTAGAATTTTTCCCGGATGTTCATGCGAGTTCCACGATGGCGTGCCGCGCGCGTTCAAGAAACGCGTCCCTGGTTTCGTCAGCGTGGCGGTGCAGCGGCGCGCCGAACCGCACGCTGCAGGTCAGCGGGACCGGCAGCAGGCTGCCCTTGGGCATGCTGCGATACAGATTGTCCAGATACACGGGAACCAGTTCCGCCGCCGGGAACCTCGTTGCCAAGTGGAATAATCCACTTTTGAACGGGCTCGGCAATGCCTGTGCGCGGCGCGTGCCTTCGGGGAAGATGATCAGGGATTCGCCGCGCTCCAGCGCCTGCGCCAGCGGCAACAGCGGATCGCCGTCGCGCTTGTCGGCGCTGCGATCGATGAACAGGGCATTGAAGCCGCGCCGCGCGATCCAGCCGCGTATACCGCCGCCGCTCCAGTAGTCCTTGGCCGCGACCGGGCGCGTCTTTGCGCGCATTTGCGCCGGCAACGCGCTCCACAGCGCCAGCGTATCCAGATGGCTGGTGTGATTGGCGTAGTAGATGCGCAGAGTTGGCGCCGGCTGACAGCCGACCCAGAAACCGCGCGCTCCAACCAGCACGCGCACGAGGAGGGCGAGCAGATGCGAGAGCATCAGGCCTGCCCGCGCAGTTGTGTGGCGATCGCACGCGTGCGCGTGACGCAAGTGAGCAATGAACCGGCGGCTATGACGATTGCGGCGGCGTAGAGACTAAGGCGCTCGGCATGCCAGAACGTTTCCGCCGCACCGGCGAGGCATGCGCCAGTAAGCACGGCCATGCGTTGCGCCTTGGCCAATGGACCGCGGAAATCCTGGGCCAACCCGAGCGAGCCGCCGAAGATGCGCACATAGGCGGTCAGCACCGCCAACAGCGCGCCCAGCCAACCCAGCCATGCTGCCCCGCAGGCGTAGCCCAGCGCGACGATCAACAGCGAATCGCTGATGCGGTCCGGAAATTCGTTGTAGATTCTTCCCAGCGCCGTTCCCTTGCCGCCTTCCACCGCGACCATGCCGTCGAGCAGGTTGCAGAGCAGGCGCAATTGTATACAAAGCGCACAGAGCGTCAGGCCGATGACGGTTGGCCAACACACGAGCAGGGCCGCACCCACTGCGGCGAACGCAATGCTGACCAGCGAAATCTGGTTGGGTGTGACGTTCGAGCGTGCCAGCCGCGCCGCCGCCGCGCGCGCCCAGCCGGTATTGCGTGCGGCGACCGGACGGCGATTGGTTTCCGTGTCGCTCATGCTATCTCCGTTCGTGTGCCCGACAAGACGATAACGCTTCCGCATCGCACTATCGAACATTTCCCCGACGCGGGCGAGGTGCGCATTCGATCGTGGCCGATCAGCCGTCGAGTGCCTGCCAGCGCAGGTAGGCCGCGTCGAGCTGTGCCTGCAAATCCGCCAGCGCCGCATTGGCGGCAACGACCGTGGCATTGCCCTGACGGAAAAACTCCGGAGCTTGCATGGCCCGTGTGCGTGCGGCGATGTCGGCTTCCAGCGACTCGATCCGTACTGGCAGCGCTTCAAGTTCGCGCGCTTCCTTGTAGCTGAGCTTGCGCCTGGCGACGGGCGTTTCCACCGGCGTCGGCGGCGGTCTGCTGACGAGCGCCGCTTTGCCGTCATCCCACTGCCGCGTTCCGTCCCTGGTGGGCGGCCGCTGCCGCACCCAGTCGCTGTAACCGCCGATATATTCGACAACGCGGCCATCGCCTTCGAGCACGAGCGTATTGGTCACCACGTTGTCGATGAATTCGCGGTCGTGCGACACCAGCAGCAGCGTGCCCCGATAGGCGGCGAGCAATTCCTCGAGCAGTTCGAGTGTCTCCACGTCCAGGTCATTCGTAGGTTCGTCCATCACCAGCAGGTTGGACGGCTGGGCGAAAAGTTTTGCCAACAGCAGGCGATTCCGCTCGCCGCCGGAGAATCTTGTGATGGGTGCGCGTGCCCGTTCGGGGGAAAACAGGAAATCCTGCAGGTAGCCGAGCGCGTGCTTGCGGCTGCCATCCAGCTCGATGTAGTCGCGGCCGCCGGCGACGTTGTCGAGTGCGTTCTGGTCCTCCCGCAGCGCGATGCGATGCTGGTCGAAATATGCGATCTGCAAGCCGGTGCCGAGCACGATCTCGCCCCGCTGCGGCGCCAGTTCACCGAGCAGCAGTTTCAAAAGCGTGCTCTTGCCCGAGCCATTCGGACCGATGATGCCGACACGGTCGCCGCGCAGAACTGTCGTGGAGAAGTCGCGCAGCATGACCTGATCGCCGTAGCTGAAACTGACGTCTTTGGCCTCGATCACTTTCTTGCCGGAGGCCTGTGTGGTGGCCAGGGTCATCCTTGCGTTGCCGGTCAATTCGCGGCGTTCGGCGCGCTCGCGGCGCAATGCCTTCAGTTCGCGCACACGGCCTTCGTTGCGTGTGCGCCGCGCCTTGATGCCCTGGCGGATCCACACTTCTTCCTGCGCCAGTTTCTTGTCGAACAGGGCGTTTGCCTGGGCCTGCGCGTGCAGGCGCTCTTCGCGGCGGCGCAGGTAATTCTCATAGTCTCCGGGCCACGAGGTAACTTGGCCACGGTCGATCTCGACGATGCGCGTGGCCAGCGCGCGCAGGAAGCTGCGGTCGTGGGTCACGAATACGATGCTGGCCGAATACCCGCGCAGGAATTCCTCCAGCCAAGCGATCGCGGCGATATCCAGGTGATTGGTCGGTTCGTCCAGCAGCAGCAGATCCGGCCCATGCACCAGCGCCTGTGCGAGCAGGACGCGCCGTTTCATGCCGCCGGACAGCGCGGCGAAGTCGGCTTCCTCGGGCAGTTCCAGCCGCGTCAGCACCTGCTGCACGCGGCGGTCCATGTCCCAGCCGTGCTGCGCTTCGATCTTGGATTGCACCGCGCCGAGCGTTTCGAGGTTGCTTGCTTCAGTCGAATGTGTGCTGATCAGATGATGATATTCGGCCAGCAGCGCGCCGAGTTCGCCCAGACCCGCGGCGACCACGTCGAATACACTGCCAGCCGTGTCCTGCGGCACTTCCTGCGCCAGCCGCGCGATGCGCACGCCACCCTGCACGCGCACTTCGCCATCGTCCGGTCTGATCTCGCCCGCGAGCAGCCGCAACAATGTGGACTTGCCTTCACCGTTGCGGCCGACGATGCACACCCGCTCGTTCGCGTCGATCGCAAGATCGACGTGTTCGAGCAGGAGCGGACCGCCGACGCTGTAGTCTAGGTGTTGCAGTTGGATCAGAGGCATTGGGCTATTGTAAGCGGTGAGCGAGAGCTGTGTGGCGCGCGCCACATCTTCCAGCACATGTGCGGGCTCTTGCGCAGGCGCAGACTATCCCCAACTGAGCAAGGTCGAAACCTAAACCCGGAGTCACCGCCATGCTGACCTTCATCCTCTGGCTGCTGCTGTTCGTGTTCTGCTGGCCGCTGGCGTTGCTGGCGCTGGTGCTGTATCCGATCGTGTGGCTGCTGTTGCTGCCATTCCGGCTGGTCGGCATTGCGGTCGGTGGCGTGTTTGAATTCCTGCGCGCGCTGCTGTTCCTGCCGGCGCGCATCCTGCGCGGCCGGCCGACAACCTGATCTGCAGCTTCGCCAACGAAAACGGGCCGCATCTGGCGGCCCGTTCGGGTTTCTCGTCGCTTCCGCCTACTTCAGCTTTGCATCCGCGCGCAGCGCTTCGGCCTTGTCGGTCTTTTCCCAGCTGAATGTGGTGAACTTTTCGCCATTTTCCAGTTTTACATTCTGCGGCGTGCGGCCGAAGTGGCCATAGCTGGCGGTCTGCTGGTACATCGGATGGATCAGGTCGAGCATCTGCAGTATGCCGTACGGACGCAGGTCGAAGTGCTTGCGGATCAGCTTCTCGATCTTGTCGTCGGAGATCTTGCCGGTGCCGAATGTCGTCACCGAGATCGAGGTTGGGTGGGCGACGCCGATCGCGTAGCTGACCTGCACTTCGCAACGGTCGGCGATGCCGGCGGCGACGATGTTCTTGGCGACATAGCGCGCGGCGTATGCGGCCGAGCGATCGACCTTGGAGGGATCCTTGCCGGAGAACGCACCGCCGCCGTGACGGGCCCAACCGCCGTAGGTGTCGACGATGATCTTGCGCCCGGTCAGGCCGCAGTCGCCCACCGGTCCGCCGATGACGAACTTTCCGGTCGGATTGATGTGGAACTTGGTGCCCTTGTGCAGCCACTTCGCCGGCAGCACGGGCATGAGGATTTCCTCCCGTACGGCCTCGACCAGATGCTTCTGCTTCACCTCAGCGTCGTGCTGGGTGGACAGCACCACGGCGTCGATGGCGACGGCCTTGCCGTTCTCGTAGCGCAGGGTGACCTGCGACTTGGCATCCGGGCGCAGCCACTTGAGCTTGCCGTTCTTGCGCACCTTGGCCTGCTGCTCGACCAGGCGATGCGAGAAATGGATCGCGGCGGGCATGAAAGTCCTGGTTTCGTTGGTGGCGTAGCCGAACATCAGGCCCTGGTCACCGGCACCCTGTTCTTCCGGATTCTTGCGATCCACACCCTGGTTGATGTCCGGCGACTGCTTGCCGATCAGGTTCAGCACGCCGCAGGTGGCGCCATCGAAACCGACTTCAGAGGAGTCGTAGCCGATGTCGAGGATAACCTTGCGCGTGAGCGCTTCCAGGTCGATCCATGCCGATGTGGTCACCTCGCCGGCGACAATGGCGACGCCGGTCTTGACCATGGTTTCGCAGGCGACGCGTGCGCGCTTGTCCTGCGCCAGGATGGCGTCCAGCACGGCATCGGAAATCTGGTCGGCAACCTTGTCCGGATGGCCTTCGGATACGGATTCGGAAGTGAAGAGATAGCTGCTCATTGGGACCTGCTCGGGTTGGTTATCCATCCTTTGATGCGGATGGAAGGATGAAAGAGGCGCGCATCATACACGGGCGCGGCCGTTTTTGCAGCCGCGTGGACCGATGTCCTCAGGCGACGATTCAGGTTCGTATGGGCGAGTGGCGACATTTTGTCTGGATGGCTAGACGTCTAGGCTGCCAGCGCCATATCGGCATCGAGCGCAGCGAAGTAGTCGCGGGTCAGGCGCAACTGTTCTGATGCCGTTTCGGCGCGATTGACCACGGCGCGGAAAGCGGCATTTTCAGCCCGGTCTCTTGCGTACCAGCCCAGATGCTTGCGCGCTATGCGCACGCCCTGGATTTCGCCGTAGAACGCGTACAGATGTTCGAGATGGCCGCACAGGATGGCGCATACCTCCGCTGCGCCGGGCGGTGCCAGCGTCTGGCCGGTGGCCAGGAAATGCGCGATCTCGCCGAAGATCCATGGCCGGCCCTGGGCGGCGCGGCCGATCAAAAGGCCATCGCAGCGCGTGTAATCGAGTACGTGCCTGGCCTTGTGCGCCGAATCGACATCGCCGTTGGCGAGCACGGGAATGGACACCGCCTGCTTGATCGCGGCGATCGTGTCGTATTCGGCATCGCCGTTGTACAAATCCGCGCGCGTGCGCCCATGCACGGCGAGCGCGGCGATGCCGCTATCCTGCGCGATGCGTGCGATGCGCACACCGTTGCGGTTGTCAGGATTCCAGCCGGTACGGATTTTCAGCGTCACCGGGATATCTACAGCGGCGACGACGGCAACCAGGATGCGCGAGACCAGGGGCTCGTCCTGCAGCAGCGCCGAACCCGAGTATACATTGCACACTTTTTTTGCCGGACAGCCCATGTTGATGTCGATTATCTGCGCGCCGCGATCGGCGTTGTAGCGCGCGGCCTGCGCCAGCATGGCCGGATCGTACCCTGCGATTTGAACGCTGACAGGATCCGGCTCGCCGGCGTGATCCATGCGCTGCATAGACTTGCGCGTGGTCCACAGGCGCGGATCAGCCGTGGTCATCTCGGACACGGCCAAGCCCGCACCCAGTCGCTTGCACAGCAGGCGGAATGGCTTGTCGGTGACGCCCGCCATCGGTGCGAGGGCGATGGGCGGATTGATGAGGTAGGGGCCAATGCGCATCGGCATATTCTACGGTGCCAAGCTTGGCGATGGGGTAATTCGTGCGGGCCGATTCGTGCAGGGGCCGATTCAACCAAGGTTGCGGGTGCGCGCCGCGTGTGGGGCGGGGCTGTGCTTCAGCACGGCGGCCGCGATCGCGGCCGGGCGCAGCGCGATTCAGGTACCGAACCGCTCTATCACTGCTTCGAACATCGGCATCGCCGGCGCCGTGCCGACAATCTCGGTGGACATCGCGGCGACGCGGTTGGCGTGCGTCACGGCGCGGCGGAACGGCGCATCATGGAACAGCAGCATCGCCGCGACGAGGCCGCCGCTGAAGGCGTCGCCGGCGCCGGTGGTGTCGATCGCCTTCACGTTTTCCGGCGCCAGGCGGTAGCAGGCGTCGGCGTCGCCGCGCAACTCGTCGCCGTGCGAAACGAAGCAGCCTCGTGCGCCGAGGGTGACAACCACGGTCGCCACGCCGAGCCGGCGCGCCAGCGCGTGCAGGGTTGCATCGTCCTGTCCGGCAAGGGTGGCCGGGTCGGCGTCGACGCCCGCGCAACGTTCGAGCAGCAGCGAGAATTCGGTTTCATTCGGGGTGATGATGTCGGCGCGCTGGAGCAGGGCGGCGTCCAGATCCACATGCACCGGCGCCGGATTGAGAATGCGCGTGAGGCCGTGGCGTTCGCCGAGATCCAGCGCCGTTGCAATCGCATCGAGATTGTTTTCGAGCTGGAGCAGGAGCAGACGGGAAGTTGCGAACAGATCGCCTTGCGCGCGGATGAACTGCGGATCAAGGTGCTCGTTGGCGCCAAAGTTCATCGCGATCTGGTTTTCGCCGCGCGCGTTCACGGTGATGCTCGATGCAGCGGTTGCCTGATCTGATCGGATCTGCCAGCGACAGGGCAGGTTTTCCGCGCGGGCGAATTGCTGGGCAATGCCGCCGAGCGGATCGTCGCCGATCGCGCCGATGAAGGCCGTCGTCACGCCCTGGCGCGCGCATGCCACCGCCTGATTGAAGCCCTTGCCGCCGGGGCCGGTATTGAACCGGTTTGCGCGCAGGGTCTCGCCCGTGCGTGGAAAGCGCGCCACGAACCAGGCCTGATCCTGGACATAGCTGCCGACCACGAGAACCTGTGTTGCTGCTGCCATTGCACGTGCGCTCATCTAGGGCCCGACCATCGGCTCGGGATGCAGGTTGCGCCGCGCCGCGGCATCGTGTTTTTGCTTGAACAGCGGTACGAAGAATATTGCCATGGCCAATGCGTAGAGCGAGAAGGTCAGCCAGATGCCGTGCCAGTCCTTGCTCTGGTCGGAATAGGTGAACCAGCGGTCGATGATGATGCCGCTGAGTGAGCTGCCGAGCACGGCACCCACGCCGTTGGTCATCACCATGAACAGGCCCTGCGCGCTGGCGCGGATCTTCGGATCGCTCTGCGTTTCGACGAACAAGGAGCCGGAGATGTTGAAGAAGTCGAAGGCCATGCCATAGACGACGCACGAGGCCAAGATCATCCACAGCCCATCGCCCGGATCGCCATAGGCGAACAGGCCGAAACGCAGGCACCAGGCGAGCATGCTGATCACCATCACGGTCTTGATGCCGAAGCGGCGCAGGAAGAACGGAATGGCGAGGATGAACAGCGTTTCGGAAACCTGAGAGATCGACATGATGATCGCCGGATAGCGCACCGCCAGCAGATCCCTGTATGCGGGGACATTGGCGAAGTCGTGCAGGAAGGTGTCGCCGTAAGCGTTGGTCAATTGCAGCGCGGCGCCCAGCAGCATGGCGAAGAAGAAGAACACTGCCATGTTCGGATGCCTGAACAGCGCGAACGAAGTCAGACCCAGGCGGTCGAGCAGCGAACGGCTTTCGCTCCTGCCGAGTTTCGGCGGGCACGGCGGCAGGGTGAACGCATACAGGCCGAGCAGCAGCGAGGCGCCCGAAGCGACGTAGAACTGGCCGGACGACGTTTCCAGATGCAGCAGGCTCACCATCCACAGCGCGACAATGAAGCCGATCGTTCCCCACACCCGGATTGGCGGGTAGTCGCGCACCACGTCCTTGCCGTCCGTCTTCAACGCGTTGTATGACACTGCAATCGCCAGAGCGATCGTCGGCATGTAGAAAACCATGTTCAGCAGCATGATCCAGAACATCGCGGCCGGACTGTCGGCCAGCGGCAGCGTAAACAGCACGACGGCGCCACCGATCTGCAGCAGACCGTAGAGTTTTTCGGCATTGAGCCATTTGTCGGCGATGATGCCGGCGATTGACGGCGCGAACAGCGCGGCGATGCCCATCGTGGAGAAAATCGCGCCGAATCCGGTGCCCGACCAGTGCCTGTCCTGGAACCAGTACGCACCGATCGTGAGCAGCCATGCTCCCCAGATGAAGAACTGGAGGAAGTTCATGACGATCAGTCGCAGTTTGATGCTCACGCGTGGCGTTCTCCCCAAATGGGTGCTGCAGCCGCTGTTGACGGGATTGCCGCGGCCGAGCGTAGAGCACTGGCGCATCGCAGCGCAAGGCGCCGTCCTGCTAGACTGACCATGCGTGCAATCCCCGGGGGGAACGATGGCACTGTCGCTCAGTATCAAGCACCGGCTTTTGCTCAGCCATCTGTTTGCTGTGGTGGTATTGGCGGGAGCGTTCGGTGCGTTCGTCTACTACATGGCTGCGCAGCAGGTAGTCGAGCGCATGCGCGCGCAACTGGCCAACAGCGTCACAGTGCTGGCGCAATCGTTCAATGCGGGCACGCTGGAAGCGGCAACGCGCGACCCCGCGGCGCAACGCGCCCTGGTTGCGCGGCTGCAGTCTGCCGCGCGCGAGAATGCCGATATCTCCCTCATCTATGTCACGCATCGCGACGGCAACGCAGACAGCGTGCTCGCCGGCTCGGATGCCGCCGCTGTTAGCAGCGCCATGGCTGGCGACCAGGACGACGGCCGCCTGCTCGCGCAGGCCGCAGTGCCGGGAGCCGACGGTTATGCAGTCGGCATGCAGACGCGTGCGGACACGGTCGGCGATACATTGTATATTTTGCGCCTGAGTGCCGCGCTCGCATTTCTGGTGTGCGTGCTGGCGGCACTGGTGCTCAGCCGGCATCTTGCCCGCCGCTTCCAGATCAGCATCACCGACCTTGCTGCGCGCTGCCGTGCACTTGCCAACGGCGAGCCGCTGCCGCCGCGGCGGCACGCCGGGCGCGATGAACTGGATGACCTCGCGCGCGAATTCGATGCGATGGCGGGGCGCCTGCGCAATGCTGCGGAAGGGCGTGAACGCGCGAGCATTGCGCTGCGCGAGGCGAACGAGCACCTTGAATCGCGGGTTAGCCGGCGCACGGCGGAACTCGAAGGCGCAACGATCAAGCTCCGGAATGAAATCGAAAGCCGCGTGCACGTCGAGGCGTTGCTCGCCGAAGCGGCGCTGACCGATCCTCTGACCGGCCTGCTCAACCGGCGCGCGATGATGGAGATGCTCGGCCAGGCAAGCGTGCAGCTCAGATCGGGCGAGCCGGGCCTGAGTGTGATCGTGACCGACATCGATCATTTCAAGCGCGTGAACGATCTGCACGGACATGCCAGCGGTGATCAGGTGCTGATCGCGGTGGCGTCGCGGCTGCGTGAATTTTCCGGTGATCAGCAGCAGCACAATGTCGCGCGCTGGGGCGGCGAGGAATTCCTCATCCTGCTGCCCTCGGTGCGGCTGGCAGCCGCCTGCAAGCGCGCCGAACAACTGCGGCGCCAGGTCGCCGAGCTGCGCATCGGCACTGACGGGCTGCGCGTGACCTTGAGTCTGGGTGTTGCCGAACTCCTCGCTGGCGAGCCGCTGGCGGACTGTCTGCGCCGCTGCGATCAGGCTCTGTATCGCGCCAAGGATGCCGGCCGCGATACCGTGGTTGCGGCGCAAGGCGCGCTGTTTGCGACGATGTCCTGAGAGCCGGGCAGCATGCGGCGCCGCGCAGACTATCGGTTTATTTCAGCAGAATCCACAAAGCCAGGCCGGCGAAAAGCAATGCGGCGCCGAAGCGTGCGGCCTTGAGCGGCAGGCGGTTGGCGAAACGCGCGCCGAGCCACACCGCCGGAACGTCAGCGAGCAGCATGCCGGTCGTGGTTCCGGCGATCACCTGCCACAAGGGGTGATATTCGGCGGCGATCACGGCGGTGGCGATCTGGGTCTTGTCGCCGATTTCGGCGAGGAAGAAACTGACCGTCGTCGCGAGCAGGACACCGCGACCCGCGTTACTTGCCGCTTCGGCGTCATCGACGCGATCCGGGACCAGGGTCCACGCTGCCACTGAAAGAAAACTCAGCGCGACGATCCAGCGCAGTACTTGCGGACTGAGCCAGTCGGCCATCAAGGCGCCGAATGCGCCGGCCAGCGCGTGATTGAGCAAGGTAGCCAGGAGGATGCCGAGGCAAATCGGCCACGGTCGCCGGTACTTTGCGGCGAGAATCAACGCCAGCAGTTGGGTCTTGTCGCCGATTTCGGCGAGGGTGACGGATAGCGTGGAAATCAGGAAAGTCTGCAAGGCTGGCTCCAAGGGGCCGGGGTGATGGACGCGAAGGTCCGCACGCAGTCCCCGGCCGGGTAGCGCGTGCGAACCATCGGTCTGGCCGGATGCGGACATCGTTCGCGCCATGAGCTGCCGCTCAAGTATGTTGACGCGAACCCCGCTGCAGAATCGACTGACACCCTGTTGCGGTCGGTTACTCCCCGAAGGAGCCGGCCGAGTCTAGCTGCGCGACTTGCGAGCGACAATCCTCGGCGGCTGATCCAGCGCATGCCAGCCGAGACCTTGACTATCAAATGAGAATGATTATCATTAACAAAACCCACAGGATTCTTCGCATGCTTGACGCTACATTCCAGGCGACCTTGCGCACATCGCCACCAGTGGCTGCGAATAAAGCCGCACGCCAGATCGACAGCCGCGACTTGCTCGCCGGCGCGCCAGAAGTACGCATCGTGCACAACGGCCAGGAATACCGGCTGCGGCAGACGCGCAATGGCAAACTGATTCTCACCAAATAAGTCCGTCAGGCATGACGGGCAGCCGATGCTGCCCGAGCTACGCCGACGAGACCACTCAACGTCACGGCAGCAAGCCGGAACCCTGCGCAGGTTCCCCGCCAGCCAGCCCGTCACCAGTACGAGGCATGGTCATGAATGACGGCTACTGGCATCTCGATCCGGAATCCGGCGTATTCGCCAATGCGGGCGCGGACACTGGCGTCGACGCGTCGCGCGGGGCAGCGCCGGCTCCGTCGCCCACGCACAGCCTGCGCCTGCACCAAGTCGCCACGGCGATTCCACAGCTGGGTACCGTGCTGTGGCTCCATCGCGTCTGCCGTGAGCGCGCGTTTCCGCGAGCGCGCCTGCTGCCCGAAGGTTTGCTGCTGCTCGAGCATCCCGCATTGGCCGCGCTGGCCGACTGTGCCAGCGTGCACGCGCTGTGCGCGGTGACTACGCAGGGTCCGCGCGAATGGCTGGAGTTCCGCGATGTGCACAATGCGGCAATTGCTAAATTATATCTTTTGCCGGAAACCGACTACCTGGCCTGGGACGCGATGCTCGGCCGTTGTGGCGCGCCTGCCGCGGCGGTTGCGCAACGCGGCTGGCAGGCGCATGCGGCATTCATGCGTAGCGTGTTCGTGCGTCTGGGCGCGGCATGGCAGGCACGGATCGTGCGCCTGCCGTTGCTGCGGCTGAGCTGCCTGAGCGTGCTCGGCCTGCGTGCTCCACCGCGTCTTTCAGCGCTGGGGCGGCGCCTTGCCTGCGCGATCGCCGAGGACGAGCACGCCGCGTGGGGGCGAGACATGATCCACGCACCATGCGACGACGCGCACACCCGTCGCCTTGCCGGACACCGAGGAGCGCCGCATGTGCCGCGAGTGTGGACGCAACGCTCCCGGCCGGAGTGCCGTGCTTACGGAGTGGAGAGGTCAAAGGTGATCGGTACGCGCGCCCAGGCACTGCGCGGCGCGCCATCGAACGTACCCGGGCGAAAAATCCAGTGCAGCACCGCATCGCGGGCAGCGCGGTCCAGGCGCGGCGAGCCGCTGGATGTCTGTATCTCTATCGTCTGCGCGCTACCGTCGGCACCGACTAGTACGCGCAGGATCACGGTGCCGTGCTCGCGCCGGCGCAGGGCTTCCGCAGGATATGGCACGCGAGTGAAAGTGGCGTAGGCGAGCGCGGTCGGAGGGACCTCGACCGCGGCTGCGAGCGTCGAGGTCTGCGTCAACACGACGCCGTCAGGCGCAATTGCCGGAATGACCGGAGCCATCGTGCCGTTCAATGGCAGCGCCGCGTGCGCCGTTGCCGCGGCAAGGTGTTTCTCGTGATGCACTGGCGTCGGCAGGGCCGGTTCTGTTTTCGGCTGGGCCCGGACTGGCGTCGCGATCAAGCGCGCGAGCAGCCGTTCCGGCTCCGTGTGCCTGAATAGTTCGATCGCGACCGGCGGCGCAAGCAGCAGGACGAGCGCATACAGATGCATCGACAACGATCCTGACCAGGCACCGATACGCGGCCAGTTCATGGGTGTGGCTGGGGAGACGAGCGTAGTCATAGTGGCAAACCCTCGTGGACTGCCGCAGCGCGGCTGTGCTGCAGCGACGGCGTTCCGCCGTCAAAACCTGCAACGTCTTGAAGCAAATCAAGGGGTTTCGTTAGCGCGGGTCGCAGAGCGTCATTGACTCTGATGCTGGCTTGGAAATTGCAGTTGGGCTACATACTGTAAAAACTGACAGCTTGACGCACGTTTTAAAGTATGATCTGCAAATCCGAAGGGGGCGTGTAAAAATGGCGGCCAAGACCTGTTTCGCGGCATGCATCGTGTTGCTGATTGCCGCTGGCGAGGCTAACGCCGAATCGTTCTTGACGACGCCGACGCGCGAAGTGGGGCCATATATCTCTGGCCAGGCGACTCCCGCGCCGAATGGCGGCTGGCAACAGAGCGACGACCGCACGCTGAACGCTTCCATCGATGCCCAGGGCGGCTGGCAGATTTCACCCGTCTATACCAGCCGGGTCGATCAGGAAATCGCAACGGGCGTCGCGCACAGCGGCGGACATTCCTGGCGCCTGTCGAACTGGTTCCATAACGGCTATGTCAACCCGATCCTGAGCCCGCAGTTTTCCTCGGTAGGCGAAAGTACCGCCACCAACAACGATGGCTCCAGTCTTGGCGGCGCCGCAAAGTCCCATCACGTCGTCTACGACTTCTGGTTCCGCAGTGCAAGTGTGCAGTCCGATCCTGGATCCGCCATTTCCACTACGATCAGCGATGCGCCCGGCGACCGCATGACGTATCTTGGTATCTTTGACGAAGTGCCCGGTCCGGGCAGCGGCGCAACCGACGGTTGCCCGACCGACACTGGCTGTTTCCATGTCGATGCCGTCGAGGTCACTTCCGGCAAGGATGCAGCCGATGATGGCGACGCGACGTTTGTCGATCATTACTCGCCGCCCCTCACACGCGGCGTCTGGTATCGGGCGCATATCGACGCAACCTTTGTCGATGGCCCCGGCGCGGTCACGACCGATCCGGGGCTGTGTCCCAATGGCGCAACCTGCCATACCGGCAACGACCTGATTCACTATGAGATCTTCGATGGCACCGGCAATATCGTCTTCGATACCGGCAACATCGGTTCGTGGGAAGCGGCATATTACGACGGGACTTACAACAGCCCGGGCACCGTGGTGGCGAGCGATTACATCGGCTTCCGCGATTCGAGCAATGCCGACAACGGCACGCAGCAGCCGTTCGATACCTATTCGGTGACTTATCGCCCGCACGGCGTCTATTTCGACGACATGAGCGTGGTGCCGGATGTCGGCACCGGCTTCGCGACCAGTTTCGACTTCGACCGTTACGTCGCCAAGAGCGGCAGTGATACGACCGATTGCAGTGTCCAGGCCAATCCTTGCCTGACCATTGCCTACGCACTGACTCAATCCAACCCGTACGACACGATCCATGTCGCCGCGGGCGTTTATGCCGAGCGCAGCAGCGCGAGCACGAATCTCAACATCAATATGCCGGTGGCGATCGAAGGCGCGCAGGTGGGCGTTGATGCGCGCACCCGCGACGTCGGCGGCGGCGCCGATGGTGTCGAGACGATCATCGTGCCGGGGGTGGAAGACAACGCGTTGACACTCGGCACGCTTGGCGAAAGTGCGGTCGTGTCGATCAACGCGGCGGGTGTTTCGCTCGATGGTTTGATCATCGATGGCGACAACACGAGCCTCACCTCGCCGATCACCCTGAATGGCGCGAATCCCGATGCCGATTCCGGCATTTTTGCCACGGGAAGCAATATCACGGTGCAGAACACGTTGGTCCGCAATGTCGGAGGATCGGGCATTTTCGCTTTCATGAATTCCGGGTCGGGCGGCGACAACCTGATCCAGTTCAACCGCTTCACCAATATCACCAACCCATCGACCTGGGGCATAGGCATATACGCGGGTTACAACTTCTACGCGCAGATCAGCGACAACCTGATGGATCAGGTGCGCGTCGGCATCCAGACCGAGAACAACCAGGCGCCGGATCCGGGCATGCAGGCACCGGCGGTGCTGCGCAACGAGATTCACGCCACGCGCATCGGCCTCTTCCACAATCTTTTCTATCAGGCGGCGACGACGTACACCCTTGCTGCCAACAACATCATCGCTTCATTGAACGCGGGACAGAGCGGTCAGTGGAATGGCATTGAGATCACCTCGATGCAGGATGCGCAGACCGTCATCGTCAGCGGCAACAGCATCGATGGCGGCGCACTCGCCGGCAACCGCAGCACGGTAGGCTATTTGCTCACGAACTGGTCGAGTAGCCAGAGCGCTGCGACCGCGATTGACGGCGGCAGCGTGGGCAATGTCGATGTCGGCCTGCTCGCCACCGACAATTCGTACTACGGCGGTCCGGTGCAAGGCGCGCTGGCGACAAACATCGCATTCGGCAACGTCGATGTGGGCGCCGTCTATATCGAAGACACCAACGAGCAAACCGGCTCTGCCGCCGTCACGATCGGCTCGGGCAACACGTATGCGGCTGTGACCAGCGATCTGGTGCTTTCCGGCACTGCGCCAGCTGCGACGTTTGCCGGCGGCGTTACCGGCGTGGCTTCGGTATTGGTGCGTTCCGCGCGCAACTACTATTTCGGTGGGGCGGGCAGCATGTATGGCCCGTGCAATGCCACGCCTTGCACGGTCGCCAATGCCTCGATCAATGCCGGCGTCGCTGCCGCGAACCCGGGTGGTACGGTTTACATCGAACAGGGCACGTTCGACGAAATGGGTGTGATCGGCACCGGCAAGGACAATTTGCGCCTGACCGCAGCCGACCCGAGCAATCGGCCGACGCTCACGCGGCTCAGCGGTGGCCCGAACCAGCCCGTACTGGTCGTGGCCGGTACGCCGTTCGCCACGCCCGGCGCGGCGCCCAAGGGCGTCGTCGTCGACCATCTCGACTTCGCAGTGGACAAGAAGTTCGCGGCCGAAGGCCTGCTGGTCAGCGGTTTTGTCGACGGCATGTCGATCCTGAGCAATCAGTTCGTGCAAAGCGCATCGGCAACCTCCGGCACGGCGAGCTACAAGTATACAAATGCCATTTCGATCAACATCGATCCGCAGCACAATTCGCTGGCTCTGCCGCGCGTGGACGGCTCGAATGTCACGATCTTGAACAATGCAATCAGCGGCAGCTCCACGCCGAACGCTGCCATGTTCCGCGCCGGCATCGCGGTCGACGGCAGCGTGGGCACGATCAGCGGCAACGCCAGTGCGGGCTTGAATCACGATGCGATCGTGCGCTTCGCGACCACCGTTACGGGCGGCACCAACGGCTGGGCGATCAGCGGCAACACGTTCAGCGGAGGCGGTCTGGAATTCGACGCGCCGAACGCGGGCGTCACGCCGATCGCGATTGCCGGCAATATGATCACGGCGGCTTCGCAAGCGCCGAGCTCGCTCGCTCCAGCACTTGGCGCGCCACAGACCGGCGTGGAAGCCGATTTTTCAGTATTGCGCCTGATCGACAATTTCCAGAATCTGCCGGTGACGGTTAGCGGCAACACGTTTGCCGGTTACGCGAACGGCTTGCGCGGCGCGCTGGTGGAAAATTTCCCGAATGCGACATTTTCCAGCAATACCTTCACGCCGCTTAACGGGGCGGCAGACTTTGTCAGCCTGGTCGTCAGCAACAAGGAAATCAACACCAACAATCCGCCCGAACCGCCGTATCCGATGGCGTTCACGGCGTTGCAGAACACCTTCAATGGCAGCGGTGTGAATGGTGCCGGCCGTGCGGCCGAATTCATCGACGACAACGACGCCAACGGCACGTCCAGCTTCGGTGCGATCAGCTTCGGCGACAACACCGCGGCGAACGCGAATATGTTCGACCCGAATCTCAAGTACTACTTCAACCTGGTCGATCAGAACTGCGATACGGCGCCATCCGGGGGCGATATCAACCCGCCATGCACTTTCCTCGACTATAACGATGCGATCGGTACTTCGGGAACAAACACCCAAGTACGCCCGTTCCGCGGCAACGTGTATGCGGTCAACAATCTGTTCGGCGGTGTCGCACCGCGGGCGATGTCGCCGGTGCAGCAGGCGGCGCTGAATGCGCAGACCAACGACATCAAAAATGACGCGACGCTGGGTTATGTCGACTACGGACTGTACGGCGTGGTGCTGGCAATCAACGGGCCGGTTGCCAACGTGCAGGCTGCCGTACCGACGGACTACAGCGCCGTACTGGCGAACACCGGCAATGCGCTGCCAGAGAACGTACTTGTGCAATTGTCTGTTTCGCGCATCGCTGGCATTCAGTCGGGCGACATCGCCTTGCAATACGATACCGGTGGCGGCAATTACCAGACGATTGCGCTTGCTTCCTGCAGCGCTGGTTTGTGCGGCAGCATTGGCGGTGCCGGCTTCCCGGTAGGTGCGGGCTACAATGCGACCATAGGATTGCGCAGTACGTTTGCCGTGGCGGACACATTCACTGTGCAAGCCGTTGCACAAGGGATGACGAGCAGCGTCATCTACGCTGCCGACACCCACAGTACCCAGGTGGTTCGGTCTCCCGCCGACATCGGCCTGAACCTGATGGGGCCGCAGACGGCCACGGCTGGCACGACGGTGCCAGGTTACTCGGCGCGGCTGACCAATACCGGTGGTGCAGCCGGTGAAAATGTACTTGTACACTTTGTGATTGGTCGCCCTGGAGACATCGGTGCCGGCGATCTTGCCTTGCAGTACTACAACGGAAGCACTTATCAGACCATTCCTTTGAGCGCTTGCGGTTCCAATCTGTGCGGCACGTTCGGGCCGCAGCCGGGCGGCTTTCCGGTCGGCGTCGGCTACGACGTCACCAGTCAGTTGCAGATCAGCTATGTGAAATCCGGCGTGTTCAGCGTCAATGCGAGCGTCGACGGTGTGACTTCGTCGATGTCCTACGCGACTGCGGCCTTGGCAGTGACGGTGGCGCCGGGCGCGGCGGCGAATATCGCCGCCAACGGTTCGACTAGCCTCAGCGGCGCCGCCGGCACGGGGGCGTCGCCGCTGCCGTCCGTGCAGGTCACGGATCAATTCGGCAACCCTGTGCCGGGTTATGTGGTGCACTTTGCGGCGGCCCAGAATTCCGGCACTTTGTCGGCTTCAGCGCCGACAACCGATGCGAACGGCATCGCGACCCTCGGCGGATGGTCGCTCGGCACCGCGTCACCGGAAACCGTGACCGCCGCCAGCGGCAGCGGCCTGGCTGGTGCGCCGGTGACGTTCACCGCAACGGTCAGCACCAGCATCGGTGTTGCAGTCAACTTCCCGCCAGTCAATCGCGAGTACGTGCAGTACGGCAAGGTGCTGGACTACACGATCGTGGCATCCAACAACGGTCCGTCGACGGCGAACAATGTCGCCGTCACCGACGTGCTGCCGCCAGAGCTCGATGCGGCCAACGCAACCTGGATCTGCTATCCGAATACCGCCGGCGCAAGCTGTGGCGCGAGCAGCGGCACTGGCGATTTGTCCGATATTCCGACGATTCCGTCGGCCGGCAGCGTGACCTATGTGATATCGGCGACGGTACTCGACACGGCCGCAAACGAGACCATCGCCAACCAGGCCAGCATTGCCGATGGCAATACCGCAACCTGGGCTACGCAGATCGTGATCTTCCGCGACGGTTTCGAGACCGGCGGCGACACAGAGTCAATCGGAACGCTGGACGATGTCGCAATGCTCACGCTGGCCCCCGCGCAAGCGCTGCGCGCCAGCGCGCCGGACACATGGATACGCGCCGTGGATGCGCACGGCCGTGAAGTGTTTCGCATCGAAGCGCTGCGTGCCGGTGGCAACATTCTGGTGCAGATCGTGACCACCGACGCGAACGGCCACGAGACTCCCGGCAGCTGGATGGGGCTCGGGGCGCAGCCGGCGGGATTGGCGCTGGCCGATACCACGACTTCGCGTGCAGTGATCATGGTTGGCGCAGGCAGCAGCGGCCTGCAGGCAGCGATTGAGTCCTGGGCGGTGCTGCCGCTGCAGATTTACGCTTCGCAGTAAGAGTACCTCAGGGTACGCCCCGGTCGATGTTTGTCCGGGGCATCTGGCCCAATCGAGATCGATCGATCGCCCTCAAGCTAACCCATTCGTCAGTCCATCCCCTCAATCAAGACGCTTGCGCGTGCGCGCAATGGCAATGCTCAGCACCACCACGACGAAGATGCCGAGCGCGACGAGCTCGCGCCACAAGTCGTGCAAAGTCGCCGCGCGCAGCATGATGCCGCGGATCAGGCGCACGAAATGCGTCATCGGAAAAATTTCCGCCAGCCATTGCGCCGGCCATGGCATGCCGGCATACGGAAACATGAAGCCGGACAGCAGGATCTGCGGCAGAAAGGTGAAGAACGCAAGCTGCATCGACTGGAACTGGGTTTGCGCCAGCGTCGAAATGAAGACGCCCAGTGACAGCGAGGCGACGATGAAGATCAGCGCCGCAGAGTAGACGTCGAGCAGGCTACCGCGCACCGGCACGTGGAAGATCGCGACGCCGAGCAGCAGGACAACGGTAACCTGGATCAACCCGATGCCGACGAAGGGCAGCACCTTGCCCAGGGTGAGTTCCGCCGGCGATACCGGCGTTGCGATGAGAAATTCAAGATTCCCACGTTCGCGTTCGCGCACGATCGCCATCGCCGTGAACAACACCATCGTCATGGTCAGGATCACGCCGATCAGCCCAGGCACGGTATTTATCGGCGCACTTCGGCCCGGGTTGTAGAAATTTACAATTTCCACATTTTCTGCCGGCGCGGTCTGGCTGGGGTCGAGCAGGGAAGCCAGCGGCAGCGCGGAAAGCTGACGTGCGGCCTGCTGCACGATCTGGTCGGATCCGTCCACGACGATCTGCAGCGGTGGGCGTTCGGCGTCACCCATGTTCGCTTCGATTACGCGGCGCTCGAAATCCGGCGGTATCACCAGCACGGCGCTGATCCTGCCCGCGGCCAGAAGTGCATCGATTTCCTGCGGCGCCTGAAGGTGATACCTGAAATCCATCACCTCCGTCTGTGTCAACGCCGCCACCACTTCGCGCGAATGGGCGGTCTGCGCCTGATCCAGCACGGCTGCGTCCAGATGGCGGATATCCATGTTGATCGCATATCCGAACAGCAGTAGCTGCATGGTCGGGATGCCGACGATCATCGCGAACGTCAGGCGGTCGCGTCGCAGCTGGCGCAGTTCCTTGACCACGATCGAGAAGAGTCGGCGCAGGTTCATCGCGTACTTTCCACAGCAGCTTCGCGCTGGGTGCGATTGGTCGCGGCCACGAATACGTCCTCGAGATTCGGCTCGGCAGGTTCCACCGTCGCGACGATCCCCACATCCTTCAGTACCGTTGAGACTTGCACCTGCGCATCGCCGTTCGCGCGTGTCAGCACGCGCAGATGTTCGCCGATCTGCGCCATGGCCACGACGAAATCCTTGCCGGCAAGTGCCGCCTGTGCGCGACGTGGCGCAGCGCAGGCGATGAGCAACGTCGCACCGGGCAACGCATCCTTCAGTTCCTGGGGACTGCCATCGGCGACCAGGCGGCCATGATCGAGAATCGCCAGCCGATGGCAGCGCTCTGCCTCGTCCATGTAATGAGTGGAAACCAGGATCGTCGTGCCTGCGTCCACAAGATCGAACAACGAGTCCCAGAAATCGCGGCGCGATTGTGGGTCTACCGCGCTGGTTGGTTCATCGAGCAGCAGCAGCTCCGGTTTGTGCAATACGGCGGCGGCCAGTGCGAGACGTTGTTTCTGCCCGCCCGAAAGGGTGCCGGCCAGCTGCTTGCGCAGATCGCCGAGCCAGTAGCGCGTGCACAGTTCGTCGATGCGCTGGCGTGCCTGTTTGCGGTGAAGCTCGTGCACGGCGGCGACAAAGTCGAGATTCTCGATCACGGTCAGGTCGTCGTACAACGAGAATTTCTGCGTCATGTAGCCGATACGGCGCTTGAGCGCCTCGGCCTGTTCCGGAATCCTGTACCCAAGCACTTCGATGTCGCCGGCACTCGGCAACAGCAGACCACAGAGCATGCGGATCGTGGTCGACTTGCCGCTGCCGTTCGGGCCGAGAAAGCCGTACACCTGGGCGCGTGCCACGGTCAGATCGACACGATCAACGGCAACCACATTGCCAAAGCGTCGCGTCAGTCCGCGCGCGATGATCGCGGCGTCACTCTTTCCTTCCGCTGCGGGCGGGGCAGATATTTGATTCCCCGCCCCCGCCAGCGCGGGCGGCGGGCCGGAGGCCGCGGAAGAGGCAGCCGGCGGGTTCACATCACTTCGCCGCGAGCGCCGTCGCCTGGCAAGGCACGCCGGCCGGCAACGTGCGTGCGGCATCGCCATCGAGTACCAGTTCCGCGCGGTAGGTCAGGCGGCTGGCATCGTCGCCGCTCAGGGCGAAATACGGTGTGAAGCTGGCCTCGCTGCGGATGCGTGTGAGGGTAGCCGTGAACGGCTGCGCCGCACCTTCCACATGTATACTGAAGCGCATGCCTTGCTGCAGGCCGACGCGGCGCGTCTCCGGCACGTAGACGCGCGCGTAGGGTGCATCGCCGACGAGGAAGCTGACAACACTCGCGCCGGCTGGCGGCCGATCGCCCAGCTTGAACGGCAGCGCATCGACGCGACCGCTGCGCGGCGCGTGCACGGAAAGACGCGACAATGTCACCTGCAGTTGTGCAACCGTTGCACGGGCCTGCGCAAGCGACGCCTCGCCCTGGGCCAGATCCTCCGGCCGGGTGCCGTTCAGCAGTTCGGCCAGGTTTGCGCGTGCGGCGTTCGCATCGGCATTGGCCTGACTCAAGGTGGTGTCCGCAGTGTCCAGATCGGCCTGGCTGTTCAATCCCTGCTTGCGTATCGCCGCAGCGCGATCGCGCGTGATCTTCGCATTGGCTGCCGTTGTCTGCGCCCGCGCCAGGGCCGCGCGCGAGGCGTCGATCGTTTCGACGCGTGCACCGTGGCGCAACTCGTCAAGCGCAGCCACCAGACGCTGCATGTCGGCCTGCGCGGCATCGAGCTGGGCCTGGGTGCGGCGTGGATCGAGGGTGAGCAGCAACTGGTCAGCCGCGACCTGATCGCCCTCGTTGACCAGGATCTGCGTGATCGGCTCGGATACTTCTGCCGGCACGGCGATGCGGTCCCATTCCAGCGTGCCGAGCAGGGCAGGCGGTCCGGCATCACGCGCGCAGCCGCACAATGCCGCGAGCGCGGGCAGGAAAAAAAATCTACTAGCGCCTGGATTTTGCATGCGGTTTCTCCAGCGCACTGTCGAATAGTGCAAGCGTATGTCCGATCAGGGCTTCCGCCTCCGGCCTTTCCCATGCCGGCGACTTAGCCGCCATTCTCTGCAGGTGCTCGATGCGCGCTTCATAGTCCGGCGCTCCGCGCACCATGGACTTGGACACCTCACGCCAGAGCGGCGCGGCGGCGAATGGAAACACGGCCAGACTGATCAACGAAAGGCCGATGAGCATTGGATTCAGGTCGGTGCGAATTTCGTCGCGCTGCTGAGCGGCAACAATCAGCATGAACACCTTTGGCGAGAGCACGGCACTGAACTGCGCCTGCATGTGTTCGCGCAGACTGCCGCCTTCGCTGAGCACCTCGCGCACCATCAGGCGCGGCATCCACGGATGCCCGGCGAGGTTGCGCATATGCGTTTCCAGGAATTTTCTCAGCGTGGCGCGTGGACTTGGCAGCGGCGTCAACAAGGGTGCCACCGATATCGCGACAAACGGCGCAATGCGTTCGCCGAGCATCGTCTCGACCAGACTGTTCTTGCTGTTGAAATAGTAGTGCAGCAGCGCGGGTGTGACGCCAGCGGCAGTGGCAATGGCGCGCAGGGTTGTCGCCGCGATGCCGCGCTCGGCGAAACGGGCGATTGCAGCGTCGAGCAGGCGCCCGCGGAGGTTGGCCCCCGCTGGCGGTCGGCCCGGACGGCGCGGTTTGGGCGGTCGCTTGGAGGCTGGCATGGATCATTTATAATTCACTGGTTAATTAATTTCAACTCTAGGTCGTTCCGCGGCCTGGGGTCTGCGTCGATGACACGAGCGGCGGCTGGCGCGCGCGAGGGATCAAGCCGCAAGGCGGCCCGTGATCGCTGTCTCAGCGTACGAGCCGCTTTGGCTTCAGCATAGGGCCGCGAACGCCGGCACGGTATGCTTGGAGTATCGCCACGAGGCGAATTTCCTTCGGCCAGGGGCGGGGACATCAGTGACAGCAATGGACTTCTGGTCGCCCTTGGCGGCGCCGCTGCTCAATGGCATCGCCATGTTGTTGGCGCTTGGTTTTCGCCGCAATCGCGCGGTCATCGTGCTGGCGATCCTGACATTCGCGTCGCTGGCCCTGGCCGGTGTCGTCGTGTCGGAACCCGGCGATCGCGGCACCGAGGCGGCGCGCATGTTCGCGCCTTGGCTGCTGCTCGCCGCGGCGGCGATGCCCGAGCGCCGCCTGCTGGCGCGGCGCAACCTGATCCTGTTGTTGCTGCTCGCGATCGCAATATGGCTGACGCTGGCGGCACCGGCGCACGTCTGGCCGGCCTTGCGCGGCGCACTGCCGTTCGGTGTGCTGCCGTGGAGCGCCGGTGCAGTCGCCGCGGTTTTGACCTTCCTTGCGGCTGCGCTGTGCCTGTTGCGCTGGGTGCTGCATGGCGCGCCGATGGAAGCCGGATTGAGCCTCGTGCTCGCCCTCGTGGCCTTCGCCTTGATGCCGGTAATGCATCTGGACACGGTGCGCTATGCATTTGCCCTGGCGGGCGCCGGCGCACTGTCCACGATCCTGTACGCCTCGTATCGGATGGCCTTCGTCGATGCGCTGGCGGGCCTGCCGAACCGGCGCGCGCTGGATGAGGCGCTGGCACGCCTGTCCGGCGACTACGCGCTGGCCATGGTCGATGTCGATCATTTCAAGCAGTTCAACGATACCCATGGTCACGATGCCGGTGATCGCGTGCTGCAATCCGTCGCACAGCAATTGCGCGGTACGCGCGGTGCAAGCGCATTCCGCTACGGCGGTGAGGAATTCTGCCTGCTGTTCACCGGCGCGCGCATGCAACTGGCGAAGCAGGCCTGCGAGCATGTGCGCGAGCGCATCGAGCAGATGCGCGTGCGGGTGCGTTCGGTTCCCTCGAAACCAAGGCGGGGACAGGCGCTCAGGCGCAACGATCCGAACGAGGTCAAGGTCACGATCAGCATCGGTCTGGCCGAACGCAGCGCCGAGGTGCGCGCCGCGGCCGACGTGCTGAAAGCTGCCGACACGGCGTTGTACAAGGCCAAGGCCAAGGGGCGCAATCGCGTCGTCGCGCGCTGAGCGCCATTCGCCCCGGGAGAAAGCAGCCCTTGCAATCAAGTGGCGAGTAGGTCTTGCCGGCACATGTCCAGATGCTCGTCCGCGGTGCCGAAGCGCAACTCGAATGCGAGCAGTCGCTTGAAGCAGTGGCTGACATCGAGCTCATCGGTCATGCCCATGCCCCCGTGCAGTTGCACGGCCTGCTGGCCGACGAAACGCGCGGCTTGTCCGATCAGTGCCTTCGCGCGCGACAACGCCATGCGCCGCACCTGTGCATCCGGTTCAGTGCAGCGCGAGGTGGCCAGGTACGACATCGAGCGTGCCTGCTCGACGTGCATCAGCATGTCGGCCATGCGGTGTTGCAGGGCCTGGAAGCTGCCGATCGGCACGCCGAACTGGACGCGCGAACGGCTGTACTCGATCGTCGCCTTGAGGACGCGGTCGAGCGTGCCGATCGCTTCGGCGCACAGTGCCGCCGTGCCGCGATCGATCGCAGTGGCCAGCGCCGCTGCCACATCGCCGTCCAGACGTGAGTCCGCGGCGACGTCGACGGCATCGAACACAAGGTCTGCGGCACACTGTCCGTCGACCGTGCGGAAGTCCGCGCGCCGCACGCGGGCCGCGCCCGCCGGCACGACGAACAGTGTCGGAGTGCCATCCTCGATCAGCGCCGACACCAGCAACACGTCGGCCGCCGGCGCGTGATATACGCCGGACTTGCGTCCGCTCAAGCTCCAGCCGCGATCGTTGCGTATTGCGCGCGCTGCAATTTTCAGTACATCGAGAGCGCCGCCTTCTTCGTCGTGCGCGAGCACAGCGACCTGTTCGCCGCTGGCAAGCGCGGGCAACCAGCGTTCGCGCTGCAGGGCCGAGCCCAGTTGCACGATCACCCGCGTCGCCACAACGGCGCTGGAAAGAAACGGCTCGAGCAGCAAGCCTTCGCCGATAGCCTGCGCCACGAGCATGACGCCGATCGCACCGGCACCGACGCCACCATCTTCTTCGGGGATGTCGACGGCCAGCACGCCCAGCTCGCCAAGCCGGCGCCAGACATCGCGCGACCAGCCCTGCGCCGATTCCAGCACCTTGGCGCGATGCGCAAAACTATACTCGCTGGCGATGAAGCGCCGCGTTGTATCCAGCAGCATCTGCTGCTCGTCGCTCAGGGAAAAATCCACGTAGTGCCCTCGTCAGAGTTTTAGGATCATCTGCGCGATGATGTTGCGCTGGATCTCGTTGGAGCCACCAAAGATCGTCAGCTTGCGCAGGTTGAGATAGTTCTCGGCGGCGCGCGGAACATCTTCATCGGCCACGCCTTCGCCCAGCGTGAACCGGAGTGCACGCGCGCCCAGCGCCTCGACCTGCAATTCGGAAATGCGCTGCATGATTTCGGTGCCGCGGATCTTCAGGATCGAGGCTTCCGGCCCCGGCGCGTGCTGTCTTGCTTCGGCGAAGATCACGCGCAAGTTGGTGATCTCCAGTGCCGTGAGATCGATCTCGACCTGCGCGATGCGTGCTGAAAATGCCGTGTCCTCAAGCAGCGGCTTGCCGTTGCGCTGCAGACTCTTCGCCATCTGCTTCAGACGCTGCAGTTCGCGCTTGCTGCCGCCGATGCCGGCGATGTTCGTACGCTCGTGACCGAGCAGATATTTCGCATAGGTCCAGCCTTCGTTCTCGGCACCGACGCGGTTGGCGACCGGCACGCGCACATTGTCGAACCAGATTTCGTTGACCTCGTAGCTGCCGTCGAGCAACCGGGTCGGCTGCACCTTGATGCCTGGCGTCTTCATGTCGATGAGCAGAAACGAGATGCCGCGCTGCGGCTTGGCGCCGGTGTCGGTGCGCACGAGGCAGAAGATCCAGTCGGCGAACTGGCCCAGCGTATTCCACACTTTCTGCCCGTTCACGACGTAATCGTCGCCGTCGCGTTCGGCTCGCATCTTCAGCGAGGCCAGATCCGACCCCGAGCCCGGTTCCGAATACCCCTGGCACCACCAGTGGCTGCCATCCAGGATGCGCGGCAGGAACCGCTGCTGTTGCTCGACACTGCCATAGCGCATCAATACCGGCGCGACCATCTTCAAGCCGAACGGCAGCTGCACCGGCGCATAGGCCAGCGCGCATTCGGTTTCAAAAAGATATTGCTGCGTCTTGCTCCAGCCGGTGCCGCCGAACTCGACCGGCCACGCCGGCGCGCCCCAGCCGTGCGCGTGCAGGATCGCCTGCCAGCGCGGGATGTCGTCCTTGATGCGGCTGTCGTCGCCGCGGCGAATGCGCGCGCCGACATCGGCGGGCAGCGCATCGCCGATGAACGCGCGCACTTCATCGCGGAAGGCGAGTTCCTCGTTGCTGAAATTCAGATCCATGGCCATCCTTTCGCGTTGAAGTGCGGTACGAATTCATTACCGCCATCAGAACCATGCGTCGCGCATGTCCAGTGGCGTGCGCTCGAGCGACGCGAGCAAATCCAGTTGTGCGTCGACCCTGGGCAATTCCCAATGGAAGAAATAACGTGCGGCGCTGCGCTTGCCGGCGTAGAAATCGCCATCGCGTCCTTGTGCGGCCAACGCCTGCTGTAGCCATATCCAGGCGATGGTGATGTGACCGAACGCTTCGAGATAGACGCTTGCATTCGCCAGCGTAAGCGATACATCGCCAGCCGACCATAGCCGGCGCGTGACTTCCTGCAGGCGCTGCAGTCGCGCGTGCAGCGCATCGGCATGCGCACACAGTTCGGTTTGCTCACGGCCACGCGCGATGGTTGGAGCGACACGCTCGACAAACGCGGCAAACGCTGCGCCATCATCCATCGTCACCTTGCGCCCAAGCAGATCGAGCGCCTGGATGCCGTGCGTACCTTCGTGGATCGGATTGAGGCGATTATCGCGATAGAACTGCTCGACCTTGTAGTCGCGCGTGTAGCCATAGCCGCCGTGCACCTGGATCGCCAGATCGTTCGCCGCCAGGCACCATTGCGATGGCCAGCTCTTCGCGATCGGCGTAAGGATATCGAGCAGCCGGATGCAGTGCGCACGTTCGGCATCGTCGCGCGCGGTGCGTGCCTCGTCGACCAGGCGCGCGCAGTAAAGAATGAGTCCGAGCCCGCCCTCGACGTAAGCTTTCTGCGCAAGCAGCATGCGCCGCACGTCGGCGTGCGCGATCAGCGGCACCTGTGGACTCGCTGCGTCCTTGCCAGTGCCGCCGGGCGGACGGCCCTGTGGCCGGCTGCGCGCATAGTCGAGTGCGTGTAGATAGCCGGTGTAGCCGAGCGTGACCGCGCCGAGGCCGACGCCGATGCGCGCCTCGTTCATCATATGGAACATGCAGGCGAGACCCGCGTTCGCTGCTTCAATCAGATAACCGATCGCGCCAGCGCGGCCCTGCGGACGATGTCGCGTGCCCTCGCCAAAACTGAGCAGGCAATTGACCGTGCCGCGATAGCCCATCTTGTGGTTCAGGCCCGCAACCTGTACGTCGTTGCGTTCGCCCGGCGCGCCGTTCGCATCGGGCAGGTATTTCGGCACGGCGAACAGCGAGATGCCTTTCACGCCCGCGATCAGGCGCCCATCGTCGCCGGGTATCTTGGCCAGCACCAGATGCACGATGTTCTCTGACAGTTCATGGTCCCCGCCGGAGATCCACATCTTGCTGCCGGTGAGTCGATATTGCGCTCCGAGTGCGGACTCGCGCTCGTAGTCCGCGCGCGTGGTGATGTCGGACAACGACGAGCCCGCCTGCGGTTCCGACAGGCACATCGTGCCGAACCAGCGGCCTTGCAATTGCGGCTCGGCGAATGCGGCGATCTGCGCCTGGCTGCCGTGCGCGAGCAGCAGGCGCGCGTTGGCCATCGTCAACAGCGGATACGCGCAGGTGCCTATGTTGGCGGCGTACAGATACGCGAGCGCGGCTTTCTCCACGACCGTCGGCAACTGCATGCCGCCGCGCGCATAGTCCTGCGTCGCAGCAATGAGGCCGGCATCGGCGAACGCGCGGAGTGCCGGCTTCAACTCGTCGATCACGTGCACGCGCTCGCCGTCGAAGCGCGGCTCCTCGCGGTCGGCTTTCTGGTAGTGCGACGCGAATTTTTCCAGCGCGAGACGTTCGCAGGTATCGAGCACGGCGTCGAAGGTTTCGCGCGAATGATCGCCGTAGCGATCGGCCGTCGTCAATGCGACCGCGTCCAGCCATTCGTACAGCTGGAACTCGAGGTCGCGGCGCGAAAGCAGCAGTTCGGTCATTGTGTCAAACAATCTCGAACAGGCCGGCAGCGCCCTGGCCGCCGCCGACGCACATGGTCACCACGGCGTACTGGACGCCACGACGCCGGCCTTCGATCAGGGCGTGGCCGACCAGGCGCGCTCCGCTGACGCCGTATGGATGCCCGACCGCAATCGCGCCGCCGTTGACGTTGAGCCGGTCGCGCGGAATGTCGAGCTTGTCCGCGCAATACAACACCTGCACGGCGAACGCCTCGTTCAATTCCCAGAGATCGATATCGTCAATCGACAGCCCTGCACGTTTGAGCAGCTTCGGCACCGCGAATACCGGACCGATGCCCATCTCATCGGGCTCGCAGCCGGCGACCGCGAAGCCGCGAAAAACCCCGAGGGGCCGGATGCCGCGCTTCTGCGCCACATCGGAGTCCATCACGACCGCAGCCGATGCGCCGTCGGAAAACTGGCTGGCGTTGCCGGCCGCGATGCAGCCGCCAGGCGTGGCGCTGCGGATCTTCGCGACACCTTCATAGGTCGTGTCGGCGCGGACACCTTCGTCGGCGTCGATCGTGACCTCGCGTGTGTGCAGTTGTCGTGTTTCCGGATCGGCGACACCGGTGAGTACCGTGATCGGCACAATCTCGTCGTCAAAGCGTTTTGCCGCCTGCGCTGCCGCCGCGCGCTGCTGGCTTTCCGCGCCGTAGCGATCCTGGCGCTCGCGCTCGATGCCGTAGCGTTTCGCGACATTTTCCGCAGTCTGCAGCATTGGCCAGTAGATTTCCGGCTTGTTCTGCTGCAGCCAGCCTTCGCGGTACATATGCCGGTTGCCCTGATTCTGCACGCAGGAAATGCTCTCCACGCCGCCGGCGACGAACACAGCGCCTTCGCCGGCGATCACGCGTTGCGCGGCCATCGCAATCGCCTGCAGGCCCGACGAACAGAAGCGGTTGACCGTGGCTCCGGGCACCGTCACCGGCAGGCCCGCGCGCAAGGCGCTCTGGCGCGCGACATTGCCGCCGGTGGCGCCTTCCGGATACGCGCAGCCCAGCAGCACGTCTTCGATTTCATCCGGCGCGACGCCGGCGCGTGCGACTGCGTGCTGGATGACATGTCCACCGAGCGTGGCGCCGTGGGTCATGTTGAACGCGCCTTTCCAGCTCTTTGCAAGACCGGTACGCGCGGTGGAAACGATGACGGCTTGTTGCACGATGGACCTCGTCGGCAGGGTCAGGCGTTGAAGGATTTGCCGGCATCGGCGAGCAGCAGCAGCAGCGGTGCCGGCGTCCATGCCAGGCCTTGATAGCCGCGCGCATGGCGGCGCATCGCACCGAGCACGTTGTACAGACCGACGGTATCGGCATGAAACATCGGCCCGCCGCGCCAGGGCGGAAAGCCGTAGCCGGCCAGATACACGATGTCGATGTCGGACGCCTTCGCGGCAACGCCTTCCTCGAGAATCCGCGCGCCTTCGTTGACCAGGGCGTAGACCAGGCGCTCGACGATTTCCTCGTCGCCGATCTCGCGGCGTTCGAGTTCGATATCCCTGGAATGCTGCACGATCAGTGCTTCGACTTCTGCCGAGGGATGTGCCGCGCGGTCGCCGGCCCTGTAGTCGTACCAGCCCTTGCCGGTCTTCTGCCCGTAGCGGCCGCGCTCGCAGAGCAGGTCGGCGGTCCGGGAATACGTCATCTGTGGCTTTTCGACGTAGCGCCGCTTGCGGATCGCCCAGCCGATATCGTTGCCGGCCAGGTCGCCCATGCGGAACGGGCCCATCGCGAATCCGAAATTCTCCATGGCCCGGTCCACTTGTTGCGGCAACGCGCCCTCATCGAGCAGGAAACCGGCCTGGCGGATGTATTGCTCGAGCATGCGATTGCCGATGAAGCCATCGCACACGCCGGAGACCACGGCCGTCTTGCGGATGGCCTTGGCCAGTGCCAGCGCCGTCGCCAGCACATCCTTCGCCGTCTTTGCGCCGCGCACCACTTCCAGCAGTTTCATCACGTTGGCGGGGCTGAAGAAATGCATGCCCAGCACATCCTGCGGCCGCGAGGTGAAGGCGGCGATGCGATCGACATCCAGGGTCGAGGTATTGCTGGCCAGGATCGCACCGGATTTGGCGATTGTGTCGAGTTGCCGGAACACGGATTCCTTGACGGCGTAGTCCTCGAACACCGCCTCGATGATGAGGTCGGCATCCTTGAGTCCGTCGTAGGACAGGGTGGGCGTCAGCAGCGCCATGCGCTGTTCGACCTGTGTGGCGCTGAGCTTGCCTTTCTTGACGCTGTTCTCGTAGTTCTTGCGGATCGTGGCGATTCCGCGATCAAGTGCTTCCTGCCCGGTTTCCACGATGGTCACCGGCAATCCCGCGTTGAGGAAGTTCATGCTGATGCCGCCGCCCATCGTGCCGGCGCCGATCACGCCGACCTTGCGTACGTCTCGCGGCTTCACCTCGCTGCCGATGTCGGCGACCTTGGCCGCGGCGCGTTCGCCAAAAAAAGCATGGCGCAGCGCCCTGGACTCCGGCGTATTGACCAAAGCCACGAAGGCGTCGCGCTCGAACGCAATGCCTGCGTCGAAAGGCAACCGCGCCGCCGCCGCGAGCGCATCGACGCATTTGAGCGGTGCCGGATAGTGCGCCGACGCGGCTTCGACCGCGGCGCGCGAGAATGCAAGGAAACCTTCCGCGTTGTCGTGTTCGATCGCCCAGTCGCGCACGCGCGGCAAGGCCGCCCCGGACTGCGCAATTTCGTTGGCAAACACGAGGGCCGCGGTGACGACATCGGCATCGACCACGCGATCGAACAGCCGTGTTCCCGCCAGTTTCGATGCGGCCACGGGTGCGCCGGAGACGATCATGTTCAGCGCGGTTTCCAGGCCCACCGCGCGTGGCAGGCGCTGCGTGCCGCCGGCACCCGGCAGGATGCCGAGTTTCACCTCGGGCAAGCCGACTTGCGCGTCGCTTACGGCGACGCGGTAGTGCGCTCCGAGCGCAAGCTCCAGGCCGCCGCCAAGTGCGAGACCGTTGATCGCCACGATCACCGGCTTGCTGCTGCGCTCGATTTCGGCGATCACGGTCGGCAGGGTAGGCGCCTGTCCGGACTCGGGACGGTTGAACTCGCGGATGTCGGCACCGCCGGAAAACACCCGGCCGCCACCGGTGATCACGATGGCGCGGATCGCGCTGTCGCCCTGCGCGCGTTCGAGCGCCTCGACCAGTTCGCGCCGGATCGCGAGGCCGAGGCCGTTGACCGGCGGATTGTCAAGCGTGAGGACGGCGACGCCGTCGCGGAGGTCGGTATGCACGGGCATCGGGATGGCGCATCCTCGTTATGTTGGGAACATGGCTTGCTGATAATGTATCAGGGCCGGACGCATTCGACAGGCCCGGCGGCAAAGAGGCGGTCGATGGCCAACAATGGAAGGACGATGACTGAAGTGCCCCTGCAGCAATTGCCTCCCATGAACACCATGCACTGGCCACCCGGCTTGCCGCATCATCTGGAATTGCCGCAGAGCTCGCTGTACTACAACCTGGAAGTCGCGGCGACGCGTTATCCACAACGGCCGGCGATTTTCTACTACGGCGGCGAAGTGACCTACGCCCGGCTCAAGCGCGAAGTCGACGCGCTGGCCGGGTATTTGCAGCAGTGTTGCGGCGTGGTTGCCGGCGATCGTGTGGCGCTGTTCATGCAGAACAGTCCGCAGTTCGTCATCGCCATGTATGCAGTGCTGCGTGGGGGCGCCGTGGTCGTGCCGGTCAATTCGATGAACCTGCTGGATGAAGTGCGCCATATCGTCCGCGACAGCGGCAGCAAGGTCGCGATCTTCGGCCAGGAATTGCACGCCGGCATCGCCGCGCTGCTCGGGAACGAACTCAAGCACGGTATCGTGGCCACCTATTCCGACTATATCGATGCCGGCACCGATCTGCCGGTGCCGGAGGTCGTCACGGCGTCCGCGGCCGGTGTTGCCGGTGCCGTATCCTGGTGCGAAGCGCTGGCGCGGGATCTGCCGCCGGCGCCGCACACGACCGGCGCGGATGCGCTGGCCGTCATGCCCTACACTTCCGGTACCACGGGAGCTCCCAAAGGCTGTCTGCACACGCATCGCAGCGTCATGCACACGGCCGTGGCTGGACCTGAGTGGTGCCGGACGCCGAAGGACTCCGTGGTCCTTGCGGCGCTGCCGATGTTCCACGTCACCGGCATGCAGAACGGCGTCAACGTGCCGATCTATGCGGGCTGCTCCACCGCGATCATGACGCGCTGGGACAAGCGTTGCGCGGCACGCCTGATCGCGCGCCACCGGGTCAGTTCATGGACGGCCATCCCGACGATGCTGTTCGATTTCCTCAACCAGCCGGATCTGGACAGCCACGATCTTTCGTCGCTGCGCATACTCACCGGTGGGGGCGCGGCGATGCCGAAAGCCGTGGCCGAAAAGATCCGCGCGCTGTGGGGCATCGACTATGTGGAAGGCTACGGTCTGTCGGAGACGATGGCGCCGACACATCTGAATCCGACGCATCGTGCCAAGGCGCAGTGCCTGGGCCTGCCGATCTTCGACACCACGGCTTATGTGGTCGACCCGCAGACTTTGCAGCCCGTTGCGCCCGGCGACGTCGGCGAGATCGTGGTCAACGGGCCCCAGGTATTCCTCGGCTACCACAATCATGCGCGCGCCGATGCGACGGCCTTCGTGCAATTGGGCGGCCGGCGTTTTTTCCGCACGGGTGACTTGGCCTACGTCGACGACGAAGGCTACTTCTTCATGGTCGACCGCTTGAAGCGCATGATCAACGCGTCGGGCTACAAGGTGTGGCCGGCGGAAGTCGAAGCCTTTCTTTACGGACATCCTGCAGTGCTCGAAGCCTGCGTGATCAGCTGCCGCGATGCGCATCGTGGCGAGAGCGTAAAGGCGATCGTGGTGAGGCGCCCCGGCCACGGTCTCGAAGCGGAGCAACTGATCGCCTGGGCGCGCGAGCACATGGCCGCCTACAAGGTGCCGCACGTTGTCGAGTTCCGCGACAGCCTGCCGAAAAGCGCAACGGGCAAGGTGCAGTGGCGCGTATTGCAGGAACAGGAACTCGCATCGCCGGCCGCCGCCACCCGATAACCATTCCCCGGAGATCCACATGGCGTCCCGTGCCGACTATCGCCATTTCCTGCCCATCGCCACGCGCTGGAAAGACAACGACGTGTATGGCCACGTCAACAACGTCGAGTACTACAGCTACTTCGACACGGTGATCAACACCTATCTCGTCGCCGCGGGTGGGCTCGATATCCACGCCGGACAGGTGATCGGTGTGTGCGCGGAATCGCATTGCAGGTTTCTCGGCGAATTCGCGTTCCCGGAAACCGTCGACGCCGGCCTGTGCGTGGAGCATCTGGGCAATTCCAGCGTGCGCTATGGCATCGGCCTGTTCCGCCGCGATCGCGATGAGCCTGCGGCACAGGGTTGGTTCGTGCACGTGTTCGTCGACCGGAACACGCGCCGGGCAACGACGATGCCTGATCGCTTGCGCAATGCCTTGCAGCGCCTGCTCGTGGCCGCGACGGCATGAAGGTGCGCGGCGCGGTCCTGCGCGAAATGGGCCGGCCGGCACCGTATGCCGTGTCGAAGCCGTTGTCGATCGAAACGCTGAACCTGGCGCCGCCCGGCGCCGGCGAAGTGTGCGTGCGCGTGCTTGCTGCCGGACTGTGCCATTCCGATCTGTCGGTCATCGACGGCTCGCGTCCGCGCCCGATGCCGATGCTGCTGGGCCACGAGGCCACGGGCGAGATCGTCGAACTCGGCGCCGGCGTGCGCGACTTGGCCATCGGCGATCGCGTCGTGTTTTCGTTCGTGCCCATGTGCGGCCATTGCGACCCGTGCGCGGCCGGGCGTCCGGTGTTGTGCGAGCCTGGTGCATTGTCCAATGCGCGCGGCTTTCTGCTGGGGGATGGCAGCCGCTGGCGCGATGCGGACGGTCAGCCGGTATTGCATCATTTGGGCGTATCGGGCTTTGCCGACCATGTCGTGGTCTCCGCGCGCTCGGCGGTGCGCATCGATCCGGGCTTGCCGGCCGAGATCGCGGCGCTGTTCGGCTGCGCGGTGCTGACCGGCGTCGGCGCCATAGTCAATACGGCGCGCGTGATGCCGGGCGAAAGCGTCGCCGTGTTCGGCCTCGGCGGCGTCGGCCTGTCCGCGGTAATGGGTGCACGTATCGCCTCGGCATATCCGTTGATTGCCGTCGATGTCATCGAAGAGAAACTCGCGCTGGCGCGCGAACTGGGAGCCAGCCATTGCCTTCGCGCGGACAGTGGCGATGTCGTTGCCGCGATCCGCGAGGCCTCCCGTGGCGGCGTGCAGTACGCCATTGAATCGGTCGGCAGCGCACACGTGCTTGGGCAGGCCTACGCCGCCACGCGTCGCGGCGGAACCACCGTTGCCGTTGGTCTGCCCGCGCCGCAGAAGATGTTCAGTGTGCCGGCTGTCAGCCTGGTCGCCGAGGAACGCACGGTGAAAGGCTCATACATGGGATCCGCGGTTCCCGGTCGGGATATTCCCAGGTACATCGCGCTTTACCAGGCAGGGCTTCTGCCGGTGGATCGTCTGCTCACGCATCGGCTCGCACTCGACAAAATCAACGCAGGCTTCGACCGCCTCGCGCGTGCCGAAGGCATCCGCCAGGTCGTTGTTCTGGCTGCTGCGTAACTGTGCGGCAGCGACGACCTCGCGCACGCGAAATCCGAAGGACGCGATCCTGCCGATAGGGTCCGCGTCCTGGTTCGGCATCGACTTGCTGACCAACCCTGTGGCACTGTTGCCGCAGGCACAGTGGCTGCGGCAACATGTGCGCCCTCGAACACGTAACGGCTGGAAAACCGGAGTCAGCACAAATGCTTCAGCCGAATTCCACAGATCCAGGCCTGCCCGACGCGCGCACCGACACGACCGTGCTCGCGCGCAAGGCGTTGCTCGCGTTTGTTCTCACTTTCATCGCGGCGCGGACCGTCGTCCTGCTGATCATGTCGGACCGCATACCCAACCTGTATTTTTTCCTCAAGGGTACGCACGTCCACCATCTCAACTACGGCATCTTCCTGCTTGCCGGGGTCGGCGCGTACCTGCTGTTCCGTGCGCCGCAGGGCAGCGCCGCACACCGTGCCGCCTTCGTATACGGCATTGCGATGGGTTTGACCTTCGATGAGTTTGGCATGTGGCTGCACCTGGGCGGCAGCTATTGGCAACGCGCCAGCGTCGACGCGGCCATCGTGGTCGCGTCCTTGCTCAGCCTGATCGCGTTCGCCCCGTCGTGGAAGTCATTCGAATCGCGCCATCTGTGGGCATCGATTGCCCTGCTCGCTGCCGTCCTCATTTTCGGCGTTGCCCTGTTCGACGCCTATATGCACGTCGGCCATCTGGTCGGGCCACGACTGCGGGAACTGGAACTGGAATCATCGCCATGACCCGGTTCGGCGCGGAATTCCGGCTGCCGATGCGGGCGCGGGAATTCCAGACGAGTGAAGCGGCCTGGCCGGCCTTTTTTGCTATCTGGAAGGAACCGCTGGTCGCGTGATCGATGCGCGCAGTTTGGCCAGGGGTTTGCGATCGTCGAAGCTTGCGCTGCCGCTGGCGTCGTGCACGATGCCCAACTCGTTCCACAAGGCGTCGAGGTCGGGGGCCACGGGTTTTGTCGCCCAGTCTGCGTAGAGCTTCGTCATGACGGGCACGCCCACGGCTTTGTCGGCGGCGGCAAGCACGCGTTCTATCGGCCAATCTACTTCGTGGTTGCCGCCAGCGGCCAGAACTCCGCGCATGGCATCCTGCAGGCCATGCCGGTCGGCGGTCTGCCGGCGAATCCCGATGTCGGCGAACAAGCAGAACATTGCTCCGCCCCAATAGGTTCGTCCCCAGGTCGGCGTGCGGTCTAAACCCTGGTCTGCCGGCTTCGGCAAGCCTTTGGGCATGTCGCGGACCATCGCTGCCCAGATCGATTCCGCGGTCAGGTCGCCGGCCTGGACGCGGGCGATCGGCTCGATATAGGTTGCCAGTCCTTCCGACAGCCAGTTGTGCCGGCGATCAATTTGCGGCAACGCCAGATGCACCATTTCGTGGACGATCATCCAGTCCTGTTTCAGATCGTCTTCGCTGGCGCGGTTGCCGAGCAGAAGGCGGGTGGCGGCGCCGTGATAGCCCCAGGTCGTGCCGCCGCGCACGCCGGTACCATCGACGGGAACGATCAGCAGGCGCATCGAGGCCACTGGAAAGCGCCCGTAGTAGCCCGATACGACCTTGGCCGAATGCTCGATCCACGCGAGCACCTGCGCTTTCGACAGCGCCAGATCTCCGGGCGCAAAGCCAACCCGCACGATTGCGCCGCCGACATGGATGTCCGTGTGCTGCAAGCGGTCGAAGGCTGCGTACGGCATGCCTTCGCCGCCGAGAAATTCCGACGGCGTCTGTGCGACCGCGCTGTACGCGGGAATGCAATTGAGCATCGTCGCCAGGACCATGATCGCGCCGATGCCGCCAAACGCGTTGCGATGTCCGGCCGCGCGTTTGGATTTGTGGTTCAGGCGGGCATGCATCGAGTTGCCGATCCGGCCCTACTGCGCCGCAGTCGCAGTCGCGCGCAAGCGGTCCACAGCAGGCGCAATTTTCTGCGCATCGAAGACGGGCAGCGAACACGCGTTGCCGGTGCAGCCGAATGCAGCGGCCTTCGCCAGCGTCGGATAGGTGACGTCGGGGTTCGGCAGCGGCCCTTCGCGCCGGTCCCACCAATCCACGCGCATGTAGGCTTCCGGGTAGCTCAACGCGGCCGCTTGCAGCAGTTGCGCGGCCGGGTCGTCCTTGCGACCGACGATGGCAATGTGCACGGGCTCGGTTGATAACTCGCGATCGGCCAGAATCAGGCCGGGCAGAAACGGCCGCGATTCCGCGACGGCCGGCGCTGCGGCGAAACGCATCGCGTATTCGCTCAAGCGTTTGTAGCGTTCGTTCGCAGTCGTGCGGTAAGCCAGGTTGGCGGTCCGGGCCAGCGCGATATTCTCGTCGACGATGCGCATCGGCACGGCCAGCACACCCGTGGCGCCCTTCGCTGCCGGCGCGGTGAAATAGCCGGCATCGTTTGCGCGAAAATGCGTGTCGATGAATGCCAGCGTCGCTTCAGCCCGCTTCAGCCAGTCGCGGCCGCCGCTGGAGCGATACAGGCTGAGCAATGCCTGCGCCATGGCGACGTTGTCGGCCAGATACGGTCCGGACGCGTCCTTCTCGTCATGCCGGAATCCGCCATCGGCAAGGGCCCGATGCGCCAGCACCCATTGCGCCGCGCGCTCGGCGATGCCAAGCGCCTGCGCATCGCCTAGGCTGTCGTGCGACTGGCACAGCGCCGTGATCGCCCAAGCGTTTTCGCGTGTATACAAATGTTTGTCGATGCGCGGGATGCCGAGCTTGCGTCGCGCATCGTTGTCCAGCGCGTAATACTTGTGTCCGTCCACCTCGGTACTCAGATCCGCGTCCTGGCTGACATGGAAGGCACCGTCCGGCGAGAGCAGAAAGCTTGCAATGTAGTTCTGGATGGCGTGCGCCGCATCCAGATATTTTTGCTCGTGCCACAGCGCATATGCCAAAGCGTACAGGCGCAGGTCGTCGGCCTGAAACGACATGATTTTCTCGAAGTGCGGCGACTTCCAGTCCGCGCCGACGGAATACTGGTAGACGCCGCCCCAGACCGGATCGATCAGGTTGAGGTTCTGATCCAGCGTCTGCTGCGCCATGCCCCTGGCTTTGGCGTCGCCATCGTGCGCCAGCTCGAGGGCCAATTCCATCGACGGCGCGTCGATATAGTGCTGGCCGTCACCCCAGCCGCCGATTCTTGCGTTGTAGACGGAGACGAAATCCGCCATGAACTTCTTGCGCTGTGCGTCGCCCAGAATGGCCGAGGTCGCAGGCGCGACGGCGGCGGTCTCGCCGACCGAAGGCCCCGGCGACGGATCGGCAACGATCGCCTTGAGCATGGCCAGCATGGCCTGCGGCTCGATGTAGCCACGACGCTTCACGATCTCGCTGCCATCGGATGCGAACACGATCGTCGCCGGCCAACCCCAGTCGCCGTAACGCGCGGAGATATCCGGGTTCGCATCCTGGTCGATCTTCAGTGCGACGTAGCTTGCGGCGAGTACTTTGCGCACATCGGCATTCGCGTAGGTTTCGTGTTCCATCACATGGCACCAGTGGCACCAGACGGCTTCCAGATCGAGAATCACGAAGCGGTGCTCGCGTTGTGCGAGTGCAAACGCTTCATCGCTGGAGGTGTACCACTTCGGGCCTTCGGTTCCGGGAACCGGCGCGGAAAAAAAGAAGAGGCAAAGCAGGATCGAAACGGAACGCAGCAAACGATTCGACATTGGGGTTCTCGATTGAAGGTTGGTGTCCGGGAACGGTGCACGCATTCGCACAGCGTTACCCGGAGCGCCCCGCCGCAAACTTCGCCATGAAGACGGTTGCGGCTAGGTGGAAACGCAATTCACGCAGCGGGCAGCAATTCGGCGACCCATTGGTCCTGGATCCATTGACTGAGCAAGGTTGCGGCACGCATCGCCACCGCGTCCTCGGAATGCCATTCGCAGAGTACTTCACATATTTCGGCAAAGCAGGCTCCGTTCTCGACGGCATCGAGTGCGGCGGCTTCATCGGTCGGGAGCAAACGGTAGCGCACGATGGTGTCTTGCCGGGATACCACGCAGATCTGCTCTGCATCCAGTTCTGCAAGAGGCGCGGCGGCTTCTTCCCGGTCCACGGCGCGACGAATCGCACTCACATTCCAGCGCAAACCAAGGCGTCGAACCGCGCCTTGCAGGCGCAGGCGCAACTCAGGCCATTGTTCGGGTGCCAGGGACTGCACGTCGGCAGGCTCGACATGCGCTTCGTCGGGGGCGTCGAAACTCAGGCCCAGAGCCCATTCGAACCGAGCCATCTCTGCGAGAGCCGGCGTGTCGGACCACGGTCGGGTGACGCTGAGGAACCCGGCCAACCGCTCACCGTACCAGCGCACGTTGTAATGCGTCGATGGCGTGGCGTCCACGTAGTCACGGCACAAGGCATTGAACTTTTCGGCACCCGTCAGCGCGCACAACCCCGGAAAATCGTTGCCGAGCACTTCGATCAGGCGCGCGCGATACGCGTGCACGTAAACGTTCAGGCGTTCGCTGCTGTCGGCCGCGGGTGTGGCGATCACCGATACGCCGATGTCCTCGCCATCGCATCCGCTCAACACATGACGCTGGAATTTGTGTTGCAGGCTGGCAAGGGCACTCATGCGACGGCCAGCAAAATCGGCGCGGCGATGCGGCGTGCCATTTCCAGTTCGGCGATCAATTCAGCCAAGGGCGGAATGTGATCGTCGCGTTCTATCATGGTCGATACCGGACCGAAGCGGCCAATCGCATCGGCGTAGAGGTTCCAGACCGGATCGACGACCGGCGCATCGTGTGTATCGATGATCAGGCCACCCTGATTTTCGTGCCCGGCCAGATGGATCTGCTGCACGCGATCGGCCGGAATTCCGGCGAGATAGGCCTGCGCGTCGAAGCCGTGATTGTGCGCACTCACATAGATATTGTTGACGTCGAGCAGGATCAGGCAATCGGCTCGCTGGGCGATTTCAGCGAGGAATTCCCATTCCGTGAGGCTGGATTCGTGGAATTGCACGTAGCTGGACACGTTTTCAAGAAGGATGCGCCGCCCGAGGTGATCCTGCACCTGACCCACTCGCGAGGCGACATGGTCGATCGCTTCCTCGGTGTAGGGCAGCGGCATCAGATCGTGCAGATTCGTGTGGGCCATGCCGGTCCAGCACAGATGGTCCGAGATCCATGCCGGAGAAACCGAATCCGCAAGTTGTTTCAGGCGGATCAGATAGTCGCGGTTGAGCGGATCGGCGCTGCCGATGGACAGCGAAACTCCGTGCATGACCAGCGGGTAGCGTTCGCGCATGCGTTCCAGATAATGCAGCGGGCGCCCGCCGGGGATCATGTAATTCTCGGAGAGGATCTCCAGCCAGTCGATCGGTGGATCGTCACGCAGAATTTCTTCGTAGTGCTCGACACGCAAGCCGAGCCCGTAGCCAAGCGAAGGATATTTCGTTTGCGCGTGGGGACGGCTCATGTCGGATGCCCGCAAAGTTAGCGGCCCAACTCCGCAGGGGAATCGGGCCGCAACTTGTCTACTTGATGCTTATTTGCCCTTGGCCGCTGTCTGCGCGGCTGTGCACGCAGCCTTGTTGTCCTGCATCGTCATGCCCTGGCCTTTGCACGCGTTTTGGCCTTTGCACGAATTCGCAGAATTCTTGCACGCGCTCTGGCCCTTGCACGAAGACGACTTTTCACATTTCACTTTGGCATCGTCGCCCGCCGCATAGGCCGAGCTGATGCTTGCCACGGTGAAAAGTCCAGCAACGGCAGTGGCCAGCGCGATACCCTTAAGTCCTGAAGCCTTCATGGAACCCTCCGGAAAGTGTGGTTGGATTTGTACGTGTCGCCCTTGTGGAACCGGCTTTATTCGACCGGCCTGAGGACGGTGAGGTGACCGGTTGCTCATTGCCAACCTTTCACCAGCAGCCATTGTGCAGCCATTTCGGTTAAAGTTGTGTGTAAGTAAAGCGTTTATTTTGCCGTAAATGAATGTTGCGCCGCCGTTTGGCGGTCACCTCCGGTCTGGGTGCGAGAGTAGGTCAGCGCCCACTGCCAAGGCAACGTCCGGGCAAATACGACAACCCTTCAGGGAGACGCGGCAATGCGGGAATTCATAGCAGCACGTTGCCAGACGATACTCGATGTTCTGCAGAGGTTCGGGTGGCTTGCGCCCTTGGTGGTGCGCCTGTTTTTCGGCTATTTCTGGCTCGAAACAGGCTGGGCGAAGATCCACAACCTGGACGGTTTCACCGACCGGTTCGTTGACTGGGGAATCCCATTCCCGGCTTTCAGCGCAGCGGCTTCGGCTTGGGTCGAATTCCTTGGCGGCGGCTTCATCATGCTCGGCTTTCTGACTCGCCTGACCTCGGTCGCGATGATCGTCAACATGATCGTCGCCATTGCGCTGGTGGTCATCAAGAAAGTCGGCGGGTTTGACGATTTCATCGAGCTCGACGAATTCGTCTACATACTGATTTTCTTCTGGCTGCTGATGGCCGGACCAGGCGCCGCAAGCATCGACAGCGCGATCAACCGCTGGCTGGGAATCAGCACGCAGCGGTACTGAATCTGTCAATTATGTCGGCAGACGAGTCCGCTAGGCGCTTTCAGCGCTCCTCCATTCGCGGATGCTTACCCGATTCAGTGCCTGCCAGATCAGCGGATGAAGCGCGCAATGACGATTTTCGGCGTCAAGCCCTTTTGCGTTGCAGCTATTGCGGCTGATCCAGCAATGGCGTAACCACCTTTTCCAATTGCGCCAATGTCCACGCGGGCGACTTGTCTTTCCAGCCATTGTCGACGAGGCGCCCTTCCCGGTCGACGGTGAAACTCACCGGAAGCCGCCAGATGCGCCCGTAGCCACGCACGTGCGGATCGCCCAGCAGACCGACCGGAAAACTCAATGTGCGCGCCACGGCACGAACCTGTTCGAGTTGATCTGAGCCATCCAGACTAAAGCCGAGTATGACCAATCCTTCTTGCGCATGTTGCTGCGCGTAACGCGACAGCAACGGCAACTCTTCACGACATGGTTCACACCACGTTGCCCAGAACGTGACGATGACGACCTTGCCGCGCAGATCGCGCGTGTCGATCCGATCGCCGTCAAGTGTGGTGAGCGTTATGGCAGGAGCCGCCTTGCCAACGACCAAGCTGTCGGCCCATACCGACAGCGAGGTCGAAAGAGCCCATGCAGCGATCCATGCGGTGTGTCGCCGCATTGCCATTTGACTCTTACCTCGTCCGATAAGTCTCATACCACCTCGCGCGAGCTGGCCGATGTACCTGGATGCGCTCAAAACGCCTTGCTGATACCCACAGACGCCGTCCAGTGGGGGAACAGCTGGTAGCCGGCAAGGTGGCTGTAGACCGGCACTTGCACGAATGCATACATCTGAAAAGTCCTGAACAGCGTTCCGCTAATCCCCGGACTCAAATAAGCCACCGTACCTGCTGTATCGGGTACGTCAGCGAACGCGCCTTGGTCCGCGCTCTTGCGCAACAGGTTGAGTTGCAGCTGTGGAACCCAATCTGCATGAGCTTCGTAGCGCACGCCCAGGCTCACGTTCGCCTGGTTTCCCGGACGGTAGTCCGCGCCCGGGGTATCCAGACGTTCGGCGACCGCGGCCTGGAACTGACCATTGACGAAGCCGTCGAAGTTCTGGCTCACGGGCTGATAGTAGTAGGCACCCACGATCAGATCGGTGCTTCCTGTACCTGCTTGCAAGCTCGTGTCCAGTGCCTGACCAACATTCGGACCTGACTTGAATAGCACCGGATGTCCAACGATCGTGCCATCGTCAGTCTCGCCACCGTCGCTGCCTGTGGGTAACTTCACGCCGAAAATCAAGCCAAGATTATGCGTTGAGAGCAAGCCTTGATAGTTGACGAGGAACTTCGCATCGCCCAACCCGGAAACGTTCGCCGTACTTATCTGATCGGGTGCCGTCTGTGACGGGGTGTAGGGTTGCGTTTGTACGCCATAGGTCGTGTGAAAGCGGTCCACCTGCGGCACCAGCAACGTGAAACCCCAATCCGCATTCGGGCGATAGCTGACGCTCATTGTGACATAGCGATTGATCGTTTGCTTCTCGATTTCGCCGCCATCGAGCGACGGATCCGATGGTTGGTTGACGACCTGCGTCGGTGACGCCGTGCTGCCGTCATGGCGCAGCTGATCCTGGTCGATATAGCTGTAGTCAAGACCGATGCGCCAGCCCGATTCGGTCGAATAGCCCGTCGCCGCGTCCGTGCTCAGCGTGCAGCCGCAGGTTGCACACGCGCTGGCCACTGTCGGCAAGAAGCCGATAGTGAGCATGCCGATGGCAGACACCAACGTTTTTTCAGTCAGACGAACGCGCATGAAATTTCCCTCGCCATCGGGCCGGCAAAGTGCACTAGGGTAGTTCGTCGAGAGCCGCTTACCAATGCGGCGAAGTGTCGCAGTCAAGGTCAACGTCGGCGTCAACTGGGCAACCGACTTTCTGCGCCTAGAGCTCGCCTCCACTTGCATGCCGCCAATCTGTGCTTTGCACTGAACCATATGTTCAATGCAGTCAGACCCGCTTCGATGCCTCGTTTGCCGCGCTCTCGGACGCCACCCGACGCGGAGCAGTTCGGCTGCAGACGCTTCAATCACGGACCTTGCCAGGAAGATCCACATGACCCTCACCGGCATGAAGAAGCATTTCCGCGTTTTGGAGAAGGCGGGGCTCGTCACCACGGAGAAGGTCGGACGGGTGCCGACCTGCAAGCTCGGTCTGCGCCGACTAGAGGAAGAGGTAGCGTGGACCGAGAGATACCGCCAGCTTCGGGACGCTCGCTTCGACGAGCTGGACAAGATTGTCGAGGACCTGAAACATAATGAGAAGGTTGATGGATATTGATTTGCGCCGAATCTCGAGCCGCCATTTGCATCAAACTATGCGCCATGGAAACCCGCATGCTCAATCGACAGCGAGCAAGCTGCGCGGCTCGAGAATGGACGCAAATTCGTTAGTGAATTGGCTCCTTCGGAAGTGAAAATCGACACTTCTGGACCAATCAATGCAGACCAGTTACTGTTGTGACATTTTCCATTCTTATACAAGGCATCACTATGCCATTGCTGTTTCGCAAGCCCGGCATGCTGGGTAAAGGCAACTCCGAAGAAGAATCCGGCACTGCAGAGTGATCCTACGCGGAAGGTTGAATCGACTCATACGGCGGCAGCGATAGCGAATCCTTGAACATGCGCCCCATCGCAAGGTCGGCAACAAACGGAATGCTCATTAGGCGGGTAACTTGATTGCGCAAGAAAATTCCAGCGTGCGTTTGGGGAGCGAACGACTTGGCAAATTTCTGCGCTGCGCGTTGCTTGCTTTCGATCACGGGATGAAGGGAGCGTTCATAGTTGGCAAAAGCGACCTGAAAGTTTCCTTCCGCCAGCATCAGCTCGCCAGCGAGAATGTATGCGCCAGCCATCGCGAGCGCCGAGCCCTGGCCGGCAAGCAGCGAAGGGCAAGCGCAGGCGTCGCCCACCAGTGTCGAGCGATTGCGTGACCACTTCTCCATGCGAATCTGGCTGACAGCATCGAAATAGATTTCGGTGTTCTCCTCAAGCCTGCGCAGCATGTCCGGGCATTCCCAGCCGACGCCAGCGAATTCGTCCTTCAGCACCTGTTTTTGCGCCTGCGCGTTCCCGTGGGGGATCGAGAGCTTCTCACGCGCCGTAAAAACGAACAGAAAGACCGTGCGTCCGTCCTTCAGCGTGTAGCGCGTCACTTGCTTGCTGGGGACGGAGTAGCTGACAAAGACGTGGGGGTCCTGGTGCGGGTAGTCGTCGACAGCAAACGATGCCGCGTAGTAGCCGAGAAATTTCTCGAAGCTACTTTCGGCGCCAAACAGAAGGTTCCTGATCGGCGAGTGCAGCCCGCCGGCTCCGAAAACCAGATCGAATCGCTCGGAGTGGCCCGACCGATATTCCACGAGCACGCCGGCTTCGTCCTGCTGCAGGCGAGTCACTGTATCGCCGAATATCGTGCGCACCCCACCGCCGAGGGCACCGTATATTTCCTTCGCAAGATCGCTGCGCAAGATGCTCAGGTAGCGCCGCCCCAGCATGGACCGTATGGCACGCGGGCCAATTCCGCCCCTGCGCTTGCCGCGCTCATCGACAATCTTCAGGCCGTCGACCGGCAGAGCGACCTCCTTGAGCGCCGGCAGGAGGCCCATCTTTTCCGCCACGTCATACCCGAGGCCCCAGAAGTCGATGACGTATCCGCCGGTGCGCAATTGCTCGGCCCGTTCGATGAGCGTGGGCTCGAAACCGTATCGGTTCAACCAATAGGCGAGCGTCGTTCCAGCGATACCCGTTCCAACAATCAGTACCTTGCGGTTCTTCATGACGCTATCCGCCTGAGCTAGGCGCAAACTATAGGCCTCCTCGCATGAACATGAACAAACAGCGGCGGATAGCGACACGACTTTCGAGCGACCGGACATTTCCCAAACAGTCTTTTTCTTCATTTCTCCCTGCGGTCCCGACAGATCGTGCGCTTGTCTCATATGCCAACCGCATCGCCTTGCGCGACGCTCCCCTTGTTTCGCTTGGCACCGCCACGCGGGGCGACGAGGATCGCTAGGCCGAGCACGAGTGCGAGGGCGATGTCGAAGTAGCTCGGCAACGGGAAGAAGTACTTCCAGACCAAAGCCGTATAGCCGACGTTTGCGAACAAGAACAATGCCGCAATCGGGCGCGTACGTGGCGCATTCTCTTTGGCGATCGCCGCCAGCATCCAAAGCAATGCCGCCTCGATCAGGCAATTAAATGCAGAGAACAAGCCGTAGCCGAAATACATGTCCCAATAGCTGCGCGGTGAGCCCGAGAAGCTGTAGACGTGGGATTGCATCATTTGAACGACCTGGGTCTCGTCCGGGCCGTGCGCGGGAGTGTAAGTGACGAACATAGTTGTGTGCGCAAGAAACTGGAACAACGCGATGACAGCGGCAATACGAAGCAGAACGGCAGTGTTCATGGCGGCTCCTCGATGGAACGTTGCTGGGCCAAGGAATAGTTTATGCGTCTACTTGAGAAAGTCAAGTTACTAGTTGATATAATATACTTAGAAGGATAGACTGCGCCTATGCACTCATATGGGCAATACTGCGCACTGGCGAGGGCGCTTGATGTGATAGGAGCGCGCTGGAGCTTGTTGATCGTCCGCGAACTGCTGATCCGCGGCGCCTGCCGCTACACCGATCTGCGCAATGGCTTGCCGTCGATCGCGACCAATCTGCTTGCTGACCGCCTCCGGGAACTCGAAGAAGCAGGCATCGTGGAGAGTGAGCTCGCACCGCCGCCGGTCGCGACGACCTTGTTCCGTCTGACGGCGCGCGGCAAGGAACTCGAACCCATCCTGCTGCAGCTCGGCAACTGGGGCGCCCCGCTCTTGGCGAACGCGGCGAAGAGCGACACGTTTCGCAGTCACTGGATCGTGTTGCCGGCAAAACTGCATTTGGCCGACCAGGCGCCGACTCGCGCTCCGCTTCAGATCGAACTACGGGCCGGTGACGAGCCTTTGACCATCGAAGCGGGCGGCGGCGAAGTGCACATTCACTCGGGCCCGGCGCACGATCCCGAGCTCGTACTGAGCGGAACACCGCAGGTTATTCTGGGACTGCTGCTCGGCAAACTCGATTTCGCGGCAGCGCGGGCCGCAGGATTGAAACACAGCGGCGATCCGAAAGCGCTGCGGCGCGTGCAGCCCACGGCCAAAGCCTGACGGCGTCGGACCGCTTGGGACAACGACGCAGCGGTCATGCAATCTCTGCAGCGTGCTGCAGCAGGAACTCCCGCATCGCGGCATCTTCGCACAGGCCGATCGCGCGCTCGTAAGCAGCACGGGCTTCGTCGCGTCGATCGAGACGTGCAAGCAGATGTGCACGCAGAGCCCAGTAAGGTTGATAGGTTGCGACGGCGTCGGCTGGAATTCCTTCGAGCAATGTCCATGCAACAGTAGGGCCTTCTGCTTCGGCAACCGCGGCCGCTCGGCTGACGGCTGCCCCGATCGTCGGCGCAAGATGTACCAGTGCGGTGTACAAAAGCGCAACGGCGTTCCAATCGGTGCGTTGCGTCACCGAACGTTGCGCGTGCACGGACTGAATCGCGGCTTCAAGCTGGAAGCGACCGAGCCTGCCGCCACGCGATGCCGCCTGCAGCAACGAGCTGGCTTCGTTGAGCAACGGTTGCGACCAGCGCGCGACATCCTGCTCGGACAGCGGCACGTATTCGCCGGCGTGGGGGGGGGGGGGGGGGGGGGGGGGGGGGGGGGGGGGGGGGGGGGGGGGGGGGGGGGGGGGGGGGGGGGGGGGGGGGGGGGG
>JARLJU010000087.1 GCA_031291055.1 Rudaea sp. | reverse complement strand
TGAAGCTGGCCGTGCTGCCCGAGTTGACCGTCTGCGTCGGTGGCGTGATCGTGCCATTCGCACCCGCCGTCGCCGTCACCGTGTAGGTATTGATCGCGAATGTCGCCGTCACGGCGCCGTTGGCCGTGATCGCGCTGCTCACCCAGGTTGTGGTCGTGCCCTGCTGCGCGATCGTGCAGGTGTCGCCGCTCACGCTCGCCACGTGGTAGCCGGCGTTCGGCGTCACCGTGAAGCTGGCCGCGGCACCGAAGTTCACTGTCTGCGTCGGCGGCGTAATGGTGCCGTTCGCACCGGCCGCCGCCGTCACCGTATAGGTATTGATTGCAAATGTCGCCGTCACCACGCAGTCGGCCGTGATCGCGCTGCTCATCCAGGTCGTGGTCGTACCCTGCTGCGTGACCGTGCAGGTATCACCAGTCACTGTCGCGTTGTATCCGACGCTCGGCGTCACTGTGAATGTGGCGGTATTGCCTGCGTTCACCGTCTGCGTCGGCGGCGTGATCGTGCCGTTCGCTCCGCCGCTCGCTGTCACTGTGTAAGTGTTGAGCACAAAAGTAGCGGTGGCGCTATGCGGCTGATCAGTCATCAGGCTGCAAGTGGTATTGCCCGAACAATCTCCACTCCAGCCGGCAAACCTGAATCCGCTGCCCGGAGTTGCAGTGAGGGTAACCTGGCTCGCCGGGTCTCCCGAATAGACTGCCGCGCAATTGGAGCCACCACTGCTGCTGCAGGCTGCAATGCCGCCGCTGATCGGCGTGGCGCCACTGGCGGAGACCGTACCTGAACCGACGACGGTCACGTTGAAAGCGGATTGCCGGGTCTCGAACGCGCCGATGTCGCAATTGCTGCCCTGAGGCCGCGTCACCCCACGCTGGTCGGTTGCAAGCGCCGAAACGCCATTCAGATCCAGGCAACTTGTCGTGGGAATCTGATCGATAGCCGGACTCGTCGCTGCCAGCGCCTGGGTATTTGTCGGGCCGGTATTGTTCGCCAGTGCTGCCAACGCGGGATTTGTGCCGGTGGCAAGATCACTGGCCACGAAGCCGATGCCGTCGCCGCGCGTCTGCACGAGGTTGTAGCCCAGCGATGTCATGCCGCCGCCGACCGCGCCGTGCAGGTCCGGATTGAGCGGCGTTCCGCCACCGGTCACGCCGGCGGAAATGATCGTGTTGCGCAGCGTCAAGGCCGCCGCAGCGCTGCCTTTGTATACATTGCCTCCGCTCAGCCCCGCCGTGTTCGCATCCACGGTGCTACTGACGATCGTGGCCGTGCCGTCATTGAAGCTGACGCCGCCACCGCTGCAATTGCTCGCGCTGTTGCCGGTGATCGTACTGTTGACGATGCTCAGGCTCGATCCGGCACCTTCACTGCGGATCGCGCCGCCGCCAGCGCAGGTGGTGTCACCAACGCTGTTGCCATTGAACGTGCTGGCGCGTATCACCAGCGTGCCGCTGTTGTAGGCTCCGCCGCCGGAATCGCCGGCAGAGCTGGCGGAAATCGTCACGTTGTTCAGGTTCAGTGTGCCCTGATTGTTGATCGCGCCGCCCTGGCCTCCCGCGCCGACGGTTCCGTTGGTCAGCGTAAGACCGGAAATCTGCACCGCTGCACCGGATGCAATCGTGAATATCTGGCTTGCGGCGTTGGCGCTGACCGTGACTTGATTGGCGCCCGGCCCGCTGATGATCACGCCGTTGGGCGCGGCGATGGCGCCGCTGGTGAGGGTAACCGTTCCGGTAACAGCAAACGTCACCGTGCCGCCGGCGGCGACCGTGCTGCGCAAGCTGCCCGCACCGCTATCGTTGAGATTGGTGACCGTTCCCGCCCAAGCCACGGCCGGAGCCAGCAGCGCAAGCGCCGCGAACAGGAAGGACCGCGCAACACGTGTAGCCTGCATTCCCGTGATCACCCGCTTCCCCTTACTGGCGCCTGGCGCCGTTGCCTATGCGACGGATTGCTGCAAAAGCGGCCGGCGTTCCATCAACCGATGGATCGCTCCGGCTTCACCACAAAATTCAAAACCGAGCCGCGCATACAGCCGCTGTGCCGGATTGTTGTGCTCGACATGGATACGTACCGCTAGCGCCGCCGCATCCGCCTCGGCGAACAGACGCCCGATCAAGACGCTGCCGATACCGCGATTGCGAAATGCCGGCAGCAGCGCGATGTCGACAATGCACAACTCATCGGCGCGACGTTCAACGTACAGGCGCCCGGCCGGTTCGCCGTCGCAGACAATGATCCGGAACCTCGCCGTATCACAGTTGGACCAGTAGTCACGCCGCTGGGCTTCGAACTGCATGCGCAGAAAACTCTCGCGCTGGGCATCGTTCCAGCCGAGTGGCGCGAGTTCCTCCGCGCGCGTGCTGGCATATACCGCGTAGAGAAATGCGGCATCGCCTTCGTCGATCGCACGAAGTTCGATATGCAGTTTTTCCACACGGTCCACTGGTGGCCTCGGATTCAATTGCGCGCCGGAAAAATACCTTGCAAGGCGATGATGAAAGACATCGCCAGGTAAGGCTGCATGTTGTTGTGCGGCTGATTGCCGCCACCACCGGGCGATACGCTGAGGGGATTGAGCTGCGTGTTCGGACCGGCCGCCGCGTAGACGCCATCGCTCGCCTGCGCGAGCATGGCCGAGTTCGCATTCGAGCGGTCAGCACGCGAAGATCGCGATTGCAGGGGATGAGTGTGAACCGGCAATTGCTGCTGCGTCAAAGTAACCGATTCGGTGCCCGTCGACTCGCCCATGACGTAAGGAGACAGGCCTGGGCCGTTGCCCTGGCTCAGTGGCGCGCGCCCCTGCAGATCCGGCAGGCCAAAAGTCGACGTTCCATTGCCGCCGAACTGTGTACCCAAAAGGGAAAACAACGCCGTATTCTGCGAAATTGCCAGGAGCTGACCCGAGCAGAGCGCATTGCCCCTGGGGGCGAAGTTGCCGGCGAAGATTCGTATCTCACCAAGAAATGGCTGGGTCATGGCAGTCTCTAGTTGCGGCTCGGGAAAATGCCGAACAGCGAGATGGAGAAATTCACGCAAAGTACCGGCTGCATGTTCGCGTGCGGCAGGTTGCTCCCGCCGCCGCCAATGGTTGCGTTGGCAAGACTGGCCAGCGCTGCGGTCGCATCGCGATTGTAGATATCCGCCTCGCCGCTACCCAGGTAGTCGGAACCGGGTGCTTTCGTGCGCGTTCCGTTGGTGGCCGCGGACAACGCATGGGTGTGAGGCGCGATCTGATTCGCCAACAATGTGACATTTTCAGTACCGGCGATCTGTCCCATGACGTACGGCGACAGGCCCAGGCCCGTGCCCTGATGGATCGGAATGCGACCGCGGAAGTCGGGCAAGCCGAACGTGTTTTGGCCATCGCCGCCATAGGTTGTTCCTATCAAGGCAAACAACGCGTTGTTCTGACTGATGGACATCAGGCTTCCGTCGCAGACATGCCAGCCCTGCGGCGCGAAGTTGAAGCCGAACATGCGTATTTCACCGACAAAGGGCTGACTCATGACGACATTCAATTCCGGGAAGGGAAAATACCAACCAGCGCGATGCAGAAATTGACGACAGCATACGGCTGAATATTCGTATGCGGCTGGCCGCCGCTGTTCGGGCCAATGCTGGCCGGGTTCAGCGTCACGGTAGTGGTAGCACCAGCACGGTAGACAGGAACACTCGCCGGCACTGCCAGCGCATTCCCGGCGGGCAAGCCGGTAGTCGCGGCGGCCGACGCAGCCTGCAGCGTATGCGTATGCACTGGCAATTCCGTCAGCAGCAGGGTGTGATTTTCTTCACCGCCGACCTGGCCGATGACGCGCGGCGTCAAACCTGAGCCGTTTCCCCATGCAATCGGTGTTCGCGACTGCAGGTTCGGTAACTGGAACGTGGTCGTGCCATTGCCGCCGTATGTCGTACCGAGGATAGAGAAGAGCGCGGCATTTTGTTGAATAGGCAAGGTCTGGCCGTTGCACAGCGCCCAGCCCGTGGGGGCGAAGTTGAAGGCGAATATGCCGATTTGCCCCAAGAATGGCTGACTCATTCCCCTCGCCCCTCGCGTCTCAACTCCGACACTATATACCAATCAAAATACCAAGCCAAAGCAGCTTTTTTTTCGATAACCCAGCCCCGCCGGGGTGACGCGAGGCCGGAACTGATTTACAGTTCTACAGGCCGGCTGCAATGCCAGGCCAACGCCGGCTGGAGCCCTCGCCGGCTTTCTGCAAGGGGAATGGAAATGAGCACAGCACGTCGCCGCTTTCTGCACAATGCAGCCATTGCAGCCGTCGCCGCGCTGGCGGTCCCGCTGCGCGTCGTCAGCGCCGCATCAGCCGTTGGCACAACATCGAATGACGTTGATCATGATTCCATGGTTCCGCTCATCGCCAGCGACTTCAAGGTATCGCAGGGCGGCACGCAGTTGGCGAGCCTGCAACTGGTCGCCGTCAACCGACCCGCATCGCTCAAGGGCTATCGCGATCCGCAACAAGCGGCCCGCAACACCTTCACCCTGATTTTCCGCAGCGAACAGCCATCTACGCTGAAAGAAGGCATCTATACCTTCAGCAGTCCCAGGCACGCCGCATTCTCGGCTTTCATATCGCCGATCAACGGCGACCAGCGCACGTACCAGATCGTTTACAACCGCAACGCCGGCTAGCGCGATTCAACGGCAACGGCAAGCCGGTTGAAACAAGCCTCGTAGACCGTTCCCTCGCCAGTGCGCCCGATCGGAACGAGGAACCAGTCCTGCGCCTGCGCCCCTGGCAGAGTTATCGCATACATTCCCTGGCGTGGCGGTCCGCTGTCGGCGACCAGGAACAATAGCGAGAAACGTTCATAACCGTTGTACTCGACCCGCTCGCTGACTTCGGTCAGCACGGCGCGCATCTCCGGCTCGTCGCTGCATTCCGACGCAAGATATCTCAGGACGCAAACCTGCGTCCGATGATTCCGGATGTCCTGGTAGGCGGGAAGTTCGGGCATGCAGTTGCTCGCGGGATCGATTGAATGCGCCATCGTCATTCGGCTTGAGTGCGAAAGTATACAACGGCCCGGCATCGACGTGGAGTGGGTTGATCACGCCCGGGCCGATGCGCACAACGCAAACATCGGTCGCACGATGATGGCCGCGCACCTGAACGGAGAACGTGACAACGTCACGTCGCCGCACCGCGACGGGAACAAGTTGCAGACCTTCCGGTTACCGTCGGCCGCGCCCAGGCGTTATAGTCGCGCATTCATAGCGAAGGAGAACGCCATGAACGACGGGCGCAAACGCTTCGGGCTCGCGTGCCTTGCAATTGCAGCCGCTGCAGTGACGGCCAGCGCGCAGGCCGAAGACCTGACCGTCTCGGCCGCAGCCAGCCTGGCGGACAGCTTCAAGGCGATCGCCGGGAAGTTCGAGGCCGCACATGGCGGCAGCCACGTCGTGCTCAATTTCGCCGCTTCCGACATCCTGCTGCGCCAGATCGAGCAGGGAGCACCGGCCGATGTATTCGCCAGTGCCGATGAGGCGACAATGAACGTTGCCGATGCCGCGCACCGCATCGTTGCCGAGTCGCGCCATGATTTTGCGGGCAACGTGCTGGTGCTGATCGTGCCAACAAATGCGCCCGTGCCGGCAAAGCTTGCCACGATTTCCGACGCGGCTTTCCGGCGCATCGCCATCGGCAATCCCGATTCGGTTCCAGCCGGTCGGTACGCAAAGCAGGCACTCCAGAACGCAGCGTTGTGGGACACGCTGCAACCCAAACTCGTGCAGGCGCAGAATGTGCGTCAGGCGCTGGACTATGTCGCACGCGGCGAGGCCGATGCCGGCTTTGTCTACGCCACCGACGCCGCCACCCAGGCGGGCAAGGTGCGTGTTGCACTCAATTTGCCGACATCACCGCCGGTGCGCTATCCGATTGCCGCACTCACGGATTCTGCCCACGCTGCGATGGCCAGGGATTTCGTCGATTTTGTCCTCTCGGCGGACGCGCAGGCGGTATTGCGCGACTTCGGCTTCACTGCGCCGTAGACAATGTCCGCCGATGTGCTGACACCGCTGTTGTTGACACTGAAAGTGGCGGTGTTCGCGACGCTGCTTGCTGCGGTCTCGGGTGTGATCTGCGCGCGCGCCCTTGGGCGCCGGCGCAGCTTTGCGCGGGAAAGCGTCGAATCGCTGCTGACCTTGCCCCTGGTGCTGCCGCCAACCGTACTAGGCTATTACCTTCTGGTCGTACTCGGCCGCCGCGGCGCCATCGGCTCTTGGTTGCTTGAGCATTTTGGCATCACGCTGATTTTTACCTGGCAGGGAGCCGTCGTCGCCGCAGCGATCGCGGCATTCCCGCTGATCCTGCGCGCCGCGCGCGCGGCGTTTGCCGAGGTCGATCCACAACTGGAAAACGCCGCGCGTACCCTCGGCCTGTCCGAGGCCGCGGTTTTCTTTCGGGTGACCCTGCCGCTGGCCGGTCGCGGTGTTCTGGCCGGAACCCTGCTCGCGTTCGCACGGGCCATGGGCGAATTCGGCGCGACACTGATGGTTGCCGGCAGCCTGCCTGGCCGTACCCAGACTTTGTCGATCGCTATCTACAATGCCGTGATGGCCGGCGATGACGACGCGGCCAACCGCCTCGTACTGGTGTCGCTGATCGCCGCCGTCGTGATACTCGTCACCGCCGCACAACTGCTGCAACGCCCCATGCACGAGGCGCGCAATGCAGCTTGAGATCGACATCGAGAAATCCCTGCGCTCGCGCGGCCGCGAATTCCGCCTGGCGCTGCGCTTTGCCAGCGACGCCGACGTCAACGTGCTGTTCGGCCCTTCCGGCGCGGGCAAGACCGTCACCCTGCATGCGATCGCCGGGTTGCTGCGTCCTGACCGCGGCGAGGTGCGCCTCGGCACGGACGTCTGGTTCAGTTCTGCGCAGAAAATCGATGTCGCCGCGCGCCGACGCAATATCGGCTTCGTGTTCCAGGACTATGCCCTTTTTCCACATTTGTCAGTTATGGAGAATGTTGCATTCGCGCGGCGCCACGGCCTGCTCAAGCGCAACCGTGTCGAAAATGATCTGAAAGAGCTGATGGCCGAGTTCGAACTGGACGAGCTTGCACACGCCTTTCCTGCGCAGCTTTCCGGTGGCCAGCGCCAGCGCGTGGCGCTGGCGCGCGCGCTCGCCGCACGGCCGCGCCTGCTGCTGCTGGACGAACCCTTCGCCGCGCTCGATGCGCCGCTGCGCGCACGCCTGCGCGGCGAATTGCTGACAATGCGGGCGCGCTTCGGCGTGCCGATGATCGTCATAACACATGATCCGGAGGATGTGACTGCGCTGGGCGGTTGCACGATCCACATCGACGGCGGCCGCCTCATCGGCTCAAGCGACAAGTGACCCTTCCCAATGGGCGCGGCTGCCGCTACGCTGAATCATTCGGCGGGAGAAACCGGTCATGGCGCAGCAGTATCCGCAATTCATCTGGCACAACGGCGCCATCAAGCCCTGGGCGGAAGCCACGACACACGTCATGGCGCACGCGCTGCACTACGGCTCGTCGGTGTTCGAGGGTATCCGCAGTTACGGAACGCCGAACGGGCAGGCCATCTTCCGGCTTTCCGACCATCTGAAGCGTTTGTATCATTCTGCAAAAATATACGACATGCCGATACCGTACACGGCCGATGAGCTGGCGCGGGCGTCGCGCGAAGTGATCAAGGCAAACAAGCTGGATCGGGCCTATCTGCGCCCCGTCGCCTTCCGCGGCCTCGGCGGTTTCGGCCTGTCTGCGGATACGCCGACCGACGTTGCCGTCGCCGCCTGGGAAATGGGGCCGTATCTCGGTGCCGGCGTGCTCGAAGCGGGGATCGAAGCCTGCGTATCGAGCTGGCAGCGGCCTGCGCCAAACACGATCCCGACCGGCGCGAAGGCCGGTGGCAACTATCTTTCGGGCCAGCTGATCGCGCGCGAGGCGAGGCGCCTGGGCTTCGGCGAGGGCATCGCCCTGGCGTCGACCGGCCTGCTCAGCGAAGGCGCGGGCGAAAACCTTTTCCTCGTTTTCGATGGCGCCCTGCACACGACGCCGGTGAGCGCGGCGTTGCTCAACGGCATCACCCGCAATTCCATCATCACGCTCGCGCGCGGCGCCGGAATCGAAGTCGTCGAGCGCGACATCCCGCGCGAATACCTGTACCTGTGCGACGAATTGTTCATGTGCGGCACCGCTGCCGAGATCACGCCGATCCGCTCGGTCGACGGCAAGCCGGTCGGCGCCGGCAAGCCCGGCGCCGTCACGCACAAAGTGCAAAAGTTGTTTTTTGGACTTTTCAACGGCACCACGGCGGACACGCACGGGTGGCTGGAGTTGGTCTAGCGGAGTTGTCGGTTATCGCTTCTTGGTTGTCGGCTAAGCATTGGCGTGCTGGTCATGACCAGCAACGGGACCCGACAATCAGCAACCGCTTCAGACGTCGCGCAGACGGAAATCCAGCGTCGCCACCGCACCGCCCTGCGGACGCGGCGCGAGCGAGACGCGCCAGTCGTAGAGTTCACACAGGCGGCGCACGATGGCCAGGCCCAGTCCCGCGCCCTTGCCGGTCGCACCCTCGCCGCGGATCCCGCGTTCGAACAGTTTTTCCGCGTCTTCGGCCTTGATCCCGGGACCGGAATCCTCGACCGTCACCGTGCCGGGCTCGGCGCCGATGTTGATGTTGACTTCGCCATGCGGCGTGTACTTGAACGCGTTGCCGATCAGGTTGCCGAGCGCAACCGCGACCACGGAGGAAGGCGCAACGACCTCGATCGGCCGCGTGACCGAAACTTTCACATCGACCGGCTTGCGCCCCAGGTGCGAGCGATAGACATCGATCACCTGCTCGACGACCTTGGCCACGTCCGTAGTCTCGCCATCCACCGGTGCGCTGCGCTCGCTGCGCGACAACAGCAGCAGCGCATTGGTCAGTTCCGTCGACTGGCGCGAGGCGCGCTCGATGCGCTTGAGCCGCTCACGCACCTTGTCGGGAATATTTTCCGAGCCCAGCATCAATTCCGTCGTTGTAGCGATTACGGCCAGCGGCGTGCGCAACTCATGGCTGACGTCGGCGTTGAACTCGCGGTCGCGTTCGACCAGCGCGGTAAGCTTGCGCGCGTAGTCGTCCAGCGCCGCCGCAAGCTGGCCGACCTCGTCGTTGGCGAAATGCGGCGCCAGCGGCTCGGGCTTGCCAGTCTTGCTCATCGCCTGTACGCGCGCGGCAAGGTCCGCGACCGGGCTCATGACTCGCGCCGACAGCCAACGGCCCATCAATAGCGACAGAACCGCGAATGCGAGAACGGCGCCGATCAAGCCCGTGAGCAATTGGCGTTCACCAAGTTTCTGCGTGCTCTGGTCGAAGCGCAGAAACGCCCAGTAGTCGGCATCCTTGAAAACCGCGAGCTTGTAGGGGCGGATTTTTCCCTCGTCGCCGGGCTGCTCGATATCGTAGACGCCGGTGTCGTATCGTTGCCAGGCAAAAGGAACATTCGCGAATTTGCTCGCCCCGTAGATGTCGGCGAAATAAACCGTCATGCCCCAGCGCGCATCCGGGTCCGGGTGCTCGCGCTTGAAATCGACAAAATTCCTGACTTCGCGTTCCAGCGCATTGTTGATCAGCTGATCTTCGAGCCGCGCGCGCATGTAGATTGTCGCTGCGGCGAACAACGCCGTGAGCGCAAGCCCGAACAACGCAAACGAAATGATGATGCGGCTGCGGAGCCTGCGCCGATACTGGATTCGGGCCATCGACAAGCGTCGGCGGCAGCTAGACCGGCGCCTCGTCGACGAGATCGACCATGCGGTAGCCGATGCCGTGACGGGTCTGGATCAGCGGGTTGCCGAACGGCTTGTCGATCGCCGCACGCAGGCCGTGGATGTGCACGCGCAGGGAATCGCTGTCCGGCAATTCCTCGCCCCAGACCCTGGTTTCCAGATCCTGGCGCGTGACCACGGAGGGACTCGATTCCATCAGGTGCTGCAGCAGTTTCAAGCCGATCGGATTGAGCTGAATCGACTTGCCGCCCCGGGTGACCACGAGCGTATCGAGGTTGTAGGTGAGATCGGCCAATTGCAAAACGCGACTTTGTACACCTTTGCCGCGGCGCGCAAGCACTGACAAACGCGCTTCGAGTTCCTGGAGTGCGAAAGGCTTGACCATGTAGTCGTCGGCGCCGGAATCGAAACCGGTCAGCTTCTGGTCGAGCGCGTCGCGCGCCGTGAGCATCAGCACCGGCGTCTGCCGGCGGGCTTCCTGGCGCAACTTGCGGCACAGCTCCAGGCCATCCATGCCGGGCAGGGTGAGATCGAGCACGATCGCATCGAAGTCGTGGACCACGGCCAGATGCAGCCCCGTCACGCCGTCACCGGCGAAATCCACGACGTGGCCCTTGTCTTCGAGGTAGTCGCCGATGTTCGCGGCGATATCGCTATTGTCTTCGATTACCAGAATTCGCATGAGGGGAAGCTTACTCGCGTGGAGGCAGGAATGCTTGATCGCGCACGACCGGTCAAGTTCCCGCGGACACCACAAAGGGGGTTGTAAAAAAGAAAAAGGCCCAAGGAGGTGTCATTGGGGGAACACACCTCGCTTGGGCCTAAAGCTACTGCCCCGATTACCGTAATCTGCCTACCACCTGACCTGACTTAGGAGTGTCGAGCAGAACTTACAGTGGGGCCGATACTAGGCGGCACGCGATTAAATTCGTGTTAAGCGTGTCTCGCGCTTTCGTTAACAGGCAGCTGCTTGCGACGCCGTGGTTTTCATTCTTCAAGGTAACGGCAGATCAGCGAACCGATGACCTGTTGGCACCTCTGCTTGCTTGCGCTGCCCGGAGTCAAAGTGAAGGCGAAATTCTGCCGGTAACGCAGATTCGTAGCCGCCGGTGCGGACTGCACGAAGCGCCACTGGCTCAAGGCAGCTTGCGCGGCCGCATCAAAGACACCCTTGGGCTGGGCGTGCAGTACTTGCATGTCGCGCACGGTGCCGTCTGCAGCGATGCTGTATTCCAGCTCCACATTGCCTTCGACGCGGGCGGCCATCGCTCGCGGTGGATAGACCGGCGGCACCACATGCAGACGGGTTGGCAGCTCGGCAGCGGCGACGGCCGGCACTGGATCGATTGCGGCAGACAAATCCGCCGCGACAGGAAGCGCCCGGTTCGAAGCAATGTCGTGAACGACCGCGTTACCGGCAATCAGCACTTTGTCGATATGCAGACGCTCGATCTTCACCGGAACCGTGGCGCCGGTCTCCTCCGCCGCCGCGATGACGGCCGCAACCGGCGTGGCCTTGGGGTCTGCGGTCGCCCTGGGCGGCACGGCGACAACCAGGGCCGGTTTGATGGCGCTACCGGCGAGCTGCGGGTTGCCGCTGATGAGCGCCAGACTCTGCACCGGCGCGTTCGCCAGCGTCGCAGTCAGATCGGGAACAGCGTGTTGCGGGCGAACGGCAAGACACGCCACGGCAGCCGCGACCAGCAATACCGGCCACGCGTTGTTGCGTGGCAGCGGATCCTGCGCTTCGGCACCAACGATGCGGCGAATGCGTGCGAGCAGGATGCCGCCGCTGGCGCCAAGCGCCGGCGCCACGACATCCAGATCGTGACGCAATTCTTCCAGATCTGCCAGCGCACGCGCGTAGGTGATCGGGTTGCCTTTCGCCAGATCCAAGACGAGGTCGTCGCAGCAGCTCTCGCGCGCATTGCGCACGTCGCGTGAAATCCAGTGCACCACCGGGTGATAGAACAGCACGGTTTCAATCACCACTTGCACCAGATTGGCAAGATAGTCCCAGCGTCGTACGTGGCCGAGTTCATGCGCGAGGATGAGTTCGATCTGGTGCGCACTGAATCCGCTGAGCATGCTCAACGGCAGCAGAATGACAGGCTTGATCAAGCCGATCAGCATCGGCGTGGCAATGCGGGCCGAGGCAAGCAACCGTACCGGACGCAGCAGACCGAAGCGTCGGCACAGCTGCGTCAATTTCGCTTCCCACTGTGGCAGCGGTATCGCCGCATAGCGCACCAGCCGCGCCAGCCGGCGCCAGTGCCACAATGAACGCAAGGCGATCGCGACGACACCGACAATCCACCCCGCCACCAGCCACGGCAGAAATTCACGCAGGTTCAAAGTCGACTGTGCATCTGCGGCCACGGCCGCGATCGAGCCAGTCAGCACCTGCGGAAGGATCCGCGATGCCAACGCCATGTCGGCGTCGCTGGCAGGCCACACATAGAAGGTCGTCAGCAGGGGACACAGCGCGAGCGCCATCAGCATGCCCATACCCAGCCGATAGCGTGCGCCGACACTCGGACACAGCGGCCGCAGCAGCAGATAGATCAAACCCAAGGCCGCTCCCTGCCAGAGGAAATGCAGGAGCACGGCGCCGAGCGCGTCCACGCCGGCAATGAATGTCTGCGAAAACGCCATCGTCAACCCCCTTCAGACTCGATCTTGTTCAGCAGCGCCCGGATTTCCCTGAGTTCTTCGCGGGATGTGCCAGGGTGGTTGCCAAGAGCGTGCAGCACCATTTGCGAAGGCGAACCGTTGAACAGCCTTTGCACCATGTCGGTCAGGAAGCGCTTCTGCGTCCGTTGCCGACTTATCGCAGGGCGATAGACATGCGCACGTTGCGAATCATCGCGATCGACCAGGCCCTTGCTGTGCATGATCTGCATCAGCTTCAGCGCGGTGGTGTAGCCCGCTCCGTCGCTGCCGTAAAGGGCTTCATGCACTTCCCGCACCGTGCAAGAGCCGTGTTCCCACAATATCTGCAGGATATTTAGCTCGGCATCGGTGGGCCAGATGACTTCAGCTGAACGACGCGGACTCATTGCAACTCCCTATGGCAACGAATTACTTCGTATATCCTGCCGCAACAGCGCGGTAGACACAAGCCAGCGCACCGACCGCGCCGGATCACATCAATGACCGGGAGGGGCCACACGGCTGCGATCCAAGTCCCCGATCGCCTTGGTATCCGAGTGCCGTTGTTGTTCTATCTCGCCAAATGTCCGACACGTCGTCACCGGAATATGCGAGCCCACTGGCGCGCGACTCTCGCATACCAGGCGGTTGCTGTCGTTGTGGCGGAGAATGCCGTTCACCTCTTCCTGTGCATTCGCCAGATTCAGCTTGTCGGCGCGCGGCAGGTCGGATTCCGAAGCATGATTCTGCAGGAGCCTCTGCATGTCGCCGAGGCGCGACTCCACGCGCGCCTTGTCGGCCGGCTTGATCAGCGCGTACGCACCGCCCGGTTGCATCTGGTCGTGGATTTTTGCGGCCTCAGCGGTGAAGCCGCTCAAGGTTTCCGCGATCAAGGGTCTTTCGACAACCTTGCTCTCGCCAGCAAAAGCAGTGTGGGCTGCGCAAAATGCTACAGCGATAAGAAGCGTTTTTTGCATGTACATGTAAATAAACTCCTTGATCTGTGGATTCAAAATTGCTGGAAATGCTTGCGCCGACGGCGACGGCGTTGCCTGCTCTACCCGCGGCTGAATTTTTCAGTGCTTGGAATTGAACACCGGCAAACATGGGGACGTCGGATTGCCGCTGTTTCAAAGCCGCGAATGATCGAATTCCTGCAGGCCTTGCTTGGTATTGCGTGCCGTGGCTTGGATCTGGCCATGGGTGTGGCATACCGTTCTCAGGATATTCGAGCCGATAGGCGCGTGGCTTTCGCACACACAAGGCGATTGCTGTCGTTGTGCTTGAGGACACCGCTGACTTCTTCCTGGATATTGAAAAACTGGATGCGCGAGTCGTGATTCATCGCATCCACCGACCCCGTGCTTTGCTTTTCGACGACGCCATCCTTGTCGGTTTTGCCTTCCTGTGCCTACGCGGAGATGCAGCACAGCAGGATGACCACATAGAGAAGAAAATGCCTTGGCATGACGTCTCTCCGGAATGTACGATGTATTTAGTACGTAGATCATCGTATATCGGGGCAAAGGCAATGTCAACGAACATTTTCGTACTTAGTGCACGGCAAATATCATCGCCGCTCGGCGCGCAATGAAGGCCGATGGCGTGTCGTCAACCACCGTGGAGCGGCGTGTCACTGCACTCTGTCTGCCGTGGCCGACATGAACGCAACCACGCCTGTGACAATCTCGGTGGCGCTGCGCATTGCACGCAGCGCATCGCACCTTCATCGGCCGGTAAATCGATCGCCGGCCAATAAGATAAACGGTTCCTCAGTCTCTAGTTGCCATGCGGGTTGAGACGGGATTGATTGTTCAAATCGTTCAGCTGGTTCAATGACGCGCGGCGCTGGTTCTCGATCTCACCATACGTGCGGCACGTCGTCACCGGGATATGCGATCCAACCGGCGCGCGGCTTTCGCACACCATGCGATTCGCGTCGTTGTGGCGAAGGATACCGTTGACTTCTTCCTGGGCGTTTACCAGCGCCACCTTGTCGGCGCGTGGCAGATCGCTTCCGGTTGCGTGATCCTGCAGCAGCTTTTGCATATCGCCCAGCCGCCTTTCCACGCGATCCTTGTCCGACGATTTCATGAACCCGTACACGCCGCCAGGCTGCATCTGCTCGCGGATCCTGGCCGATTCCTGATTGAAGGAATCCAGGGTTTCCCCGACCAGCGGTTTCTCGGTGACCTGATCGTGGCTGCCGGCCGCATAAACAGTGGGCAGCATGATCATCGCCGCGACAAATACGAGATGCTTTTTCATGAACTTCCTCTCTTCGGCTTGTTTAGAGATTACTCTACGTAAGCCATCGTATATTCCGCTACAGGCACTGTCAACGAGCATTTTCGTAGCTGATGGGTAAGGACGTTGCCAGGTGTGAATGCTGATTTTCAGGGAACAGGATTGGAAGGCTTAAATGGCCAAGATTATGCGCAGGCTTGTCAAAACCAGGCGTTCCGTGAGGGCGGCGCAGGTTCCGGTAGCGACGTGTTGCACGGCGCGCCGTCGTCAGAGCTTGCGGGCCTTGCGCTTACGCACACGCCGGACGATGTACTCGATGATCTCGCCGGCCACATCCACGCCCGTTGCGGACTCGATACCTTCCAGGCCCGGAGAGGAATTGACTTCAAGCACCAGCGGCCCGCGTCGCGACCTGAGCAGATCCACGCCGGCAATGTTCAGGCCCATCGTGCGCGCAGCGCGCAATGCAGTATCAACTTCCGCCGCAGTGAGCTGGGCGGGCGTCGCCGAACCACCGCGGTGCAGGTTGGAACGGAACTCGCCCTCGCGGCCCTGACGACGCATCGCCGCCACGACCTTGCCGCCGACGACAAAGCAGCGGATGTCGGCGCCGTTGGCCTCACGGATGAATTCCTGCACGAGAAAATTCGCGTACAGCCCGCGAAAAGCCTCGATCACGCTTTGCGACGCCGAGCGCTTTTCCGCCAGCAGTACGCCCTGGCCCTGCGAGCCCTCGTTGAGCTTGATCACGTGCGGCGGATCGCCGAGCATCGCCAGCAGGTCGGCGGTATCGTCCGGATTGTCGCCGAATACGGTGGATGGCAGGCCCAGGTCCTCGCGCGCGAGCAGCTGCAGGCAACGGAGCTTGTCGCGAGCACGCAAGATCGCATCGGACGAATTCGGCGTGAATACACCCATCATCTCGAACTGGCGCAACACAGCGGTACCGTAAAACGTGATCGACGCACCGACACGCGGGATTACCGCGTCGTAGTCGGCGAGCGCACGGCCCTTGTAGTGAATGGTGAAATCGCTTGGCGCAATGCGCATGTAGCAGCGCAACGGGTCGAGCACACGCACGCGGTGTCCGCGCTGGCGCGCCGCATCGACCAGCCTCACGGTCGAGTATAGTTTTGTATTGCGCGACAAAATGGCAATTTTCATGAAGTGGCCCCGAATGTGTGCACGCGCCTTTTCAGGCGGCCGCAGACGAACGAAAGTTGCGGATCGACGCGAAACCGGCCGCACAGTGCCGAACGCCCCAGCAACATCGGAAAGAGCATATTGCAGCGATTGGTCAAGTTGAGTTCGGTTTCCCATTCGATACCGCCGAGACGTATCGCGGTACGGATGAACCAGCGCGACGTGATGTGCCCACCCGAATCGGTGACATCGCGGCGGTCGCACGCGGGTGCCTCGCAAGCGACCAGTCCGCCGCCACGCCGGCGCGTGGCGACGGCGAACCGCAACCAAGTGCGGCCATCGCGCTCGCATTCCGAAATGGAATTCACATGCAGCGAGGACGAACGCGCACCAGTATCGATCTTGGCCTTTAGAGCACCCAGACCCAGCTGCGGCAGAACCAGCCATTCGCGCCAACCGATGAGGGGATGCTCGTGCATGCGTGCCGTTAAAGTCATTGCCGCTGGCAAGGGGAAGGTTCCATAAACGGCGCGCAGGCAGCGAAGCCTGGAGCGGGTGATGGGAATCGAACCCACGTTAGCAGCTTGGGAAGCTGCAGTTCTACCATTGAACTACACCCGCTTGCGCGCGGATACTTTACGTTGCCGGGTTGCTACGGGCAATCGTCACGACCGCGTCACCTAACCGGCCCGTCGCTGAACGATTGATGGCGTGCCGGCAGTGGAAGGTCACCATTCAGCTTGATTGCGTTTAGATAGCGGCGCACAGTTAGCAGACTTTCGGGGTGCGGGCTTTCAGGGTGATCCATTCTGGTTCTTGCCGCGGCTCGTGTGGTTGCTCGTTGTCGAAAAACCGGTTTTATCCTATCCGCGTGACGCAAAGGAGCGTTCGCCATGTTCAAATCCACCCGTTTCGCTGTCCTGCTGGCCGGCGTGACACTGGCCTTCTCCGCTTTGGCGCAACCCGCGCCCGATGGTGGCCCGCCGCCCGGCCAGGATGGCGCGTCCGGTCCTGTCGCCGATCCACCGACCAGGGTTGCGCGCTTGTCTTTTCTGCGCGGCGACGTGAGTTTTGTTCCGGCCGGCGAGAATGACTGGGTCGAGGCCCAGCTCAATCGGCCTCTGATTACCGGCGACAAGCTGTGGACCGACAAGAATTCGCGCTCCGAGCTGGAAATCGGCTCTTCCACGATGCGCATTGATCAGGACACCAGCTTCGATTTTCTCAATCTCGACGACAAAGCGGCGCAGGTTGAACTCACGCAGGGCACGCTGAATCTGCGCGTGCGCCGCCTGTACGACGATCAGAGCTATGAAATCGATACGCCCACGCTGGCTTTCGTCGTCAACCGCGTCGGCGAATATCGCATCGATGTCGGGCCCAACGGTCAGGGCACGATCGTCTCCGTGCTGCATGGCGGCGGCGACGCCTACGGCGAAGGCGGCGCGCGCTTCCGCGTCGAGGAAGGCCAGTCGGTGACGTTCAACGACCCGCAGTTGCAGAACTACCAGAGCAACAGCCTGCCGCCGCCGGACGAGTTCGACAGTTTCTGCTCCGAACGCGACGGCCGCTGGGATCATGCCAAATCGCGCCAGTACGTATCCGAAGAAGTGATCGGGTATCAAGACCTGGACGACAACGGCGAATGGAGCGACGCACCCGAATACGGCAACGTGTGGTATCCGACCACAGTTGCCGTTGACTGGTCGCCCTATCACAGCGGTCATTGGGGCTGGGTCGGCGCTTATGGCTGGAGCTGGGTTGACGACGCTCCCTGGGGCTTTGCTCCATTCCACTACGGCCGCTGGGCCTATATCGGCAACCGTTGGGGCTGGTGTCCCGGTCCGATCGCGGTGCGGCCTGTTTATGCGCCCGCGCTGGTTGCCTTCATCGGTGGCGGCGTCGGCGTCAGCATCGGTTTCGGCAGCGGGCCGGTCGGCTGGTTCCCGCTGGGCCCGCGTGACGTGTACTTCCCCGGCTATCGCGTGAGCCAAGGCTATTTCACCAATATCAATATCAGCAATTCGCGAGGGTTCAACAACGTCACGATCAACAATTACTACGGCGGCTATGCGCGCGGCAATGTGAACTACGCGCAGATCAACTATGCCAATCGCGGTGTTGCTGGCGCCATCGTCGCCGTACCCGCCGCGGCGTTCGTCGGTTCGCGTCCGGTTGGCGGAGCCGCGATCCGTGTGAATCAGGAGACGTTCGCCAATGGCCGCGTATCCGGTTTCGCCGCCGTGGCGCCGACCCGCGCCAGCATCGCGCCGATGACAGCCGCACGTTCCCTGCCACCGGCCGCCTTGGCCAATCGTCCGATCGTGGCCGCGACCACCCCGCCGGCTCCGATCGCGTCGTTCGCGCAGAGGCAGCCGCTGTACCAGAAGAATCCGGGGCAGCCGCTAACCCCGAGCCAGGCGCGCGCTCCAATCGCCGGCGCGGGCGCAGTGCGCGGTGGCGTTGCTGCACAGCCCAATCTGCGCGTCGTCACCACTGGCGGTACGCCGATCCGCAGTGCGGCACCGCCTTTGCCAACGCACCCGACTACTGCCAATGCAGCCAATACGCGCATCGCGCCGACGAATGCAGCCACCGCTACGCGCTTGAATCCGGCAATCCAGTCCAATCCCGCAGCCGGGCAAGGTACTGGCGTTGCGCGTGGCCCGGCGACATCGGCGGCGGGTGCGGCCGCGAACACGCATCTGGACTCGGCGCGCTTCGCTCATCCTGGCGCGAACACCGTAACCAACGCCAATGCCAATACGCAGACCGGCCGGCCGGCAACAACCACGACACCGCAGTCATTGCAGCGCACTCCTGTAACCAATGCGAACCAGATGTCGCCTGCGACGAAGGTCACCCCAACGACACGGCCGGTACCGGTTACCAAGGTCACGCCGACGACATCCACGTCGAACGGTGCTCTACGGTCCAACGGCAATGCGGCACAGACCACGCGTGATTCGAACTACGGCACGCACAATGCGGTTACTCCGCAGAACAAGCCGGAATATCACAAGGTCACGCCGACAAACCAGACCGCCACCACACCGCAAAACCGTGCGCCCGTGACTGCCGCGCCGCCGCCCCGCGTCGCGTCGCCGCCACCGCAGATCCACAATGCCGCACCCGCACGCACGCCGCCGCCGCCCAAGGACAAGAAGGACGACGACAAGAAACACGGCGGTCGTGATTGAGCGATCGCTCAGCTCAAGCCCAAGCGCCCGGCCTGTCCGGGCGCTTGCGTTTTTGGCGACGGCGATCCAGGAGTTGAGCCTGGCGGCTTCGCGCTGGCGCCGGCTGACGCTAAACTAGGCAGATGACGAAGATCGAATTGAACGGCGAGCAACGTGAACTCGTCGAACCCATCAGCGTTGCCGCCCTGCTCGAGATCAGCGGCTATGCAGGCCGTGCGGTTGCGGTGGAAATCAATCGGGAAATCGTGTCGAAGAGCATGCATGCGCAACATCTTGTACGCGATGGCGACCGCATAGAAGTCGTTCAAGCGATTGGCGGGGGATAAACCCGAAACAGGTGATGCAGAGGACCGTGCTGCCTGGCAATGGCAACAACCCGCGCGGCAGGCACAGCGCATTGAACAAAGCAACTTTGCATACCTCACTCCGGACGGATCCATGAACGCCCAACCCGCCGCAACCAACTTCCCCGATCCGCTCGTCATCGCCGGACGCGCATATCGATCGCGTCTGCTCACCGGTACCGGCAAGTTCAAGGATCTCGGCGAAACCCGGCGCGCGACCGAGGCTGCCGCAGCCGAGATCGTCACCGTCGCCATCCGGCGCGTCAATATCGGCCAGGATAAGGACCAGCCCAACCTGCTGGATGTCCTGCCGCTGGACAAATACACAATCCTGCCCAACACCGCCGGCTGCTACACGGCAGACGACGCGGTGCGCACTTGCAGGCTCGCGCGCGAACTGTTGAACGGCCGTACCCTGGTCAAGCTCGAAGTGCTCGGCGATCAAAAGACCTTGTTTCCGGACGTAGTGCAGACGCTCAGGGCGGCCGAGACCCTGGTCGCGGAGGGATTCCAGGTGATGGTCTACACCAGTGACGATCCCCTGCTCGCCAGACGCCTGGAGGAAATCGGCTGCGTCGCGGTGATGCCGCTGGCCGCACCGATCGGCTCGGGGCTCGGCGTCCAGAATCGCTGGAACATCCTTGAAATTGTGGAAAATGCGAAAGTGCCGGTGCTGGTGGACGCCGGTGTCGGCACCGCATCCGATGCTGCGATCGCGATGGAGCTGGGCTGCGATGGCGTGCTGATGAATACGGCAATTGCCGGTGCGCGCGATCCAGTGCTCATGGCCAGCGCCATGAAGCACGCGATCATCGCCGGCCGCGAGGCTTTCCTGGCCGGGCGCATTCCGCGCAAGCGCTATGCGTCGGCGTCGAGTCCGATTGACGGAACAATCGCGTGAGCGCAACAGATTCAGTGACACGGCCAGTGTCCCTTGCTTCACGTGCCGGGCCGTCAGCGAACCTGACGGAAGAGGAAAGGGCACGCCGTATCCGCAGCTTTGTACGCCGCGAAGGACGCTTCACCCCGGCACAGCAGCGCGCGTTCGAGCAACACTGGAGCCGTTACGGCCTGGGTGTCGGCGACGGTGCCCCCGAATGGCGCCGGGTCTTCGGCCGCACTGCGCCGCTGCTGCTGGAGATCGGTTTCGGCAACGGCGATCAGCTGCTGTGGTCGGCACGCAACACGCCGCAAAGCGATTTCATCGGCATCGAGGTGCACCGCCCCGGAGTCGGCCGCCTGATGAATGCCCTCGCCGCTGACAATGTGGAAAATGTACGCTTGTACAATTGCGACGCGGTCGAAGTCCTGGACCGGGCCATCGGCGCCTGCGCATTGAGCGAGGTGCGCATCTATTTCCCCGACCCGTGGCCGAAAAAGCGCCAGCAGAAGCGGCGCCTGATCCAGCCGGACTTCGTCGCGCTGCTCGCCTCGCGCGTCGCACTCGGAGGCCGCTTGCATTTGGCGACGGACTGGGCGGAGTATGCCGAACAGATGCTCTCCGTGCTCGACGCCTCGGCGCAATGGCGCAATATCGGGGGAACAGGGAAATTTTCGCCGCGGCCGGCAACGCGCATCGAAACGCATTTCGAGAAACGCGGCGTGCGCCTCGGCCACGGAGTCTGGGACTTGCTACATGAACGCATCTGACACCTGAGCACGCAGGCCTACAAGAATCATCGCCCCGATGAACACCGGCCTGAACCTCACTCCTGACATGCAGCTCGTGCTTGGGCTGCTTTGCTTCACCGTGCTCATGCTGGTGCTGGAGTGGATCCGCGCCGACCTGATCGCGCTGCTGGTCATCGTTGTCATCGGCATCACCCGGCTGATTCCGGTGGAGCAGTTGTTCGAAGGATTTGCTGGCAACGCGGTCATCTCCCTGCTCGGCGTGATGATCATGGGCGCAGGCCTGGACCGCACCGGCGTGTTGAACAAGGCGGCATCGTTCATCCTGCGCCTGTCCAAAGGCATCGAGTCGCGGCTTGGACTGCTCATCAATGCGATGGCCGGCGGCCTGTCGTCGATCATGCAAAGCCAGGCGCTCGCCGCCCTGTTCCTGCCTGTGGTCAGCCGGGTCAGCGCGCGCACGGGCGTGCCGCTGTCGCGGCTGCTGCTGCCGATGGCGTTCTGCATCCTGGCCGGCACCAATATCACGATGATCTCGAACTCGCCGCTGATCCTGCTCAACGACCTGATCCAGAGCGCAAACCGCAACCTGCCGCCTGGCGCACAGACGATCCAGCCATTTTCGCTGTTCGCCATCGCGCCGGTCGGATTGGCGCTGTTGCTGACCGGTCTGGCGTACTTCGCCCTGTTCACGCGACGCCTGCTGCCGACGGATGAGGAAAGCCCGAACGTCACGCCGGGACGCACCGAAACGTATTTCGCCGAAACCTACGGCATCGCCGGCGAAGTGTGCGAGTTGACCGTCACCGCAGAAAGCCCGCTGGTCGGCATGAGCATCGTCGAGGCCGAAACGCTGCGTGGCGCGCCGCTGATTCTGGCGATCAAGAACGGCGACGAAGTGCGCCTGGCGCCTCCGGCCGACACGATGATCTGGGTCGGTACGGTACTTGGCGCGCTCGGCAAACGTGAACAGACCAACGACTTCGCCAATCTGAACCTGCTGCGCGTGCAGAGCCGGCTGCGCAATTTCCGCGACATGTTCGACCCCACCCGCGCCGGCATTTCCGAAGCGGTGATTCCGCCGAACTCGCATTTCGTCAAGCAGACAGTCGCCGATTTGCGCCTGCGCAAGAGATTCGGCATCAGCGTGCTGGCGGTCAATCGCGGCGAGGAGATATTTCGCGAAGATGTGCGCAAGGTCGCGCTGCGTCCAGGCGATACCCTGGTACTGCATGGCCTGTGGCGTGACCTGACCCTGGCGGCGGAAACCCATGACTTCGTCGTCGTCACCGACTATCCAAAGGAAGAAGGCCGGCCGAGCAAGATCTGGCACGCGACCTTCTTCTTCGCACTCGCGATGGGACTCGGCCTGTTCACCGACATCAAACTGTCCGTCGCGATGCTGACGGGTGCCGTCGGCATGCTGCTCGCCGGTGTGCTGAATATGGACGAGGCCTACGGCGCGGTGAATTGGAAAACCATCTTCACCCTGGCCTGCCTGATTCCGCTGGGCTGGGCGATGGACACGACCGGTGCCGCCGCGTGGATCGCACAGGAAGTGTTGCGTTATCTCGGCGCGTGGCCACAATGGGCCTTGCAGGCGGTAATCGCCGTTCTCGCCCTGTTCTTCTCCCAGGTGGTTTCCAATGTCGGCGCCACCGTGATGATGGTGCCGATGGCGATCAATATCGCGCTGGCATCGAACGGCAATCCGGCCGTGTATGCGCTGATTGTCGCAATTTCCACATCGAACAGTTTCGTCATCGCCAGCGCCAATCCCGTGCTGACCATCGTTGCCGGCCCGGGCGGTTATCGCGCCCGTGATTTCATGCGCGTCGGCCTGCCGCTCACCGTGCTGATGCTGCTGGTGATGCTGGTGGCGGTGAATGTGGTCTTCCGCAACGCCTGAGACAGGCCAGGCGAAGCATTTCTTCAGCGGCTGCCAACAGTGGAGGCGTTGCAGCCGCGGAAAAGGCTCTGCAAAACGGCCTGCGATCAATTCGCGCAACTCACCGGCCCGCCGTCGATGTGGCCCCGCACAGCGACATCAGGCAAGCGCGAAGCGCTGATGATAAGGTCGCCGGTGTGCAGTCCAGTGGGCAAATGAGTTACCCGGCGACCAAATCATGCATCGTGCACTCACACTCATGTTCGTCGCCGCGATGCTGCTCGGAGTTGCCGCAGGCTGGGCTTGCAACCACTACCTGACGCCTGACCAAGCGATCGCGGTGGCGGCAAACCTGGCGATCGTCACCGATGCCTTTCTGCGCCTGATCAAGATGATCATCGCACCGCTGGTGTTTTCCTCGCTGGTCGCTGCGATCGCGCGCATGCAAGGCATCGCCGAGATCGGCCGCGTGGGGCTCAAGGCCATGGCATGGTTCATCGCTGCCTCCTGCATCTCTCTCACGGTTGGCATGCTGATGGCGCATTGGCTGCAACCGGGGTCGGGCCTCGGACTCGCGCCATCGGAGGCATCGGCAGCGGGCGTTGATGCGGCAAAATTCACGTTGCAGGATTTTGTCGCGCATCTGGTGCCACGCTCGATCTTCGAGGCCCTGGCCGGCAACGAGATCTTGCAAATCGTCATTTTCTCGATCTTCGTGGGCACGGCGATCACGGCGCTTGACGACAAGGCCCCGCAGGTCGTGGCCTTCGCCGAGCAAGTGACCCGGATCATGCTGAAGGTGACGGACTATGTGATGAAGACGGCACCGCTGGCTATTTTTGCCGCGCTCGCCGCGACGGTCAGCGTGCAGGGCATCGGCATCGTCGTCACGTATGCCAAATTTGTCATCGGCTTCTACCTGTCGCTGGGCGTACTCTGGGTGACCCTGATCGCTGCCCTGTTGCTGATCGTCGGCCGGCCCGCCATGCGCTTGCTCGCCGGCATCCGCGAACCCGTCGTGCTCGCCTTCGCCACGGCGTCGTCCGAGGCGGCTTACCCGCGCACGCTGGAAGCGCTGATCAAGTTCGGCATCCCGCCTCGCGTGGCGAGCTTCGTGCTGCCGCTGGGTTATTCGTTCAACCTTGATGGCGCCATGATGTACTGCACGTTCGCCACATTGTTCATCGTGCAGGCCTACGCTGTTCAGCTTTCCATTACGCAGCAGATCACGATGTTCGGGCTGATGATGCTGACGACGAAAGGTCTGGCCGGCGTTCCGCGCGCCGCACTCGTCGTGATCGCGGCGACGCTGCCCTATTTCAATCTGCCGGAAAGCGGTTTGCTGCTGGTGCTCGCCGTCGACCAGTTCCTCGACATGGGGCGTTCGGCCACCAATGTGCTGGGCAACTCCATCGCCGCCGCCGTGGTTGCAAAATGGGAGAAACGGATTGAAAGCTTGGCGACGCTTGAGCTGTCTTGAGTAATCCTGCCGACATCGAACAACCCTGAAACGACGGAACCGATATGCCTTCGATTGCCTACCTTGAATGCTCGCGTTGCAGTGCTCGGTTCTCCGCAGATACCCCAAAGACCGTATGCACGCAATGTGTTGACCAACCGGCAGGCGCCCTTTACGTGCGTTACGACTTCTCGCACCTGTGCGGAAAATCACCGGAGGCCGTCATCCCCGCCGATCCGTCTTCAGCATGGAGCGGCATGTGGCGCTACGGCGCCGTGTTGCCGGACGTCGAGCCAGTAACGCTGGGCGAAGGCTGGACGCCGATGCTGCGCAGCAAGCGTCATGCGAATGCGTGGCTCAAGGAGGAAGGCGCCAATCCCACCGGATCATTCAAGGCCCGCGGACTCGCACTGGCCGTGACAATGGCGCGGCACTACGGACTGCGCAAGCTTGCCGTACCCTCGGCCGGAAATGCCGCGGGCGCCTTGGCCGCCTATGCGGCTGCGGCAGATATCGAAGCGCATATCTTCATGCCGCGCGACGTGCCCTTCGCCAACTATGTCGAGGCGACGGCCTACGGCGCAAACGTCACGCTGGTCGATGGGCTGATTTCCGACTGTGCGCGCATGGTTGCGGAGCACAAGCAACAGGAAGGCTGGTTCGATATTTCCACGCTGAAGGAGCCGTTCCGCATCGAAGGCAAGAAGACGATGGGCTACGAACTCGTCGAGCAATTGGGCTGGGAATACCCCGATGCCGTGTTCTATCCCACGGGCGGCGGCGTCGGCCTCATCGGCATGTGGAAGGCGTTCGACGAACTGGAGCAGCTTGGCTGGGTCAAGCCGGGCAAACGCCCGCGCATGATTGCGGTGCAATCCTCCGGCTGCGCGCCGATGGCGCGTGCTTTTGACCTTGGAGCAGATGCCAGCCAGATGTGGCAGGACGCCGCCACGTTCGCTTCGGGTCTGCGCGTGCCGAAGCCCTACGGCGACTACATCATCCTGCAGATCCTGCGTGCATCCGGCGGCATGGCATTGGCCCTGCGCGACGACGAAATCCTCGCCTCGATCCACGACTGGGCCCGGCACGAAGGCATCTTCCTGTCGCCCGAGGGTGCAGCCGCCACGGCCGCCTACGATCACTTGCTGGCCACCGGCTTCCTCACAGCTTCGGATCGCGTCGTCCTGTTCAATACCGGCGCTGGACTCAAATATACCGATGTCATCGCCGCCGCAATGAATCTCGAGCGATCGGCAGCGCAGGCCTGAAGCACGCGACGAAACCGAACTCCGGATCGTCGTAGCCGGTACAAGTGAGCAATCTGCTGCAAAGGGATTGAAACCCACAGGACCTGACAGGAGAGTTCCATGTACCGTTCGAGCTTGGCTTTGATTTTATCGGCATCGTGCGCATTGGCTGCAGCACAGGATTGCAGCGTCACCGGCAAGGCACTTGGCCGCGATGGCAAACCCCTGCATTCGGCATTCGTGCGCCTGACCAACCTGGATACGCGCCAGAGCAGTCTGGGCGCGACCGATGCCAATGCCGATTTCCGCATCAACGGCGGTGGCGGCGGACAATACCGGCTCGATCTGCTCAGTCCGCAAACGCGGGTCACTGGGTCGCTGATCCCTACCCGCTCGATAGTCGGCATGACGGCCGATTTCAGTTGCCGCGGCGGCGAACGTCAGGATGTGCGCGCGCAGGTGGACTGAGAGAAATGCCGGAGGCGCGATGCTGCCAGCGGCGGAGTTTCACGGCAGGCGCACTTCCCCGTCGATTACCTCGACCCGAACCGCGGCCAACCCTGCGCCGCGGCAGGGGCCGGCGTAGCAGCGTCCGGATTCGATGAAAAAACTGGCGCCGTGCGCGGCACAGATCAACTGTCCGCTTTCGACCAGGAATTTGCCCGGTGCCCAGTCCAGCCTGCGCCCGGCATGCGGACATTCGTTGTGATAGGCGAACACGCTCGCGCCCTGGCGCAGCAGGATCAGGGAGAAGCCGCCCGTGCTCGATTCGACGTCCACCGAGATAGCGCCGGCATCGGGAATCGCATCGAGCCGGCATAACGTTTTACTAACACTCACCGGAGTATTACGCCCTTCCCGCACTTGCATCTGCGGACACATAGCCCAATCATTCCGGCATTCTGCCACAGGGAGCGAAGCCGCCATGTTGTACTGGCGCTGGTTCAACCGTCCGCGACATCCTTTGCTGCGCATACTGCTTGCTGCAGTGGGCGCCGTGGCACTCGTCGGTGTTCTGACGCTGGGCTTCTTTGCCCTGCTTGCGTTCGCCTTCATCGGCGCGATCGTCGCGCTCACACGTGCGCTGGCGCGGTCGCAGGCATCGATCGCCGGCGCTGCGCAACCGCACCCGACGGCGGCTGTCCCGCGCGTGATCGAGGGCGAGTTCGTCGTCGTGGATTCGCACCAGGTGACGCCGCAGCGTTAGCACGATTTTCCGGCCTCACGCGACGCCCGCGGCTCCCATCCGCTGCGAGCACAAGCGGCACCGGCCGGCACATGACGAGTGGCGCTGTTCACGACGCCGACGGATCGCTAGAGTGATGTTGCGTCTTCCCGACGCATCACCAGCCCTATCGAGTGCTCCTGCCGCAAGGCCGGGCCTGCCGTCATGAACCATGTCGCCGCTGCCGAACCCGCTCCCTCAGCGCTGCTGACGCCGCGCGTGCTGGTGCCGCTGGCGCTGATCGGCGTCTACTTGCTATGGGGTTCGACCTATCTGGCAATCCGCGTCGGCCTTGGCAGCTATCCGCCATTCCTGATGGCGTCGCTACGGTTTCTTGTCGCCGGAAGTCTGTTGTTCGCCATCCTGCGCTGGCGCGGCGTTGCCATGCCCACGATGCGGCAATGGATGAATTGCGCCGTTTGCGGCACCTTGCTGCTGGGTTTCGGCAATGGCCTGGTGTGCTACGCCGAACAGACAGTCGCTTCCGGCATCGCCGCGGTCGCGGTCGCAAGCATGCCGCTGTTTGCCGCGCTGTTCGCGGGCATCTATCGGCAGTGGCCGCAACGTCTGGAATGGATCGGCCTGCTGGTCGGGTTCGCCGGCGTGGTCGTGCTGAATTTCGGCGGCGACCTGCGCAGCTCGCCGCTCGGTGCCCTGGCCCTGGTCACTGCGGCCGCGTCGTGGGCCTTCGGTTCGGTCTGGGCCCGGCGCCAGGACATGCCGCATCCGGTGATGAGCACCGCGGCGCAGATGCTGTGCGGCAGCGTCGTGCTGGGATTCGCAGGCTGGATCGGCGGCGAACATTTCACGGCGATGCCGTCACTGGATGCGACGCTGGCCGTCGGTTATCTCGTCGTTGCCGGCTCGCTGCTCGGCTTCAGCGCCTACATCTATCTGCTGCATCACGTGCGCCCGGCGCTGGCAACCAGCTATGCCTACGTCAACCCGCCGGTCGCCGTGCTCATCGGCGTGCTGCTCGGCGGCGAATCAGTGCGGCCGCTGGACGTTGCCGGGATGGTGGTTATCCTGGCCGGTGTCGTCGCGATCACGCTGGCGAAGAGCAAACGCTAGACTCAACGCTGCTTCTCTGCAACCGCGCTGACCACAGCGCCGGCGAAGGAACCGACCCACCGTGGCGATCGAATTTCTGACCAGTCCCCTGCGCGAGACCGTGCATCGAGGCAATGACGACCTGCTCACGGCGGGCCTCGGCCTCGCTGGCCTGCGCGGTGCGCCCAGCGCGTTCGCCAATGCCGCTGCGCCGACACCGGCGGAACTGCGCCGGCGCGCGATTCAGGTGAGCTGGAAGGGCATCGCCGACCTGGGTCCGCTTGGCCGCTACGGCGATCTTTACGGCAGCGCTGCAGGCGTGGGTGGTCGGGAATATCAGGCGTTCGCCGAGGTCGCCGGTGCGCGTTCGCCACATCGCGTGCTCGTGCAGGTCCCCGACACGTTTGACGCCAGGGCACGCTGCCTGGTTGTCACCGCCTCTTCGGGTTCGCGCGGCATCTACGGCGCGATCGCGCTGGCCGGTGCCTGGGGCCTGTCACACGGCTGCGCCGTCGCCTATACCGACAAGGGCACGGGCTCAGGCTATTTCGATACGGCCAGCGCCACCGGCATTGCCCTGGACGGCACCCCGGCACGCGCCGGCGACGCCGATCTCGAGTTCACGCCGGTCGGTTATTCGGCCGCTGCGGGAATCGCGACCAAGCATGCGCATTCCGGCGACAATCCCGAAGCCGACTGGGGCCGCCATGTGCTGCAGGCGGCCGAGTTCGGCCTGGCGATGCTTGATCGCGCGCATCCGCAAGCCGCGCCGTTCACGCCGCGCAATACGCGCATTCTCGCCGTCGGCGTGTCCAATGCCGGCGGCGCGGTGCTGCAGGCGGCCGGACTGGATCACGACGGCATGCTTGGCGGCGTGATCGCACTCGCACCGAATGTGCATGTACCGGGACACGGCCGCGCGCTGTACGACTACGCCACCGAAGCCGCGCTGCTGATGCCTTGCGCACTGACCGACGCACGCTTCGACATGATTCCGTTCGCACGCATGCAAGGCCGCATTGCGCCCTTGGGGACAGCGCGCTGCGCAACGCTGGCCGCGACCGATGTGCTCAACTGCGTCGGACCGCGAGCACAGGCGGCCGAAGCGCTCCAGCGCCTGCATGCCGGTGGCTGGAGCGACGCGGCCATCGCGACGGCGGCGAGCAACACCGCTTTCGATCTGTGGCGCGCGATCGCAGCGACTTACGCGTCGGCGTACGCTCGCAGCGGTGTCGGAGACATGCCCTGCGGGTTCCGCTTCTACGCGCACGATACCGCCGGCAAGGCGCGCGCGCCGACAACGGCCGAGCGCGCGGCGTGGTGGGCCGACGCCAGCGGCGTTCCGCCGGGCGCCGGCGTATTTCTCGATGAAACCGCAACCGCCGATCCCTCCGATCCCACGCTGCGCGGCGAGCGTTGCCTGCGCGCACTGTGGACCGACTCCGCGCCGCAAGCGCAGCGGCTGCGGCAATCCGTGCAAGCCACGCAAGCAGCATTGCCTCGCATGGATTTGCCGATCTGGCTCATGCACGGCGAGGAGGATGGCCTGTTGCCCGCGGCATTCTCCTCCGCCGCCTATGCCGCATGGCTGCATGACAACGGCCGCCGCATCTGGTACTGGCCGGTGCCGCACGCCCAGCATTTCGACGCCTTCCTTGCGCTGCCCGGCTATGGCGAACGCTACGTACCGCTACTGCCTTTCGGCTATGTCGCAATGGATCGAATGTGGCGCCATCTTGTCGACGGTGCGCCGCTCAAACCGGGTCCGACACCCGCGGCAACGCCGCGTGGAAGCAACGCGCTGAATGCCGCCCGGCTTGGCCTGCAACCGTAGCAAGGCCCGGCGCCAAACGCGCTTACACTGACGCAACGCCGGGCAGCGCTTTGCGCATGCTGCGCCACGCCTTGCCAATCGCGGGTACGCTTTGCACACTGCCACGGGCAACCGGAGGGCCGAGCATGAGTGCAGTGAATCGTCCGCAGCGATCATGGCTGGTGAGCGTCGCCCTGCGACTTTCAGAGTGGGCAGAACGCTGGTTTCCGGACGCGTATATTTTCGCCGCACTGGGTGTCGTCATCGTCGCGCTGGCCGCACTTGCAATCGGCGCCACACCGCAGGATACGGCCGTGGCATTCGGCGACGGCTTTTGGAGCCTCATCCCGTTCACGATGCAGATGGCGTTCGTCGTCATCGGCGGGTACGTCGTCGCCACGGCGCCGCCGGTTGCGTGGCTGATCGACCGTCTCGCGGCGTTGCCGCGCACTGGCCGGGGAGCCGTCGGCTACGTCGCCTTGATCAGCATGCTTGCATCGCTGCTCAACTGGGGGTTCAGCCTGGTGTTCGGCGGATTGCTCGTGCGCGCACTGGCCCGGCGCGAAAATCTGTCAATGGATTACCGCGCCGCCGGCGCCGCCGCTTACCTTGGCCTCGGCGCCTCGTGGGCGATGGGGCTGTCATCGTCCGCCGCACAGTTGCAGGCCAATCCGGCGAGCATTCCCAAGCCCCTGCTCGCGATCACGGGAGTGCTTCCCTTCACCGAAACGATTTTCCTGTGGCAGTCGTTCGTGCTGACCGCCGTGCTGATCACCGTGTCCGTGCTGATCGCGTGGTGGTCGGCGCCCGACGCGGCGCAAGCGCAGACTGCAGAACGCTTTGTGGACAACACAACAAACGCGACAAATTCCAAACCCGTACTGGCTGCGCCCGCGCGGCCGAGCGAATGGTTTGAACGCAGCCCGCTGTTGACGATCCTGATCGTCCTGCTCGCGTCTGGCTGGCTGCTTCACGAATTCGCCAGCAAGGGTGCCATCTTCGCGATTTCGAGCCTGAATACCTACAACTTCATTTTCATCATGTCAGGACTGCTCCTGCACTGGCGTCCGCGCAGTTTTCTCGACGCGGTGTCGCGCGCGGTGCCGAGCACGACCGGCGTGCTGATCCAGTTCCCGCTGTACGGCGGCATCGCGACGATCCTGACCGCAACCAAGGGCACGGGTGGCGCCACGGTTGCCCAGCAGTTGTCTGCCTTGTTCGTGCACCTGGCCTCGACCGACACCTATGCCATCGTGATCGGCATCTATTCGTCGATCCTCGGCTTCTTCGTGCCCTCCGGCGGCGGCAAGTGGCTGATCGAGGCGCCTTACGTGATGCAGGCGGCAAACGACCTGCACTACCATCTCGGTTGGGCAGTACAAGTATACAATGCTGCGGAAGCGCTGCCGAATCTGATCAACCCGTTCTGGATGCTGCCGCTGCTGGGCGTACTCAGCCTGAAGGCGCGCGACATCGTCGGCTTCACCTTCCTGCAGCTCATCGTGCATGTGCCGCTGGTACTGTTGCTGCTGTGGGCGCTGGGGCTCACGCTGGACTATCACGCACCAGTGATGCCGCAAGGCTAGCGTCCGCCGCGGGCGATACCTGCCGGAACACTCCTTCCACCACGACGGCGCCCGACATCCGGACGGGCGCGGCGGAGGCGGAAGGTTGACGCTTACTGTTCGCGCAAGGCCGTCGTTATCGGCAAACGCGCGGCGCGAATCGCCGGCAGGAAGCCGCCGATCATGCCGATGACGACGGCGATGATCAGGCCGCGCACGACCAGGGCCGGTGTCACCTTGAACGCAAACACGACCTGGGTGAAATTCTGACCCAGGGTCGATACCGAGAAATTGTTGAACAACGCGTAGGCAATCGCTGCACCGAGCGCACCGCCGATCAGCGCAAGCACCAGGGCCTCGATCATGACCGATACGACTACGGGCAGGCCGCCGAAGCCGATGGCGCGCAGGGTTGCGATTTCCTTGCCGCGCGCAGCCACCGCCGCATACATGCTGTTGAGCGCGGCGAAGATGGCGCCAAGCGCCATGATGAAAGTGACCACGCCGGCGAGAAAACCGATCTGCTGGCGGAATTGCTTGGTTTGCGCGCTGTAGTAGTCCAGTTCCGTCGTTGCGTCGACGGCAAGTCGCGGATCGGCGCTGACCGCGTCCTTGAGCGTCTTCATTCCATCCGGACCGTCGAGTGCCGCACGGATCGAACTGTAGCCCTGGCGATTGAAGGTCGTTGCAGCGACTTCCACGTCGCACCACAACTCGCTGTCGTTCGCATCGCCGGACGCGAACTGTCCGACCACGGTCCATTCCGAACCGCGGAATCGAAGGGTCTCGCCTACGCGCGCACCGTCGAACTCGCGCGCCACTCCGGCACCGACGATGAGTTCACGCTTGCCCGTCTCGAACATGCGGCCCTCGACGATCTTGAGCTGCGGGCGCAGCTTCATGCCCTTCGGTTCAATGCCGCGCACGGTGACATTGGAGCCCGAGCGGTCGCCCTTCTTCGCGATCTCGGCGATGAAAATCATCTCCGCCGACGCCAGCGGCTGGCCGTCGTCGTCCTTGCGAATGCCGGGTTCCTGCTTGATCAGCACGCCTTGATCGCGGCCAAGGCCGGAATTCAATTCTGCATCGGAGCCGCCGCGCATGATGATGGCGACATCCGATCGTCCGGTGGATTTGAGCGTGGTCTCGAAACCCACCGCCATCGCCAGCAGTGCCGTGAACACGGCAACCACGCCGGCCAGGCCGATGACGATGACAAGCGAAGGTCCCCAGCGTTCGGGAATGCTCTTCAGGTTAAGGGCCGTGATGGCTGTCGTTTGGCTAAACATGAATGAATCCTCTTAGCGTCCGGCGAGTGCATCGACGATCTTCAGCCGTTGCGCGCGCAGCGCAGGCAAAAGCCCCACGGCGATGCTCATGATCAGGATGGTCGCGAGCCCAATCGTCCACACATAGCCGCCGACGTTGAGCTGGAACTGGCCACCGCTGCCTTTCTCGATCATCGCCCCGAGCAGGGTCGCTATCCCGAGTCCGAGCAGTCCGCCGATCGCGCACATCGCAACCGCCTCGGCGAGCACGAAGCCGAGCACGCTGCCGTCGCTGAAACCCAGGGTCTTGAGCACGGCAAGTTCCGGCACTCGTTCGCGCACGCTCTGCGCCATCGTATTGCCGACGACGAGCAGCAGGGTAAAGAACACGGCGAACAGGATCCAGCGCACGATCAGGCCGATATCGCCGACCTGCTTGACGAAACTCAGGTTGAAGTCCTTCTCGGTCTGGGTCTTGGTTTCGTCGGGCGAGTTCTCGAACATCGCGTCCACGGTCTTGCTGATCGCTTCGGCCTGGTTGCTGTCGGCGAGCTTGAGAATGAAGAAGTTGGTGCGGCCCTTGCCGAACTGGTTCGCCTCATCGAAATAGTCGTGATTGATATAGATGTTCAAGGCGCGCTTTTTCCAGTCATCGTCCTTGCCGTCGTAGATGCCGACCAGATCGAACGCCCAGGCCTTGCTGCCATCCTTCTGCGGATAGATATTGGAGGAAATCGGAATCTTCTGGCCAATTTTCCAGCCGTACTGGTCAGCGACGAGTTTGCCGACAATCATTCCGGTGCGCGTGTTCTCGAACGCTTTCCACTGGTCTTCCGGCATCACCCATTCCGGATAGGCATCGTGATGGCGCTGCGGATCCACGGAAAACATGAACAACTGCGTATTCTCCTGCCAGATGCCGCCGAACCACTGCGAGTAGGCCACGCGCGTGACACCGGGTATGGCTTCGAGCTTGGGCACCATCGACAAGGGCAAGGGCGAAGTAAACGACACGCGCGCCTGCGTCATCAGGCGGGTCGCGCCGAGAAAATTGGGCCCGGCGCTGAAGATGTGGTTGACCGACTGCAGCAGGCCGAACAGCAGGAACGCCATGATCACCGACAACAGAGTGAGGATCGTGCGCGTCTTCTTGCGAAACAGGTTCGCGATGACGAAACCGGTCTTGGTCATAGGATGGACATCGAGAATGAGGAATGGGGAATGCGCAGGAGTCTTGTTTAGGAATTCGAGATCCGGGATGCCATTCCCGGTTCTGCTTCCCGAATCCCGGCTCTACGCCGCCTGCTCGAGCAATTGACCTTTTTCCAGATGCAGGGTGCGCCGCGCAAACTCGGCGGCCTTCGGATCGTGCGTCACCATCACGATGGTCTTGCCGTGCTCGCGATTGAGCACCTGCAGCAGGCCAAGGATCTCGTCGGCCGTCTTTCGATCCAGGTCGCCGGTCGGCTCGTCGCACACGAGCAACTGCGGATCCGATACGAGTGCGCGCGCGATCGCAACACGCTGTTCCTGGCCGCCGGACAACTCCCTCGGCTTGTGCTTGGCGCGATCGGCGAGTCCGACCACCTGCAAGGCAACGGCGACGTTCTTCTTGCGCTGTGCGGACCCGAGCTTGGTCAGCAGCAGGGGCAGTTCGACATTGCCTTCCGCGGTAAGCACGGGCATCAGGTTGTAGAACTGGAACACAAAGCCGACGTTGTGCGCGCGCCACTTGGCGAGCTGACCGCTGGAAAGCCGGTCGATGCGGTTGCCGCCAACGCTGATCTCGCCCGACGTCGGCTGATCCAGGCCGCCGATCAGGTTCAGCAGCGTGGTCTTGCCAGAACCGGAAGGCCCCATCAGCGCGACGAAATCACCTTTCGGGATATCCAGCGTGAGCCCATGCAGGACTTCGACTTTCTGCTTGCCGCGCTCGTAGACCTTGGTCGCGTTGCGGATCTGCACCATGGAATCGGATCTGATCGAATCGGACCGGATTGAATCGGACATGGGAACCTCAGCTCAGGACAAGGGGAAGGAATACTGGAAACTCGACCGGTGCAACGTTGCAGCCCGACAATAATCGCATTTCATGGCTTGGCCGGCGTGACAGCCGCACCATCCTTCAATTCGTCCGGCGCATCGACGATCACCGTCTCGCCGGCGCTCACACCGGCCTGGACCTGGCGTGACTGGCCAACGCTGCCGCCGAGCGTGACCGCGCGACGTTGCGCCTTCTGCTCCTTCAGCACGAACACGATGTCCTTGTCGCCATCCTTGCGCAGCGCCGTGGCCGGCACGAGCACGCCACGCGGCTGCTGTTGCACATGCGCCGCAGGCTTGTCGTCATCCAGGAATGACACGCGTACGCCCATGTCGGGCAGGACGCGGCCATCCTTGACGTTCAGACCGATGCGCACCTTCACCGTGGCCTTGGAACGGTCTGCGGTCGGAATGATCGCGATCACGTGCGACGGAATCTTCCAGTCCGGGTAGGCATTGAGCACGGAATCCACCGGTTGGTTCGGCTGCACGCGATTGATATAGGCCTCGTTGACGTCGACTTCGACTTCCAGCGAATCCATGTCGACGATCGTGCCGATGCCGGTGCGGGTGAAGCCGCCGCCGGCCGAGAACGGCGACACGATCTCGCCGACCTGTGCCGCCTTGGCGATGACCACGCCACTGAACGGCGCCCGCACCGTGCAATAACCGAGCTGCACCTGGGCCGACTGCACGCCTGCCTGAGCCAGCTCGACCTGGCGCTGCTGGGCCTGCAGTTGCGCCGCTCCGGTATCGACCAGGGTGCGCGCCTGTTCCACCGCCTGCTGCGAGACTAGTTTGCGCCCGACCATATCCTCATTGCGCTGCAGGTCACGCCGGCTCTGCGCCAGTTGCGCCTGAAACTGCACCAGCGATGCCTGCGCCGCCTGCAACTGTGCCTGCGCCTGCGCCAAAGCTGCCCGCTGCGCGGTGTCTTCCACACGCCCCAGCACTTGCCCAGCCTCGACGCGCTCGCCTTCTTCAATCAGTACCTCGGTCAAGGTTCCGGTGATCTGCGCCGAAACGGTCGCCTCGCGGCGCGCCGTTACGTAGCCGGTCGCGTCCAGTACGGAAGCATTCGTGCCGGCCGTCGCCATCGGTTGCGCCACCGCGGTATGGACCGGCAGCGCCGGGGAGCCGGCCAACGCAAACCAGACGCCGCCAGCCAACGCCAGCAGCGCGATCACGCCGAGCAAGATCCACGGCAGCCGCCGCGACCGCGCTTGCGTACCGCCGCGATCGATGCGCAACTCCTTCAGCAGATCGGAATTTTCCATGGTGCCCATCGTCGGTAACCCCAACGCCAAGTTTGCCATAGACTGACTTCCGGCGCGCCCACACAACAGGGCTGTTGGTCATCAATGCGGGGTGACAGATGTCAGTCGAGCGGATCGCTGGTACCAGTACATCGCCCGGATATTCCGGCAAGCCGCCATGGCAGAAGCTCGGCCTGATGCCCGGTTTGCGAGTGTGGCTGCGCCATGCGCCCGCCGACTACTGGGCGTTGTGCGGCTTTGAACCGGCCTCTGTCGCGATCCTGCCGGCAAACACACGCCGATACGATTTCGGTCATCTGTTTGCAAGCCGCCGCACCGTCCTGGAACGCGACCTGCCTGCAGCGGCAAGAAAACTCGGTGTCGGCGGCATGCTGTGGATATCCTGGCCGAAAAAATCCTCGGGCGTAGCCAGCGACGTGAGCGAAGGAACATTGCGCGAAATCGCCTTGCCGCTGGGACTGGTCGATGTCAAAGTCTGCGCGCTGACGCAAATCTGGTCGGGCCTTAAATTCGTCTGGCGTCGCCCGCAAGCTGCGGTCTCATCGTCACGAAAACAGAAATTGCAAATGAAAGAAGGGCAGGCATGAAAATTCTCTGGATATTCGGCGCCATTTTCTTTGTCGTCGGCATGGGCATGCTCACGGGCGGCATTTCGCTGTGGCGTTCGCACTCCGATTTCATGGCGCACGCATTGAGCGCCGAAGGCGTCGTGACGGATCAGGCCTATCGACGCTCAACCAAAGGCGGTGGCACGTACAGTCCCGTTGTGGAGTTCAACACTCCCGATGGCAAGATCGTGCACATGACCGGCGCGACCGGTTCCGGCACGCCGTCCTATGTGCGTGGCGAACGCGTGCGCGTACTTTACGACGGCGCCAATCCGGAGCACGCGCAAATCGACAGCTTCATGGAAAGCTGGTTCGGCATCTTGATCCTTGGCGGCATGGGCCTGGTATTCGCACTGGTCGGCGGCGGCATACTCCGGTCGCAGGTGCGGCAGCGCAAGGTGCGCGGCTGGCTGGCGCAGAACGGCATGCGCGTGCAGGCGAATTTCGAGGGCGTCGTCGTCGACACGAGCCTGAGCGTCAACGGGCGCAACCCCTGGCGGCTGACCTGCCAATGGCAGCATCCGCTGACGAAAAAAGTATATTTGTTCCGCAGCGACCCGGTCTGGTTCGATCCGGGCCAGTTCGTGGAGCGCCAGCAGCTGGACGTGGTGGTCAACATGGACGATCCCAGGCAATACCAGGTCGATAGTTCGTTCCTTCCCGCGGCGGGCTGACCTCGCCTTTACCGGAGCAGATTTTCAGTGAACTATGTTCTTGCACCGCCCCCGCCCACCGCGGTCGCCGTCGCCGGCAGCAACGTACGCTTTGCCGTGCATCGCATCTACTGCATCGGCCGCAACTATGCCGAACACGCCAGGGAAATGGGCGCCGCCGTCGATCGCGGCAATCCGCTGTTCTTCTGCAAGCCGGCCGATGCGGTGGTCGCGGATGGCGCGGATGTTCGCTATCCGCAGGCGACCGCCGATCTTCACCATGAGGTGGAGATGGTTGTCGCACTGCAATCCGGCGGCGCCAATATTGCGGTGGATTCCGCACTCGGGCATGTGTTCGGTTACGCGGTCGGCCTGGATCTGACCCGCCGCGATCTGCAGGCGCTGGCCAAGGCGAAGGGCATGCCCTGGGACGCGGCCAAGGCCTTCGACCATTCCGCGCCGCTGTCGGCAATCCGGCGAGCCAGCGAAAGCGGGCATCCGCAGCACGCGGAACTGAGCCTGCGAGTCAACGGCCAGCTGCGCCAGCGCGCCGACATCAGCGAAATGCTGTTCAGCGTGTCGCAGATCATCCATGAATTGTCGACGCTGTTCGAGCTCAAGGGCGGCGATCTGATCTTTACCGGCACGCCCGCAGGCGTCGCCGCCCTGGCGCGCGGCGATCAATTCAATGCGCGTCTGGGCGACATCGCCGCGCTGAACGGCGCGATCGTCTGAACTTGCGAACTTCCGGAGGCAAATTGCGCTAAATTGCTCCGGCAGCCGCTGGGCAGCGGCGGTGCACTATCCCTCCCGGAGAAAGCGTATGAGCATCGTAAGCGAGTTCAAGGAGTTCGCCACGCGCGGCAACGTGGTGGATCTGGCCGTCGGCGTGGTCATCGGCGCCGCATTCGGCAAGATCGTCACATCGCTGGTCGACAACATCATCATGCCGCCGATTGGCTATGTGATCGGCGGCATCGATTTTTCCGATCTGGTGATCAGGATCGGCAACCCGATCGCCGACGCCAAGGGCGCGATCAGCGGCGGCGCGGTGATCAAATACGGCGCCTTCCTCAATACCATCATCCAGTTTGCGATCATCGCGTTCGCAATCTTCCTCGTGGTCAAACTGATCAACCGGCTCGTCCCGAAGAAACCGGCGGCGCCGACCGGACCGACCGCGGAAGTGCAGCTGCTCACCGAAATCCGCGATACGCTGAAGGCGAAGTAGTTGCCGGGGCGGATGGAAAATGCGACGGGCGCGCCTGCGCCCGTCGCAGTCCGCCGCTCGACACGCCGTTGCTCGCGATCGACCCGGCGAAGTCGCGGCGGCCTTGAATTTCCACGGTCGGCGGCAAAACGCAAAATCCGTCTGCCTATGCCCGGCACCCGGACAAGGGATTCGTGCCAACCGGCACAGGCAATCGCGAACGCGACAGGCATAATCCACGCTTTTGCCGAGGAGACGTTACGTGAAATCCCTGCTGCTTGTCACCGGCCTCGCGATCTGCTGCACAGTGTCCGCGCGCGAAGGAGAATTGACGCGCATTTCCCCCGAGGCGCTGGCTGGAGCCGCGAAACTTCGCGATGAGGCGGCGGCCGACCCTGTGGCCTACGCCTTCGTCGCCGATCTGACGACCCAGATCGGCCCGCGCCTAGCCGGCGGCGACAACGACCAGCGTGCGCGCGACTGGGTCGTCGCACGCTTCAAGGCGCTGGGTTTCGACAAGGTGTGGACGGAGCCGGTGACCTATCCGAAATGGGTGCGTCGCGGCGAACATGCGTCGATCGTGGCGCCGTATCCGCAGTCATTGGCCGTGCTCGCGCTCGGCGGAAGCCCGGCCACGCCCCGGGGTGGCCTGAGCGGGCAAGTCGTCGCCTTCAAGGATTTCCCGGCACTCAAGGCTGCAACGGCGGAAAATGTAAAAGGCAAGATAGTATACATCGGCTATCGCATGCACGCTGCGCGTGACGGCCACGACTACGGCCCGGCCACGACCGGACGAACGGCCGGACCGGCGCTCGCTGCCAGACTGGGCGCCAAGGCGTTCGTGCTGCGCTCGGCCGGCACTGACGATAATCGGCTGGCACACACCGGGATCACGCAGTTCAGCGCGAACGACGCGAAAATTCCGGCCGCCGCGCTGTCCAACCCCGACGCCGATCTGCTCGAACGCATGCTCGCCGAAGGCAAGCCGGTGACGCTGAAACTCGACCTGGATTGCGGCATCGAAGGCCAGTACACCGGCGCCAACGTCATCGGGCAGATCAACGGTAGCGAGCATCCGGATGAACTGGTCGCCATCGGCGGGCACCTGGATTCATGGGATCCCGGCACCGGCGCCATCGACGATGGCGCCGGCGTCGCGATCGCCGCCGGTGCGGCACACCTGATTTCCACTCTTCCACAACGGCCAAAACGCAGCATCCGCGTGATCGCGTTCGCGAACGAGGAAGCCGGCATGTTCGGCGACCGCGCGTACGGCGCCGCGCACCAGAACGAAGTTGCCAGACATGTCCTTGGCGCTGAATCGGATTTCGGTGCAGCGCCGATCTGGCGCATGTCGTCCCAGGTCAAGCCCGAAGCGCTGGGCGCGATCGATCAGATGATGCAGGTGCTGGCGCCGCTCGGTGTGGAGCGCGGCGGCAATGGCAGTGCCGAGGGCGGCGATTTCGGCAGCATGAGCGCGGCCGGCATGGCGGTGCTCGGCCTCACCCAGGACGGTACGCGCTATTTCGACTGGCATCATACCGCCAACGATACACTGGACAAGATCGATGCGAAGGAACTGAATCAGAACGTCGCGGTGTATGCCGTGTTCGCCTATCTGGCTGCGCAGGCCGATGGTGATTTCGGCTCGGCACCCGGTGCGTTTTCCCACGCCAAGGAAGAGTAGACGTTCGCCCGATCGCACTTGGGCGGTGATCCGGCGTCACTTGCATGATGCCGGATCACCGGACCCGTCAGTGGATATCCTGCCGCATGCGTTTGCGCGCGCCGGCAACACCCGCCAGGACAAACAGCGCCGATAGCATCCATAGAGCCCATGCACTCAGGGTCGGGGTCGGGCTGACGCCGTTGCCACCCTGCGAGCCGCCGCCGCCGGGCACGCCGGGGCCGCCCTGGTCGACAATGGTTCCATTGACGGCCAGGTCATCATCACCCAACCCGCCGTCGGCGATCGTGAACGTCGCCGTATGACCCGACAGCACCAGGCTGTTTGCGCCGCCGAGCGTGTACCAGTGCGCCGCTACCGGTCCCGGCGTCGGTCCGTACTTCCAGTACTGCTCGCCTGAGGAAAACGCCGTCGGGAACGTCGCCGTGATCGTGACCGAGCCGACGCAATTGATCGTCGTGAACTGGAACAGTCCATCGGGGAATGTCACGCCCGACGGTGGCGCGGCCGGCGTCCCGACGAGGGAAGCGCTGCCGAAGGAACAGTTGGCTCCGCCACCCGACAGGACGGCCGTTGCCGTGCCGGTATTCGTGAACGTCGTGCCAGAGAACGTCGTAATGGTCGCACCCGCACGATTGACCACCGCCGTATATGTCTGCGTCGTCGTGCCATCCTGCGCCGTGACCAGCACCGTTACGGTATTCATGCCGACGGCAAGGTTGATCGCACCGGAAGCGTTGCCGCTGGTCACCGTTGTGCCGTTGACTTTCACAGTTGCGTTCGCGTCCGCAACGGTCGGCGTTACGGTCACTGATGTAATGGCGTTGGCCACCGCATCCGTATAGTTCAAGGTCGCGGTGGCGAACGACGGCACCAGGCTGCCGCTGGAGATTGCAAGGTTGCTCAGACTCGCATTGTTGCTCAGCGCACCCGCGCGATTGACGACGACCGTATAGGT
>JARLJU010000086.1 GCA_031291055.1 Rudaea sp. | reverse complement strand
TGGACAAGCCCGATCTCACCGTTCGTGATCTGATTCGTGATGTTGCTCACGTCTCCTTCGATGGTGGTGGTGCGCGCGTCGAGGTTGGTGATTTGTGTCGTGGTATTCGTGACGCGCTGATCGAGGTTAGTGATGCTGCTGGTATTGGCGGCGATGTCATCAGTGTTCTGCGTCACCGCCTGGTTGGTCGCGAACAGTTGTGAGCCGTTCACGGCATCCGAACTGTCGGCGGCGAGCGCGCCGGCGTGCACGTTGGTGATTCGCACCGGTGCGCCGGCGTTGCCCAATGTCACCGCGTCATGCGAGGTTGAATCGTACTGAACCGAGTCGGCATTCGCCGTTGCCGTATTTGTCACCAAAGCGGATAGGGCCGCACCGACATCGGTGTAGCTCTGACCGCCGATCGTGTACGTGGGTTTCCTGATTGTGCCGTCAATATTGACAGCAGCGCCTCCACCAATGGCCTCCATGGCGCCCTTCAGTTGCGAAACGTTGACCACGTCGCCGTTCTGCGTGCCGGCAGCCACATTGATGATTTGCCTATTCAAGTTCGAATTCCCAACCGACAACGCATTGGCCCGATCCGCTCTTGAGCCGGCGCCGAGCGCAATCCCGCCGGCCGCACTGGCCGTCGCACCGGAACCGATGGCGACGGCTTTCTCCGCGCTGTCGGATGTCCAGGCGTTGGTACCAAGCGCAAGAGAATCATTGCCAAGCGCGCTTGCATGCGCTCCAAGACCCAGCGTGTTGACACCTTCTGCAGACGCCATATAACCAATAGCGACGCCATTGAGCGCGTCGCCACTGGTCGTGGCGCCTGCACCGATCACCGTAGCATTCACTGCCAACGCCGCAGCAGCCGAACCGACTGCGGTCGTGCCGTCCAGACTTGCCAGTGTCTTGGCGCCGACGGCCAAAGCATTGTTGCCATTCGAAACCGCATTTGGACCCAAGGCCATTGCGTTCAGCTTCGAATTATCCACTGACGTGGGCTCACTGCCGTCAGTCAACGTTGTACTGATAGCGATGTATTGATCGATGGACCCCGTCGCACTCGCCGGCAGCGGAAACACTAGAACGCCCGACAGTCCCACACCTGCCATCAGCGCACCACATGCCGCCGCGCCTTTCGCGCCACGGCTCTTCGTCACCTCGGATGCAGCGACATACGTCCGGCTCGTTCCGTTCCAAACAGTCTTGTA
>JARLJU010000085.1 GCA_031291055.1 Rudaea sp. | reverse complement strand
GCGCGCAATTGCCGCACAATTGATAAATATATACTTCAATCAGAACCGGTCGACGAATTCCACGGCGACATCGAGGTCGCGCGCGGCGATTTCCAGCATATCGTGCACGCGTTCATTCGCGGATGCATGCGGCGTTTCCACCAGGATGCGGCGCATCGGCGGGCCAATGTCGTCCGGTAGCTGCGATGAACTCGAATCATCGCGCATGTCCGGCATTTCGTCATCGACTTCTTCGACACGTTCCAGTTCGTCGATGCCGTTGAGCCTTGCGACGATGCCATCGACTGCGTCGCGGCTGCCGGTAACACGAAATCTCAGAATGGACATGACCGCTACTCCTCCTCGAGCGCGGCTATGTCCGCGCGGAGAACGCATTGAAGCAACATGAAGATGCATCGACAATGAACCGCAAGCCGATCGAAGCCCGGAGAAAACCATGAAACGATACTGGGACGCGCCAGTGTGGATTGCTCTCGGCATGCTCGCCTGTGTGGGCATCGCTGGTCACGCACAGACTGCGCCGGCGGCAAGAGCGCAGACAATGGCAGAGGTGCTGGCCGCATCCAGGCCGTCGGACTGGCATGTGCTCGATCCGGCCTATACCTTGTACCTGGAACTTGCCAGTGGCCGCGTGGTGATCGAACTGGCGCCCGCGTTCGCGCCGAATCACGTGGCTAATATCGAAGTGCTGACGCGCGAAAAATATTTCGACGGGCTGGCCTTCCTGCGCTCGCAGGACAACTATGTCGTGCAATGGGGCGATCCAAACGGCGACGATGAAAAAAAGCGGCGTTCCGTCGGTACGGCTGCGCGCACGCTGAAGGCGGAATTTTCAATTCCGACGGGTGACAAACTTAAGTTCACCGCACTCCCGGACCGTGACGGCTATGCGCCGCAGACGGGTTTCTCAGGCGATTTTCCGGCGGCACGCGATCCGAAATCAGCCACCGCGTGGCTGACGCATTGCTATGGCACGGTCGGTGTCGGCCGCGACAACGACGCTGATTCCGGCGGCGGTACCGAGCTTTACGTCGTGATCGGCGGCGCGCGCTGGCTCGATCGAAATATCACGGTGGCCGGCCGCGTCGTCAAAGGCATGGAGTTGCTTTCAACCTTGCCGCGCGGTACAGGCGCACTGGGTTTTTACGAGAATGCCGAACAGGACGTGCCGATCGAGTCCATCCGGGTTGCTGCGGATGTCCCGGTCGCGGAGCGGACGAATCTCGAAGTGTTGCGGACCGACACGCCGACGTTCATGGCGCTGATCGAATCACGGCGCAATCGCCATGACGATTGGTACAAGGTTCCGGCGGGGTATATCGATGTGTGCAGCGTGCCGATTCCGGTGCGCACGGTAGGGGCGACGAAGCCATAACTAAGAAGAGCTTTCGCTTACCTGCGGCGAGAGACCCACCTTCGGTCACCGGCATATTTCGACGTTGCCGAATGTTCAACTCACGGGCAACCATGACTTCCGGCGCATACACTAGTATGAACTAAACACTATAGTTCAGTCGTTGCTATACGTCAGTGAGCAGTTCCTTGGCCGACACCGAAATCCATCTGAAGAAATTCCAGAAGGAACTGAGTTCCGGCACGGTCGCGCTGGTGCTGCTGACCGTGCTTGCACAAGCGGATGAGCCGATGTACGGCTACCAGATCGCCAAGCGCCTGGAACACAGCGCCGATGGCGCCCTGAGCGGCAAGCAGAGTGCGTTGTACCCGGTGCTGCGCAACCTGTGCGCGGCAGGCCTGCTGAAAAGCCAGGTCGAACCTTCTGTCAGCGGCCCGCCGCGCCGCTACTACCGCATCACCGCGCTGGGGCGTGCCGTCGCCGCGGAGTGGACTGCGACCTGGACGGCTACGCGCCGGTTTGTTGATTCCGTCTTGAAAGGAGCCGTGTGATGACCGTCGCTGCGCCGAGAACCATCGATGAATACCTGGACCAGCTGCGCACAGCGCTCAAGGGTGCAGATCCGGCGCTGACCCAGGATGCGGTCTATGACGCGGAGGAATACCTGCGCTCGGAACTGGCCGAGCACCCCGAATGGGACGAAGCCACGATGCTGGCCAATGTCGCCACCAGTTACGGTGCGCCGGAGGAGGTCGCCGAGATCTATCGTGACAAGGAATCGCAGATAGAGGATGCGTTGCGTTCACCACCGGCCTTGCGTCGCACCACGAAGCTGGGGCGATTTTTCTCGGTGTTCGCCGATCCATTGGCTTACTCGTCGCTGTTCTACATGCTGTTGTCGCTGGCGACCGGGATCTTTTACTTCACCTGGGTGATCACCGGGCTGAGCTTGTCGCTGGGTCTGTGCATTCTGATCTTCGGATTGCCGTTTGCAGTGCTGTTCATTTCGACCGTGCGCGCGCTGGCGCTGGTCGAGGGCAAACTCATTGAATCGATGCTCGGCGTGCGCATGCCGCGGCGGCCACTGTATGCCGATCGCGGCAAGCCGTTCACGCAAAGGATCAAGCAGATGTTCGTTGATCCGCGGACGTGGTCGACTCTGCTTTACATGGTGCTGAAACTGCCTCTGGGGATCATCTATTTCACCTTGGCGATCATCGGCCTGAGCCTTTCGCTGTCGCTGACCGTGGCGCCGATCACGAAAGCAACGCTGGATATCGGCATTCTCAACATCAACGGCGTGGCCTACGCGCCGCCGCTGTGGGCCCTGCCATTCACGATGGTCATCGGCATCGTGCTGCTGTGCCTGACTCTGCACATGGCGCGCGGCATCGGCCAGATGCAAGGCGCGCTGGCCAAGCATTTCCTGGTGAAGACAGCGCAGTACTGAATCGCGCATTCACTCGCGTTTCGCGCCTCAGGCGTATTTGCGGATGAACTCGCGCACATCCGGATAGACCACGTTGCGCCAGCGCTTGCCGCTGAAGATGCCGTAGTGGCCTGCGCCCTTGACTGTGAGATGACGCCTAGCGGTCTTTTTTATACCTGTACACAAGTCATGCGCAGCCTGGGTCTGGCCAAGACCGGAGATGTCGTCGAGTTCGCCCTCGATCGTGAACAGGGCGGTGTGCTTTATGTCCTGCGGCGCGACGCGTCGGCCGGCCACGTCCCATATCCCGCGCGGCAGCGCATGTTCCTGGAAAACGGTGCGGATGGTGTCGAGGTAATACTCGGCCGGCATGTCGAGCACGGCGTTGTATTCGTCGTAGAACTGCCGATGGGCCTCGGCGTCTTCCAGATCGCCGCGGCGCAGGTTCTCATAGAAATCCCAGTGCGACATGAAGTGCCGGCTCGGATTCATGGCGATGAATCCGGCATGCTGCAGAAAGCCGGGATAGACGCGGCGGCCGTGGCCCGGATAATTCTGTGGCACTTCCTGCACGAGCGTATTCTCGAACCACGACAGGGGTTTGGTCGCTGCCAGATCGTTGACCTGGGTCGGGCTGCGCCGCGTGTCGATCGGTCCACCCATCATGGTCATCGTGCGCGGCACTGCTTCGCCGGCCGAAGCCATCAGAGAGATTGCAGCCAGCACCGGCACGGTCGGCTGGCAGACCGAAATCACGTGCAGGTTATCCGCACCGATATGACGGATGAAATCCTGGATATAGGCGACATAGTCGTCCAGATGAAACGGTCCGGCTTCGGCGGCCACCATGCGCGCATCGACCCAGTCGGTAATGTAGACCTTGTGTTCCTGCAGCAGGGTGCGCACGGTATCGCGCAGCAACGTGGCGTGGTGGCCGGATAACGGCGCAACCACGAGGACGACCGGATCGACCTTGAGCTTCTTCAACGTACCGACATCGTCGACATAGCGCTTGAAGCGCACGAGGTTGCAGAATGGCCGCGACAATGCGATTTTTTCCACAATGGGAACTTCGATGCCGTGAGCCTGCACGCTGCCGATGCGGAATTCGGGCTTTTCGTAGTCCTTGCCGAGCCGGTACAGCAGCTCGTAGTTCGCCGCGACACGGTGGGCTTCGGGCAGGCGCGACAGCCAACTGTCGGGCGAGGAGAACATCTTGGCGCTGGCTTGCGACCAGGCGATCAGCGGGTTGAACAGGTTACGATTGAATTCGTGCAGTTGATATAGCATCAATGGACCCGAAGCTTGCGGAGCCGATCCGGCCTCCCTCGCAGGCATTGTCCCGGATTTTCTGCTGCATTGCGACATTGGCAGCATCCTGAATTGAAACGGAGACGCAATATGAGTCAAAAAACCAGCAAGGACGCCATTTATCACCCGTTCGTCGGCATCCCCGGATTGCCCTTTTCCGAGGCGGTCGAAGTCGGCGATCTGCTGTTTCTGTCCGGCCAGATCGGCAGCGACGCTAGCGACCGGCTGGTCAGCGGCGGGATCGCCGCGGAGACCCGGCAAACGCTGGCGAACATCCGTGCTGTACTCGAACGCCACGGCTCGTCGCTGGATCGCATCGTCAAGATGACGGTGATGCTCGCCGACATCGGCGAGTGGGCGGTGATGAATGCGGAATACGTGAAGGTCTTCGGCAGGCATCTGCCGGCGCGCAGCGCATTCGGCACCAGCGGCCTGGCGCTGGGTGCGCGCGTTGAGATCGAGTGCATTGCGGCACGATGATCGTGCCTTCGGCTTCTCAGACACATTGTCCGCGAGTAGACTCAAACGCTGCTGCTTCGGAGCCACCTTGAGTCAAGGGGGCGGCTTCCACCACGTACGTGATGGAAGCAGGGTTGTGGAAATGCGTGAACCTGGTCGAAGTCGAGGCAGCAAGGCTCCTCTGCAATCACGGAGTATTTAGTGAAGGCTACCGATATTCGCGTACCCGACTATTTCCACAAAGTCGTCGATTGCCAGTGGGCCTGTCCCGCACACACTCCGGTCCCCGAATACATCCGCCTGATCGCTGCCGGGCGTTACTCCGACGCCTACATGGTGAACTGGAAATCGAACGTATTCCCGGGAATCCTGGGCCGCACCTGCGACCGCCCCTGCGAACCGGCCTGCCGGCGCGGGCGCGTCGAGGAGAACAACGGCGCCAAACCCGAACCGGTCGCGATCTGCCGGCTCAAGCGCGTCGCCGCCGACTTCAAGGACAACGAAGCGATCCGTGCACGCATGCCGAAACAGGCGGCGCGCAAGGACGGCAAACGCATCGCCTGCGTCGGTGCCGGCCCCGCTGCGCTGACGGTGGCGCGCGACCTGGTGCCGCTGGGCTACCACGTCGTCGTGTTCGAGGCCGATGCCAAGGGCGGGGGCTTCATGCGCACCCAGGTGCCGCGTTTCCGCCTGCCTGAAGAAGTCATCGACGAGGAAGTCGACTACATCCTCAATCTAGGCGTCGAGTTCCGCAGCGGCAGCCGCATCGATTCGCTCAAGGATCTGCTCGCCCTGGATTTCGACGCGATCTTTGTCGGCAGCGGTGCGCCGCGCGGCCGCGATCTGGATCTCCCCGGACGGAAAGAGGCGGCGGCGAATATCCATATCGGCCTGGACTGGCTGGCCTCGGTGTATTTCGAGCACGTCAAGAAAATCGGCCGGCGCGTGATCGTGCTTGGCGGTGGTAACACGGCGATGGACTGCTGCCGTTCGTCGCGGCGCCTGGGTGGGGAGGACGTGAAAGTGATCGTGCGGTCTGGCTTCGACGAAATGAAGGCCTCGCCATGGGAAAAAGAGGACGCGCAACACGAGGGGATTCCGATCCTCAATTTCCTGGTGCCGAAAGCCTTTGTTCACGACAAGGGCAAGCTCACCGGCATGATGTTCGGGAAGGTGCGGGCCGAGAAGGATGCACAAGGCCGGCGCCAGCTCGTGCCGACCGGTGAACCCGACGTCCTGCACGAATGCGACGACGTCCTGATCGCGGTCGGCCAGGAAAACGCTTTTCCGTGGATCGAGCGCGACGTTGGTGTCGCCTTCGACGAGTGGGGTATGCCGGTGGTCGACAAGGTCACGATGCAGTCGTCGAATGCGAAGGTATTCTTCGGCGGCGATGCGGCATTCGGTCCGAAGAACATCATCTGGGCCGTGGCCCACGGCCACGATGCCGCGGTCTCGATCGACAAACTGCTTTGCGGCGAGGATTTGCGCGAGCGGCCGGACCCTGGCGTGAGCCTGATCTCGCAGAAGATGGGCATCCACGAATGGAGCTACGACAACGACATCACCAATGATGAGCGTTACGCGGTGCCGTGGCGCGAAAAAGAGAAAACGCTGAAAAGTATAAAACTTGAAGTGGAACTCGGCTTCGATCCACAGGTGGCGTTCGCCGAGGCGCAGCGTTGCCTGAATTGCGACGTGCAAACCGTATTCAGCAAGGACGTCTGCATCGAATGTGACGCCTGCGTCGACATCTGCCCGATGGATTGCATCAGCTTCACCGAAAACGATGACGAAGCGCACCTGCGCACGCATCTGACCGCACCGGCGTTGAATCTCACTCAGGCCCTGTACGTATCCGACGCGTTGAAGACGGGCAGGGTGATGGTCAAGGACGAGGACGTCTGCCTGCATTGCGGCCTGTGCGCCGAACGCTGCCCGACCGGCGCCTGGGACATGCGTAAGTTCCTGCTGGAGATGACCCACGCGGGACCGGGTTGCCACAAGCACGCGGCGCACAGGAGTGCGGTGTGAAACCGATTGAAGCCGTCAACGATTTCGTCGTCAAGTTCGCCAATGTGAATGGTTCGGGCTCGGCGTCCGCCAACGAACTGTTTGCGAAATCCATCCTGCGCATGGGCGTGCCGGTCAGTCCGCGCAACATCTTCCCGTCGAACATCCAGGGCTTGCCGACCTGGTACGAGGTGCGAGTGACCGAACGCGGCTGGCTGGGCCGGCGTGGCGGCATCGATCTCATGGTGGCGATGAATCCGCAGACCTGGGATGCGGACATGAAGGAAATCGAGCCCGGCGGATACCTTTTCTACGACAGCACGCGGCCGCTGCCGGCATCGAAATTCCGCGAGGACATCAATGTCATCGGCATGCCGTTGACGGCGATCTGCAACCGCACCTATGCCGATGCGCGCCAGCGCCAGTTGTTCAAGAACATCATGTACGTCGGTGCGCTGTCGCTGCTGCTCGGCATCGAGGCTGCCGAGATCGAGAAATTGTTCGCTGAACAATACAAGGGCAAGGAAAAACTGCTCGACTCGAACGTCAAGGCCCTGCATCTGGGCCGCGACTACGCCAAGGAACACCTGTCCGGCCCCTTCGGTCTGCGCATACAGCGCGCCAACGGCGTCGGCGACCGCATCTTCGTGGACGGCAATACCGCGGCGGCGCTGGGCTGCGTCTATGGCGGCGCGACTGTGTGTGCGTGGTATCCGATCACGCCATCGTCGTCGCTCGCGGAAGCGTTCCAGAAGTTCTGCATGAAATACCGCGTCGATGCCGAGACCGGGACCAACAAGTTCGCAATCGTGCAGGCTGAAGATGAAATCGCCTCGATCGGCATGGTTGTCGGTGCCGGCTGGAACGGCGCGCGCGCGTTCACGACGACATCGGGCCCGGGCATTTCGCTGATGAACGAATTCATCGGCCTGGCATACTTTGCCGAGATCCCGGTGACGATCATCGACGTGCAGCGCGGCGGCCCCTCGACCGGGATGCCGACACGCACGCAGCAGTCGGATGTGCTGGCCTGTGCCTATGCCTCGCATGGCGACACCAAGCATGTGCTGCTGTTGCCCGAAGATCCGCACGAGTGTTTCGAATTCTCCGCGCTCGCGCTGGATCTGGCCGATCGCCTGCAGACGCCGATCTTCGTGATGACCGACCTGGATATCGGCATGAACCAGCGCCTGTGCGCGCCGTTCGCATGGGACGATGCGCGCGAGCTGGATCGCGGCAAGGTCATGAGCGCCGAGGAACTGGAAGCCGGCAAGGATTTCGGCCGCTACAAGGATGTCGATGGAGATGGCATTCCATTCCGCACCTATCCCGGAACGCATCCGGCCAAGGGAAGTTTCTTCACCCGGGGCACCTCGCGTGATCCATACGCTCGGTATTCGGAGCGCGGGCCGGACTACATCTACAACATGGAGCGCCTGCTGAAGAAATTCGACAGCGCCAAGGCGCTGGTGCCGCAGCCACTGCTGCGCGAAGCGGCGCACAAGACACGTCACGGCGTGATCTATTTCGGTTCGACCAGTCCGGCGATGGACGAGGCAATTGTCGCGCTTCAAACCGCCGCCGTTCATCTGGACACGTTGCGCGTGCGCGCATTTCCGTTTCCCGATTCCGTTGCGGACTTCATCGCAGCCCACGACCAGGTGTTCATCGTCGAGCAGAATCGCGACGCCCAGCTGCGCAGCCTGATCGTCAACGAATTCGGCATTGATCCGGCCAAACTCGTGCCGGTACTGCATTACGATGGCACGCCGATCACGGCGCGATTCATCGTGCGCAGAATCGACGAGGAAATCCGCGCACACAATGTCGTGCGCATCGACGGCGGCAAGATGGCGCGGGGACAGTCATGAGCGAAATGCAGCTCGTCAACGCCTTGGGGCAACTGGCAGGTATCCTGATTCTCGCCGCCAGCGTCGTGCTCTGGTTTCGCGCACGCACGACATGGCTGCTGATCGCCATGATCGCGCAGATAGTGGGCATGCTGTGTCGCGTGGTCCTCACGCTGTCGCCGGGCATGTACACACAGATGTCCTTGTTGCACCTGCTCTGGCCATTGGCCTCAGGGGTGTTTGGCGCCGCGCTGTTGTGCCATGCCTTGCTCGAAACGCCCACTGCCTCGCGTACTCCGGCATCATCGGATCTGCCGTCATGACCTATATCACCAAACCCAAGCTGCACCATCCGACCCTGGGCTGCAACGCGCTCGGTTTCACGCGCCGCGACTACGAAGGCAAGATTTCCACTTTGTGCGCCGGCTGCGGCCACGACTCGATCTCGGCCGCGATCATCCAGGCCTGCTGGGAACTGGATATCGAGCCTCATCGCGTCGCCAAACTGTCCGGCATCGGTTGCAGCTCGAAGACGCCGGATTATTTCCTCGGCCAATCGCATGGCTTCAACACCGTGCACGGACGCATGCCCTCGGTGCTTACCGGCGCGAATCTGGCCAACAAGGAGCTTCTGTACCTGGGCGTATCCGGCGACGGCGACTCGGCCTCGATCGGCATTGGTCAGTTCGTGCACGCGATCCGTCGGGGCGTGAACATGGTCTATATCGTCGAGAACAATGGCGTCTACGGCCTGACCAAGGGCCAGTTCTCGGCCACGGCCGACCTCGGTTCGAAGTCCAAGAAAGGCGTGGTCAATGCCGACAGTCCGCTGGACATGGTCGGCCTGGCGCTGCAGCTCGGCGCCACCTTTGTCGCGCGCAGTTTTTCCGGCGACAAGGCGCAACTCGTGCCCTTGATCAAGGCGGCGATCGCGCACAGAGGCGCTGCGTTCATCGACGTCATCAGCCCCTGCGTCGCGTTCAACAACCACGCCGGCAGCACCAAGAGCTACGAATACGTGCGCGAGCACAACGAGGCGGTGAACCGCCTGGACTTCATCGATATCCGCGAGGAAATCACCGTCGATTTTGCCGCGGGCGAACTGATCGACGTCACCCAGCACGACGGCAGCGTGCTGCGCTTGCGCAAGCTCAACGCGAACTTCAATCCACACGACCGCATCAGTGCGATGAACTATGTGCACGAACGCCAGGCCAAGGGCGAGGTCGTGACCGGCCTGCTCTACGTCGATCCCGAGTCGCACGATCTGCACGAGCATCTGGCGACGACAGCAACGCCGTTCAATCGCCTGGCCGCGAAGGACTTGAGTCCCGGCTCGGCGACGCTGGCCAAGATCAACGCCTCGCTGCGTTGATGAACAATCGTGGGGCTGGCTTGCGCGCGGGGGCGGTCGGAAAAATCTACGATCGTGCCTATTTCGACCGCTGGTATCGCGATCCGCGCCAGAGCGTCAGTTCGCCCCGGGCGCTGCAACGCAAGGCTGCGCTGGCGATCGCGGTGGCGGAATACTATCTGGGCCGTGAAGTACGCAACGTCCTGGATGTCGGTTGCGGCGAGGGCGTGTGGCGCAAGCCGCTGCGTAAATTGCGGCCGCGGATCGACTATCTGGGTTTGGACAGCAGCGACTATGCCATAGCGCGCTACGGGCGTTCGCGCAATCTTCGCCCGGCAACGTTCGGCCAGCTCGGCGAACTGCGCTTCGATATGGATTTCGATCTGATCGTCTGTTCGGATGTGTTGCACTACGTGCGTACGCCCGAGTTGCGGCGTGGCCTGGCCGGCATCGCCGAGATGCTCGCCGGGGTTGCCTTTCTCGAACTTTTCACTTCGCGCGATGCACCGGATGGCGACAAGCAAGGTTTCATCGCCAGACCGCCGAACTGGTATTTGTCCAGTTTCTCGGAGGCGGGACTCACGGCCTGCGGATCGCATTGCTATCTTGGTCCGAAGCTTGAGGGCTGCCTGGCGGCGCTGGAAACCTCGAGCAGGGCCTGAACGCCGCGACCCGTCAGGTGTCGACGCGCCGGTATTGCAGCCCCACAATGGCGCGGCACTGCTCACGGAGAAAGGCAATGACAGACAAGATTCTTGCGGGACGCGTCGCGCTGGTGACGGGCGCCTCGTCCGGGATTGGGGATGCAACGGCACGCGCATTGGCCGCGGCCGGCGCACAAGTCGCGATCGTGGCCAGGCGCAAAGACAGGCTCGACGTGCTTGCGCGCGAGCTGACGCAATCGGGTGCCCAGGCGCTGGCGATTCCGGCGGATCTGGCGCGCGAAGATGAAAACCGCCGCATCGTGGCCGAGACGGAGGCGCAATTCGGTCGCCTGGATATTCTCGTCAACAACGCTGGCGTCATGTTGCTGTCGCCGGTGGAAGGTGCCGATCCGGCCGACTGGCGGCGCATGCTCGAGCTCAACGTGCTCGGGCTGATGGTCTCTTCGCAGGCGGCGCTCGCCGGCATGCGCTCCCGCGGCGGCGGGCACATCGTCAATATCGCCTCGACCGCAGGCCGTATCGCCAATGCGAATGTATCGGGCTACTCGGCGAGCAAGTTCGCCGTCGTCGCCTTTTCCGAATCGCTGCGGAGGGAAGTATACAAAGACCATATCCGCGTCAGCGTGATCGAGCCGGGCGTGGTCGAGACCGAACTGCGCGAGCACATTCCGCATGCCGGCACCCGGCAGGCGATAGATGCCTGGGCGGCATCGATGCGGCAGCTGCAGCCGGAAGACATCGCCAATGCGGTGTTGTACTGCGTGAGCCAGCCGGCGCACGTCAACGTAAATGAAATCCTGATCCGGCCTACCGACCAGGAGCGCTAGACGAGGCAACCGAATCCGTTCGTAGTGAGCTATCAAACCATGAACGAATTCCGCAGCGGCTGTTCGCCCTTCGATGCCCAAGGGCGAACGCCCGTCGTTGCCCAGAGCTACGCCTTGCGTGCGTCGCGGCTGCCACGCCATGGCCGCGGCTGCTTGTTGGCAGCGGCGTGCGGCTTGTTGCCAGGTGCATGCGAATGCGGGCGGCGCGCGTGATTCGGATTGCGCGGTTTGCCGTTGGTCGGACGCGGACCGTCCATATTCAGCGGACGGCTGGGTTCGTAGCCGGCGACATTCTCGAGCGTGATCTCCTGCTTGAGCATGCGCTTGATGTCGCGCAGCAGGCGACCTTCTTCCGGCGCAACCAGCGAGATGGCCAGGCCTTCGGCGCCAGCGCGGCCGGTGCGGCCGATGCGGTGGACATAGTCTTCGGCGACCATGGGCAGATCGAAGTTGACCACGATCGGCAGCTGGTCGATGTCCAGGCCGCGCGCGGCGATATCGGTGGCGACCAGGACGGTCACTTTTCCATTCTTGAACTCTTTCAGCGCCTTGGTACGCGCGCCCTGGCTCTTGTTGCCGTGGATCGCGGCCGTACTCAGGCCGGATTTTTCCAGGAACGTGCAGAGCTTGTCGGCGCCGTGCTTGGTGCGGCTGAACACCAGGGTCTGGCGGCGGCTGTCGGCGGCCAGCAGGTGCAGGAGCAGATCGCGCTTGCGCGCGGCATCAACCGGATGGACGGTATGGGTAACCGTCGCCGCCACGCTGTTGCGCGCAGCCACCTGGATTTCCGCCGGATCGCGCATGAACTGCGCCGCGAGCTGCTTGATCTCTTCAGCGAACGTCGCGGAAAACAGCATGGTCTGGCGCTGTTTCGGCAACGCGGCGAGGATGCGCTTGATCGCGGGCAGGAAGCCCATGTCGAGCATGCGGTCACCTTCATCGAGTACCAGGATTTCAATACCGGAAAGATCGGCGATGCGCCGTTCCATATGGTCCATCAGGCGGCCCGGTGTGGCGACGAGGATATCGACGCCGCGCCGCAGCGTCTGCATTTGCGGACCCATGCGGACGCCGCCGAAGATCGCCGCGGTGCTCACGCGCAGATGGTTGGCATTGTCGGGCACGCTCTCGTGTACCTGCGCGGCAAGTTCGCGTGTCGGAGTAAGGATCAGCGCGCGCGGTCTGCGCGACGCTCCCTGCGGACGCGGTGCCACGAACAGGCGCTCGAGCAGCGGCAACGCGAACGCGGCAGTCTTGCCGGTACCGGTTTGCGCACCGGCGAGCAGGTCGCGGCCGGCCAGCGCCGCAGGAATCGCTGCAGACTGGATCGGGGTAGGGGTGGTGTAGCCTTGTTCGGCAAGCGCGCGCAGCAAGGCGGGCGAAAGCCCGAGGGATTCAAAACTCATGTTGGAAAACTCCAGTAATTCCGCACGCGAAGGCGCGGGCGTTTGATCGAAACGATCAATCGCTGAACATCCCGGAGCGTTCCCAGTGAACCGCGCCGCAGGTAAAAAGATCGACGCGCGCCGTCATGGACGGGCGTTTCGGATGGGCGTCGTTACCGAGTGGCGCAGGGCGATTTGTGAAAAGTCCGCACACGGATGCGCAGGCTCTTGATCACGGATGATCAGACACAAAGTCGGCCGGAAGGGAAAAACGGAGGGCGACGCAGTGTAGCGGCGCGCAGTGTAACCCAAGTACCGGGATTAAGCGAGCGCGGCATCGGGCAGGTCGGCAAAACGCCAGGTTGCCGGCCTATCCGCCGAAGCCGTCCTTGACGATGTCGTCGAATTCGTACGCGCCGATGTCGATCTTGCCGTCGCCCGACCGCACCGCGTTCGACGTCGATTGCACGTATTCTTCAGTGGGCACCAGCGACTGGCCGGCGCCGCTGCCCGGATCGATTCCCGCGTTGATGACCGGCGAACCCGGCAACGGGCGGTAGTCGAAGTTCACAGCGTCCACGAACATCGGGTTGCTTCCCGAATAGTTGTGGCTCGGTGTTGGTGCCGGAGTGATTGGGCTGCAGATCGTGCCGCCGCCAGCGAAGATATCTTTTTCGGCGAGGATGGGCAACGTGGTCGCCGTGCCGACCTGCATGAAGGTGCCATGCCCGAGATCATTGACGAAGGTGTTGTTGACGACGAACAACCGGTTGTCGGCGTTTGTGGTTGCCGGCTCGCTCAGATAGTCGAGCATCGCTGAGTTCTGTGTCGTCGCCGACTGTTCGATGCAGCTTCAGATGCAGCTTCAGTCGCGCGTCGCCCTGGCCGAATCGAAATAGATCCAGGTCTTGTCGCCGTGGCTGAGTTCCTTCGTGCGCAGCACGAACGTATACCGGCTCTGGCCACTGGCCTCGCCGGTGATGCGTCGTACAGGAAGTCCGGTAGCCGCCTGCGCCGGGGCGAGTATCCGCGACTGCATTGCATAGGTGGAAATATCCACATGTGAACCACCGCGCAGCGCCTCCAGCAGCGGCCGTCCATCGGCTTGCGGCAGGTCGAAGCCGAGGATTCTTGCGATGGTCGGCGCAACATCGACGTTGCCGCTCGGCAGGGTATCGGTGAAATTCGCGATGAAGTCCGGCCCGGCCGCCATCAGCGTATTGTGCACATCGATCGGACTGAAGCTGCCATGCATGCCGCGGCTCGGCCAGCCGGACGTGCCCTGGAACTCGATGCCCGGCATGCCGCGGATCAACGCGTGTTCGTCGAATGAGTAGCCGACCACGATGTCGGGATTGCGGCCTTCGGCGTTTTCTAGTCGTACCTGGGCCAGGGACAACGTACCGGGCAGCGCCCCATAGCGCGCAGCAACGAAGATCGCGCCGAATTCCTCGCGGCTCTGCAGGAAGCGCACGGCTCTGGCGATCAAAGCCGGATCATGCCCGGGCTGATAAAGGTAGTCGCTGCCGCCATTGCTGGCGACGATCAGGACCCCCGGCGGCAGGGGGTGTGGCAAAGTGTATGTTGGCGTCGTGTAGGTGCCCGGCTTGCCGCAACGCTTGCCTTCGGCATCGAAGAAATCCGCATGCAGACGTTCGCCGGTTGCGCGGATGCCCGACATCACCGGGTCGCGCGCGCAGCCGCCGCCGTCGTAGGCCGTGAATCCGGCGCTGGCCAGCTCGTCGGCGAGACGAATGTCGCCGGATACCGAATACCCATTGGTCTCGTCCACATTGCCGGCGGTTGCGTTCTGCACATTGCGCAGCGGGAAGACATCGAGCGGAGCGGAGACATTGCTGTGGCCGTGATCGGACACGACGATGAGATCCGTGCTGCTGTCCAGATGCAGTTGCGCGAGTTTTTCCTCGAGCTTGCCCAGCAGTTGATCCTGGGCCTTGAGCGCCGCGTGATAGTTGAATGAACCCACACCGTAGGGATGTTCGGCGCCATCTGGATTGCGCAGCCAGACAATGGAAAGATCCGGCTGCTTGCGCGGCAGGATGTAGTCCAGATAGACCGACATAAGATACCGGTTTGCCGCGGTCGGCGGGGCACCGCTGGAATCGCTCGGGTCCGGTGTGATGCCGTCGGCGAAATACACCAGCGGTGCCGACGCAGTCGGATCGCCGTTGTCCGCAGCGAGCGTGAGTGAGCCTGGCGGATACGCCAGCGCCGCCGTTGCCGGCAACGCCAGATGCGCCTCCTGCAGATCGTGCGCGAAGGCGAGAGGAAAGACCGCTTTCTCGTCGATGCACATCCCGCCATTTTTATGATCCTGCAGAAATGCCGGGCCCGATTTTCCGACGACGGCCGTGCTCAGGCCGGCTTTCTGCGCCGCCTGCAACAGGGTTCCCACCAGGAGCAGGTGGCCATCATCGTTGAGATCCAGCTGGTGCAGGATGCCGTAGTCCTCGGTGAAGACGGGGGCATTGAGACTGACCGTTTTTCCCTCGCCGTTGCGGGCGGGCGCGCCGGGGCGATACAGGCGGTTTCCGTAGAAGCCGCTGCTGCCGGAAAACGCCCCGGTTGCCAGCGCGGCTGCATTCATCATGGTGAAAGTCGGATAACTGGAATGGTTGTCGGCGAAGTAGGTGCCGCGATGCGCGAGTGCGGCAAGATTCGGCGTGTCGGCTGCGCTGATCGAATCCGGCCGCATGCCGTCCCAGACGAACACGATGACGTGGCGCGCCGGCAGCGTCGTCGACACGTGCACACGCAGCGGGTCCGGATGCGTGTTCGTGCTGCATCCGTCGAGCAGGACCATGCCTGCAACGACCATTGCTACACGGCAAAAATGACGATGCATCTGCGTATTCCGTATGATATTTTGCCCAGTGCCCGGCTTCGCCACGCGGCGAGACGGTGTCCATCGTTCCAGCAGCGGATCGTCGAACTGTAATGCGGATCACCCTGGAATTGGAACCGGTCGACATCGAACGATTTCTCGGTGTGCTCGCACGCTCGCACCGGCTTGCGCTTGAGGCCGACGAAGCCGATGTGATTGCGGCGGCCAAGCAGGCGCTTGACTGCCTGCCGATCGGCAGTGCGCCGGCATACGTGCGCAAGCGCATCGGGGTCGTCCAGCGCCTCATCATCATGCTTGAAGACGACGCATGGGCGTTGCCCGTGCCGGAACGCACGCGCTTGCTCGAATCGCTGGTGTATTTCAGCGATCCGGAAGATCTCATCCCGGATGATATCGAGGTCATCGGTCTGCTCGATGATGCGATCGTGCTCGAATTGCTGTTGCGAAGGCAGCGTCATGTGCTGCAAGCCTATGTCGATTTCTGCAATTACCGGGCAACGCTCGGCGCGGAGGCGTCCACGCCGGAAATGCATCACGCCGATGCGTTGAAACTGGCACAACGCCGCGAGGCGCTGATCGCACGCATGCGCCGGCGCGGCGAGCGCGCGGCCGCGGCGTGATGCAAAGCGGAATTTGATCAACCTCGTCGCGCGGCTTGGCTGCGCGGGTGCCGCGTCGTCGGGAGCGGACGCATGGCTTGTGCATCGCGGCGGGAGGTTCGGTATCAGAACCTGCACAATCGACTGCCCTCGAGGGAGAATGTCGCCGTGGCAATGAATTCAGTACAGCGCAATGTAGTGATTGCGGGCTTCATGGGCTGGACGCTGGATGCCTTCGACTATTTCATCCTGATCTTTGCGGCCAGCGCCATAGCCGGCGACTTCCACGTCGAGCGCGCCGATGTCGTGTTCGCCGTCACCTTGACCTTGCTCGCGCGTCCGATCGGCGCATTCGTATTCGGCTTGCTTGCCGAACGATTCGGCAGGCGGCCGATGCTGATGCTCGACATCGCCTTGTTCTCGTTCTTCGAACTGGCGACCGCTTTCGCACCGAATCTCACGGCCTTGTTCATCCTGCGACTGTGCTTCGGGTTCGCGATGGGCGGTGAATGGGGCCTGGGCTCGTCCTTGACCATGGAAATCATCCCGGAGAAATCGCGCGGGTTTGTCTCCGGACTGCTGCAGGAAGGCTATGCCTGCGGCAACCTGCTCGCGGCCTTGCTGTACTGGTCGCTGATCGACACCATCGGATGGCGCGGCATGTTCGTTGTCGGCTTCGTGCCGTCCTTGCTGGTGCTGTATATCCGTTCGACCGTTCCCGAATCGCCGGTGTGGCAGCAGACCCAGGCCAGACCGGCGCACGAGCGCAACGTATTTACGGTGATGCGCGGATACTGGGGCCGAGCGCTGTTCATGATCGTGCTGATGACCTTGTTCAATTGTTTCAGCCACGGCACCCAGGATTTGTACCCACTCTTCCTCACCGTCGAAAAAGGATTCAAAACCGACATGGTGGGCCTGCTGGGCACCATTGGCCCCATCGGTGCGATCCTCGGCGGCCTGTTCTTTGGCGCGTTGTCGCAGCGTATCGGGCGCAAGCGCGCCATCGTGATTGCCGCGCTGCTATCGCTGCCGATCCTCAAACTCTGGGCATTCAGCAGCGAACCCTGGATGCTGGGCATGGGCGCATTCTGGCTGCAGGTCATGGTCCAGGGAGCATGGGGAGTCGTGCCTGTGCATCTGAATGAGCTGTCGCCGGACGCGCTGCGCGCGACCTTGCCGGGATTGAGCTACCAGATTGGAAACTTCATCTCCGCCGGAGTGCCGTGGGTGCTGACGAGCCTGGCCGAAGCCAATCACAAACAATACGGTCTGACCATGGCGAGCTTTATAGCCGTCGTGGCGATTCTGCTGGCGATCGTGACGGCGTTGGGTCCTGAAGCCAAGGGCCAACGCTTCGGTGCGGCTGAGACCGAGGCGCCACTGCCCGGCAGTGCGTAGGCTGCAGTACTGGCGTCTGCTGTCGATTTCCGGCACTCTATGCGAATCATTCCTATTTGCATCTGGAGCCTGCGATGATCGGAAATCTGGGAAGAGATGCCGCCCTGGTCGCTGCAGTCGCAATGGCGATGCTCTCGGGGACTGTCGCCGCCGCGCCTGCCGCGAATGACCAGGCCGAAATCGCCGCGCTCAGGAAGGAACTGGCGGAACTGAAGAAGTCTGTCTATCACCCCGAACTCGGCGAGCAGATGCTGGGCATACAAATTCGTCATGCGCGGTTGTGGTATGCCGGCCAGGCGCAGAACTGGGACCTGGCGGCGTTCGAGTTACAGGAACTCAGGGAAGCTTTCGATGCCGTCGTCGAACAGAACCCGGATCATGCGATCTTCCAGCCGCAGCGGCTGGCCGACATCCTGCCGGCAATGACCAAGGCACCGATCACTGCATTGCGCGATGCGATCGATCATTCCAGCAAGACCGAGTTCGAACACGCCTACGACGGGCTCTCGGCAGCGTGCACCGGCTGCCACCACGTCGCCGGCAACGATTTCCTCGTCATTCAGCGGCCGAACACACCGATCCTTGACAACCTGCGCACGGCGCTGCCGGGAAAAGTGCAGAAATAGTATTGTATAAACCTACAGAAGCACCCGCACCGCTCCCGAATAGTGTTCGTTCCAGTAGGGTGCATCCAGGTAGTCCAGCCGCACCGTGCCGCCTTCGTTCGGCGCGTGCACGAAGCGGCCGCGACCGACATAGATGCCGATATGGCTCACGTGGTGCGTGCCGCGAAAAAACACGAGGTCGCCGGCTTCCAGCTGACCGCGTTTGATCTGCGGCGCGTCGATTTCGCTGATTTCGTGCGCGGTGCGCGGCAGGTTGATTCCGGCGACATCGCGGAAAACATAGTCGACCAGTCCGCTGCAATCAAAGCCGGACTGCGGCGTGTTGCCCCCGTACCGGTATGGCGTGCCGACCAGACCGATGGCGCGGAACAGGATGTCATTGGCGTTGATATCACCCCTGTGATGGGGTGGCACGGTGAAGACCGCGGGCTCCGGCTTTGGTCGCGACATGCTGCAGGCGCCAAGCAGAACGGTGGCGGCGGCGATACCGAAGCAGCGGCGGATTTTGCGGGATGCGCGCATCGGCTTCACGTTCGGCCAAACCCGCCGCGCTGTCAATCCTGCGAGGGCATGCGGCCGGCGCTGAAACCCGCTACCATGCGCGCCTGTTTTTCGAGGAAGCGCGCATGAAGGTGGACAAAGACGCGGTGGTGAGTTTCCACTATCGCTTGAGCGATGAAACCGGCACCGAAGTGGAAGATTCGCGCGAACGCGAACCGATGGCGATCCTGTTCGGCCGCGGTAGCATCATTGCCGGGCTGGAACAGGCGATGGCCGGCCACGTTGCCGGCGATCGCTTCGATGTCGTCGTGCCTCCCGGACAAGCCTATGGCGAACGCCGCGAAGAGGCGATCCAGCGCGTGCCGAAGAAATACTTCCGCGATGCCGACCACCTGCAGCCGGGCATGACCACCGTGCTCAATACCAAGGATGGCCGTCAGCAGATGGTCACGGTCACCAAGGTCGGATCGAGCGTTATCGACGTGGACACCAATCATCCGATGGCCGGCAAGACCCTGCATTTCGACATCGAGATCACCGATGTGCGCGCGGCAAGCGAGGAAGAGCTGGCGCATGGCCACGTGCATGGTCCGGGTGGGCACGCGCACTGAACCGGAATCAGGCACACCTGGTTGTGCCTGCGCACAAAAAGAAAGGCCCGGTTTTACCCGGGCCTTTCCAGGACGCCCCCTTGCTATTCAGGCCTGCGATTCAGGCTGCGACACTGCCCACCAGCGTCAGTTTTGGACGCGAGGGCTGCATGGCCGTCACCGTTGACTGCAACGGCTCGACCATGGCATCAAACAAACTATTCTGCGTTTCGGCTACCGCCTGTTCGAAACGACCCAGACGATCTTCGGCCGCCGCCATTACTGTCTCGGGAACTGCATTCGCGTCGAGCAGCTGACGGACGAGATTGCGGTGGTGTTCGCTGAAATCAGGGTCCTTCACGGCTTCTTCCAAGGCGCAGACCATCGCGGCCAGCCAACCGGAACTCGGTGAGCGCAGTGCCAGCAGCAGTTCATTGGTCGGAAGTTTCATGTGCGGTTCCGGTCTTCACTCCGGCATCTGCCGGCGCGGTTGGATTATGCAGATTCGATGCCAACCTCCCGATGATCGCGGATATTGCGTTTTGCCGGGCGCTTCGCGCAGGCTTCGCCCTCGGCCTGCAAGGACTTACCCATGAATCGCAACGTGTTTGTCGGCATCCTGATGGTCCTGACGCTGGTTGCCTGTCAGGTACGCGATGTGCCGTCGAGCGGCAGTTTTGACCTGATCATCCGACATGGCAGCGTCTATGACGGCAGCGGTGCTCCGCCGGTCCGGACCGATATCGGCGTGCGCGGCCAGCGCATTGCCGCGGTCGGCGATCTGACCTCGGCGCATGCCGCGCATGAGGTCGATGCGCAGGGCATGGCGGTGGCACCGGGTTTCGTCAATATGCTTTCGTGGGCGCCGGATTCACTCTACATCGACGGTCGCTCGTTGTCGGATCTGAAGCAGGGCGTGACCCTGGAAATTTTCGGCGAGGGTGAATCGCTGGGCCCGCTCACCGACGAAATCCGCAAGGCGGACCTGGCCACGCAGGGGGACCTGAAGCATCCGATTGACTGGACCACGCTGGGCGAGGGTCTGGACGCACTGGCGAAGCGCGGCGTTTCGCCGAATATTGCCTCGTTCGTCGGCGCCGCCACGGTGCGCGAGCACGAGTTGGGCTATGTCAATCGCGCACCGACGCCGGAAGAATTGCAGCGCATGCAGGACCTTGTGCGCCAGGCGATGCGCGAAGGTGCGCTGGGAGTCGGTTCTGCGCTGATTTACGCACCGGGCGTTTATGCCAGGACCGACGAATTGATCGCACTGGCGCGGGCCGCCGGCGAATTCCACGGCACCTATATCTCGCATATGCGCAGCGAAGGCGATCGACTGCTTGAATCCCTCGATGAGCTGATCCGCATTACCCAGGCCGGCCGCGTGCACGGCGAGGTCTATCACTTCAAGGCCGCCGGCGAGAGCAACTGGCCAAAGATGCGCCAGGCGATCGCGAAGATTGATGCGGCGCGTGCGGCGGGCGTGGACGTCTCCGCCAACATGTATACCTATACGGCCGGAGCGACCGGGCTGGACGCCGCGATGCCACCCTGGGTGCAGGAAGGTGGTCTGGATCAGTGGGCCAAGCGCCTGCAGGATCCGGCTGTCCGTGCCCGCGTGGCGCGGGAGATGCGTACGCGCGGCGACTGGGAAAACCTGCTGCTCGCTGCCGGGAAACCCGAGAACGTGCTGCTGGTCGCGTTCGACAAGCCGGAACTCAAGCCGTTGACCGGCAAGACCCTGGCCGAAGTCGCGCGCCTGCGCGGCAAGTCGCCGGAGGAAACGGCGATGGACCTGGTGGTCGAGGATCACAGCCGCATCGGCACCGTGTACTTCCTGATGTCCGATGACAACGTCAAGCTTGGCCTGACCCAGCCCTGGGTCGCGCTGGATTCGGACGAGGGCTCGTACGCGCCGGAAGGCGCGTTCCTGAAGTTCCAGCCGCATCCGCGCGCCTACGGCAACTTCGCACGCTTCCTCGGCCACTATGTACGCGAAGAGCAGGTCACCACGCTGGCCGATGCGATCCGCCGGCTCAGCGCGTTGCCGGCCCACAACCTGAAGCTTCGCGACCGCGGCGAACTGAAGGTCGGCGACTTTGCCGACATCGTCATCTTCGATCCGGCCACGATTGCCGATCATGCGACCTACGACCACCCGCAGCAGTTCGCCACCGGCATGCGCGACGTGTTCGTCAACGGCACGCAGGTGCTCAAGGGCGGCGAGCACACCGGTGCCGCGCCAGGCCAGGTCGTGCGCGGTCCCGGCTATGAGGCAAGCGCAAAGTGAAAAAATATACAATGGCGGCAACGTGAGTGACGTGCGGCGCAGCGATGTGCTGATTCTGGGCGGCGGCGTCATCGGCCTGGCGTGCGCGCTGCACCTGTTGCGCGCCGGCCGCAGCGTGACGGTTCTCGAGCGGGGCGGTGTCGGCGGCGCCGCATCGCACGGCAATTGCGGCACGATCACGCCCAGTCACGCCATGCCATTGGCGATGCCCGGGATGATCGCGCAGGCACTGCGCTGGCTGCTGAAACCCGATGCGCCGTTCCGCGTTGCGCCGCGCCTGGATTTCGGCTTGCTCGAATGGCTGCTGCAGTTTGCGCATCGCTGCAACTGGACCGACTTCAAACGCATCACGGCGCTCAAGACACCATTGCTGAACCTGTCGCGGCAGGCGATTGAGGAGCTGATCCGCACCGAGAAACTCGACTGCGAGTTCGAGAAGACCGGTACGCTCAATGTGTACCGGGATGCGCGCGCGTTCGAGCATTCGCATTGGTTGCCGCGAATCCTGGGCGAGTCCGGCATGCCGGTTGAAGTGCTCGACGGTACAGGTTGCCGCGTGCTGGAGCCTGCCCTGAACGACAGCATCGTCGGCGGTTATTTCAATCCGCTGGACGCGCATCTGCGTCCGGACCGCTATGCCGCGGAATTGGCACGCGTCGTGAAAGATAGAGGTGGACAAATATACGAATCCACAAGGATTGGCGCCTTCCGCGTGGCCGGCGGCCAGATCGATGCGGTGCTTGGCGATCGCGAGGAGTTTCGTGGTCGCGACGTCGTGCTTGCTCTCGGTGCGTGGTCGCCGCTGCTGGCGCGCGAGCTCGATCTGCGCATTCCGATCCAGCCCGGCAAGGGTTACTCGATCACCTATTCGCGGCCGTCGCGCTGCCCGCGGATTCCGCTGACGCTGAAGGAGCGCGCGGTCTGCGTCACTGGCTGGAATTCCGGCTACCGGCTGGGCAGCACGATGGAGTTTGCCGGCTACGATTCCACGCTGAATCGCACGCGTCTGGATGCGCTGCGGCGCGGTGCCGCCGAATACCTGCATGAATCCGAAGGCCCGCAAGTCACCGAGGAATGGTACGGGTGGCGGCCGATGACCTATGACGACCTGCCCATCATCGGGCGTGCCGCACGGGTGCGGAATCTTGTCCTGGCGACCGGACACGGCATGCTCGGCGTTACCATGTCGGCTGCCACCGGACTGCTCGTCGGTGAACTGATCTGCGACCGGCCTGCGTCGCTGGACCTGGCGCCATTGAGTCCTGCAAGATTCAATATCTGAAGGGGAGTACGATGTCGATTCGCCGCATCATGGTTTTTGCCGCGTTGTTTGCTGCCTGTGCTTGCTGTCTTGCAGATACACCGCCCGCGGCGGACAAGGCCGACCCGGTCGATTTCCAATGGGGCGTGAAGATTCCGCTGCGCGACGGCGTCAAGCTCAACGCCACCCTGTATCGGCCGCAGGCACAGAAGGATGCGCTGCCCTGCGTGTTCACGCTCACACCGTATATCGCGCAGAGCTATCACGAGCGCGGCATGTACTTCGCCGCGCACGGCTATGTGTTCGTTACGGTCGATGTGCGCGGGCGCGGCAATTCCGAAGGCGAATTCGCGCCGCTGCTGCAGGAAGCCAGGGACGGGCATGATGTCGTCGAATGGCTGGCCGGGCAGAAATACTGCAACGGCAAGGTGACGATGTGGGGCGGTTCCTACGCCGGCTACGACCAATGGGCCACGGCCAAGGAATTGCCGCCGCACCTGGCCACGATCGTGCCGGTGGCCTCGCCATTTGCGGGCGTCGACTTTCCGCGCCGCAACAACATCGCCTACCCGTACGACATGCAGTGGCTGACTTTCACCAGCGGTCGCACTGGACAGGAGAAAATCTTCGAGGACGGCGGATTCTGGATCGCCAAGTTCAAGGAACTGTACCTGGGCCATCGCGCGTTCAAGGATCTGGATGCGCTGATCGGCAATCCATCATCAACCTTCCAGACGTGGATCGCGCATCCGGCCGTGGACGCCTACTGGGATGGATACAATCCCACAGCCGAACAATTTGCAAAGATCGATCTGCCCATCCTCACCGTCACCGGGCAGTACGATGGCGACCAGCCCGGGGCGCTGACGTTCTATCGCCAACACATGGCGCACGGCACGGCGCATGCGAAAGCACAGCACTATCTGATCATCGGGCCGTGGGATCATCCCGGCACACGCACGCCGCGCGCCGAAGTCGGTGGTCTGAAGTTCGGCAACGCCAGCCTGCTCGACATGAACAAGCTGCACAGGGACTGGTACGACTGGACGATGAAGTCGGGACCCAGGCCCGAATTCCTGAAGGATCGGGTCGCCTACTATGTGCTCGGCAACGGTGCGGAAGACTGGCGTTATGCCGGTTCCCTCGACGCCGTCACCGCGGAATCCCGGCCCTTGTACCTGGCATCGCAGGACGGCCATGCGAATGACGTGTTCGCGTCCGGCTCGCTCGATCCGGGCAAGGCCGGTGGCGGAAAATCCGACCACTATGTCTACGATCCGCTCGACACCAGTTCGGAAAAAGTCGATGGGGCGGAAGTTCCGAACATGCTCACCGACCAGCGCTGGATTTTGCAGCAAAGTGGGAAATACCTCGTCTACCACACGGCGCCCTTTGCGAAGTATGTCGAGATTGCCGGTTTCTTCAAGCTGTCGGCCTACATCGCGCTGGACCAGCCCGACACGGATTTCCATGTCTCGGTATTCGAGATCCAGCCCGACGGCAACAACGTTTTCCTGAGCGACGACATGCTGCGCGCACGCTACCGCGAAGGCGACCGCGTGGCGCGTCCGGTGGCCAAGGGCAAGGTGGAGCTTTACGACTTCAATCGCTTCACCTTCGCCGCCCGTCGCATCCAGGCCGGCAGCCGCCTGCGCCTGGTGATCGCGCCGATGAATACGCTGTACAGCGAAAAGAACTACAACTCCGGCGGCGTCATCGCCGATGAAACGGGCAAGGATGCGCGGACCGTGAACGTCAGCCTGGTGCATGACGGCCAGCACCCCAGCGCGCTGTTCGTGCCGATTGCTGCCGAGGTGGCGGCAGAAAAGAAGTGACTGCTGCTGATACCTTCGCCCTGCATCGCGGCAGCACTCCGCTGTTCATCTCGCTGCCTCACGATGGCACCGAGATTCCGGACGATATCGCAGCGCGCATGCTGCCGGCAGCACAGCGCGTGCCGGACACCGACTGGCATGTCAGCCGCCTCTACGCGTTCGCGCGCGACCTTGGCGCGTCGATCATCGTGCCGAAGTTTTCGCGTTATGTCGTCGATCTGAACCGGCCACCGGACAATGCTTCGCTGTATCCGGGTCAAAACACTACCGGACTTTGTCCACTTGTACAGTTTTCTGGCGAATCCATTTATCTGCCGGATAAAGAGCCATCGGCCGATGACATTGTCGAACGCGTCGCGCGCTACTGGCGCCCCTACCACGAGTCGCTGGCCGCCGAGATCACGCGGATCAGAAACGGACATGGTCGCGCCGTGCTGTGGGATGGGCATTCGATCCGTAGCGTCGTGCCCTTCCTGTTCGACGGGCGGCTCCCCGACCTCAACCTTGGCACCGCGAGCGGTGCAAGTTGTTCGCCGCGTTTGCAGCAGCGCCTGACTGGCGTGCTGGAATCGCAGCGCGAATACAGTTTCATCGTCAATGGGCGCTTCAAGGGCGGCTATATCACGCGAAACTACGGCCGGCCGGAGGAAGGCGTCGACGCGATCCAGCTTGAGCTGGCCCAACTCAACTACATGGACGAGGAAAGTTTCGGCTACGAGGAAGCAAAGGCATGCGAGCTGCAGAAGCTGATCCTGGCGTTGCTGGGTGCTTGCCTGCAGTAGACCATCGCCGGCGGCACGAGAACATGCGACGACTCAGACTTCCAGCGATGCCAGATCGCCCTTCGTCTCGAGCCATTCCTTGCGATCCGCGGCGCGTTTTTTCGACAGCAGCATGTCCATCAGTTTGGTCGTGCCGTCGTCGCCGTTGGCGGCATCGCCGACGGTAAGTTGCACGAGCCGGCGCGTATCGGGGTGGATCGTGGATTCGCGCAATTGCGATGGATTCATCTCGCCCAGACCCTTGAAGCGGGTCACGCTGACAGCGCCCTTGATCTTTTCGCGGTTGATCTTTTCCACGGTTGCGTCGCGCTCGGCTTCGTCGAGGCAATAGAACACGGTCTTGCCTGCGTCGACGCGGAATAGCGGCGGCATGGCGACGAAGACGTGGCCTTCGCGCACGAGGGCGGGAAAATGCTTGAGGAACAGCGCCGACAGCAAGGTGGCGATGTGCAATCCGTCGGAATCGGCATCGGCCAGCACGACGACCTTGCCGTAACGCAGACCGGAAATATCGTTGTGGCCGGGGTCGCAACCGATGGCAACGGCCAGATCATGCACTTCCTGCGAGGCGAGCACGCTGCCGGATTCCACTTCCCAGGTGTTGAGGATCTTGCCGCGCAAGGGCAGGATCGCCTGGAAATCCTTGTCGCGCGCCTGCCGCGCCGAGCCGCCGGCGGAATCGCCTTCGACCAGGAACAACTCGGTGCGCGACAAGTCGCTCGAAGCGCAATCGGCGAGCTTGCCGGGCAGGGCGGGACCCTGGGTGATTTTCTTGCGCACGATCTGTTTCTCGGCTTTCAGCCGCGCCGCCGCGCGTTCGATCGCCAGTTGCGCGATGCGTTCGCCGATGTCCACGTGCTGGTTGAGGAACAGGGAAAATCCGTCGTGTGCCGCATTTTCCACAAATCCCGCCGCATCGCGCGAGGACAGGCGCTCCTTGGTCTGGCCGGAGAACTGCGGATCGAGAAGTTTCAGAGACAGGACAAAGCTCAGGCGATCCCACACATCTTCCGGCGCGAGCTTGACGCCGCGCGGCAGCAGATTGCGGATGTCGCAGAACTCGCGCAGCGCTTCGGTCAGGCCTGAACGCAGGCCGTTGACGTGGGTGCCGCCCTGAGCGGTGGGAATCAGGTTGACATAGCTTTCCTGCGTCAGCTCGCCTTCGGGTAGCCAGGCGAGGACGAAATCGACGGCGCCGGAATCGCGCTTGAGCGAGCCCAGATACAGATCGCGCGGCAGGCAGTCAGCATCGCCGAGCATCGAGCGCAGGTAGTCGCGCAGGCCATCTTCGTAGTACCACTCGTCCTTTTCCCCACTGGCCGCATCGGTCAGGCGTACGGTCAGACCGGCACAGAGCACGGCCTTTGCGCGTAGAACATGCTTGAGCTTAGGTAGGGAAATCTTTGATGAATCGAAGTATTTTGCTTCTGGCCAGAAGTGCACCGTGGTTCCGGTCTGTTTCTTCGGTACATTGCCGACGACGCTCAGCTCACTGGCGCGATCGCCGTGGCGGAAATCCATGCGATGGATCTGCCCGTCGCGGCGGATGCTCACTTCCACCTTGCTCGACAGGGCGTTGACCACCGACACGCCGACGCCGTGCAGGCCGCCGGAATACTGGTAATTCCTGTTCGAGAACTTGCCGCCCGCGTGCAGGCGCGTGAGGATCAGCTCGACGCCCGGAATGCCTTCCTCGGGATGGATATCCACCGGCATGCCGCGACCGTCGTCGCTCACCTCCACTGAACCGTCGGTATGCAGGATCACTTCGACGGTTTTCGCGTGGCCGGCCAGCGCTTCATCGACGGAGTTGTCGACGACTTCCTGGATCAGATGATTCGGCCGCGTCGTATCGGTGTACATGCCGGGGCGGCGCTTGACCGGCTCCAGGCCGGACAGAACTTCGATATCGGCGGCGTTGTATTTGCTGGTCATGCCTGCATGGTACCCGTGAAAGGTCGCGGATAGTCGGTGCTTGCAGACGGAAATGCAAGGGCAGCAGCGAGCGCCTTTTCTCGTTCGTGCCGGGGCATCGAGCAATGCACGGCAGGGCAGTGCGATTCGCCATCACTCGCCCGGCGGGCCGGCTCCGCTATTCGCGCGCACTTCGCCGCGCGCAGTCGCTGCCTCGGGGCGATCTTCGATACATCGGGTCGAACGGAACAGAAGTTGCCTCGGACGATCACCCGGCACTCGCGGTCGAGGTCGACTGCGCGTAAACTACGCCTTTACCAGCATCGGATTTTGCTGCGTCATGACTCCCCTGATTTTCGTTACCGGCGGCGTGGTGTCTTCCCTGGGCAAGGGCATCGCGGCCGCGTCGCTTGCGGCCATCCTCGAAGCGCGCGGTCTGCGCGTGACGATGATGAAGCTCGATCCCTACATCAACGTTGACCCGGGCACGATGAGCCCGTTCCAACACGGCGAGGTCTATGTCACTGACGACGGCGCCGAGACTGATCTTGACCTGGGCCACTACGAGCGCTTCGTGCGCACGCGCCTGACCGGAAAAAATTCCATCACGACCGGAAAAATCTACGAATCCGTGATCCGCAAGGAGCGCCGCGGCGACTATCTCGGCGCGACCGTGCAGGTGATCCCGCATATCACCGACGAGATCAAGCATTGCATCCACGAGGCCACGCGCGGTTACGACGTGGCTCTGGTCGAGATCGGGGGCACGGTCGGCGACATCGAATCGCAGCCGTTCCTGGAGGCGATCCGCCAGCTGCGCGTCGAGCATGGCGCCGACCGATGCCTGTTCATGCACCTGACCCTGGTGCCGTACATCAAGGCTGCCGGCGAGATCAAGACCAAGCCGACCCAGCATTCGGTGAAGGAATTGCGCGCGCTCGGCATCCAGGCTGATGTGCTGCTGTGCCGCTGCGAGCAACCGCTGCCGCAATCGGACCGGCGCAAGATCGCGTTGTTCACCAACGTGCCGGAAAAGGCCGTGATCAGCGCGGTGGATGTCGACACGATCTACAAGTTGCCGCTCTGGTTGCACGATCAGGGGCTCGACGACATCGTCGTGTCGCATCTGCATCTGGACGCAAAACCGGCGAATCTGGGCGAATGGGAACGTACGGTCGAGGCGATCGAGCATCCGAAGGACGAAGTCACGATCGCGATCATCGGCAAGTACGTGGAACACAAGGATGCGTACAAATCGCTCGGCGAAGCGCTGCGTCATGGCGGCCTGAAACAGTCGACGCGCGTGAACCTGCGCTGGCTGGAATCCGAAGACATCGAAACGCGCGGTGCCGAAGTGCTTGCGGACGTCGATGGCATCCTCGTGCCCGGTGGTTTCGGCAAGCGCGGCTTCGAGGGCAAGATCGCCGCGGCGAAATTCGCGCGCGAGTACAAGATTCCCTATTTCGGCATCTGCTACGGCATGCACGCGGCGGTCGTGGACTTTGCGCGCAGCATCGGCGCGTTGCCGGGCGCCAATTCCAGCGAGAACGACAAACACTGCGCCGATCCGGTGATCGCCCTGATCACCGAATGGACGACCGGCACCGGCGAAGTGGAAAAGCGCGACGAGGCTTCCGACAAGGGCGGCACCATGCGCCTGGGTGCGCAGGAGTGCCGGCTCAAGGCGGGATCGCTGTCGCGCGAAATGTATGGCCAGGACGTGATCCGCGAGCGCCATCGCCATCGCTACGAATTCAACAACCGCTATCGCCAGCAATTCGAGGATCTGGGCCTGGTCATTGCCGGCAAGTCGATGGACGACCTGCTGGTCGAGATGGTCGAGCTGCCTGTGCAGAAACATCCGTGGTTCGTTGCCTGCCAGTTCCACCCCGAATTCACCTCGACCCCGCGTGACGGCCATCCCTTGTTCAATGGTTTCGTGCGCGCGGCGCGCGAGTACAAGGCCGTGCGCAGTGCGCCCCGGCTGGCTCAGGAAGCGGTCGCATGAAGCTTTGCGGTCGAAATCGGCGAGAGCCGATTGAGGGCGAGACATGGATGTCGAACGGACGCTGTCCACGGAAGGCTCTATGAAACTTTGCGGATTTGATATAGGCCTGGACAAGCCGCTGTTCCTGATCGCCGGCCCCTGCGTCATCGAGTCGCGGCAACTGCAGATCGATACCGCCGGCAAGCTCAAGGAAATCACCGGCAGGCTCGGCATTCCTTTCATCTTCAAGTCGAGTTTCGACAAGGCCAACCGCACGTCGGCGTCGAGTTTTCGCGGCCCGGGAATCGACGCCGGCCTGCGCATCCTTGCCGAGGTCAAAGACCAGCTCGGCGTGCCGGTGCTCACCGATGTCCACGAATACACGCCGCTGGATGAGGTCGCCGCTGTCGTCGATGTGCTGCAGACGCCGGCGTTCCTGTGCCGGCAAACCGATTTCATCCAGAATGTCGCCAAGGCCGGCAAGCCGGTGAACATCAAGAAGGGCCAGTTCCTGTCGCCGTGGGAAATGAAGCACGTCTCCGAAAAGGCGCTGGCGACCGGCAACACGCAGATCATGGTCTGCGAACGCGGCGTCAGTTTCGGCTACAACAACCTCGTCTCGGACATGCGCAGTCTCGCCGTGATGCGTGATACCGGCTGCCCGGTCGTGTTCGACGCCACGCATTCGGTGCAGTTGCCAGGCGGCGCCGGCGGCAAGTCCGGCGGCCAGCGCGAGTTCGTGCCCGTGCTCGCGCGCGCTGCCGTCGCGGTCGGCATTGCCGGCATCTTCATGGAGACGCATCCGGATCCGGACAAGGCGCTCAGCGACGGGCCGAACGCGTGGCCGTTGCCGAAGATGGCGGCATTGCTGGAAACATTGCTCGAACTGGATCGCGCGACCAAACGCGCCGGTTTTCTCGAATCCTCGCTCTGATCGACGGCTTGCCCATGACTGCAATAACCAAGATCCACGCCCGCGAAATCCTCGATTCCCGCGGCAACCCAACGCTCGAAGCCGAAGTCACGCTGGATGACGGTTCCTTTGGCCGCGCCGCGGTACCGAGCGGCGCCTCGACCGGTTCGCGCGAAGCGGTCGAACTGCGCGACGGCGACAAGGCGCGCTATCTGGGCAAGGGCGTGAAGAATGCCGTGGCCAACGTCAACGGACCGATCGCGCAGGCGCTGAAGGGTTTCGACGCCGCTGATCAATCCGGCCTCGACAGGAAACTGATCGCGCTCGACGGCACGGCGAACAAGGGCAGGCTGGGTGCGAATGCACTGCTCGGCGTATCACTGGCGAATGCGCATGCAGTGGCGGCATCGAAAAAAATCCCCTTGTGGAAATTGCTTGCCGGTTCGCACCAGCCGATGCTACCCGTGCCGATGATGAACATCGTCAACGGCGGCGCGCACGCGGACAACAATGTCGACATGCAGGAATTCATGGTGTTGCCAGTTGGACTTCCGAATTTCTCCGAGGCCCTGCGCGCTGGCGTGGAAATCTTCCACAGCCTGAAGGCCGTGCTGAAAAAGCGCGGCCTGAACACGGCGGTCGGCGACGAAGGCGGGTTTGCGCCGGATCTGAAGTCCAATGAGGAAGCGATCGAGACGATCCTGGAAGCAATCGCCAATGCCGGCTACAAGCCCGGCAGGGACGTATACATGGGTCTGGACGTTGCCAGTTCGGAATTCTTTGAGGATGGCATTTACAACCTGTCCGGCGAGGGCAAAAAATTCACATCGGCGCAGTTGATCGATTTCTATGCGGGCTGGTGCGCGAAGTATCCGATCATCAGCATCGAGGATGGCATCGCCGAAGGCGATCGCGAAGGATGGAAGGCGCTGACGGCGAAATTGGGCAAAAAGATACAATTGGTCGGCGACGACAACTTCGTCACCAATCCGGCGATCTTCCGCGCGGGCATTGCCGATGGCATCGCCAATGCGATCCTGGTCAAGGTGAACCAGATCGGCACCCTGAGCGAAACGCTGGAAACGATCGCGATGGCGGACAAGGCGAACTATGCCGCCATCGTCTCGCACCGTTCCGGCGAAACCGAGGACACGACCATTGCCGATATCGCCGTGGCAACGACTGCGACCCAGATCAAGACGGGCTCGCTGTGCCGCAGCGATCGCGTGGCCAAATACAACCAGTTGCTGCGTATTGAGGAAGCGCTCGGCAGTGCCGCGAAGTATGCGGGACGCGGCGCCTTCGCCAATGTGCCGGGACTGGTCGCTTGAGTAGACGCGCGTGCTGCGTTACGTCGCCCTGATCCTGCTGGTCCTGCTGCTGGCGCTGGAAATCAAGCTCTGGGCCGGCGAGGGCGGCATGCGCGATGTGTGGCGCCTGGAGCGTCGTCTGGCCGAACAGAAGCAGGAAAACCTGAAACTCAAGCAGCGCAACGAAGAGCTGGCGGCAGAAGTGCAGGATCTGAAGAACGGCAAGGACGCCATCGAGGAGCGCGCACGCAGCGAACTTGGCCTGATCAAGCCGGGCGAGGTTTTCTATCAGGTGGTCGCGCCACAGGCCGACGACACGAAGGCCGAAAATGGCGGGCATTGATACCATGCTGTGGTGCGTCGTGCCGGCCGCCGGCCGTAGTACGCGCGTTGGCGGCGACACGCCGAAGCAATATCTGCCGATCGCCGGCAAGCCCCTGCTGCTGCATACGCTGGAACATCTGGCTGCGCATCCGCGCATCGCCGGGCTGATGGTGGTGCTGGCCGCGGATGATCGCCTGTGGCCGCAGATGACGCAATTGCACGACAAGCCGGTGCGCATCGCCATCGGCGGCAACGAACGCGCCGATTCAGTGCTGGCAGGGCTGGCCGCGTTGCGAGCCATCGTCGCCGATGGACAATTTATACTTGTACACGATGCCGCGCGACCGTGCATTGCCGCCGACGATATTTCCCGGCTGCTGGACCTTGGCACGGCCGCTGGCGGCGGTCTGCTCGCGGCGCCGCTGCGTGACACGCTCAAGCGCGCCGATGTGCAAAACCGGGTCGCCGCCACCGAGCCGCGCGAGTCGCGCTGGCGTGCGCTGACGCCACAGCTGTTCCGCTACGGCGAGCTTGTCGCGGCGCTGGAATCGGCGCGCGCGGCCGGCATTGCCGTCACCGACGAGGCAATGGCGATGGAACACGCCGGGCAGCGACCTTTGCTGATCGAGGGCGCCGAGAGCAATATCAAAGTAACGACGCCGCCGGATTTCGCCTTGGCGGAATTTCTTCTGGGGAAAAGCTGATGCGCATCGGCCAGGGATTCGACGTTCACGCATTCGGACCGGGCGACCATGTGGTGCTCGGCGGCGTGCGCATCGCGCACGCGCATGGCATCGTCGCGCATTCGGACGGCGACGTTGCCATTCACGCCTTGTGCGATGCGATCCTCGGCGCGCTGGCGCTAGGCGACATCGGTACGCATTTCCCGCCTTCGGACGCGCGCTGGCGCGACGCCGACAGCCGCATCTTTCTGCGCCGCTGCGCGCAGCTGATGCGGCAAAATGGATTCGTGCCTGGCAATGCGGATATCACCATCGTGTGCGAATTGCCGAAGATACTGCCGCACGCGCAGGCGATGCGCGCGAACCTTGGCGCCGATCTCGGCTGCAGCATCGACCAGGTCAGCGTCAAGGCCACGACCAGCGAAAAACTCGGCTTCACCGGCCGTGGCGAAGGCATTGCCGCGCTGGCTGTCGTCTTGCTGTTGCCGGCGAGCTGAGCATGGCCGACGACCCCACCGATCTGCCGTGCGCCTACGGTGGACCGCCGCTGACCGGAATATTGCGTGCAACACCCGAGGATTTCTTCGTCGACGAAGATCTCGGCTTCGCGGCCGATGGCGCCGGCGAGCATGTGTTCCTGCGCGTGGAAAAACGCGGTGCGAATACCGACTGGGTCGCCAGGGAACTCGCGCGTTTCGCCGGCGTCGGCGTCGAGGCGGTGAGCTACGCCGGCATGAAGGATCGCCACGCGGTTGCGCGGCAGACGTTTTCGCTGCACCTGCCCGGCAAGCGCGATCCGGACTGGGCGGCGCTCACGCATGCGGAATTCCGTGTCATCGAATTCGCGCGCCACGGCCGCAAACTGAAACGCGGTGCGCTCAAAGGCAATTTCTTCCGGATTGTGCTGCGCGGCGTCCACGGCGAGCGCGCCGCCGCAGAACAATTGCTGGAATCGATTGCAGATGCCGGCGTGCCGAACTACTTCGGCGAGCAGCGTTTTGGCCGGGCCGGGCAGAACATCAACCACGCCCTCGCCATGTTCGCGGGCAGGCGCATCCAGCGCCACGAGCGCTCGTTGCTGCTGTCGGCAGCGCGCGCGCATTTGTTCAATTGTATACTTGCCGCGCGGGTTGAACGCGGCGACTGGAGCCGGCCGCTCGACGGTGAAGTCTGGATGCTGGCTGGCAGCCACAGCATTTTCGGTCCGGAAGCGTCCACGCCTGAATTGATCGAGCGGCATGCGCGCGGCGACATCGATCCTACCGGGCCGCTGTGGGGTGAAGGCGCCTTGCGCTCCGGCGGCGCTGTTGCTGAAATCGAGCGCGCCGTTGTCGCTGCAAATCCCGAACTTGCGGCCGGACTCGTTGCCAACGGATTGCGCCAGGAACGGCGTGCCCTGGCGCTGCGACCGCGCGATCTGGCGGCTCGCTGGCTGTCGGACACCGAGTTGCAACTGGAATTCCACCTGGGTTCCGGCGCCTACGCGACGACCCTGCTCAGAGAGATTTGCCTTTGGCAATCGCCTTCGGCCGCAATGGCTTGAGCCCGACGCATCGCGCCATTTCAGCAACATCGTCCTTGCCGTCGCGCCTATACTGAGCATCGAACGGCTTGTTCGCCGCTCGCGCTGCAGACAATGCGGAGGTTGCCATGAGCAAGGCAGTTTTCGTTCTCGCGGTGGGAATGGTTTTGGGGCTTGCTGCATGTGCCGGTCCCGGCGGTATGGGTATGCATGCGGATTCGGCATCCAAGACATCGCTGACCAGTAACGACATCGATATGGACAAGGTGGCCACGGTGAATCGCTGGGCGCTGGATCGCGGCGCCAAGCTGATCTGGCTCAATTATCCGCAGAAGACCCATGTCGCCGACGGCAACGGTGGCAACTGAAGCGGATCCGGCACTTCAGGCCTGCCGCAACAGCACGATCACGGCACCGGTGCCGCCCTCGGCCGGCTTGGCCGAGGCGAACGCGAGCACATCGGCGCGCTGACGCAGCATGCCATCGACCAGGCGCTTGAGCACCGGTCCGTCGGCGCGCGAGCGCAGGCCCTTGCCATGGATGATCTTCACGCACAGACGCCCGTCGCGTTTGTTCTCGTCGAGAAACTGCTTGATCGCGATGCGCGCGACATTCGCCGTCATCTGGTGCAGGTCGATCTCGTCGGCGACGCTGAAATATCCGCGCTTCAACTGGCGCAACAGACGCGGTGAGAGGCTGGCTTTCAGGTAGCTCAGTTCCTCGCCGATTTCGATTTCCGCAGGATCGATCGCCGAGCGCATCAGTTCGCCGGCGACGCGCGCTTCATCCAGCTGCGACTGGCGTGGTTCCGGCTCCGGCCGAGGACGCGAGGCGACCGTGCGCTGTGCAGCGATGCGGCGTACTGGACCGACGGCCTGCTCGAACAGGCGCAAATCCTCCGGGCTGACTTCGGTCTTGCGCTGCCTGGGCATCGTGATCGCAGCTTAGCAGAGTGGATGATTGCCGGCTGCCGTTCCGACGCTGACGAAACAACGGCCGGGTCGTGCAATCGGTGCCGACAGCCAATCGCATTCAGTTCGAGGCACCGCTCCAGTACAATCGCCAGCTTGGAACTCATTTCCGCCGCACAACAAGAAGCCGCATGCGCGTATTGGTAAGCAACGATGATGGTGTGGACGCGCCCGGAATTCTGATACTGGCACGCCGGTTGTCGGTGGTAGGCGAGGTGACCGTCGTGGCGCCGGATCGCGACCGTTCCGGGGCGAGCAATTCGCTCACCCTGGATCAGCCGATCCGCGTGACGCGTCTGGAAGACGGACGCTATCGCGTGGCCGGTACGCCGACCGATTGTGTGCATCTGGCGCTGGCCGGATTGCTCGAACATGAGCCCGACATCGTCGTTTCCGGGATCAACAACTCTGCCAATCTTGGCGACGACGTGATCTATTCCGGCACCGTCTCGGCGGCAATGGAGGGGCGCTTCCTGGGTCTGCCGGCGATTGCGGTCTCGCTGGCAGCAAAAGATCACAATGGCGAACACTTCCACAGTGCGGCGCAGGCCGCGCTGGCGATCATGCAGCGTCTGCTGGTCGATCCGCTGCCGGCCGACACCATCCTCAATGTCAACGTGCCCGACCGGCCCTGGGCCGAGTTGCGCGGTTTCGCGGTGACCAGGCTCGGGCGCCGCCACCGTTCGGAGCCATGCATCCGCCAGACCGATCCACGCGGCCGTCCGATCTACTGGATCGGTCCGCCCGGCGAAGCCGAGGACGCGGGTCCCGGTACCGATTTCCACGCGATCCGTGAAGGCTATATTTCGATCACGCCGATCCAGGTCGACCTGACCCGTTACCAGGCGTTGGAAAAGGTCAGCAGCTGGGTCGGTTCGTTGGCCCTGGAACTGAGCGCCGGCGCATGAACGTATTTTCGCGTCCCACGCCCGAGGCGCGCGGCCTGGGCATGACTTCGCAGCGCGCGCGCGACCGCCTGATCGATCGTCTGAAGGCAACCGGCATCACCGAGCGGCGTGTGCTGGATGTGATGCGTCGTCTGCCGCGGCATTTGTTCGTCGAGGAAGCGCTGGCCTCGCGCGCCTACGAGGACACCGCATTGCCGATCGGGCAGGCGCAAACCATCTCGCAACCCTGGGTCGTGGCGCGCATGACCGAAGCGTTGATTGAGCGCAAGCTGCCCACGAAGGTACTGGAGATCGGCACCGGTTCGGGCTATCAGGCCGCAGTGCTGGCAGCGCTCGTGGCAACGGTATACACGGTCGAACGCATCGAGGAACTGCTGCGCAATGCGCGCCGCCGCTTTCGCAAGCTGGGCATTGAAAACGTCCGCTCCAAACACGACGACGGCAAACTCGGCTGGCCCGAACACGCGCCGTTTGACGCGATCATCATGACCGCCGCCGGCGAAGTGATCGATCCGGTCCTGTTTGAGCAACTGGCGGAAGACGGCGTGCTGATCGCGCCGGTCGGGCCGGCCGGCGCGCAGCGCCTGCTGCGCTACCGGCACGATGGCAAGAAATGGGCAGGGGAGTCGCTTGGCGACGTCAGCTTCGTGCCGCTGCTGAGTGGCCTCGGCTGATGCGAATTTTCAAATGCTTGTACGAGTTTGCCCTGCGCTGGGCCGCACGCCCGGACGCCGAGTTCTATCTGGCCGTCCTGAGCTTCGTGGAAGCGTTCATTTTCCCCATCGCACCGGAGATCATGCTCGCGCCGATGGCGCTGGCAAAGCCGCAACGCTGGGCGCGCTACGCCGCGATCAGTCTCGGCGGGTCGCTGCTCGGATCATTCGTCGGTTATGCGCTGGGTCATTTTGCCTTCGATATGCTGCGGCCGGCGCTGGCGGACATCGGCTGGCTGCCGACCCTGGATGCACAGGTCGACAACTTGCGTGCGGCAATGAGCGAGAACCCATTCAAGGCATTCTGGTTGCTGGTGGCGGCGGGGTTCCTGCCGATTCCGTTGAAAATCGCCACCTGGGCCTGCGGCATCGTCGGCGTGCCGATGCTGGCCTTCATTCCGGGCATGCTGATCGGGCGCGGCAAGCGCGTTTTCGCCGTGGCCGGTGCGATCCGCTTCGGCGGGGCGAAAGCCGAAGCGGCATTGCACCGCTGGATCGAATGGATCGGCTGGGGTGCGCTCCTGCTGATTACCCTGGTCGTGATCTACTTCCGCTTCCTGCGCTGACGCCACCGCCATGATCCGACGCTTGCGCATATCCAAACAAAACGGCCTGGCGGTCCTTGGCGCCTGCGCGCTTTTGCTGGCCGGCTGCTCATCCAATCCTCCGGCACCCGTCGAGGACCTTTCGCTCGGCGGCAATGCGACAGGGCCGGCACGCTCACCGCGCGAAATTCCGGCACGGGCCAGGACAGCCGGCGGCGACAGCTATCGGGTGATGCGCGGCGACACCTTGTACGCGATCGCGTTCAATCATGGCCTGGACTACCGCGATCTGGCGACATGGAATCGCATCGTGCCGCCGTATCGCATTTACGCGGGACAGGAATTGCGACTGGGTGCGCCATTGCCAGGGGCGGCGCCGACGGCAGGCGCCGCCGTCGCGAGTGCAGCACCGGATCGCGCGACGGTGACGAGCGTGAGCGTGCTGCCTGCGCCTGCGCCGAATCCACATGTGGACAATGCACTATCGCCGCCGAAGCCACCTGCCACTGCAACCGGGGCACCCGCCGAGCGGACGCCCCAGGCAGCCGACATTGAACTGGCGCCGACTCCATCCGCACCGCCTGCCGTGCCCGCCAAACCGGCGCCAGCAATCAGCGACGCAGCAGTCGGCGTGGCGGCAGAAACCACGGACAGGCCCGACAGCACCGCCCAACTCAACGCCGGCGGCGTCACCTGGCGCTGGCCGGGCAATGGCAAGGTTGTCGGTACCTACGTCAGCGGCGACCAGACGCGCCAGGGCATCGACATCGCCGGCAAGGAAGGCGACGCGGTACTCGCCGCAGCCGATGGCGAAGTCGTCTACAGCGGCAATGGCCTGCTCGGCTACGGCGAACTTATCATCGTCAAGCACAACGCCAGCTTTCTCTCGGCGTACGGCCACAACCGCAAGCGTCTGGTGCAGGAAGGCGACAAGGTCAAGGGCGGTCAGCAGATCGCCGAGTTGGGATCCAGCGCCAGCGCACGCGAGGAGCTGCATTTCGAGATTCGCAAGAACGGCAAGCCGGTGAACCCGCTGGACTATCTGCCGGTACGTTGAAGTTGGCGTCGGCACGTCACAAAACGAGTATCCTCGCCGTATGAACGTGCGCGATTCCGACGAAGAACTCGACGCCGAGGAATTGCTCGAACTGGTCGATGCTGTCGAACCGCAGCAGGATGAAGAAACGCGCAATTCCACCAGCGCGTATCTGAATGAAATCGGCTTGATCCCGTTGTTGGCTGCGACCGACGAATGGCGACTGGCCGAACGCCTGCGTGGCGGCGATGCCGATGCGCGCCGGCAGATGATCGAGGCCAACCTGCGCCTGGTCGTGACGGTGGCGCGCGGCTATGTCGGCCGCGGCGTACCCCTGCTCGACCTGATCGAGGAAGGCAATATCGGCCTGATGCGCGCCGTGGAAAAATTCGACCCCGAACGCAAGTTACGGTTTTCCACCTATGCCGTCTGGTGGATTCGCCAGGCCGTGCAGCGCGCGTTGATGCAGCAGGGGCGGACGGTGCGAGTGCCGGTACATGTGCTGCGCGAGTTTGCGCAGATCCTGCGCGCGCGGCGCCAGTTCGTTGCCGCCAATGCGCGCATGCCGGGCATGGATGAACTGGCGCAGATGGTGGGAAAATCCGGCAGCGATGTCGCCGAACTGTTCTGCGTGACCGAACGCATCAGCTCGCTGGATGCGCCCTTGTCCGATAGCGACGATCGTGCGCTGATGGAACAGATGGCCGTGGACAGCGCGGCGCCACTGGCGATCGATGAAGCGGCAGGTGTTCGTATCCGCGTGTGGATGGGGCAATTGCCGCCGCGCCAGCGCCTGGTGCTGGAGCGCCGTTACGGACTCAACGACGAAGGTACGCAGACGCTCGCCGAGATCGCCGGGGAACTGGGCTTGACGAGGGAGCGCGTGCGCCAGATCCAGAGCGAGGCGCTCGCGCGCCTACGCGCCCTGGTCAACGCGGAAAGCTACCGTCAGTGATCCGGTCGCGGCTGATCCGGGCGTGACGCGTCCGGCAGCAGGAAGATCGCAACCGCGCGCCGACCTTCGCCGACCAGCACGTTGAACGTGCGTGCGGCCGCGGCGTTGTCCATCGTCTCCAGGCCGATGCCGCGCTTGAGGAATTCGGCAAGCACGGCCTGCGTCGGAAAGATCACACGCGGGCCGGTGCCGAGCAGCACCACTTCCGGCTGCAGCGCAAGCACGCTTGCGACGGTGGCGGCGTCCAGATCGGCGACACTGTGCGCGGGGAAGTCCTCAAGCACACGATCGGCAGCCACGACGAGGCTGCGCTCGAACCTGCGATCGACGACCGTGACGGAATCGGCGCCGGCATGGCGCACGAACAATTCGCGCTCGTTGCGGTGTTCGGTCAGTTGCATCGGGTGAACTATTTCGGCAGCGCGAGTCGCGGCTGCTTTGCGTTGTGCCGGTAAAAGCAGGCAACGCGGCCGATCGTCTGCACGACTTCCGCGCCGCTGGGTTCGGCCAGCGCGGCGATTTGCGCGGCGCGGTCGGCGCGGTCGTCACTGCCAAGCTTGACCTTGACCAGCTCGTGATGGTCCAGCGCGATCGAAAATTCCTTGATGACGGCATTGGTAACGCCCTTGTTGCCGGTCATCACGACCGGGTTCAGTGCGTGCGCGAGGCCGCGCAAATAGCGTTTCTGGCTGGGAGTCAGGCTCATCGGTATGGTGCGGATCGCGGCAAGGCGGGGCAGTACAGCGTATCATGCCGCCATGCAGCATTCATTTTCCCCGCGCGGCCGGATGGGCTGAGTCCACGGTGCCCCGCAGCAAATCCAGTCACCGCTGGCTCCAGGAGCATTTCAGCGATCCCTTCGTCAAGCGCGCGCAAAGCGAAGGCTGGCGTTCGCGTGCCGTATTCAAGCTGGAAGAATTGCTGGAGCGCGATCGCCTGCTGAAGCCGGGAATGGTCGTAGTCGATCTGGGCGCGGCCCCCGGAGGCTGGTCGCAGATGGTACGTCAGCGTCTGGGCGACGGTGGCCGCGTGGTGGCGCTGGACATCCTGCCGATGCAGGGTATTGCCGGTGTCGAAATCATCGAAGGCGATTTCCGCGAGGATGCTGTCGTTCAGCAACTGGAGGCAATACTCGATGGCGCCCTCGTCGACCTTGTGCTGTCCGATATGTCGCCCAATATCAGCGGTGTGAACGTGGCGGATCAGGCGCGAGGCATGCATCTTGCTGAAGTGGCTAGGGAATTTGCTGCCGTGCATCTCAAGGCCGGTGGCGCGTTTCTGGTCAAACTGTTCCAGGGCCGCGGCTCCGACGAATACCTGAAAAGCTTGCGTGCCGGCTACGAGCGCGTCAGCATTCGCAAACCCAAGGCGTCGCGTGCCCGCAGCGCCGAGGTCTATGCGCTGGCCACAGGCAAGCGCGGATAGCAGCTATCGATACATGGAGGTAGCGAGCGACAAGCGGTTTTCGCTTGCGGCGACGAAAGTGGTGCGGCTTGGCCGTGGCCGCTGGTGTGCAGGCAGCGGCAGGAGCCGGGTTCCGCAAACCAATTACGAAAAGGTGATGTGCGCATGAACGATATGGCCAAGAATCTGTTGCTCTGGGTGGTGATTGCGGTCGTCCTGATCGCGGTGTTCCAGAGTTTCAATCCCCGCAGCACGTCGCCCAGCAACGTGTCGTATTCGGATTTCATGCAACAGGTCGAAAACAATGCCATCGCCCAGGTCACGATCAGCGCGACGATGCCGTCGACGATCGCCGGCAAGCGCAAGGACGGTACCCCCTTGCAGACGGTGGCGCCGCTGGACGACAGCCAGATGATCCCGACGCTGCGCTCGCACGGCGTTCAGGTCAATCAGGAACCCGCGGACAACAGCAGCGCGCTGTGGCGCATCCTGCTCGACTGGGTGCCATTCCTGATCTTCATCGGCCTGCTGATCTATTTCATGCGCCAGATGCAGGCTGGCGGCGGCGGGCGTGGGGCAATGAGCTTCGGGCGTTCGCGCGCGCGCCTGCAGGGCGAAGACCAGGTCAAGATCACGTTCGCCGATGTCGCCGGAGTGGACGAAGCCAAGGACGATGTCCAGGAACTGGTCGAATTCCTGCGCGACCCCGCGAAGTTCCAGAAGCTCGGCGGACGCATTCCGCGCGGCGTGCTGATGGTCGGTTCGCCGGGTACCGGCAAGACCCTGCTGGCGAAAGCGATTGCCGGCGAGGCAAAAGTGCCATTCTTCACAATTTCCGGCTCCGACTTTGTGGAAATGTTCGTCGGTGTCGGTGCTTCGCGCGTGCGCGACATGTTCGAGCAGGCGAAGAAACACGCACCCTGCATCATCTTCATCGACGAAATCGACGCCGTTGGCCGCCATCGCGGCGCCGGCCTCGGTGGTGGCCACGACGAGCGCGAGCAGACGCTCAACCAGTTGCTGGTCGAAATGGACGGCTTCGAGGGCAATGAGGGCGTAATCATCATTGCGGCGACGAACCGTCCGGACGTGCTCGATCCGGCCCTGCTGCGTCCGGGTCGCTTCGACCGTCAGGTGGTCGTGCCGCTGCCGGATCTGCGCGGCCGCGAACAGATCCTGAAGGTGCATATGCGCAAGGTGCCGCTCGGCACCGATGTCAATCCCACCGTAATCGCGCGCGGTACGCCGGGTTTTTCCGGGGCCGATCTGGCCAACCTGGTCAACGAGGCGGCGTTGTTCGCCGCACGCAGCAATTGCCGCGATGTGACCATGGACCATTTCGAACGCGCCAAGGACAAGATCATGATGGGCAGCGAGCGTCGCTCGATGCTGATGAGCGAGGACGAGAAGAAACTCACCGCCTATCACGAAGCCGGCCATGCCATCGTCGGCAGGCTGGTGCCTGATCATGACCCTGTCCACAAAGTCACAATTATACCGCGTGGGCGGGCGCTTGGCGTGACCCTGTTCCTGCCCGAGGCTGACCGCTACAGCCACAGCAAGACATTCCTGGAAAGCCGCCTCGCCAGTCTGTACGGCGGGCGTGTCGCCGAGGAACTGATCTTCGGCGACGACAAAGTGACGACCGGCGCATCGAACGACATCCAGCGTGCGACTACGCTGGCCCGCGACATGGCCACGAAGTATGGCCTTTCGCCGGAACTCGGGCCGATGACTTACAGCGATGAAGAAGACGAGGTCTTTCTTGGTCGTTCTGTCACCCAGCACAAGCATGTGTCGGAGGAAACCGCGCGCAAGATCGATGAGGTCGTACGCAGCGTGATCGACACCGCGTATCACCGTGCGCGCGAATTGCTGACGACCAATCTCGACAAGCTGCACATCATGGCCGATGCCTTGCTGCAGTATGAAACCATCGACGTCGAGCAGATCAGCGCGATCATGGAAGGGCGTACACCAGGACCGCCAAAGGATTGGCAGAAGCCAACCGATGCAGGCGGCAACAGCGGCACGCCGGGAGTAGGCAAGCCAGCCGCGCCGATTGGTGGAACTGCGACACAGCACTGATTCGCTGCGCGATGGCGCCGCCAGGAATGCGAGTCGCCGGCACGGCGGCTTGCATGCAGCCTCGCAGTTGTCGAAACTCCCTGCGAGCCCGTCCAGGTTCCGACGATGCAGGGGATGTCACCGTGAGTGCAGCGCCGTTCTTTGCGGTGAAAGCCGAAGTCGATGCCGCTATTCGAAGGCCCGCGTTGGCCCTGACCTGGTTTGCGCGGGGCGACAATACTCAGGGGCAGGCGCAACTGGCAGAAATGATCCGGCTCGATGCGGAATTCGCCCCGTTTTACATCGTCGATGTTTCTGCGTTACGAGGTGATGCCGATCTTGCCTTCACCTGGCTGGACCACGGGTACACCACCCGGGATGCGGGTGTGACAGCACTCTGGGAAGATTCGATCTTCGTCCCTGCGCTGCGCCAAACCAACACCGTGAACAATTCCGACGGGTCCGAATGATGTTCGACATCACACTCACACTCGACTGCAATGGTCGCGAACTTGTGCTCGATCGCCCGCGCATTGCCGGCATCGTAAATGTCACTCCGGACTCGTTTTCCGGCGATGGCTGGTCGTCGCCGGACGCAGCGATTGCGCATGGATTGAGGCTGGTCGAAGAAGGCGCGGACGCGCTCGACGTCGGCGGCGAATCCACGCGGCCTGGCGCGGACGAAATTCCGGTCGAGGAAGAATTGCGGCGGGTGATTCCAGTCATCGAACGCCTCGCATGCGAATGCGCCGTGCCGATCTGGATCGACACATCGAAGCCCGAAGTCATGCGTGCTGCCGTTGCCGCGGGCGCCGGCATGATCAACGACGTCTGTGCGTTGCGTCGCGAAGGTGCGCTCGATGCGGCGGCCGGATTGAAAGTACCGGTGTGCCTGATGCACATGCTCGGCGAACCGCGCACGATGCAGGAAGATCCGCAGTACGATGATGTGGTTTCCGACGTGCGGCGTTTTCTCGCTGAGCGCATCTTCGCCTGCGAGATGTCAGGTATCGACAAGAAACGCATTGTCGTCGATCCGGGTTTCGGTTTCGGCAAGACGCTGGAACACAATCTCGCGCTGTTGCGCGCGCTCGATCAATTCGCCGCGCTTGGCGTGCCGCTGATGGCGGGCCTCTCGCGCAAGGCGATGATCGGCGCGCTGACCGGACAGGGGAAACATGCCGACCGCGCCATCGGTTCCGCCGCCGCGGCGCTTATCGCCGTGCAACGTGCAGTAATGATCGTGCGCGTGCACGATGTCGCCGCCACGCGCGATGCGTTGGCGGTGTGGCAAGGCGTGACGTCGGGCATCTCGCCGACGAAGCGGACGCCAAAGCCGTTCGGGTCGCAGCGCTTCGAGGACGACTAGATCTAAGTCGCCATTCCTGCAGCGACTGCTGGCACGACGAATTTTATGCCTTCAGCGCCGCACTGTCCCACCCTGCTTTGGGCGCAAAGCGCTTGCCGTACTTGCCCGCCAGCGTATCGAGCTGCGCTTTGATCTTGTCGGCACCTTCGCTGCGGATATGCTGGATCGGGCCGCCGCGGAACGGCGCGAAACCGGTGCCGAAGATCACGCCGGCATCGAGCAGGTCGGCGTCGGCGACCACACCGTCGTGCAGACAGGCGACCGACTCGTTGAGCATCGGCAGGATCATGCGTTCGATGATGTCCGTCGGCGCCTGGTAGTTGGGATCGACCTCGGGTTTGACCGGCTTGCCATTTTCCCATTTGTATAGACCTTCACCGGTTTTCTTGCCGCGTTTGCCGGCGGCGAGCAGATCGTCCAGGCCTTGTGGAATATCGATGCCGAGGAATGGCGCCAGTTCCTTGCCGACCGATGCGCAAACGTCCAGGCCAACGGTATCGGCCAGTTCGATCGGTCCCATCGGCATGCCGAATTTCTTCGCCGCCTTGTCCAGCACCGGTCCGGGCACGCCTTCCTTGTACTGGCGCAAGGCTTCGAGCAGGTAGGGCATGAGGATGCGGTTGACCAGGAAGCCCGGCGTGCCCTTGACCGGGACTGGCAGCTTGTCGATGGCCTTGCAGAAAGCGAGAGCACGCTTTTCGTTGCCGGCATCGAGTTGATCCTGCTGGACGATTTCGACGAGAGGCATCTGCGCGACCGGATTGAAATAGTGCAGGCCGAGGAAGCGCGCCGGCTTGGCGACCGCCGTTCGCAATTCATCGAGCGGAATGCTCGAAGTATTGCTGGCGAGAAGGGCATCGGCCTTCATGGCGGGTTCGGTCTTGCGGTAGAGCTCTTGCTTGGCCTCGAGATTCTCGAAAATCGCTTCGATTACCAGGTCGGCGTCGGCAATGCCCTTGCCATCGACATCGGCCTTCAGTCGCGCCGCGACCGGGGCGATGCGGTCAGGCGTCTTCAGACGCTTGGCGAAAAGATCCTGGGCGCGGTCCAGCGCCGGCTGGACGAATTTCATCTCGCGGTCCTGCAGGGTCACGGCGAAACCACGCAAGGCGCACCAGGCCGCTATATCGCCGCCCATGACGCCGGCGCCGATGACATGGACGTTCTTGATGGCAGCATTGCTGCCTGCGCCCAGGCCCTTGAGGCGTTCCTGCAAAAAGTATACGCGTACCAGATTGCGGCAGGCCGGCGTCTGCGCGAGCTTGGCCACCGAGCGGGCTTCGAGTTTCAGGCGCTGGCTGACGCTCGATCCGCCGCGGCGCCAGACTTCGATCAGCGCGAACGGCGCCGGATATTGATCGGGACGTGCCTTGGCCGCGGTTTGCTTGCGCACGATCTGGGCGAGGATCTGGCGCACCGGCCAGATATTCGTCGCCCAGGCCTTCGCGCGTTGCTCCAGCGGGCGCTGAGGCCGCCGGCGGGCGATTTCCTTCGCGGTCTCCACCAGCAGCTCTGGCGTCGTCAGTGCGTCGACCAGCCCCATCGATTTCGCCTGCTCGGCGCCCACGGCGCGGCCGGTCAACATGATCGACAGCGCTTCCGGCGCGCCGATCAGGCGCGGTAGACGCGCAGTTCCACCCCATCCAGGGTGGATTCCGAGCATGACTTCGGGCAGGCCGATTTTCGTCGACGGATCGTGCGTGGCGACGCGATAACGGCAGGCTAGCGCCAGTTCGGTACCGCCGCCCATGCAATACCCGTGGATCGCGGCGACAGTCGGGCAGCGCAGGCGTGCCAGGCCCTGGAACACGCGCTGGCCGTTTTCGATGCTGGCCAGCATCGTGCCCCTTTTTTCGTAGCCTTCGAATTCGTGGATATCGGCGCCGGCAATGAAGCCGCCGGACTTGCCGGAACGGATCACGACGCTTTTAGGAAGTTCGAACGACAGACGTTCGACAATTTGTGCCAGTTCGTCCAGCACGGCGCGATTGAGGGCATTGACCGAGGCATCGGCGCGATCGAGCGTGAGCAGCACCACGCCGTTGGCGTCGGTCTCGGCCTTCCAATGGGTAAAGCGCAATCCTTCGAACATGGCGGCCTCAAGCGTGCGGCGGGCGGGACGGCTATAATCCGGGCAAGCTGCGCCTCCGGTCAATCGCCGGACGCGTTTGCCCGTGCGCAAAGGGGAAAAGTGGTCAACGTGGCCCAGAACGTCGCCGAAGTATTCGTCACACCCAAGCTGTTCGAGCGCATCGTGCAATCGCCACAGAACCTGATTGCGATCGAGACGCCGGATGCGGCGGACGTGCTCGCCCAGTTTCGGCTGCTGGCGCTGCGCAGCGGAAAGTCGGTTTACTACTGGCAGGAAGACGCGGGCATCACCAGCCTGCGCGAACGCGATCTGCGCGTGCCGGGCTCCAAGCGCGTCACGGAGGCATTGCGCTATATCCTGCAAAGCATGCAGTTCGGCGTGTATTTGTTCATCGACTTTGCCGAACATCTGCGCGCGCCCAATATCGGTCTGTTGCGACAGATCTCGCGCATCCGTACCGGCAACGGTCGCAAGATAGTGTTCATCGGCGAGCAGGTGCATCTTCCGGAAGGGCTGGACGAACTGGTCGAGCGCATCTCGCATCAGGCGCTCGCGAGTGCCCGCCCGCGGTTGCGTGACGGGCGCTGGGTGACCTGATGCGCGACGAGGCCGCCCAGAGCTCGGTACTTATCGTGACGACCCAGCGCGACGATCGCCGCGTGCTGTTCGATACGTTGGATGCGGAGAATTTCGATGCGGTGTACACCGCCAAGGATCTGCAGGAGGCGTTGTCGTTCCTGGAGCAGGATCCGCAGATCGACGTGGTGGTGATGGAATTTGCCGGCGCGGCCCAGGAAGCGGTCGCGTTCTGCACCCAGCTCAAGGGCGATGCGCGCCTGGCGCAAGTGCCAGTCATCGGGATCGCCGCCGCCGATCCGGCGCAACGCCAATGGGACTGGAATCGCGCGCCGCCGGGCGTGATCGAATGGATGCGCAGTCCGGTCGATTCCAGCGAGGTGCTGGCGCGAGTGCGCCACGTGCTCGCGGCGCACCAGCGCACCAGCGCGGCGCCGGCGCCCGGCACCGACCGTTATCAGTTTGCGTTCGAAGGCAGTCTCGACGAAATCATCGTCTCCGATCCGAAAAGTGGCGCCATCATCGATGCGAACGCGACCTTCGAGCAACGTTCGGGATTTTCCCGCGCGCAGGTGACGCGTCAACCGCTGGATTCGCTGGACCTTACCCACAGTCGCGAACAGCGCATGACCCTGCTAGCCCAACTCGGGCGGGAAGGCAATGTTCACTACCGCTGCCGCAAGCCGCGCGGCGATGGCGGGGCCTATGTCGTGGACGCACACATGCGCCTGGCTGTGCAGTATGGCCGGCTGGTGCATGTCACCACGTTCCGCGAGCCGGTCGATACCGCGCGCTACCAGGCGGCGCTTGGGCTGATCGCCGCCACGGCCGAGTGCGGCGGCGGCGATGAAGGCTTGAGCCGCGTCGTCAAGCTGCTCAGCGACTGGCTCGATCTGGATTTCGTCATGCTGGTGTCGGCGCGCCCGGAGCACGCCGAGGAGGCGCAGCCGCTGTTGACGTACCAGCGCGCGAGCATGCCGCCGGAAGCACCGGATCCGCTCAAGCAGTCGACGCTCAAACGCCTGCTCGATGGTGAAACGCTGATCCATGGCGATCAGGCGTGGAAGATCATCGAGCAGGATAAATTTCTTGCTTTTTCCCATTTTGATACTTTTATCGGCTTGCCGCTGCGCGACGAGCGCCAGAACACGCTCGGCGCGATGATGCTGGCGCGCCGGCGCGCACTGCCGGCGGGGACCCTGGTAGTCGATACCCTGCGCGTGATTGCGGCGCGGCTTGCCCTGGAGCTGGAATTGCGGCGCGCGCGCGAACAAGGGCGCGCCAAGGGCCTGCAGGACGCGCTGACCGGCCTGCCGAACCGCCTGCTGTTCAACGATCGCCTGGAGACCACGATCAAGGAAGCGCACCGCACGGGGGAGATGTTCGCCGTGCTGTTCGTCGATCTGGATCGCTTCAAGAACATCAACGATTCGCTGGGTCACGGCGTCGGCGACCAGGTTCTCATCGCCGTGTCCAAGCGGTTGCGTGCCAGCGTGCGCGCATCCGATACCGTCGCGCGCTATGCGGGCGACGAATTCACGATGATCCTGCGCCATATCGTGCAGCGCGACGACGTGATGCGCATCGCCGAGAAGATCGTGCGCGTGATGGAAGTCCCCCTGACCCTGGCCGACGGCGCGGAATTGCACATCACCGCGAGCATCGGCGTGAGCTTCTACCCCGACGATGCGACCAGCGCCGAACGCCTGCTCAAGCACGCGGATGTCGCCATGTACAGCGCCAAGGGCATGGGCCGCAACAATTTCCAGACCTACGTCGCCGTGCCCGAGGAATCGCATCAGCAACGCCTGGCCCTGGAAGCAAAACTGCGCATGGCTGAGCGCAACAACGAGCTGCGCGTCTATTACCAGCCCCAGGTCGAGGCGCAGACCGAAGACATCGCCGGCATGGAGGCATTGATCCGCTGGGAACACCCGGAACTGGGCATGATCAGTCCGGGCTTCTTCATCCCGCTGGCCGAGGAAAACGGCCTGATCATCCCGATCGGCGAATGGGTGATGCGCACGGCATGCGCCGACGCCAAGCGCTGGCAAACGCGGTTTGGCTTGAATTTGCGCGTTGGCGTGAATATGTCGGCGTTGCAGCTGCGCCAGCCCAATCTCGTGGAAATGGTCGCGGGAATCCTGCGCGAGAGCGGCCTGGAAGCCAACCTGCTGGACCTTGAAGTGACGGAAAGCATCAGCGTGAAATCGATCCCCAATCTGCTCGAAACGCTGCAGGGACTGCGCGATCTGGGTTGCAAGATATCGATCGACGACTTCGGCACCGGGCAATCCTCGCTCGACTACATCAAGCGCTTTCCGGCCGATCGCATCAAGATCGACCAGACCTTCGTGCGCAACATCGGCGTGGATCCCGATGACGAGGCCATCGTGCGCGCCACCATCGGCATGGCGCACGATCTGAACCGGGGCGTAGTCGCCGAGGGTGTGGAGATCGAGGAGCACCTTGATTTCCTGCGTGCCGAGGGCTGCGAGGAGTTGCAAGGCTATCTTTTCTGTCGCCCCCTGCCGCCGGCCACGTTCGAGAACCTGCTGCTGGAACGCGAACGCCTGTTCCAGAATGCGCAATCGGCCGAATCGATACCTTGAGCGCCTGAAAAAATGAAATTTGAACTATTGGCGATCGTTGCCGGTCTATCCGCCCGGCTTGACCGGGTCGCCAGCTGACGGAGTGCTGCCCGGATGGGCGAACAAGAAACGGACCTGGCCCTGGTTGAAAGGGTGCAGAAAGGTGACAAGCGCGCGTTCGACCTTCTGGTACGCAAGTACCAACACAAGGTGGTCGGGGTGATTTCGCGTTACGTCTCCGACTGGAGCGAATGCCAGGATGTGGCGCAGGAAGCGTTCATCCGCGCGTATCGGGCAATTGCCGCATTTCGCGGCGACAGCCAGTTCTATACGTGGATGTACAAGATCGCGACCAATACGGCCAAGAATTACCTCGTATCGCAGGGACGCCGTCCACCGACCGACGACATAGCGATCGACGACGCGGTGCAGCTGGAGGGTGGCGCGCGGCTCAAGGACCGGGCCACGCCAGAACATGAACTGTTGCGACAGGAAATTGAACAAACCGTGTTTGCCACGGTCGAACAACTGCCGGAAGACCTGAAGACCGCAATTACCCTGCGTGAGGTCGACGGCTTGAGTTATGAAGAGATCGCTGAAACCATGAATTGTCCGATCGGTACCGTACGTTCCCGCATCTTCCGGGCGCGCGATGCGATCGACCAGAAACTGCGTCCGCTGCTGACGGACGCCAAGGCAACCGGATCATGAGCGAACAAATCATCAACGATCAAAGCGGGGAACAACTCTCGGCCCTCATGGACGGCGAATTGCCGCGAGATCAACTGCGCTTTCTGCTGCGCCGGCTCGATACCGATGCCGGGCTGGCACCGCGCTGGTCGCGCTTCCACGTCGCGCGCGCGTCGCTGCTCCGCCAGGCGGCCTTGCCGTTGCGGGCCGATTTCAACGATATCCTGATGCAGCGCATTGCCGCCGAAGCTGCACCGATGGCCAAGCGGCGCGGCGCGGCGCTGCTGCGCTGGGCCGGCGGCGGTGCGATTGCCGCGGCGGTCGCCGTGGTTGCTCTGGTGGCGACGCGGCCGGCAATCGACAACCTGCCTGCAACCGCGCCATCCGTGGCTGCCGCACTGGTTCCCGCCACGGCTCCGGATGCGCGTTCTGCGCCGACGCCGCTGCCGGCGTTGGTGAATTTCGACTACGCGCAGCCGGCGAGTTTCGACACCGGTACGATTTCGATACCGCGCTACGATCCACGTCGTCGCTACGAAGCCTCCGGCGCGGGTACGGTTGGCGGCTCGATGCCATATGTGCTTCTGACGGTGCCGCAGTCGCCGGCGGGTACACCGAATCGTCCGGAAGCGACACCGCAGCAGTAGTCGCAGCCGTATCGATCGTTGTTGCAAGCGGCGCGGCATTCATTTCTGACTCGCCATCAACGTGGTGGCGGGTGGCGTGTCCAGTCGGGAACTCGCGCTTGCCGCATCGTTCAAACGCCGGGCTTGTCTGTTGATCTGAACTTTCCGGTTCCGCGTTTGCGGATTGTCCAAACTGAGGTTGAATTCATGTACAAAACCATGGTTAGCAAGACTCTCATTTTTCTGACGCTGGCGTTCGTGTCGGCGGGGGCATGGGCCGATTTGCCCGACTTTACCCAGCTGGTCGAGAAGAACGCCCCGGCGGTAGTCAACATTCAGGCCACGCACAATGGCGACAGCAGCGCGCAGGGCGCGGACACTGAAGACCAGGACGTGCCGGAAATCTTCAAACGCTTTTTCGGACCGGGCGGTCCGGGTGGTCCGGGGGGACATCCGCGCATCAGCGGCACGCAAGTCTCGCTAGGCTCGGGCTTCGTCATTTCCGGCGATGGTTACATCCTCACCAACAATCATGTCGTCGACGGCGCCGATCAGGTCGTCGTGCGTTTGTCCGATCGACGCGAGCTGGACGCAAAAGTTGTCGGCACCGATGCCGAATCCGACATCGCGCTGCTCAAGGTCAACGCGACCGGTCTGCCGACCGTGGCGATCGGCGATTCCAACAAGCTCAAGCCCGGGCAATGGGTGGTCGCGATCGGCTCGCCGTTCAATTTCGATCATTCGGTGACGCACGGCGTGATCAGCTATGTCGGCCGCGGCTTCGGCGGCGCGGACCAGCAATATGTGCCCTTCATCCAGACCGATGTGCCGATCAACCGCGGCAACTCCGGTGGCCCGCTGTTCAATCTGGATGGCCAGGTAGTCGGAGTCAATTCGCAGATCTACAGCAATACCGGCAGTTCCGTCGGCATTTCCTTCGCGATCCCGATCGATATCGCGATGAACACGGTCGACCAGCTCAAGGCCAGCGGCCATGTGTCGCGCGGCATGATCGGCGTGCAGATCCAGAATGTGGATCGGGCGATGGCGCAAAGCCTGGATCTGCCGCGCAGCGGCGGCGCGCTGGTCAACAAGATCACCCCCGGCAGTGCCTCGGAAAAAGCCGACGTGCATGTGGGCGACGTGATTCTCAGCTACAACGGTCACGATATCGAGCAGTCGTCCGACCTGCCGCCCCTGGTGGGCAATACCAAGCCCGGGACCAAGGCCGAGCTGAAGCTGTTCCGCGACGGCAAGACCATGACCGTGCCGGTGACGGTCGGCGAATTGCCACAGGACAAGGCTGCCCTCGCCAGCACTGTGGGTGGCGAGGCCAAATCGAGCAATCCGCTGGGTATTGTGGTCGAGGACCTGACGGCCGAACAGCGCAAGCAGCTCGGCCTGAAGGATCAGGGGGTAGTCATTTCCGACATCAAGGGCGCCGCCGCCCGCCGCACTGCCTTGCAGCCCGGCGACGTGGTGCTCATGGTCGGACGCAAGCCGGTGAAGACCACGGGTGAATTCGACGGCGCGCTCAAGGACGTCAAACCCGGCGATTCGGTCATGCTGCTGGTCCGCCGCGACGACGCCACCCAGTTTGTCGCTGTGCCGGTGCCCAAAGGCAAGGAAAAGGGCTGATCGCAGGCTTTTGAGCGCCGATGGGGCAAAAATGCCCCATCGTGCGGCGCAAGGCGCGGAGACTGCCTTCGTGCGATAATGGGCGCTTTGCCGTGACGGGCCTGCTTTCGCGGGCCCGCTCGGCTCGCTTCGAGCCTGCCGCAACGCATGAACCACATCCGCAACTTTTCCATCATCGCTCACGTCGATCACGGCAAATCCACGCTCGCCGACCGCATCATCCAGCTGTGTGGCGGTCTGCAGGCGCGCGAGATGGAAGCGCAGGTGCTTGATTCGAATCCGATCGAGCGCGAGCGCGGCATCACGATCAAGGCGCAGAGCGTTTCGTTGCCCTATACCGCCCGCGACGGACAGGTATACCAGCTCAATTTCATCGATACTCCCGGGCACGTCGACTTCAGCTATGAGGTAAGCCGCTCGCTTGCCGCCTGCGAGGGTGCGCTGCTCGTCGTGGACGCGGCACAAGGCGTCGAGGCGCAATCGGTCGCCAACTGCTACACGGCGGTCGAGATGGGCCTCGAAGTGGTGCCAGTGCTGAACAAGATTGATCTGCCGACGGCCGACATCGACAAGGTCAAGGCGGAAATCGAAGCGGTGATCGGCATTCACGCCGACGACGCCATCGCGATCAGCGCCAAGACAGGCGAGAACGTGCCGGATGTGCTCGAGGCAATTGTCGCGCGCATTCCGCCGCCCAAACCCGGAGACACGGATCGTCTGCAGGCGCTGATCATCGATTCGTGGTTCGACAACTACCTCGGCGTGGTGTCGCTGGTGCGCGTGATGCAGGGCGAGATCAAGCCGCGCGACAAGATCCTGGTGATGTCGACCGGGCGCACGCACGAGGTCGATCAGGTGGGCGTCTTTACGCCCAAGCGAAAGATCAAGGACAAGCTCGGCGCCGGCGAAGTCGGCTGGGTCAATGCATCGATCAAGGACGTCCACGGTGCGCCCGTGGGCGACACCCTGACCCACGCGGGAAAACCGGCGCCGCACGCATTGCCCGGTTTCCAGAAGATGCAGCCGCGCGTGTTCGCCGGCCTGTTTCCGCTCGTTGCTGAAGACTATCCGGCGCTGCGCGAAGCGCTGGAAAAGCTCAAGCTCAACGATGCGGCCATGCATTTCGAGCCGGAAAGTTCCGAGGCAATGGGTTTCGGCTTCCGTTGCGGCTTCCTCGGCATGCTGCACATGGAGATCGTGCAGGAACGTCTGGAGCGCGAATACAATCTGGATCTCATCAGCACGGCACCGACCGTGATCTACGAGGTGCTGCAGACCGATGGCAGCGTGATCCAGCTCGACAATCCGGCCAAGCTTCCGGCCGCTAATTACATCGAGGAAATCCGCGAACCGATCATCGTCGCCAATATCCTCACTCCGCCGGCCTATGTCGGCAACGTGATCACCCTGTGCGAGGAAAAGCGCGGCTCGCAGCGCTCCATCCATTACCTGGCAACCCAGGTGCAGATCAGCTACGAGTTGCCGCTGGCCGAAGTGGTCATGGATTTCTTCGACAAGCTCAAATCCGTGTCGCGCGGCTATGCCTCGATGGACTATCATTTCGAGCGCTTTTCCGCCGGACCCTTTGTGCGCCTGGACGTGCTGATCAATGGCGAGCGCGTCGATGCACTCAGTGTCATCGTCCACCGTGCTCAGGCCGACCGGCGCGGACGCGATCTGACCGAGCGCATGAAGGAACTGATCCCGCGGCAAATGTTCGATGTCGCGATCCAGGCCGCCGTCGGCGCGCAGATCATCGGGCGCACGACGGTGAAGGCATTGCGCAAGAACGTGCTGGCCAAGTGCTACGGCGGCGACGTAAGCCGCAAGCGCAAGCTGCTGGAAAAGCAGAAAGCAGGCAAGAAACGAATGAAGCAGGTAGGCCGGGTGGAAATTCCGCAGGAAGCCTTCCTCGCCGTGTTGCAAGTGGACAAATAGCCGGGAGCGTGAAGTATGCAGTGGGGAATCGCCAGAGCCGAAGTTACGATTGCCGATTGCCGGACCCCGGTTTCGAAGGAGCCATAGATGGATTTTGATTTTGCACTTCTGCTGGTCGTATTGACCTTCGTTACCGGCATCATCTGGTTGCTTGACTGGTTGTTCCTGCAGCGCGGGCGGAGGGCGCGCGCGCAGGCGCTGGCCGACGCCGGCGGCAGCGAAGTCGAACGCCAGCAACGCACACAGGAGGCCCTGCGCGAACCAATCGTCATCGAGTATGCGCGCTCGTTCTTTCCGGTAATCCTGATCGTATTGCTGTTCCGTTCGTTCATTGCCGAACCGTTCAAGATTCCTTCCGGGTCCATGATGCCGACCCTGCTGGTCGGGGATTTCATCCTCGTGAACAAATTCACCTACGGACTGCGCCTGCCCGTGCTGGGCACCAAGATCGTGCCGATCGGCGAGCCGCAACGTGGCGATGTGTTCGTGTTCCGCTATCCGAATCCCGATCACGATCCGAAGAAGCAGGGCGAGGACTACATCAAGCGCGTCATCGGCTTGCCGGGCGATGAAATCTCCTATCGCAACAAGACGCTGTACGTGAACGGCAAGGAGATTCCGCAAACCTATATAGGCCCGTTTGTCGGCAGCGGCAACGAAGGCAGGCGCATGGCCGGCGCCGAAATCCGCGAGGAAATGCTGCCAGGCGCCGAGCACCAGCTGCTGCAATCGAGCATGCTGGTGCCCGGCCGCGAAGGCACCTGGCAGGTGCCGGCTGGACACTATTTCGCGATGGGGGATAATCGCGACAATAGCGAGGACAGCCGCTACTGGGGGTTCGTGCCGGAAGAGAACCTGGTCGGCAGGGCCTTCGTCATCTGGATGAACTGGGATGGTGGCATCGATTTCAAACGGCTCGGAACCTTGATCAAATAGGGGCGACTATGCGCACGCATGTTACGCAAAAAGGCATCACCATGATCGGCTTTGCGATTCTGCTCGGCGTACTGGGCTTTTTTGCCTACGCCGCCATGAAGCTGATTCCCGCCTATACGGAATACTTCGGGGTCGTGAAATCAATGAAGCTGCTGCAGGGCGAAGCGGGCATTGAGAACGCTTCGGTCGAAGAGATCCGCAACAAGCTGAACGTGCAGTTCGATTTGCAGTACGTGGACGAGAAAGATGTCCCCCGGCAGGCCATCCAGCTGCTCACGCAGAATGGTACGCACAGCCTGCGCATCGCCTACGATCGGGATCTTCCATTCATCTACAACGTCGATCTGCTCGTGCATTTCGACAAGACGGTCGATCTGACGCGCGGCGCCACCCCCTGATCCTTGAGCAACGGACTCGCCTACGTTTTTCGTGACCCGGCCCTGCGCGAGCGTGCGCTGAGTCATCGCAGCGTCGGCGCGCACAACAATGAGCGCCTTGAGTTCTTCGGCGATGCGCTGGTAAACATGTTCGTCGCCGAAATGCTTTACGAGCGCTTCCCCAAGGCCGACGAGGGCGAACTGACGCGATTGCGATCGCGTCTGGTCAGCGAGCCTGCGCTGGCTGGGCTCTCGCGGGAACTGGAGCTGGGCGACCAGTTGCGGCTGGGTAGCGGCGAGCTCAAGAGCGGCGGCTTCCGGCGCGATTCGATACTCGCCGACGCCTTCGAAGCGCTGATCGCGGCGGTCTATCTCGATGGCGGCTGGCAGGCCTGTCGCGCCAGCGTGCGCGATCTGTTCGATCAGCGCATCGGCAACGCGGCACTCAACGACGACAAGGACGCCAAGACGCGTCTGCAGGAACTGCTGCAGGCACGGGGAATGGCGCTCCCGGTCTACGAACTCGTTGCTTCCAGCGGCGCCGACCATGCCAGGATATTCGATGTTGATTGCGTGATCGCCGAACTCGACGTGCGTGCGCAGGGGCGCGGCAGCAGCCGGCGCGCCGCGGAACAGGCGGCGGCCACGGTAGCGCTGGCCCAGGCTCAATCGCGGACGGAAAGTGTCAGAGCAGCCCTCTGAGCCGGTGCTTCCGGAGGCCCACCGCTGTGGCACTGCGGCACTGGTCGGACGCCCGAATGTGGGCAAGTCGACCTTGCTCAACACCCTGATCGGTTCGCGTCTGAGTATCGTCGGCCCCAAGCCACAGACGACCCGCCATCGCATTCTGGGTATCCTTACCCGGCCGCAAGGCCAGATCCTGTTCCTGGATACGCCGGGCCTGCATAGCGACGGCGGCCGAGCGATCAACCGCCAACTCAATCGTGCCGCACGCCAGGCGATCGGCGAGGCCGACGTTGCCGTGCAGGTGATCGAGGCCGGACGCTGGAACGGCGAGGACGAACTCGTATGGAAGGCGTTGAGTGATTCAGGGCGACCGCGCCTGCTGGCACTGAACAAGATCGATGCGCAAAAAGATAAAAAAGCGCTTTTGCCGTTCATTGCGAAAATTGCCGAAACCCACTCCTATGATGGCGTGTTCCTGGTTTCGGCCCGGCGTCGCGACGGCCTGGCCGAATTGGAGCGGGGCATACTCGGACATCTGCCGAATGCGCCAGCGGTGTTCGCCGAGGATGAGCTGACCGATCGCAGCGAACGTTTTCTCGCCGCGGAGCTGGTGCGCGAACAACTGATGCTGCGTCTGGCGCAGGAATTGCCGTACGCGACGACCGTGGAAATCGAAGATTTCCGCGAGGGCGAAAAGCGCGCCGAGATAACGGCAACGATCTGGGTCGAGCGCGAGGGCCAGAAGGCCATTGTCATCGGTGCCGGCGGCGCCCAGCTCAAGATCATCGGCAGCGCGGCGCGGCGCGCGATGGAGCAGGTGTTCGAACGGCGCGTATTCCTCAAGCTGTGGGTCAAGGTCCGCGAGAACTGGTCGGACGACGAAGCTTCGCTGCGCCGTTTTGGTTATTCCGATTGATGCGCGTCGAACAGCAGCCCGGTTTTGTCCTGCACGGCCGCGCCTATCGTGAAACCTCGTTGCTGCTGGAATGCATGAGCCGCGATCACGGCCGTGTCGCCCTGGTGGCGCGTGGCATGCGCCGGGAAAAAGCGCGTACGCCGCGCGCGTTGCTGCAGCCGTTGACGCCGGTACTCATGAGCTGGAGCGGGCGCGGCGACCTTGCCACGTTGACTGCGATCGAGGCAGCCGGTACGCCGATCGTGCTTGCCGGCGAGGCTCTGCTGTGCGCGCTGTACCTGAATGAGCTTGTCGCGCGCATGACCCAGCGCCACGATCCGCACCCGCCGTTGTTTGCCGACTATGTGGAGACACTCGGTCGTCTCGCGCGCGGGGACCCGCCCGCATGGACCCTGCGCCGTTTCGAACGCGATCTGCTCACGCACCTGGGTTATGGCCTGTTGCTGGAAGCCGAGGCCGAGAGCGGCGCGACGCTCGACCCGCAGCACAGCTATGGCTATCGGCACGAGTTCGGGCCGGTGCCATGGCGCGGCAACGACGACGGTCTGAAGCTGCGCGGTACGGCCTTGCTCGCGCTGGCACACGATCAGATGCCGGACGCCGACGATCTTGCAACCCTGCGTCGCCTGCTGCGTGCCCTGATCGCCCATCACCTTGAAGGTGCCGGTTTGCGCGCCTGGGGAATGCTTGAGGAAGTGCCGGTGCCTGCGCCAATGGATGCCTGATCCGCCAGGGCGGCCTGTGTTGCGCGGCACGAATGGAGAAAGTCTTCGAGCGCCGGGCGCATGTTCCCGGCGTCGTCACGCAGACAGACATCCAGCCTTATCGCGGTTTCGGCCAGCGCCGTTGCGCCGCAAAATCCGCAGGATGCACGCAGACGATGCAGGCGTTCGCGCAAGGCTGAGGCATTGGCGCGCGGCTCGATATTTGCCAGCTCCGTCAACAGAATCGCCAGTTCCTGCGCGAGCAACTCACGCAGTGCACGCAATACCGTGGCATCGCCACCAATGGTTGCCAATGCAGGTCCATCGTCGAGCACGGTGACCGGTGCCGCCATGACCGTACTGGCAGCGGGTGTCGGGGAAAAGTGCAAATGTGGACTCATTGCGCGTTGCACTTGCGTCAGTGTGGCCGGTTTTTCGAGGATATCGACGAAGCCCGCGCTGCGCAGACGCTCAGCGGCGGCCGCATCGACCTCGGCACTGGTGGCGATGGCGACGGCCTGGATGCCGTCTGCGCGCATGGCAGCGAGCAACTCGGCGCCGCCGAGATCCGGCATGCAGCGGTCAAGCAGCAGCAGGTTGAACCGGTTTGCGCGCGCCTTGGTCAGTGCGCGCTTGCCGTCAGCGACCGTGGCGACCTCGCAGCCCAGTTGTGCGAGAGCCGCGGCGAGAAAACGCAAGCTGACCGGATCATCGTCGGCAATCAGCACGTGCGGTTTGAGGCTATGGCTGCTCACGCGCGCAGAATGGCGCTACCGCCGCGCATCGTCAATCCGCTGCCTGCTATCATTTCGCTTCGCCTGCGCCGTACACGTCGCAATCCCGGTTTCCTTTGCAGCAAGGCCCGCGCATCATCGCGGGTGGACAGAGCACGCATGACCATCATCGAAGCCGACATCACCGATCTTTCCCACGACGGCCGCGGTGTCGCGCATGTCAACGGCAAGGCGATATTCGTTGCCGGGGCCCTGGCCGGCGAACGCGTGCGTCTGCGCTTCACCGGCAAGCATCGGCACTATGACGAGGCGGCGGTCGAGGAGATCCTGCGTCCCTCGCCGGATCGGGTAACGCCGCGCTGCGCGCATTTCGGCGTATGCGGAGGCTGCGCCTTGCAGCATCTGGATGCCGGGGCGCAGATCAGCGCCAAACAGCGCGTGCTGCTGGAAAACCTCGAACGCATCGGCAAGGTAACGCCTGCGAACGTGCTCGCACCGCTGACGGATTCGCCCTGGGGTTACCGGCGCAAGGCGCGTCTGAGCGTCAAGTTCGTCGAGAAGAAAGGGCGCGTGCTGGTGGGCTTTCGCGAAAGCAACGGCCGCTATGTCGCCGATATCCAGCGTTGCGAGGTACTGCATCCGGCGGTTGGCGAATGCATCGAGGCGATCACGGCGATGATCGAGTCGCTCGACGGCAAGCGTGATATTCCGCAGATTGAGGTCGCGGCGGGCGACGATCTGGTTGCGCTGATCTTCCGCCATCTGCAGCCGCTGTCGCCGCATGATCGCGATGCACTTGTGGCATTCGGCAAGGCGCAGCGACTCGGGATCTATCTGCAGCCTGGCGGCAACGACAGTGTCGCAGCGTTGTGGCCGCTGGACGCGCACCTGAGTTTCCGTCTGCCCGCGTACGACGTCGAGCTGGACTTCCAGCCGCTGGATTTCATCCAGGTCAATGCGGGCATGAATCGGCGGATGATCGACCATGCCCTAGCGCTGCTTGATCCGCAACCGACTGACCGCGTGCTCGATCTGTTCTGCGGCCTGGGAAATTTCACTCTGCCACTGGCACGCCGCGCCGCGCATGTCACGGGCGTGGAAGGCGAAGCCGGCCTGGTGCGTCGCGCCGTCGAAAATGCGCGGCGCAACAATGTCGCCAACGCGGATTTCTTCAGCGCGGACCTTGCAGCCGACCAGCGCGCCACGCCGTGGGCGAAGGCCAGCTACGACCTGCTGCTGCTGGACCCGCCACGCAGCGGCGCGGCGGCGGTGCTGGAATATCTGCCGAAGCGTGGCGTACGGCGCGTGGTCTACGTCGCCTGTCATCCCGGTTCGCTGGCGCGCGATGCAGGCATTCTCGTGCAGCAGCATGGCTTTGCCCTGGCCAGCGCCGGCGTCATGGACATGTTCCCGCACACGGCACACGTCGAGTCAATCGCGCTTTTCGAGCGCGACTGACTGCTGCGGATTGCTACAATGCCCGACGGTTTCATCCAGGATCGCGAAACATGCTGATCGTCGGCGTACAAGGCACACAACTGGATGCGCGCGAACGCGACTGGATTGTCGCACCCGCCGTCAGCGGGGTGATCCTGTTCGCGCGCAATTTCGTGTCGCGTGCGCAGATCACCGAGCTCGTTGCCCAGATGCGCGAGTTACGCAAGGGCCCGTTCCTTATCTGCGTGGATCAGGAAGGTGGCCCGGTGCAGCGCTTCCGCGATGGCTTCACGCGCCTGCCCGCGCTGTCGCGTCTCGGTGCCTGCCACGATCGCGAGCCGCGCCTGGCGCTGGCGCTGGCCGAGGAACACGCCTGGCTCATGGCGACGGAAATGCGCGCGATCGACATCGATCTGAGCTTTGCGCCGGTGCTTGATCTGAAGCTCGGCAACCGCGCAATCGGTGAACGTGCATTCCACACCGAACCGCACGTGGTGTCCGAACTGGGGCTGGCCTATATGCGCGGCATGCGTCTGGGCGGCATGGCGGCGACGGTCAAGCATTTTCCCGGGCACGGTACCGTGGTCGAGGATACGCATGTCGACAATGCCGCCGACCCGCGCACGCTGGATCAATTGCGCGCCCGCGATCTGTTGCCCTTCGCCGACGCCATCGCCGCCGGTGCCGAAGCGGTGATGATGGCGCATGTCGCTTATCCGACGGTCGACCTGTTGCCAGCCGGATATTCGCAGGTGTGGATCAAGCACATTCTGCGCGGCGAGTACGGATTTCGCGGCGTCGTCTTCAGCGATGACATCAGCATGGCCGCGGCGGAAAGCGCCGGTGGAATCGGCGCGCGCATCGCCGCTCATCGTGACGCCGGTTGCGATCTGGTTCTCGTGTGCAAGCCCGAGGTCGTGCCGGAGGCGCTGCTTTCGCAACACGATAGCGCGCCCTGCGATCCGGGCAAGCTCGCAGGCTTGTGCGGAACCCTGGGATCGGACTGGCTGGCGCTGCTCGACAACCCGCAGCGCGATCGTTTTATCGCACGCGTCACCGCTCTCGCCGAAGACACTGCAGTCGCATGAGCAAGGACAGTATCGCCGCACGCCCGGAACTGGCCGATGCGCTGAGAATCGCCGACCTGATTCACGATCGCGCGCGGCTCGAAGCCGCGATCGCATCCATGGGCAGCGCGATCGACACGGCGTTGAACGGCGAGGTGCCGTTGTTCCTCAGCGTAATGAATGGCGGCCTGATCTTCGCCGGTGCGCTCGCGCTGGCCATCGGCGGCGATCTGGAATTCGATTATGTGCATGCGACCCGTTACCGCAACAGCACGCAGGGCCATGAACTGACCTGGATCAAGCGTCCACGCGCCGACATGAGCAGACGCACCGTGCTGCTTGCCGATGACATCCTCGACGAAGGCTATACGTTGAAGGCGATCCGGGATTTCTGCCTGGAGCAGGGCGCTCGTCGCGTGCTCATCGCGGTGTTGTGCGAGAAAATGCACAATCGTACGGCGCCCGGCATCCACGCCGATTTCGTCGGCGTGCAGGTGCCGGATCGCTATGTATTCGGCTTTGGAATGGACTATTACGAGCAGGGCAGGAATCTGCCTGGTATCTACGCTATCTAGCGAGGCGGGTCGTGGATCTGGCGATCATCGGTGGCACCGGATTATATGCATTCCCTGGACTGCGGAATGTGGCACGGCATACTGTGTCTACGCCATTCGGCGCGCCCTCGGGCGCGATCGTCAGCGGCGAACTCGACGGGTGGCGCGTCGCCTTCCTTGCACGTCATGGCGAGGCTCACCTGCTGGCGCCTCACCGGGTCAACTACCGCGCCAACGTCCGCGCTTTGTACGACCTTGGCGCACGCCGCATCATTGGAGTGAATGCGGTCGGTGGCATCCGTGCCGACATGGGGCCACGCGTGCTGGCTGTGCCGGAGCAGATCATCGACTACACCCACGGCCGCTTCGACAGCTTCAGTGATGTCGAGGGCGCCAAAGTGGAACATGTCGATTTTACCGAGCCTTACAGCGCCGCCCTGCGTGCGGCGCTACTGGCCGCAGCGCGGCGCGAAGGCGTTTCCGTGGTCGATGGCGGCTGCTATGGCGCCACGCAGGGACCGCGTCTGGAAACCCGCGCAGAGATTGTGCGCATGCGCCGCGACGGCTGCGATCTGGTCGGCATGACGGGCATGCCCGAAGCGGTGCTCGCACGCGAGTTAGGCATCGACTATGCCTGTCTGGCTCTCGTCGCCAACTGGGCTGCTGGCTGCGGTGACGAGGCGAGCATCAGCTTGCCGGAGATTTTCGCGAACCTCGAAGCAGCCACCGTGCAGGTGCCGCCAATCATTGCGGCCTTACTGGCAGAGAAGCAAGGCCGTGCCGGTCAAGGCAAAACCGACTAGGATCGATCTGGCCGATAGACCTCGACGAATCGCATGAACGCCCGCCGCTTGATTCCTGTGCCGGCATTGACCGGCATGACGGACAACTACATCTGGCTGCTCGCGGACTCCGGTGGGCGCGCTCTGATCGTTGATCCGGGCGACGCCGCACCGGTAGTGGACACGCTCCAGGGCGAGCGGCTCACGCCGGCGGCGATCCTGCTGACCCACCATCATCCGGATCATGTCGGCGGCGTCGGCGCTCTGATCGAGCGCTACCCAGGCATGGAAGTCATTGCGCCGCACGATGCGCGAATCGTCGCTGCGTCACGACATGTCTTGGATGGTGAACAAGTATACTTTGCCACACCGCAGGCGGATTTTGAAGTCATCGCGGTACCAGGCCACACCGCAAGCCATATCGCTTATTTCGGTGCGGGCGTGCTGTTCGCCGGCGACACACTCTTCAGCGTCGGCTGCGGGCGCCTGTTCGAGGGCACGCCGGCGCAGATGCTGGCCTCGCTCGATCGTCTTGCGGCGCTGCCCGGCGATACGCTCTTGTGCTGCGGGCATGAGTACACCGTGGCCAACTGCGCATTTGCGCTGGGCGTGGATGCCGACAACGTCGATCTGCAGCAACGCAGCGCTCAGGCAAAGGCGCTGCGCGCGCGCAGCGAAGCGACCTTGCCCGTCAGTCTCGCGCAGGAACGCGCGACCAATCCCTTCCTGCGTGTCGATGCCCCCGCGCTGCGGGAAGCCTGTGGCGCGGCACTCGGTGCAGAACCGGCGCGAGACCGGGTGGCGCGATTCGCCTGGTTGCGGCAGCTCAAAGACGAATATCGCGCCGCGCAGCAGTGAGCGATCAAAACTCCGCCGAACCCGGCACGCGGGGATACGGAATCGCATCGCGGATATTGGACAATCCGCAAATGTATACAACCAGGCGTTCGAAGCCGAGGCCGAAGCCGGCGTGGGGCACCGTGCCGTAGCGACGGAAGTCGCGATACCACTGGTAGTGCGCGGGGTCGAGCTTGAATTGCGCCATGCGCCGGTCGAGGTAGTCCAGGCGCTCCTCGCGCTGGCTGCCGCCGATGACCTCGCCGATGCCCGGCGCGAGCACATCCATCGCCGCGACGGTCTTGCCGTCGTCGTTCAGGCGCATGTAGAACGCCTTGATCTTCTCCGGGTAGTTCATGACCACGACCGGCCGGCCGACGTGCTGCTCGGTCAGGTAACGCTCGTGCTCGGTCTGCAGATCGTGGCCCCACTCGACCGGGTATTCGAACTTGTGGCCGGATTTCTTCAGGATCTCGACTGCGTCGGTATAGTCGATGCGCTCGAACGGTGCAGCGAGGAAAGATTCCAGGCGGGAAATTGCCGTCTTTTCCTGACGTTCCGCGAAGAACTTCATGTCATCCATACGCTCGTCGAGCACAGCCTTGAATATGTACTTGAGAAAATCCTCGGCCAGAGCAGCATCGTCGTTCAGGTCGGCAAACGCGATTTCCGGCTCGATCATCCAGAACTCGGCCAGATGCCGCGCGGTATTCGAGTTCTCGGCGCGGAAGGTCGGTCCGAACGTATACACCTTGCTCAGGGCCAGACAGTACGCCTCCACGTTGAGTTGGCCGGAAACGGTCAGATAGGCTTCCTTGCCGAAGAAGTCCTGGCGCCAGTCGATCGCGCCCTTGTCGTCGCGCGGCAGGTTGACCAGATCCAGCGTCGACACACGGAACATCTGCCCGGCGCCCTCGGCATCGCTGGCGGTGATGATCGGTGTGTTGACCCAGAGGTAACCGCGTTCGTGGAAATAGCGATGGATTGCCTTGGCGATGCAATCGCGCACGCGCGCAACGGCGCCGAACGTATTCGTGCGCGGGCGCAGATGCGCGACCTCGCGCAGATATTCCATCGTGTGCGCCTTGGGCTGGATCGGATAGGTTTCCGGATCGTCGACCCAGCCGACGACTTCGATCTTTGTCGCCTGGATCTCAAACGACTGGCCCTTGCCCTGCGACGGCACCAGGGTCCCGGTTGCGATTACCGCGCAACTTGCCGTCAGGTGTGTGATCTCACTGGCGTAGTTCGGCAACGTGTTCGGCGCGACGACCTGGATCGGATCGAAGCACGAGCCGTCACTGACGTTGACGAAGGACAGTCCGGCCTTGGAATCGCGCCGGGTGCGGACCCAGCCCTTGACCGTGACTTCGCTGCTGGCGGCAATCGCGCCTGACAATGCTTGTTTCACGCTGACTACGGACATGCCTTGAAACTCCAGTGAATTCGCCCCAATTCGGGCTTGCGACAAGCCGCGAATGATAGCGGAATTGTGCGGCGCCGGACCGCCACCCTGCTACAATGAACGACATGGATATTGAAGTCATGAACATCCGGATCACTCCCGCTGCGCGCCAGCGCATGCAAAGCTTCCTGGTGAATCAGCCAGACGCCGCCGGCGTGCGTTTCGGGGTGCGCAAGACCGGCTGTTCCGGCTATGCGTATACGGTCGACATCGCCGAGCACATCGAAGGCAGCGATCGCGTCATCGAGCAGGACGGAATCAAACTCGTCGTCGACGCTTCGAGCCTGCCCTTCGTTGCCGGCACGGAAATCGATTTTGCGCGCCAGGGCCTGAACGCCGCGTTCGTTTTCCGCAATCCCAACGTGACCGGCGAGTGCGGTTGCGGCGAGAGCTTTACCATCAATCCCGCGGCGTGAGGCGGGCGACGAACATGGCCGACGCGCCGAATCGGTATCAGCCGGTCAATCTCGGCGACAAGTTCAAGCGGTTTTGCGATCAGTGGGCGCCGCGTGTCGTCGCGCAAATGAACGACTACCAATTCAAGCTGGTCCGAATTCAGGGCCAGTTCGTCTGGCACAGCCATGCCGACACCGACGAAGTGTTCATCATCGTTGAAGGTGAAATGTCGATCGAATTTCGCGACGGCCGCGTTGATCTGAAGTCTGGCGAACTGTTCGTGGTGCCGCGTGGGGTTGAGCACAAGCCAGCCGCCGAGCGCGAGTGCAAGATCATGCTCGTCGAGCCGCGCGGCGTGATCAATACCGGCGAGGCGGGTGGTGCGCTTACGGCCGCCAACGATGTCTGGGTCTGACCGGGCGCGTTCACGGTGAGCGAAGCGACGACCACCCTGGTCGGGAAACCAGGCCAGAGCTCGGTTCTGCTCAACGTGCTGCCACATATTCTCGACACGCTAAAGCGCGAACCGGCACTCGCCATCACGTTCTGCTACCTGCTCGTGGCGATGGCGGGCATCTTCTACAATTACAGTTTTTACGCAAAATTCGGCATTCCGGCGCTTTCGCTATCGCAGATCGGCGATTTTCTGGTGGCGGGAATCCAGCAGCCGATGGCCATCGTGCTGGTCGTGTCGACATTTCCGTTGTGCTGGCTGATCGACAAGATCAATGCCACTTTCCGGCGTCGTCGCATCATGCAACGCGACCGCTTGCGATCTTTGCCCCGTCTCACGTGGTTGCAGCGGATTCGGCTGTTCCTGCTCAATCTGAGAATCGATCATTCCTGGTACATGGGACTCGTCTACGCCGTGGCAATTGTTGGCTATGGATGGATGTTCGTGGGTACCTATGCCACTCATCGCGCAAGCGCTGTGAAGCGTGGTGATGCCGCGCAGGTGAATGTATGGCTCAACGGCGACGCCGCGGGGTTGCAGGCAAAATCCGGGACTGCCTGGACCTATCTCGGCGCAGTCGCCAACTACGTGTTCGTCTACGATCCCGCCGATCGCCGCGCCGTCATGCTGCCGGTCAACGCCATCGCGCGCATCGAGCCGGCCAGGATGTCGCCAGGTGCGGTTTCGCCGATACCTGTTGCGCCAATCCACTGATTCCTCTACCATTCGTGGTCCTTCGCCCGGTTTGTATTTGCGAAGGCCTTGCCTCACCGCGCGGCGGGAGGCTGTTGCGACGGAATTCCCCGTCGCGATACCCACAAGGAGACACCATGCGTCACTATGAAATCGTGTTTCTGGTCCACCCTGACCAGAGCGAGCAAGTGCCTGCGATGATCGAACGCTACAAGTCGATGATCGAGGCCGACAAGGGCAAGATCCATCGCCTGGAAGATTGGGGCCGGCGCCAGCTGGCGTATCCGATCGACAATCTGGCCAAGGCGCACTACGTGATGATGAACATCGAGTGCGGCCAGAGCGTGTTGAAGGAACTGGAAACGGGTTTCCGCTTCAACGATGCGGTGCTGCGCCACCTCATCATCGTGCGCGATGCGCCGGTCACCGATCAGTCCTTCATCCTCAAGAACAAGGATGAGAAAGGCAGCCGTCGCCGTGACGACGAAGGCTTTGGTTTTGGCGAAGACGACGAACCGCGCCGCGAACGCGCGCCGCGCCCGCCGCGTGCCGAAGCCGCCGAATAAGCCCTTTCATCCAGATTTCGGAGATTTCCATGTCCAAATTCTTTCGCCGCAAGAAGTTCTGCCGTTTCACCGCCGAAGGTGCCACCGAGATCGACTACAAGGATCTGAACACCTTGCGCCAGTACATCACCGAGACCGGCAAGATCGTGCCGAGCCGCATCACCGGCACCAAGGCGCGCTACCAGCGCCAGTTGACGCAGGCGATCCAGCGCGCGCGCTTCCTCGCACTGCTGCCGTATTGCGACAGCCACTGAGAAACATCGCCGTGCTGCGGTTTGCGTGGCAGCACGTCGCCTCCTCGGACAACTTGAGATCAGCTGCGCCGCAACCTTTCCAGATGGGCGGCGGCGCTAACGAATCGGAGAACATCGTGCAACTTATACTTCTGCAAAAAGTGAAAAATCTCGGCAACCTTGGCGACAAGGTCAACGTCAAGCCGGGCTATGGCCGCAACTTTCTCGTGCCGCAGGGCAAGGCAGTCCCGGCGACGGCAACCAGCATCGCCGAGTTCGAGAAGCGCCGCGCCGAGTACGAGGCCAAGGCCAACCAGGTGATGTCCGGTGCGGAAAATCGCCGCGTCGGCCTCGAAGGTGCCAGCGTTACGATCAAGGCCAATGCCAGCACCGAGGGCAAGCTGTTCGGCTCGGTCGGCCCGCGCGAGATTGCAGAGGCCTTCAGCGCCGCCGGTCATCCGCTGGAAAAAAGCGAAGTGGTCATGGGCGAAGGTCCGCTGCGCCATACCGGCGAGTTCGAGGTTCATGTGCATTTGCATGCCGACGTGCACACGGTGGTCAAGGTGTTCGTCGCAGCCGAAGAATAAGCAACTGTGGGCTAGATGGAAAAAACTGAAGGGCGCCGCAGGGCGCCCTTTTTTTGTCCCGTCATTGCGAGATGGCGTCAGGGTGCGAAAGGCGTCGCGCCTCTATCCAGCAGAATATCCCGGGTGACCCGCTGCACATCAGTCTGCCCGGTCAGGGCAAGGCTCACGTCGAGCTCCTTGCCGATGATTTCGATGACCCTGGCGACCCCGGCTTCACCGAGTGCGCCGAGCCCGTACAGAAAGGCCTTGCCGATCAGCCCGGCGCGCGCGCCGAGTGCCAGCGCCTTGAGCAGGCTCTGGCCGCCGAGGATGCCGCCATCGAACAGTACTTCGCTGCGCCCGGCGACCGCATCGACCACGCGCGGCAGCGCGCTGATCGTGGCGGGCGCGCCATCGAGCTGCCGGCCGCCATGATTTGAGACGACGATCGCGTCGACCCCGGCTTTTGCGGCAATTGCCGCATCTTCGCTGTCGAGGATGCCTTTGAGGATCAACTTGCCGGGCCAGAGTTCGCGGATCCAGTCCAGATCGCGCCACGACAGCGTCGGATCGAACTGCTTCGCGATCCATTGCGCCAGCGTCATCACGCTGTCGCTGCCCGCAACTTGCCCACGCAGGTTGCCGAACGAGCGGCTCTGCGCGCGCAGCACGCGCCAGGCCCAGGCCGGTTTGCTGGCGATATCGAAGAAATTCCGCAAGCTCAGCCGTGGCGGCACGGTCAGGCCGTTCTTGATCTCGCGATGCCGCTGCCCCTGGATCTGCAAATCGACCGTGAGCATGAGCGCCGAGCAGCCGGCCGCCGCTGCGCGCTCGATCAAAGCGCGAGTGAAGCCGCGGTCGCGCATCACATACAGCTGGAACCAGAACGGCGTGTTCACTGCCGCGCGGACCTGTTCGATCGAACAGATCGACATCGTGCTCAGGCAGAACGGAATTCCCGCGGCGGCGGCGGCGCGGGCCGCGAGGACCTCGCCGTTGCCCCATTGCAGACCGGTCAGGCCGGTCGGCGCCAGGGCGAGCGGAAGCGCAACCGGCTGGCCGAGAATGGTCGTGGCCAGATTGCGCTTGTCGACGTCGACCATGACGCGCTGGCGCAGACGGATTGCCTCGAGCGCAAGGCGGTTGTCCCGCAGGGTGAACTCGTCGTAGGAGCCATGATCCGCATACTCGAAGAACGCCCGTGGCACGCGGCGCTTTGCCAGCGCGCGCAGATCCAGCACGTTGGTGATCGTAGGGCTCATAGGGTCCCCGTTGCGGTTTCAGTCCGGATACTACCCCGTTTGCCGGCACGGGCGATGCAAGTCATGAAACTGCACACAAGAAATCCACAGACTTGTTGTATCGCGCGATGAGACGCGACTGTGTAGCATGCGATATGCGATTCACGTTGTCCGCCGCATCCTGCGAAAACAAGAAAGAAAACCGAAACCATGGCTGCTTCACCTGATCGTCTTTTTCCTGCGCGCATCGACGCGCTGCGTGTCCCCCCGCATTCCATTGACGCCGAACAGGCAGTCCTCGGCGGTTTGATGCTCGACGAGCGCGCCTGGGAGCGCATCGCCGACAAGCTCGAGGAAAGCGATTTCTACCGCAAGGACCATCGTCTGATCTACCGGGCGATCGGCGAGCTGTCGAACAAGAACATGCCCTGCGACGCGGTCACGCTCGGCGAGTGGTTCGACTCCAACGGGCTCGCCGAGATGGTAGGCGGGTCGAACTATGTGATCCAGCTCGCCAACTCGACGCCGAGCGCGGCGAACATCGTCGCCTATGCGGAGATCGTGCGCGAGAAATCCGTGCTGCGCCAGTTGATCGATGCCGGTACCGAAATCGCCGGCGACGGCTTCCAGCCGGAAGGCCGCAGCACCCAGGAAATCCTCGAAGGCGCCGAACAGAAGGTGTTCCGCATCGCCGAATCCGGCGCGCGCGGGCGCAAGGGCTTCGTCGCCATGCGCACGGCGGTGAAGGAGGCCTTCCAGATCCTGCACCAGCGCTATGAAAGCAAGGGTTCGGTGACCGGCCTGGCGACAGGCTTCACCGATCTGGATGAAATGACGGCGGGACTGCAGGCATCGGACCTGATCATTGTCGCCGCGCGGCCGTCGATGGGCAAGACAGCCCTGGCCGTTAACATGGCCGAATACGCGGCGATCAAGGCAAAGAAATCGGTGGCGATCTTCTCGATGGAAATGTCGTCCTCGCAGCTTGCATTCCGTCTCATCTCCTCGCTGGGCCGCATCAATCAGCAGCACCTGCGCACCGGCGACATCCAGGAAGAGGAATGGCCGCGTGTCACCGCCGCGATCACCCTGTTGTCCGACGCGAAGATCTTCATCGATGACACTCCGGCGCTGTCGCCGGCCGAATTGCGCGCGCGCGCGCGACGCCTGAAACGCGAACATGACCTGGGGCTGATCGTGATCGACTACCTGCAATTGATGCAGGTGCCCGGAAACAAGGAGAATCGCGCCACGGAAATTTCAGAAATATCGCGTGGACTAAAGGCCCTGGCCAAGGAACTGAATATTCCCGTGATTGCGCTGTCCCAGCTCAACCGCTCGCTCGAACAACGCACGGACAAGCGCCCAGTGATGAGCGATCTGCGTGAATCCGGCGCAATCGAACAGGATGCGGATGTGATCCTGTTCATTTACCGCGACGAAGTCTACGACAAGGACTCGCCGAAGAAAGGCACCGCTGAGATCATCGTCGGCAAACAGCGCAACGGACCGATCGGTGTGGTCAATCTGACTTTCCTCGGCCAGTATACAAAGTTCGAGAACTTCTCTTCCGACCACTCCGGCTATGAATAGGCCGTGGCGCTGCAGGTTGCGAAAAGCCGTACCGTGTTTCTTTTCGATTCCCGATTCCCGGCACTGACGTGAGCCGCGCAACGCTCGCCACGATTCATCTCGGCGCCTTGCGTAGCAATCTCGCGCGCGTGCGCGAACTGGCCGGGAACGCACGCGTCATGGCCGTGGTCAAGGCTGACGGTTATGGCCATGGCCTGGAGCGCGTCGCGCGTGCGCTGGCCGCTGCCGATGCCTTCGGCGTTGCGGCGATCGGCGATGGTTTGCGCCTGCGTGCCGCGGGCATCAGCAACCGTATCGTCGTGCTGTCCGGGCCGGACGAGCCGGCTGACCTAGCGGAACTGCGCAGGCTCGAGCTGGATGCCGTGATCCATCACCAGTCTCAGGTCGACTGGCTGGCTGCAGATCGGAGCGGGCCGCCGCTGCGCGTGTGGTTGAAGATCGACACCGGCATGCATCGCCTCGGTTTCGCTCCGGAACGGGTGGCGGAAGTCCATGCCCGACTGCGCGCCTTGGCCGGCGTCGATCCAGATATCGTGCTGATGACGCATTTTGCCGCGTCTGATGAATTCGACGGCACGCTGACCGCGCGGCAGGTCGCATGCTTCGACGCGGCCACTGCCGATCTCCCCGGCGCGCATGCCCTGGCTAACTCGGCCGGTCTGCTTGGCTGGCCGGCGGCGCGCGGTCAATGGGTACGTGTTGGCGGTTTGCTGTATGGGCTGTCCGTGGTCGCAGGCCAGACCGGCACCGACCTCGGCTTTGCGCCGGCGATGACCTTGTCCACAAAATTGATTTCTATCAATCGAATACAACGCGGAGAACGCATCGGCTATGCGGCGGCCTGGCAATGCCCGGACGACATGCCTGTCGGCGTCGCTGCGATTGGCTACGGCGATGGCTATCCGCGCAGCGCGCCATCGGGTACGCCGGTGCTGGTCGGCAGTACACGCGCTGCGATCATCGGCCGCGTGTCGATGGACCTCATTGCCATCGATCTGCGCGCGGTAGCGGATGCCAGGGTCGGCGATCACGTCGTGCTCTGGGGCCGCGAGCTGCCGGTCGAGGAAATTGCCGCGCATGCGGGAACGATTTCCTACGACCTCACGTGCGGCATGACGCGACGCGTGCTTTTCGCGGAAGACGATATTTGAATGGCTATTGAAATCGAGGATTGCACCTGATCATGGCCAAGGCCAAGACCGCCTACGTCTGCAACCAGTGCGGCGCCGAGCACACGAAGTGGCAGGGCCAGTGCGAGGCCTGCGGTGTGTGGAATACGTTGAGCGAGTTCATGGTCGAGTCGCCGAAGCCGGGCGCGGTCAAGCGTAGCGGTTATTCCGGCGGCACGGCACAGGCGCGGATCGTGCCGCTCGCCGACGTGGCCGCCGATGCCGAGGAGCGCACGATTGTCGGCATCGGCGAACTCGATCGCGTACTCGGCGGCGGTCTCGTCGCGGGCTCGGTGGTGCTGGTTGGCGGTGACCCCGGCATCGGCAAATCCACCCTGCTGCTGCAGGTACTGGGCGCCCTGGGTACGCGGCTGAAGAGCCTGTACGTCAGTGGCGAAGAGTCGCTGGCGCAGATAGCGGCGCGTGCGCAGCGTCTGGGCTTGCCGCTCGATCCGCTGCGCTGTCTGGCCGAGACGTGCATTGAGCGCATTGTGGAAATTGCGCAAAAAGACACGCCGCGCGTGCTTGTGATCGATTCGATCCAGACCATCTGGACCGAAACGTTGACCGCGGCACCGGGCTCGGTCAGCCAGGTGCGCGAGTCGGCGGCGCGGCTCGTGCGCTTCGCCAAGGAAGCCGGTACCAGCGTGTTCCTGGTGGGTCATGTGACCAAGGATGGCGGTATCGCCGGGCCGCGCGTGCTCGAGCACATGGTCGACGCGGTGCTTTACTTCGAGGGCGAGTCCGGCAGCCGCTTCCGCGTGCTGCGCGCATTCAAGAACCGTTTCGGCGCAGTCAACGAACTCGGCGTATTCGCAATGTCCGACAGGGGTCTGCGCGAGGTGCCGAATCCGTCGGCCATTTTTCTTTCCGCGCACACGGGCCCGACTCCCGGCAGCGCGGTGATGGTCACGCGCGAAGGCACGCGGCCGTTGCTGGTCGAAGTGCAGGCGCTGGTGGATCAGTCTTCGCTGGGCAATCCGCGCCGCGTCGCGCTGGGCCTGGAACAGAACCGCCTGGCCATGCTGCTGGCTGTGCTGCATCGTCATGGCGGTGCCGCGGTCTATGACCAGGATGTCTTCGTCAACATCGTCGGCGGTATACGCGTGCAGGAAACCGCCGCCGACCTGCCCGTGTTGCTGGCGGTGCTGTCCAGTTTCCGCGACCGCCCGTTGCCGGAAAAGTTGGTTGCGTTCGGTGAGGTGGGTCTGTCCGGCGAAATCCGACCGGTGCCCAATGGCGAGGAACGATTGAAGGAAGCTGCTACACACGGATTTCTCAAGGCCATCGTGCCGAAGGCGAACTCACCGAAAAAGTTGAAAATGGGAGAAATGGAAATTGTCGGCGTCGAACGCCTGAGCGATGCTTTGGCGGCTTTGGCCTGAGCCCTTTTTCAGCGGCGGCGATTCTTCTTGACGGCTGCGCCCGTCACATTGAAAATTCGTTCGAGATTGTCTGGGGAAATAGTGGTATGAATCGACATTGGATGGTTATTAGTATTGCGCTGGTTGCGGTATTGCTTGCAGCGTGTTCGACGCTCAGTACCATCAGTTCAACGCACAAGGGAACAATCGTTTCGATCCAGGAAAAAACGCTCGATTTGCCCGCAAAGCAAAATTTGAAGGGCACGAGTTTCGGCAATTACGAGTTCAAGGCGGTCGATGCAGATGCCGAAACTTTTTATGGCATCCTGCCGCTGAAGTTCAAAGGTGGCCACCTCGCTGCGGATATCATCCTTTTTGCGCCCGCGGCCTTTTTCAATTTGCGTGAAGTATTTCCGTTGTACGAAATTGATGTGCAGAACGGAGTAATCCGCTACAAGGAAAAAGCCACCGACGTGTGGATCGAATACAAGCCGAAGCCCGAAGAGTCTGCGCGCGCGCAAAACTATTTCAATGCGAGAGCAGCCGCTCGATAGATTTCCGGCAAAGCCGGTATCCGTTCTAGCCCAGCGCCGACAATTCGCGATTCAGGATTGCCGGGTCGCCCAGGTTCAATTCCACCAGGCGTTTGAGTTGGGCGAAGCTGTCCAGATCGATCTTCTGCCACTGGAAGCCGATCAGGTGCGGCATGATGTGCGCTGTGGTCACACCCATGCTGATGATCACGCTGTTGTTGATGCGCAAGTCCATGCGATAGCTCGTACCGACCTTGCCGTTCCATTTCGGCGGGTGCTCGATCAGCACGCCCTTGAGCGAGATGTCGACGAGTTTCGTCTCCCACATCGTCTTGTCGGAATACAGCTTTACGGTTCCCTCGAAATGGAAGCGATGGAAGCGGCGGCGCTCGGCGGCTTTGCTGTCGGAGGTCATGATCGCTGATTCTGCCTAGCACGGAGCCGGCGATCAAGGCACGCGCTTGAGCAGCACTTCCAGTACGAAGCGGCTACCGAGGTAGGCCAGCAACAGCAGACCCATCCCGGCAAGGGTCATCTGCACGGCGCGGCGTCCCCGCCAGCCATATCGCCAGCGTCCGAACAGCAGGGCGCCGAAGACGATCCAGGCCGCGATCGAAAGCACGGTCTTGTGCACCAGGTGCTGGGTGAACAGATTGTCCACGAACAGGATGCCGCTGAGCAGGGTAAGCGTCAGCAGCACGAAGCCTGCGGCGATGAGCTGGAACATCAGTGCCTCGGTCAGGGTCAGCGGCGGCAGCGCACCGACAATGCCATTGAAGCGGCGCTTGCGCAGGGCGTGTTCCTGCAACGAAAGCAGGATTGCCAGGATCGCGGCGAGGCTCAGCACGCTGAAACCGAGCAGGGCAAAGATGACATGCAGCTTGATTTGCCATTCGATCGGCAGCGGTTGCGTCGGTGGCGCAAGGAAGCCGTCGACCAGCAGCAGGATGGCGGCAAGCGGAAACACGATTACGCCAAGCGTGGCGATGGGCCGCGCCAGGTTCACCAGAAGGCACAGCGCTGCGACGCAGGCACTGACCAAGGATAGGGCCGCGAAGAAATGCAAGTCGACACCGCCGCGATGCATGCCGATCAGGATCGCTCCATGCATAAGGACGGCGAGCGTGGCCAGGCTCAGGCCGAGCGCACGCGGCAAGGCGCGACGATGGACCAGGGGCGGCGCGAAGACGATGGCCGAGGCCAGATACAGCACGGCGGCGGCCAAGGTGAGAAATACGATTGGCATGCGCCAAGTGTGGCATAGAGCAGGGCCCAGGGCTAAGGGCCAGGGGCTGAAAAATCGAGGTCACGGCCGTCACCGCGCGTCTTCTCCCAGCTCTCGGCCCCCGGCGCTCTGTATAATCTGCGCCTTCCAGAATTTCGGCCGTATCCATGTTCGAATCACTCAGTCAACGCCTCTCCACCACGATCGAGCGCTTGCGCGGACGCGCGCGACTGACCGAAGCGAACATCCGCGAATCACTGCGGGAAGTGCGCATTGCCCTGCTCGAAGCCGACGTCGCACTGCCTGTCGTGCAGGCTCTGATCCAGCGCGTGCAAGTGCGTGCTGTCGGCCAGGAAGTGCTGAAGAGCCTCACCCCCGGACAGGCCCTGGTCAAGGTCGTGCGTGATGAACTGACCGCGTTGATGGGCACGGCGAACAGCGACCTCAATCTGAATTGTCCGGCGCCCGCGGTCGTGCTCATGGCCGGTCTGCAGGGTGCCGGCAAGACCACGACAGTAGCCAAGCTCGCGCTTTTTCTCAAAGGGAAAAAGCGCAAGAAAGTCATGGTCGTGAGTTGCGATGTCTATCGTCCTGCGGCGATCGAACAATTGCGTACCTTGGCCGAACAGGTCGATGTGCTGTTTCATCCGAGCAGCGGCGGCCAGGATCCGGTCGCGATCGCCAGATCCGCGGTGGACGCGGCGCGCAAGAATTTCGCCGATTTACTGCTGGTCGACACAGCCGGGCGCTTGGCCATCGATGCGCAGATGATGGACGAAATCAAGGCCTTGCACGCGGCGCTCAATCCGGTCGAAACCCTGTTCGTGGTCGATGCGATGACGGGTCAAGATGCGGCGACGACGGCAAAGGCATTTTCCGAGGCGCTGCCGCTGACCGGCGTGATCCTGACCAAGACCGATGGCGATGCACGCGGCGGCGCCGCACTATCAGTCCGTTATGTCACCGGACGCCCGATCAAGTTCATCGGAGTCAGCGAGAAACCCGACGGCCTGGAGGCTTTCCATCCGGATCGCATCGCCCAGCGCATTCTCGGCATGGGCGACGTGCTGTCCCTGGTCGAACAGGTCGAACAGAACGTCGACAGGGAAAAGGCGCAAAAACTTGCAGAGAAGGTGCTCAAGGGCAAGCGCTTCGACATGAACGACATGCGCGATCAGTTGCAGCAGATGCTGAGCATGGGCGGCCTGGCGTCGCTGATGGAAAAACTGCCGGGCGCGGCAAACCTGTCCGAACAGATGAAATCCAAGGTCAACGACAAGGAAGTCGGGCGCATGGTCGCGATCATCAATTCGATGACCAAGAAAGAGCGCCGGCATCCGGACCTGCTCAACGGTTCGCGCAGGGCGCGCGTCGCGCGCGGATCCGGTACCCAGCCGGCGGATGTCAATCGTCTGCTCAAGCAGTACATGCAGATGGAAAAGATGATGTCGAAGATGGCTTCCGGCGGAATGAAGGGACTTATGCGCCAGATGGGCGCGGCGATGAAAGGCATGGGTGGTGGTGGCTTGCCGCCCGGCGGCATGATGCGCTGATCTTCCACACGGCGCCGTACTTCCGAGCATAAAAAAAGCCCCGGGTGTTGCCCGGGGCTTCGTTCTCAAGCTATTCGGTAGGTCAGATCATCTGGACCTGATCAGCCTGCATGCCTTTCTGGCCCGAAATGGCCACGAAACTGACACGCTGGCCTTCCTGCAGGGTCTTGAAGCCGCTGCCCTGGATCGCGCGGAAATGCACGAAAAGGTCCGGGCCGCTTTCCGGGGTGATGAATCCAAAGCCCTTGGCATCGTTGAACCATTTGACCGTACCGTTCTGACGTTCTGACATCTCTAATCTCCTGAAAATTTTTGCAAGTTACTCGACCGCGGAACCGCCCGGGCCAAGACTGAGTTGTAGGGAGCTAGTGAAGTGAACAAACAGACGTAGCGGATCGTTGGACCAACTGCATCAGGCCACGATTCATGGTGACCCAAACAAGCACAGTGCGCCCAAGGTACTCGCGTTCACGAAAAAATGCCAGCATTTTCGTTAAATCCCCGCTAAAGGATTGCCGAGCCTTGTATTTTTGTTGCAACACAGCCCAGCCTCCGTCCGTCTTGTGGATGACACCCGCGACCACGGGGGGAGAGATGGCCACCGTTTGGAAGAGTGTTGACGGATCGATTTACGAATTCAGCCCGTATCCTTACGACAGCGACTGGACTGATGTCGGCGGCGTATACATTTTTGCTGCGCGCATGGCAACTGGCGACTGGAATCCCTTGTTCATCAGCCATGCCGACAGCTTCGAGCTTTGTATTCCGGGTCATGAGAAGTGGCCGTGGGCTGTGATCCTGGGCGCCACGCACGTGCTCGCCTGCGCGGTCGCCGCCGAGCCCAAACAAACATCCGTGGAAACGGAAATGATCGCCCGGCTCAAGCCCCCCCTGAATAGCATTCCGCAGGCAAAATCCCGCCGCGGCAAGATGTTGCACCGCGCGTGATGTCGGCGTTGGCGGGTGCGTAGTCCAGAGGAACGCTCCCCGGCGGGTGGCAATATTCATTCAAACTGACCCACTACCAAGTCATTGCAGGGCTTTATTTTTTTCCATTTCCCGCTACAATGCTCGGCTCACGAGGTACTTGCCGAGCTTCAATTCCGGCGGCGCCCTGCTGATTCTGTCAATTCTCGAGTAAAGACAATGGTCAAGATTCGCCTGTCCCGTGGCGGCGCCAAGGGGCGTCCGTTCTATCACATCGTGGTTGCCGACGAGCGCTGCGCGCGCGACGGTCGCAACATCGAACGTGTCGGCTTCTATAACCCGATCGCGTCCGGCAAGGACGTGCGCCTGCAGCTTGATGCCGAACGCGTCAAGGCCTGGGTTGCCAAGGGTGCGCAGATGACCGACAAGGTTCGATTGCTCATGAAGGAAGTCGGCAAGCAGGCCAAGGCGGCCTGATTGCGTTTCGCGCAACCGGCAGGTTGCCGTGCGCGCTGATCGGCTGCTGGTGGTTGGCAAGATTGTCGGCCTTTCCGGTATCCAGGGTTGGGTAAAACTGGAATCCTATACCGCGCCGCGCATGCGCATCTTCGCCTACCAGCCCTGGTTGCTGCACAACGGTGCAGGGGAAAGGGAAGTATCCGGAGCGCACGGGCGCGAGCAAGGCAAGGGCATGGTTGCGGCGTTGCCCGGCATTGCCGATCGCGATGCTGCTGCAGCACTGGTGGGTGTGGAAATCCGGGTCTGGCGTTCGGCATTGCCCAAGTCCAAGCGCGGTGAATATTACTGGACCGATCTTGAAGGTCTGCAAGTCGTCACTGTGGCGGGCGTGGTTCTTGGCCGGGTAAGCCACTTGTTTTCGACAGGTGCGAACGATGTGATGGCGGTGCGTGACGACAGTCGTGAACGTCTGATTCCTTTCATACAGAAACAGTTTGTGCACGAAGTGGATCTGGATGGCGGACGGATCACGGTGGATTGGGATCCGGAGTTTTGATTCGAGAACGCGGCCGGGGACGGGCGCTTTTTGATTCTCGCGATCAGGATGAACGCAAGAGACAATATGCGCATCGACGTCGTCACCCTGTTTCCCGAGTTTGTTCAAGGTTGCGCCGGCATCGGTGTGATTGGCAGGGCGCAGGAGCGCGGCTTGTTGCAGGTGCAGACCTGGAACCCGCGCGATTATGCGACCGACAACTATCGCCGCGTGGACGAACGTCCCTTCGGCGGCGGCCCGGGCATGGTGATGTTGATCGATCCGCTGCGTGCCGCCTTGACGGCGGCGCGAACGGCGGCGCCAGCGCCGGTCCGGATCGCGTATATGAGTCCACAAGGAACGCGGTTGACGCAGGACAAGGTGGTCGAACTCGCGCAACGGGAGCGGTTGATCCTGCTGTGCGGGCGCTACGAAGGCGTGGACGAACGTCTGTTGCAGCACGAAGTCGACGAGGAGATTTCCATCGGCGACTACGTGTTGTCAGGCGGTGAACTGGCCGCGGCGGTGCTGATTGACGCGATCGGTCGGCTGCAGGAAGGCGCGTTGAACGATGTGCAGTCGGCGCAGCAGGATTCGTTTGCGGATGGTTTGCTCGATTGTCCGCATTACACGCGGCCCGAGGCCCACGAGTTGGGCAAGGTCCCGGATGTGCTGACTTCGGGAGACCATGCAGCGATCCGGCGCTGGCGTCGGAAACAGTCCTTGGGACGCACTTGGGTGCGCCGTCCGGACTTGCTGACTGGAGTGGAGCTGAAAGTGGAAGACAAAAAACTTTTACTGGAATTTCAAGAAGATATAAAAAAATAGTGAGCCCGGGAGTAAATCCCGCTCAACATCTGGGTATAATTCAAGACTAACCGTGGTGACGCATGAATATTCTGCAACAGTTCGAAGCGCAACAGATGACCCGCAAGCTGCCTGAATTCGGGCCGGGCGATACGGTCGTCGTCAACGTGAAGGTGAAGGAAGGCAATCGTGAGCGCGTGCAGGCCTACGAAGGCGTTTGCATCGCCAAGAAGAACGCCGGCCTGAATTCGGCCTTCACCGTCCGCAAGATTTCGCATGGCACTGGCGTGGAGCGCGTGTTCCAGTCGCACAGCCCCGCGATCGATTCGGTCACGGTCAAGCGCCGCGGCAAGGTACGTGGAGCCAAGCTCTATTACCTGCGTGGCCTGGAAGGCAAGAAGGCGCGCATTCAGGAAGACCTGAGCAAACACGCCAGCGACAGCTGAGAAACAAGGCGCGCCCGTCGCGCCAGAGACACAAGTCTTGGAGCATCGAGTCGCGTCTGTGCTCCTCGTCCAAAGCGACCGCCGGCAACGACGGTCGCTTTGTCTTTTCTCATCTTATGATTGCAAACTGGGCATGCTGCCGCAGTTTGCAATCAAGCGGTCCCGGCGGAGCCGGTCCACGCCTGTCGAATCGGCGATGAAGCAGCCGATTCGTCGGCACATCCCTGTGCCGAGCAGGTACTGCGTAAGCGTCGAAGGTGTTCACAGAGCCGGGGATCCTGTCGCGATTGCCGGTCAAGCGGTCCCGGCGGAGCCCTGTCCACGCTCGACGAAGCGGCGATGAAGCAGCCGATTCGTTGGCACGTCCGTCTACCGGGTTCTTTCGCCAAGCGTTGATAGTCGTTCCGAGCCGGGCGCTTGAATTCATGCGGCTTTGACCTCATTCGGTTGGCAGCCACTTTCAAGGATATCCCGCCCATGACAACTGCCACCGAAACGCGCAAATTTGAAGCCGAAGTCGCCCAAGTGCTGCACTTGGTGACGCATTCGCTCTATTCGCACAAGGAAATCTTCCTGCGCGAGCTGATTTCGAACGCTTCCGATGCTTGCGACAAGCTGCGCTTCGAAGCGCTCGGCAAACCCGAGCTGCTGGCGGGCGCCAGCGACTTCCGCATCGATATCAGTATCGACAAGAATGCACGCACGATCACGATCAGCGACAACGGCATCGGTATGAGCCGTGACGAAGTCGTCGCCAACATCGGCACCATTGCCAGTTCAGGGACGCGCAAGTTCCTCGAAGCAATGTCGTCCGAGCAAAAAAACGATGCCAACCTGATCGGTCAGTTCGGCGTCGGTTTCTACTCCGCTTTCGTGGTTGCGGACAGGGTGACCCTGGTCACGCGCAAGGCCGGAACCGAAGCCGGTGAGGGCGTGCGCTGGGAATCGGATGGAACCGGCGAGTATTCGTTGTCCAGCGAGGAAAAGGCCGGGCGCGGAACCGCAGTCACCCTGCATCTGAAGGCCGATGAGGACGAGTTCCTCCAGTCCTGGCAGGTGCGCAGCCTCGTGGCGCGCTACTCAGACCATATCGGGTTTCCGATCCGGATGCCGAAGGAGACGGAGCCGAAGGAAGGGCAAGACAAGCCGGCAGTGGAATGGGAAGTCGTCAATCAGGCGTCGGCGCTGTGGACCCGGCCGAAAAGCGAATTGACCGACGAGGATTATCAGAACTTCTACAAGTATATCGCGCACGATTTCAACGATGCGCTGGCGTGGACGCACAATCGCGTCGAAGGCACGCAGAACTTCACGTCGCTGCTCTACCTGCCATCGAAGTCGCCGTTCGACATGCTCATGGGCGCGCGCGACGAACGCAAGGGGCTGAAGCTTTACGTCAAGCGCGTCTTCATCATGGATGCGGCCGAGCAGTTGCTGCCGGCGTATCTGCGCTTCGTCCGCGGCGTGGTCGATTCGGATGACCTGCCGCTCAATGTAAGCCGCGAGATACTGCAGCAGAACCGCAATCTGGAAAAGCTCCGCGCCGCCTGCACGCGGCGGGTGCTTGACCTGCTCGACAAACTGGCGAAGGACGAACCCGGGAAATTTGCCACGTTCTGGAAGGAATTCGGTACGACGTTCAAGGAAGGCATAGCCGAGGATTTCGCCAACAAGGAACGTATCGCCAAGCTGCTGCGCTTCGCTTCGACGAAGTCCGAGGGCTCCGTGCAGACGGTCTCGCTCGACGACTACATCGGCCGCATGGTGCCGAGTCAGGACGCGATCTACTATCTCACCGCCGATGGTTACGCTGCCGCCAAAGGCAGCCCGCAGCTTGAAGCGTTGAAGGCGCACGGCGTCGAAGTACTGCTCATGTACGAGCGCATCGATGACTGGATGGCCAGCTATCTCACCGAATACGCCGGCAAGAAATTGCGCAACGTGGCCAAGGGCGATCTCGAGTTGGACAAACTCGGAGGCGTGGATCCGGAAAAGCGCAAGGAAGCAGAAAAGGCCGCCGAAGGCGTCGTCAAGAAATTGAAAGAACTGTTGGGTGACCGCGTGCGCGATGTGCGCGTAAGCGCGCGACTGACCGACTCGCCTGCGGTTCTCGTGCTCGATGAACACGACATGGGCATGGCCATGCAGCGGCTGCTCAAGCAGGCAGGGCACGATGTGCCGGCGAGTAAACCGATCCTGGAAATCAATCCGGGCAATGTGCTGGTAAAGCGGCTGGAAAGCGAACAAGACCCCGAGCGCGCAAAGGATCTCGGCATGCTGTTGCTGGATCAGGCGCAATTGCTCGAGGGCGGTGCTCTGGATGATCCGGCGGCCTATGTGCGACGCGTGAATGCCTTGATCGCATCGTCGGCCTGACATTCAACGGTGACTGCCGCGGATTCGGTTCGCCTCGATATCTGGCTGTGGAGCGCGCGTTTTTTCAAGACGCGCGCGCTGGCCCAGCAGGCGATCGAGGCTGGCAGGGTCGGGATAAGCGCTCTGCCATGCAAGCCGGCAAAACTGTTGCGCGTCGGCGACCGACTGCAGATCGCGGTGGGCGAGCAGCGCTTCGAGATCGATGTGCTCGCTCTGAGCGAACGGCGTGGGCCGGCGAGCGTCGCGCATTTGCTGTACACCGAAACTCCCGCCAGCAGGCTGGCGCGCGAGGCGCAGCGCGAGCAGCGGCGGTTGCTTGGATCGGATCTGTCAAAGCCGCCGTCCAGGCCGGACAAACGCGCGCGTCGATTGATTCGCCGCTTCCAGGCGAAGGACTAGACCGATTCGCGCGGATCGTATGTGGTGCGGCATGACGCTGCCAGCCGAAAACCATTCCGCTGAGCGCAAGGCAACAAGCCGACCGTCGTCAGCCCGCAGTCAGGCACGCATGTCATCCTGACTGACTGGCGCCCTGGGTATGCGAGTCCGTTTGGGTACTCATCGCGCAATACTCATGCAGTCGATCGGTAACCAGAATGCACACGAAGAATTTGCTTGATAGCCTGTGCCGCGGCCTTGCGCTATGCACGCTGGTATACGTTTTCCAGATTCCCTCTGGCGTGTCTGCCCAGACTTCCGCGAGCACAACCGAAACGCTGGTATTCGTCCGTCACGGCGAAAAACCCGCCACAGTGGACGATGGCCAGCTGACATGTCAGGGCTTCAATCGCTCCGTAGGGCTCGCGTCGGTGCTCGTCACCAAATTCGGCATGCCGAACTATCTGTTCGCCGCGGCACCCGTGGAGGACCAGGACGATGCAGGCAACAACTATTACTATCTGCGCGCGTTGGCGACGATCGAACCAACCGCGGTCATCGCAGGACAGACGATAAACCTGAAATACGGCAAGGATGACATCGACGACCTGGAAAGCGAGTTGATGAAGTCCCAGTATGCGACGTCGACCGTCTTCGTCGCCTGGGAACACGACGAGATGGACGAATTGGTCGCGAACATCGTGCACGACAACGACGGCGACTCTTCAGTCGTTCCCGCGTGGCCTGACGATGACTATGACAGCATCTTTCTGGTCGTCCTTGAGCGCAATGGTGGAACTACGTCGGTGGCATTCACCCACGACTACGAGGGCTTGAACAACCTCAGTTCAGCGTGTGGCAGTGCTTCGCCCCATTTCTCCCGTGTCTACGGTCCGCCGCCGCCCAAGCGCTCCTAGCGCCGCTGCGCCTCATCCGCCGCGGTGTTCGAGCGACGTCACCTCTGTAGCGATTTCAACCCGTACAAGGCTTCCAGTGCTTCTTTCGGCGTCATGGCGTCGGGATCGAGTGCGCGCAGCGCTTCCTCTGCTGCCGATGGCGTGGGAGCGGAGAATAGGCCGAGCTGTGGCGACGCATCGACAATCGCGGGCGATGCAGCCGCGTCCTGCGCATGTCGCTTCTCCAGTGCGTCAAGGTAATTTCTAGCCTGCGCGATGACGCTTTTCGGCAATCCCGCCAGCGCCGCCACCTGTAGTCCGAAACTTCGATTGGCGGGACCTTCCTTGACCGCATGCATGAAAACCAGTTTGTCGTCGTATTCGATCGCGTCCAGATGCACATTGGCGATGCCGTCGTATTGCGCGACCAGTTCGGTCAATTCGAAATAGTGCGTCGCAAACAGCGTGAACGCGCGGTTCCGGGTCGCCAGTTGCACGGCGCAGGCCTTGGCCAGTGCCAGGCCGTCGTAGGTCGACGTGCCGCGGCCGACTTCGTCCATCAGGACCAGGCTCGAAGATGTCGCATTGTGGAGAATGTTCGCCGTTTCGCTCATCTCGACCATGAAGGTCGATTGTCCACGCGACAAGTCGTCGCCGGCGCCGATGCGGGTGAAGATGCGATCGATCGGACCGACGACGGCCGCATCGGCTGGTACGAAACTGCCGATATGCGCCAGCAGCACGATCAGCGCCGCCTGGCGCATGTAGGTTGATTTTCCGCCCATGTTCGGGCCGGTGATGATGAGCATGCGGCGGCTGCCATCGACGACGAGATCGTTCGGCTCGAACGGTTCGGCGCGCACCTGCTCGACCACGGGATGGCGTCCCCGCACGATGCGGATGCCGCTGGCATCGGTCAGTTCGGGTGTCTTCCAGCTGAGGGCATCGGCACGTTCGGCGAGTGCGGTGAGCACGTCGATCCAGGCGATCGCGGTGGCGGCAATCTTGAGCGGCTGCAGGCGTTCGCCGAGAAAATCGAGCAGTCCCTCGTAAAGCGCACGCTCGCGCATCAGCGCGCGTTCGCGTGCTGACAGCACCTTGTCCTCGAATGCCTTCAATTCCTCGGTGATGTATCTTTCCGCGCCTTTTATCGTTTGCCGCCTCGTATAATTTGTAGGCGCCTTGTCGGACTGGCCCTTGCTGATCTCGATGTAGTAGCCGTGCACGCGGTTGTAGCCGACTTTCAGCGTCGCTATCCCCGTCGCGTGTTTTTCGCGTTCTTCGAACTGGACCAGGAACTGGTCCGCGTTCGTGGCCAGCGCGCGCAGCTCATCGAGCCCGGCGTCGAAGCCGTCGCGGATCGCGCCACCGTCGCGCAGCAAGGCCGGAGGATGGTCGGGCAGCGCGGCTGTCAGATGTCGAGCACTGTCGTCGTGCTCGCCGAGACGATCGAGCTGTTCGCGCAGCAGCGGACTGTCGCAATCGGCGAGCGCACGCAGCAAGGCTGGTGCCGCGAGCAGGCCGTCCCGCAAGGTCGACAGGTCGCGTGGCCGTGCCGAGCGCAGCGCCACACGCGCGAGGATGCGTTCCAGATCGCCGATGCCGCGCAGCACTTCTTGTACAGGTTCGAAGCGGCGCCTTTGGATCAGGCTTTCGATAGCCTGATAGCGGTTGCGCAGCAGCCTGTGATCGCGCAAAGGCCGGTGCAAGGCGCGGCGGAGTTCGCGCGCACCCATCGGTGTAATCGTGCGATCGAGCACGCCGAACAGGGTGAATTCGTTGCGCCCGCTCGGGTGCGCATCGAGTTCGAGATTGCGCCGCGTCACTGCGTCCAGAGCAATGGTTTCGGCTGGATTTTCGACCGCGAGCCCGTTCAGATGCGGCAAGCGGGTTTTTTGCGTTTCTTCCACGTAACCCAGCAGGCAGCCCGCGGCGGCGATGGCCAGGGAAAGGTTTTCGCAACCGAAACCCGACAGATCGCGCGTACCGAAGAATTTGCATAACTGCCGCTGCGCGGTCTCGGTGTCGAAATGCCAGGGTGCGCGTTTGCGCAGACCGGGAAGTTCCGCAACGAAATTCGGCCACGCGCTGTCTTCGCCGACGAGGGTCTCCGCGGGACTCAACCGTGCAAGTTCTGACGCCAGTGCCTCGGCATTGGCCACTTCGCTGAGCAGGAAGCGCCCTGCGGCCAGATCGATCCAGGCCAGGCCATAGCCGTGCTTGCCGGCAGCAATGGCCAGCAGCAGATTGTCGCGGCGATCTTCCAGCAACGCTTCATCGGTGACGGTGCCCGGTGTGATCACGCGCACGACCTTGCGTTCGACCAGGCCCTTGGCCAGCGCTGGATCGCCGATCTGTTCGCAGATCGCGACCGATTCGCCGAGCTTGATCAGCTTGGAAAGATAGCCCTCGATCGAATGATAGGGCACGCCGGCCATCGGAATCGGTGCCCCCGCCGAGGCGCCACGCTGGGTCAGCGTGATGTCGAGCAGGCGCGCGGCTTTGCGTGCGTCATCGTAGAACAGCTCGTAGAAATCGCCCATGCGGAACAGCACCAGCGTGTCCGGATAGTCCGCCTTGGCGGCAAAGTACTGGCGCATCAAGGGCGTGTGCTGAGCGAAATCGTCGCTGGTCATCTTTGCGCGGCGGCAGGAAATCGGTTAGAAGGATCGCTATTGTAGAGGAGTTGTCGATGCCGACGTTTGATGGCGCTGACGATCGCGAATTGAACGATCTGGCCCAGGCGATTGCGGCTGTGTGTTTGCAGCGCGGCGCAACCCTGGTGACTGCGGAATCCTGCACGGGTGGCTGGATCGCGAAGACGCTCACGGATGTCGCCGGGTCTTCGTCCTGGTTCGAATGCGGCGTCGTCGCCTACAGCTATGAGGCCAAGGAAGCGCTGCTCGGCGTCCGCCCGGAAACGCTCGAGCATCAGGGTGCGGTCAGCCGCGAGACGGCGATCGAAATGGTGTCGGGCGCGCTGGCGCGTTTCGGCGCCACGGTCGCGGTCGCCGTGACCGGCATCGCCGGTCCAAGCGGTGGCACCGCGGAAAAACCGGTCGGCACGGTCTGGGTCGGCTGGAAGCGCCGCGGCGGTTATGCGCAGGCCGAACTGTTCCATTTCGCTGGCGACCGCGAGGCGGTGCGACGGCAAACCGTCGCAGCAGCGCTGCGCGGCGTTCAGAAAATTCTTACAGGCTGACGCGCGATTTGGCTCATGCGAGGCCGTCCCCGGTATGGGATACTTGAACCTATGCAAGACAGGTCATCCGGGCAGGGATCACCACAATCCGAACACATGGATGTGATCGCCGACCAGGAGTGCCGTCCTTGGGCATCCGGATTCCCGCGATCCCTGCCGGAATGGCGGATATCGTCGCAGCCTCTGAGATTTGATCGTTCTATATTTCGCGCACATTTATACACTGAGGATTTTTTGCAATGGACGATAACAAGCGTAAGGCGCTTTCTTCCGCACTGAGCCAGATCGAAAAACAGTTCGGCAAGGGCGCCGTGATGCGCATGGGCGACCGCACTTCCGATACGATCGATGCGATTCCGACCGGTTCCCTGGCGCTGGATATCGCCTTGGGCATCGGCGGCCTGCCGCGCGGACGCGTTGTAGAAATCTACGGTCCGGAGTCCTCGGGCAAGACCACGCTGACCCTGCATGTGATCGCCCAGGCACAGAAATTGGGCGGCGCCTGCGCGTTCATCGATGCCGAGCACGCGCTCGATCCAATCTACGCGGAAAAACTTGGCGTGAACGTCGAGGATCTGCTGGTTTCGCAACCGGATACCGGCGAGCAGGCATTGGAGATTGCCGACATGCTGGTGCGTTCTGCGGCTGTGGATGTCGTGGTGATCGACTCGGTCGCTGCGTTGACTCCACGTGCCGAAATCGAAGGCGAGATGGGCGATCAATTACCCGGCCAGCAGGCGCGCCTGATGTCGCAGGCGTTGCGCAAGCTCACTGGCAACATCAGCCGGTCCGGGACGACGGTCATCTTCATCAACCAGCTGCGCATGAAGATCGGCGTGATGATGCCGGGCCAGAGCCCGGAAACCACGACCGGCGGTAATGCGCTGAAGTTCTATGCCTCGGTGCGCCTGGACATCCGCCGCATCGGTGCGGTGAAGAAGGGCGACGAAGTCGTCGGCAACCAGACCCGCATCAAGGTGGTCAAGAACAAGCTGGCGCCGCCGTTCAAGCAGGTCATCACCGAAATCCTCTACGGCGAGGGCATCTCGCGCGAAGGCGAACTGATCGACATGGGCAGTGACAACAAGATCGTCGATAAATCCGGCGCCTGGTACAGCTACGGCGGCGAACGCATCGGCCAGGGCAAGGACAATGCGCGCCAGTACCTCAAGGAGAATCCGGCGGTCGCCAAGGAAATCGAGGACAAGCTGCGCGTCGCATTGAGCACCGTGAAGGCAGCCAAGCCCATTGTTGCCGCCGAGCTGGAAGAAGCCTGAGCCGCGCGTAGCGCCGCGTCATGGCGCGGAAGGTAGGCGGCAAGACCCCGGGCGACGCCTATGAAAAGGCGATCGCCCTGCTCGCGCGTCGTGAGCACTCGTCGCGCGAATTGAAGACGAAGCTTGCGCGCCGCGGTTTCGACGCCGGCGTGAATTCCGCGACGCTGGAGCGCTTGCAGTCGAAGGATTTCCAGAACGACGCGCGCTTTGGGCAGATGCTGGTGCGGTCGCGCCTCGAAGGCGGTTATGGCGCGCGCTGGATCGTCGCCGAGCTGCGCACGCACGGCATCGACGAACAAGCCGCGCGCGCGCTGATCGATGCCGCCGAACCGGATTGGCCGGCCCTGATCCGCAGGCAATTGCGCCGCCGCTACGGTGCCAAACGGGCGGCGGATTTCGCCGAGCGCCGCAAACGCGCCGCCTTCCTCTTGCGTCGCGGCTTCGATGCCGCCACAGTAAGCAGTATCACGCGCACGGACAGTCTGGACGATTCGGACTAGGCCGTCGTAGCCCGGACCAGCGTAGCGCATCCGGGACAACCGAAAGAATGATCCCCGGATGCGGCGCCGCGCGTTTTGTCCGGCTTACTTGTGATTTGGACCCGATGAAAACCAGCGCCGAAATCCGCCAGACCTTTCTCGATTTTTTCCAGGCCAGGGCCCATACGATCGTGCCTTCGGCCTCGCTCGTGCCGAGCAACGACCCGACCTTGCTGTTCACCAACTACGGCATGGTGCAGTTCAAGAATGTATGCCTTGGCAGCGAAAAACTGCCATACGTGCGCGCGGCGGATGTACAGCGCTGCCTGCGCGCCGGCGGCAAGCACAACGATCTGGATTCGGTCGGGTATACCGCGCGGCACCACACGTTTTTCGAGATGCTGGGCAACTGGTCGTTCGGCGACTATTTCAAGCGCGAGGCAATCCGCTGGGCCTGGGAACTGCTTGTCGATGTCTTCCAGTTGCCGAAAGAGCGTTTGCTGGTCACCGTTTATCACACCGACGACGAAGCTTACGATCTGTGGCACAAGGAAATCGGCCTGCCCGCCGAGCGCATCGTGCGCATCGGCGACAACAAGGGCGCGCCTTACGCATCGGACAATTTCTGGCAGATGGCCGATACCGGCCCGTGCGGACCGTGCACCGAGATTTTCTACGACCATGGTGCGAGCATTCCCGGCGGCCCGCCGGGATCGCCCGATGAAGACGGCGATCGCTTCATAGAAATCTGGAACCTGGTGTTCATGCAGTTCGACCGCGCAGCCGATGGGAGCCTGAGTCCGCTGCCGGCTCCCTGTGTTGATACCGGCATGGGTCTGGAACGCCTGGCCGCGGTGCTGCAGCATGTGCACTCGAACTACGAGATCGACCTGTTCCAGCATCTGATCAAGGCTGCGGCAAGGCTGACGCACACCTCCGATCTGGAAAACAAATCGCTGCGCGTGATCGCCGATCACATCCGCGCCTGCAGTTTCCTGATCGTCGACGGCGTGCTGCCCTCGAACGAAGGTCGCGGCTATGTCCTGCGTCGTATCATCCGTCGCGCCTTGCGTCACGGCTACATGCTCGGGCAACGCGATCCGTTTTTCCACAAACTCGTGGACACCCTGGTCGAAGAGATGGGGCAGGCTTATCCCGAGCTCGTGGCAAAACGCGGCATTGTGGAAAAGACGCTGCAGGCGGAAGAAGAGCGTTTTGGCGAGACGCTGGAACACGGCATGAAACTGTTCGATGAGGTGGCCGCGCGGGCGACCAAGACGATTCCCGGCGTCGATGCATTTCGTCTCTACGATACCTACGGCTTTCCTGTCGATCTGACTGCCGATATCGCCCGTGAGCACGGTTTGTCGGTCGACATGCAAGGTTTCGAGAAAGCCATGAACGAGCAGCGCGAGCGAGCGCGTTCCGCCAGCCAGTTCGAGACCAAGGCGTCGTTGTCCGCCGATCTGGTTCAACGGCTGACGCCGACGCAATTCCTTGGCTATGGCGCGGTGGATGCGGATGGGTTGAATATCCTGGGCATGGTCCGCGGTGGCCGCAGCGTCGATGCATTGCACGATGGCGATGAGGCGATGCTGGTCCTTGATGCCACGCCGTTTTATGCGGAATCGGGCGGTCAGGTTGGCGACACCGGTGAACTCAGCAATGGCGACGGTCAGTTCACGGTGACGGATACGATCAAGCTTGCCGGAGCGTTCCACGGCCACGTCGGCCGCTGGCATGGCAAGCCGCTGCGTGTCGGCGTTGCGCTGCACGGCTCGGTCGATGCGGCGCGCCGTCAGGCGACCGTGCTCAATCACTCGGCGACGCATCTGCTGCATGCTGCGCTGCGCGTGGTGCTCGGCGAACACGTGACGCAAAAGGGTTCACTGGTTGCGCCCGACCGCCTGCGTTTCGACTTTTCGCATTTCTCCCCGCTGACTCCGGCCGAACTGCAGCAGATCGAAGACATCGTCAACGCGGAGGTGCGACGCAATGCCGAAGCCGAAGTGCACGAGATGGCCTACAAGGACGCTATCGATTTCGGCGCGATGGCGCTGTTCGGTGAAAAATACGGGGATCAGGTCCGCGTGCTGAAAATGGGCGAATTTTCTACCGAGCTATGCGGTGGTACGCATGTCGGTCGCACCGGTGACATCGGACTGTTCAAGATTGTCGGCGAGAGCGGCGTCGCTGCGGGCATTCGCCGCATCGAGGCAGTCACAGGCGTGGGCGCGTTGACGTATGTGAAGACTGAGCAGTCACGGCTGGACGAAGTCGCACATCTGCTCTCCGCAAGCGGCGGCGATGTGGTCGAAAAGCTGCGCCAGCTGTTCGAACGGCAGAAGAAGCTCGAACGTGAACTTGATTCGCTGAAGGCAAAAGCCGCCAGCGCCGCCAGCGTCGATCTGGCCGCGCACGCCAAAGACGTGCAGGGAATCAAAGTGATCGCGGCGCGGCTGGATGGCGCCGATGCCAGGACCCTACGCGACAGCGTCGATCTGTTCAAGCAGAAGCTTGGCGATTGCGTCGTCCTGCTCGCCAGCGGCAGCGATGGCAAGGTCGCGCTCGTTGGTGGGGTGCATGGCAAGGCGCTGGGCAGGATCAAGGCCGGCGAACTTGTCGCGCACGTCGCCAGTCAAATCGGCGGCAAGGGTGGTGGCCGCCCCGACATGGCGCAGGGGGGGGGCGAAGATTCGCCGCTGTTGACCGCAGCACTCGATGCGTTGCCGGCATGGGTCGGCGCACGGCTAACATGACTTTTGCCATGCGCATCAGGCGCATTGGCGTGTAAAGTCGCAGTGCTTTCGTTTGCACCGGCGCGAGGGCTGGGCTAGTATTTCTGCGGGGTTGGGCGCTGCTGCGACGAGATTCAACCGGCTTGCGTCGATACGCTTTGTACCGCAACGCGGGCCAGAAAAATATCTGCGGGCTGGCTCGGTCGCCGATCTACCGGTACGGGATGTGGTTGGCGCGTGCGTGCGTGTGTGCATCAGCTCAGCACGTTCGTTAGGAACGACGACAAGGCAAAGGAGAAAGAACATGCTGATTTTGACTCGCAGGGTAGGTGAGACCCTGATGATTGGTGACGCGGTGAGCGTGACGGTGCTTGGCGTCAAAGGCAATCAGGTAAGAATCGGCATCAATGCGCCCAAGGACGTGGCGGTCCATCGTGAAGAGATCTTTCAGCGCATCAAGCGCGAGCATCACACTCCTGGCGAGGAAACACCGCCGGCGGCATCCTGAGCATCCTGTTTCCGCGTCATCGTCCTCTTGGTCTTTGACCGGCGACGATCGAGCCGCTATCCTTCGCGCCCGCGGTTCGTAGCCGTGGGTTGTCAGTGTGGTTTCAATGCGGAGAGGTGCCCGAGAGGCCGAAGGGGCTCCCCTGCTAAGGGAGTATAGGGTCAAAAACTCTATCGAGGGTTCGAATCCCTCCCTCTCCGCCACTTAGAAAATCCTGCGGAATTTCAAGTGGTTAGCGGAGTCAGCCAAAAAGCGCTTGGACAACCCGGTTGGACAACTCCAGCCGATGCGCCTCGCTCACCATTTGGTTCGCCATTCCTCCGGGATTTGGCATTTCAGACTCATCGTTCCTAAGGCTCTCCGCGGGCTTCTGGGGCGATCCGTGTTCAAACACAGCCTCCGCACCTGTCATGCTTTGCAGGCCCGTGCGCATGCATATGTGCTGGGCCTTCGCTATGCTGCTGTCTTCGAGGCCGCACGGACTGCGATCATGGCCAAACCACCGAATGTTGAAGACATCTTAGCCGCCGGGAACCGGGGGGAGATCAAGCGTTGGGAGATGGAGCGCGACCCGATGAGCGGGCTCGTCACTAAGTTCACGACAGATGGGTCTGCTGGCGACAATGTAGCCGCATTAGAGGCCATGAAAATCATCTTCGCGTCGCCCCTTCCGGAACGAGCGGGCTCCGCGGTGAAGGCGGTCACGGTCGCCGGTATTCAGCCGATCACGCTCGGGGAGGCTGCTCGCAAATATTTGGCGACGCTTGCGGCACCCACACCACCAAAAACCATCTCCCAGAAAAAAGCCGCGGTCAACGGTTTCATCTCTTCGAAAGGCGAGAAGGTGCTGATGCATGAAGTCACGCGCACCGACATCTCGGACTGGTTGGCGAGCGTGCGCATGAGCGGCATCGTGACGGCGACGCTGGAGAACAAAGCGGCCTATGTCAAAGCCTTTTTCGCCTGGGCCCAAGGCGCCGGACATTTTTCCCAGGGCGACAATCCGGCATCCAAACAGATCCAGCGCGGCAAGAACGAAAAACGCAGGCGCAAGAAGTTTGGATTCCGCGTTTTCGAACTGGACCAGGTCCGGGCGCTCTTTGCGCCGGATGCCCTCGTGCGTGTGAACAAGCAGACACGGTGGGGTGCGATCGTCGGGCTGTACACCGGGGCGCGTGTGTCGGAGGTCGGCCAGCTAGCCGTGTCGGATTTCCGGGACCTCGGCGGTGTATGGACACTCAACATCACCGACGAAGGGCTTGGGCAATCGGTGAAGAACGAAGCCAGCAAGCGAACAATCCCTGTTCATCCTGACTTGATTGCGTTGGGGCTGCGCGACCGCGTGGACGCCTTGCGGGCAGCCGGCGACAAACGCTTGTTCCCCAGGGCAAAAGCCGGAAGCGTCAATGGCATGGGAAACTGGTTGAGCAAATCGTTCGGCCGCCATATCGTTGATAGCGGTATCGTCTGCGAGGTCGGCAAGATTGGATACCACAGCTTGCGAAAGACAATCATCCAGGCGTTGAAAGATGGCGGCGTTCGGGAAGAGGCGCGCAAAGAATATGTGGGGCACGAGCTGGAGGGTGACCATCACGAGGTCTACGGCAAGCTCTTCTCTCCGGCCCAGTTGCTCAACGGTGTCGGCACCGGCCCGCTCCAGACAGAAGGCATTCGCGTGCTGTCGTTTGGGCTTGATCTAACCGCCTTGCGTGCCGCCTTGGAAGCACCGGATCCGCCGCGGGCTCCCAGAAAACGGCGGGTGAAATGAGGCCGCCTTCTGATCACATTCCCGACCACCGTTCGTCGACAATCAATCGAGGTCAACATGGACCCCTTCTCACATTTTCGCCGGCCTGAAGATCCAGAGCGGCGCCGTTTGAAGGATCGCTGTTGAGTACCACTGAATATTGAGCCAGTTTAGATAGAGATTTTCGTCGAATTTTGAGCCACGTGTAGTCACCGTCCTGTTCGGAGTCCGAGCAGGAGCAACCGGAGTGATCGACGTGGCGTTATTGAGTGTGATCCGGC
>JARLJU010000012.1 GCA_031291055.1 Rudaea sp. | reverse complement strand
GCAGGTCGTAGGTGTCGCGCTGCACTCCGGCGCCGATCTGACAGGGAATGGCTTGTCGTTTGAAGAAGTGCTCAAGCTGGCGAATCTGAGCGGCATATCCGCAACGGGCCGCACGATTCCATCGTTCGAAGATCCGAAGGCCCAGAAATATTCGCTGCATTCCTATGGCGCGCATTTTGCTGAAGTGGAGTGGGAACCGGAGATTGCTCACCTCCGCGTGAGCCGCATCTTCTCCATCTTCGATTGCGGCCGCATCATCAACACGAAGGCCGGCACAAACCAAATTCTCGGCGCGGCGGTGATGGGCGTGGGTATGTCCCTGTTCGAGGAAACGCATTACGACAAGCACTTTGGGCAGCCCATCAATGGCAATTTCGCGGACTATCTCGTTCCCACTTGCGCCGATCTTCCCGATCTTGACGTAACTTTCCTCGATTATCCCGACCTGATCGTGAATGAGTATGGCGCGCGCGGCATCGGCGAGATCGGCATGGCCGGTGTAGCGCCGGCTATTGCTTCGGCGGTGCACCACGCAACCGGCGTTCGTGTGCGCGAATTGCCGATCCGTATTGAGGACCTGCTGCAGTCGAAGGTGCTCGAGGTCTGAAGAGAAATTCGGTGCCCCATCGCTGCACGAAGTGCGATCCGCAAGAAAGGCAAGCATGAGCACGACCGATTCAATCATTGGCACGGCAACACCACGCATTGACGGACCGTTGAAGGCCACCGGTGCTGCCGAATACGCGGCTGACTTTCACTTCGATCGGATGGCGCATGCCGTGCCTGTTGGCGCCTCGATCGCCAGTGGGCGCATCGTCAAGATCGACACGAGCACTGCGGAACAGATGCCCGGCGTGCTGCTGGTGCTTCAGCACGGAAATATTGGCCCGCTCTATCGCACGGTCCCCGGCGACGACAACGCTACGAACAGCGAAGTGCGCTCTGCGTTCGAGGATGATGTCGTTCGGCATTGGGGACAGCACGTCGCTGTCGTGATCGCGGAAACGCTCGAGCAGGCGACCGCCGGCGCCGCTGGTGTGAAAGTCGAATACGAACCGCGGGCGGCGAATCTGCGTGCGAACCTCGACGACTACACCGGGGAGCGCAAATCTGTTTCCAAGCGCGGCGATCCGGATGCGGCCTTCACTTCGGCACCGGTCAAAGTCGACCAGACCTATATCACGCCGGTTGAGACGCACAACCCGATTGAGCTGCACGCTTCCGTGGCCGTATGGGATGGCGACCGCGTTACGCTCTACGAGACCTCGCAGGGCGTCGTCAATCATCGCGCCGTGATGGCGCAGGTGCTTGGTCTTCCCGTCGAAAACGTTCGTGTGGTTACGCGTTTTCTCGGCTCCGGATTTGGCGGCAAGCTCTTTCCGTGGCCCCACACCGCCATGGCGGCGGTTGCCGCGCGGCGGCTGAATCGCCCGGTCAAGCTGAGCATGAATCGGCGCATGATGTTTTCAAGCGTCGGCTATCGACCTCGCACCGAACAGCACATCAAGCTTGGCGCCACAAAAGAGGGCAAACTGCTGGCCCTGCGCCATGACTATCTCAACGTCACGTCGCAGCTCGACGACTTTAACGAAGGTTGCGGCGAGGCAACGCCCTATCTCTATAGTGTGGCGAACCTCGAGGTCACCAGCGGTCTGGTTCGTCGTCATGTCGGCGCGCCGATGTACATGCGCGGTCCCGGCGCGGTGCCTGGACTTTATGCGCTCGAGTCGGGCATGAACGAGCTGGCCGAG
>JARLJU010000084.1 GCA_031291055.1 Rudaea sp. | reverse complement strand
TCTTGCCCGGCTTCGTCAAGACGGCCATGAGCGACGTCTTCCCTGGCGACAAACGGTTCCTCTGGTCGGCCGACAAAGCCGCCCAGCATATCCAGCACAAACTGAAAGCAGGGCGCGCCGAAATCGCTTTCCCCGGTCTGCTCGCATTCGGCATGCGCCTTCTGCCATTGCTGCCCGCGGTCATGGCTGATGCGATTCTGGGTGGGCTGTCCTATTTGCCACGCGAGGAGCGCTGAGTGGATATGACGCTCGTGCTCAGCTTCGCGGCCGCCGCCGGCCTTGCGCTTCTGCCTGAAGCGATCGCGCAGCCGCGCGCGTCGCTGCGCCGCTCGCCGATCGCCTTTGCTTTGCATGTCGTCGCAATCGTTTTTATCTGCCTATGCCTGTTGCTGGTCACGGGGCGCGTCAGGTTTGCCGCATTTGTCGCAATCGCGCTGGTCGCATTGCTTGCCGGCGTGAGTAACGCAAAATATGCGTCGCTGCGGGAGCCGTTTGTCTTCACCGACCTCAGCCTGTTCAGTCAGTTGTTCGCGCATCCGCGTTTGTACTTGCCGTTTCTCAGCGCAGGGACGGTGGCCGCGATCGTCGTTGGCATCGCGGTGGTGATCGGCGGTTTCGTCGCGGACACGCCAATGGCCAGCAGGCCGTTCGGTGCGATCGCCGTCGCGGCTGCCGCCTGCCTCGCCGCGGCCTATCTGCTCGCCGCACGCTTACCTCTCACATTGAATCCGTCCGATGACCAGAAGCGTCACGGTTTCTTCGCCGTCTTTATCGCCTATCTGCTGAACGGCATGAAACCGGCCACGCCGCGCCAGTTGCGCGACGTGCTGGCTGCGGGTCCGTTCGCCACAGGCGCACCGCAATCCACGCCCGATGTGATCCTGATCCAGAGCGAATCGTTCTTCGACGCGCGTCGCCTCACTGAATCGATCGCCCCAGCTATCCTGCATCACTTCGACACCGCACGCCGCGAGTCCGTCCAGCACGGCGAACTGACGGTCCCCGCGTGGGGTGCCAATACGATGCGCACGGAGTTCGCGGTTTTGACCGGTGTCGAAGGCGCGCAACTCGGCTATGCACGTTTCTATCCGTACGCCTTCGTGCGCAGCGCCTGTGCATCGCTCGCTTCGTGGTTCAAACAGGGCGACTATCAGACCCAGGTGATTCACCCGTACTACGCGGATTTCTTCGGTCGCGATCGCGCCTTCAAACATCTCCAGATCGACCGTTTTCTGGACATCGCATCGTTCAAGGATGCGCCGCGCGCCGGCCCGTATGTCGGCGATATGGCGGTAGCCGAGTCGATCATCCGCGCGCTCGACGAACCGCGCGACAAGCCCGCCTTCATCTTCGCGATGACGATGGAAAACCACGGGCCGCTGCACCTTGAATCGGTGCAGGCAGGCGAGGGCGCAGCCTTCCATACGCTCGGCGACGAGGCGCGCTGGCATGATCTGACCGCTTATCTGCGCCACCTCGCCAACGCCGATGCGATGCTCGGCCGCCTGCTTTCAGCGCTGCGCGCGCGGCGTCGCGACACGGTGCTGTGTTTTTACGGCGATCACGTGCCTGCGCTGCCGCACGTGTTCAGTGAACTCGGCTGTGAGCCGACTCGCAGCGACTACTTTATCTGGCGCAATTACGGCGAAGCGCCCGCCACGAATGAAGATTTGCGCGCCGAACAACTCGGCCTCTCCCTGATTCGAGCACTCGAATCAGGCCTGCCGGACGGGGTGCCGGCGCGCACGTTGCACCCAACGATAGAACGATGACTAAACCGATTGCAATTGTGGGGATGGCCTGCCGCTTCCCCGGCCATG
>JARLJU010000083.1 GCA_031291055.1 Rudaea sp. | reverse complement strand
TCGGCACGTTCTGGTCGGTCGTGATGATGCTCGAGCATCTCGGCGAGACGGCCGCTGCCCGGCAACTGATGAATGCGATCGAACGCATTACGGCTGACCCGGCGCTGCACACCCGCGACCTTGGCGGCACGGCTACGACGGTGCAGGTGACCGACGCGGTCTGCGCGATCCTCGCAGCGGAACCGGCGGCGCAGTTCAAGGCAGCCCGAACCCGCAACACGCAACACGTGCATTAGACAAAAACATAACGCCCGGACGCACACGTCACGGGCGATTTAAAGAGTGGAGACTGGCATGGCCAATGAATTGCAAGCGCGTGTGGTTCGCAAGCTGACGTGGCGCATTTTGCCCTTCGTCATGCTGCTTTACTTTGTCAGCTTTCTCGACCGCGTGAACGTCGGCTTCGCTGCGCTGACGATGAACAAGGACCTCGGCCTCTCGCCGACCATGTTCGGGCTCGGTGGCGGCATCTTCTTTCTTGGCTACTTTCTGTTCGAAGTACCCTCGAACCTCATTCTGAACAAGGTCGGTGCGCGTATCTGGATTGCACGCGTGATGGTGACTTGGGGGCTGGTGTCGGCGGCTTCAGCGTTTGTCGTTGGACCGAACTCGTTCTACACGCTGCGCTTTTTGCTAGGTGTGGCCGAAGCCGGTTTCTTCCCCGGCATCATTCTTTATCTCAGTCAGTGGTTTCCCGCACGGCAGCGCGCGGTCGCGGCGGCGGCATTCATGGCGGCCGCGCCGTTGTCGACGGCAATCGGCTCGCCCATTTCAGGCGCCATCATGCAGATGCCTGCCCTGTTCGGACTGAAAGACTGGCAGTGGCTGTTCATCGTCGAAGCGATTCCTGCTGTCGTGCTCGGCTTCGTGGTGTTGAAAGCCCTCACCGATTCACCAGAAAAGGCGACGTGGCTTGCCGCAGATGAGAAAACGTGGCTTGTCGCGAAGTTGCGCGAAGAGCGCGCAGGGCGTGAGTCGCAGGCAGGCCATGCGGCCGGTGCGCTCGCGGCGCTGCGCGACCCGCGCGTGTGGATCATGTCGATGATTTACTTCGGCACGTCCGCGGGCCTTTATACGCTCGGGCTATGGGCGCCGCTGATCATTCGGCAATTCGGCTTCAGCGCGCTGGGCACGGGCGCCTTGAATGCGATTCCCAGCGTGCTCGCGGTGATCGGCATGGTGGTGTGGGCTCGCCATTCGGACCGCACCGGCGAGCGCACCTGGCACGTGGTGATTCCGTGCGTCGCGGCAGGCGTTGGGCTTGCATGGGCAGGCTTTGCGGATACCATCGTTGCGGTGGTGCTGGCGTTGATCGTCGTGAACGTGGGTATTAGCGCGGCCAAGGCGCCCTTGTGGGCGATGCCGAGCACCTTTCTCTCGGGCGCTGGTGCTGCGGCCGGTATCGCCATGATCAATTCGATCGGCAATCTTGGCGGGTTCGTCGGCCCGTTCGCAATCGGCTGGTTGAAGAGTGTGACGGGGGGATATGCTGCCGGACTTTACGTGGTGGCAGCGAGTCTCGCGGTATCCGCCATGC
>JARLJU010000082.1 GCA_031291055.1 Rudaea sp. | reverse complement strand
CTCCTTGGTGCCGAGCACGAGCATGGTGGTCAGCACGGCGATAATGAAGACCGCCGGCAAATTGACGACACCGGCCACTGTGCTGCCATCGGCGAGCGTCACCGTGGTGCCGGGCGCAGCCGCCAGGGTGGGCGGAATGCTGATCCCGACGTTGCGCAACAGGCTCACGATGTAGCCCGACCAGCCGACCGCAACGGTCGCCGCACCCATCGCATACTCGAGGATCAAATCCCAGCCGATGATCCACGCGAATAATTCGCCGAGCGTGGCATAGGTGTAGGTATAACTGCTGCCGCAGACCGGCAGCATGGCAGCCAGTTCAGAGTAGCAAAGTCCGACAAAGGCGCAGGCAACCCCGCCGAGGACAAACGAAAGAATGATGCCCGGCCCCGCAAATTGGGCGGCGGCCGTGCCCGTCAGAACAAAGATGCCGGCGCCAATGATCGCGCCGATACCCATCGCCGTAATGCTGAGCGCGCCCAGCGACTTTGACAGATGGCGTTCGCCGCCCTCCGCGCTTGCGACAATATCCGCGACGGACTTGCGCGCCATATAACTCGTGTCGGCCATGATGAGTCGTCCAGTTGGTATGTTGGTGAATCCGGAATCAGATCGATTCGTGACGCACTGCAATACTGCTTTTTAACGGCGACTGACACTGTTGATGTTGCGGTTGAAGAGGGGGCATACGAACTCAGTCTAGTCTGGATTTAATCGGGTGTGGACTGAAGTTCTGTGTTGCGCATACCAAAACGGCCTTGCGGGTGAGCCGCAAGGCCGTCTTTTAATGATCGTCGAATCCTGATCAGTCGATGCCGTGAAACACCGCATCGTCCGGGCCGAGATAAGCAGGCGGGCGCCACGCGGCATCACGCATCGAATGCTGGACCAGCTTTTCCACCCCTAGCAGCACCGCGAAAATCGCCATCCGCACCGGGATGCCGTTATCGGTTTGCCGGAAAATCGCGAGACGCGGATCGTGATTCAGATCGACGCTCAGATCGTTCGCGCCCGGCCGGCTGTCGCGCGGCAGCGGGTGCATGATCAGCGTATCGGCGCCGCACACGCT
>JARLJU010000081.1 GCA_031291055.1 Rudaea sp. | reverse complement strand
GGCGTCACTCGCGCCGCTGTCTTTCGGTTTTGTCAGCGCCGCCTGTTTCGCGTCCTGATGCTGCTGGAACAGGCGCTGCAGATAGATCGTGACACCCGATGCACCCAGCGCAATAACGGCGAGCGCGACCAGCACCAGACGCAGCTTGCCCACGCGCGTTTTCCGGCGGCCCGGCAGATCGAGCGAAGGCTGCGGGCCGACGTCGGTCGATGCCGCATGTTCCATTTCGTTTCGTTCAGTCATACCCTGTTCGCTCCCTGATCAGTCCGTCGATGCATCGGTATGGTCACGCGCGATGCGCGCGCTGCCCGGTACCGACGAGCCCGCACGGTTGTATTGACCATCAGGCGAATAGCCGTCGTTGCGAATACCCAGCACCGACTGGCCGTAGCGGATGACAAACGACTTCGACACTTCGTGCACGACGACCGTATCGCCCTCCATATGAAAGTTCGCCGTCGCCTCGCCACCGTCGGGAAGCGTCGTGAAGATCGTCGGCAGGTCACGCGCCGTTGCGTACTTGAAGTACGTGAAACGGCCGTCGTCCCACAGCGCGGTCGGCGCGAGTGCACGATCGCCGCGCATCATGTACTGGATATTGGCTGCAGGAACTGACGCCACAGGCATGGATTTAACAGCGCCCACGCTCACGATCGATGCGGGAACCGCCGGTTCATTGCCCTGCTGACCGCCCAGCGCTGCACTAACCGCTTCCTGCCGCCGCAGCTGCGCGCTCGCCGCCCTGGCACGCGTGTCCGGATAATCGAAACGCAATATCCATGTCGCGGGCTGTGCAGCCGACACGTTGACAAGTGACAGCGGATAGGTGCGCCGGTTGGTGACCAGCAGAAGGTTGGTTTCCGGCTGCGGCGCACCCGGTTTGAGCATCGCGCCACTGTCGTTGATGGCCACGTGCCAGGCTTTGCCGTCTCCAATGCCCTCGCCGCTGTTGATGATGTGTTCGCCTGGCTCGAACTGGATCATCACCGCACGCCCCGGCATGGTCGCCACACGATAGGCCTGGTCCGGATCGTAGGTCGCGCACTGGATGTGCGGGTCTGAACCGCAGCTGCGCGGCGTTTCGAGCGCTCGCGCATGGATCGGCGCCAACGCGAAGCTCAGTGCGGCCGCCGCTGCGCCTGCTGACATCCGCATCGTTCGTCCTTTCATGCTCCACCTCCGGCTGCCGCAGAGCCCGACACCGACCCCGACGTAGCCCCGGCATCGGCGGGCGCCCGGGTCCAGTCTCGCGTGACCTCGTAGCTCGTGCAGCGAAAACCGTCCGCGTTGAGATCCTGCTGATCCTGCTTTTCCGGTACGCTCACACGCTCGAATGCGACCGTCGCAATCCAGTACGTCGGATCCGGCCGTTTCGCTGCGGGATTCAGCGGGACCAGCTGACGCGAGAAGAACACCTGCGCGGCGGGTGCGAACGTGATCGAGCCGACGTGTGCGATGACCCGCGCCTGATCCTTCAGAAGTTTGAGCGGGCCCACCGGGCCGCGCACCAGCCCGTCATAGGCTTCCTTCTCGTGATCGTCGCTCATGAACATCACCGCGGCGTGCGTGTCCGAAATCGTCTCCCAGTCATAGCTCTCACGTAGTTCGACGTAACGGTGCAGATCGGCGCGATCGGTCTTCTCCGAAAACGTAACGTGTCCGTTAGCTGTTGTCGGCAGCACGTCGACCTTACCGGTCGACGAGTCCACTCGCAGCACGGCGGGTGGGTTCGGCCGCTTTAGGAGTCCTAAAGCCCCCATGCCAGAAGCAGCGGCTAGAGCGACAACTCCCGAGAGCACCGAGCGCCGGTCCGCGATACGGGCCTTTTCTTCGGCTGCGTCGACCTTCGACTTCTCGAACGCTTGTGCCTGTTTCAGGTACCAGCTGACCACATCGCGCTCACCCGACTCAACATCGCTCACCGGCGCGTCTGCTCCCGCGATCGACTCTGCCGGGCTTCCCTTACGTTTGCGCGCGGGCGTTGCCGACGCAAACCATTGCCTGATAGTCGATGCCATCCTGTTCCTCACTTCGGTTCCGTAGGAGCCGACTGCTGCGCCAACGGTTGATTGACGGGTACCCACTGACCAGTCGGCTCGGGTGGCTTTGGCGCCGAGCTGCACGCCTGCAGCGCGAAGGCCATCAGTAAAATAGCGACAGGAGATTTCATGTTCTCCGTTTCTCCTTTGGATCGAGCAAAACAGGCG
>JARLJU010000080.1 GCA_031291055.1 Rudaea sp. | reverse complement strand
CCTCCGATTACCGCGATGGCCAGCGGTTGCAGCATCTGCGAACCGGCGCCCAGCGCCAACGCCAGGGGCAGCATGCCGGCGGCGGCAGCCATGGCCGTCATCACGATGGGGCGCAAACGGCGACGGCCAGCCTGGATCATGGCATCGTGCGCGGAGTATCCTGCCGAACGAAAACGCTGGTCGGCGTCAAGCAGCAGAATGCCATTCTTCGCCACAATGCCGATCACCATGATAAGCCCCATGAACGACGCGATGTTGAAGGTGATCCGAGTTATGAGCAGCGCCAGGAATACTCCCGAGGTGGAAAGCAGTGCCGACGCCAGAATCGCCAGCGGCGCTGCCAGGGTTCGAAATTCAAAGAGCAGCACCAAAAATACCAGCAGGATGGCCAGCACCAACACGAGCACGAGGTCATGGAACGATTGCTGCTGCTCCGCGTACGTCCCGCCGTAGATTATGCGGATGGACGACGGCACATGCAGGCCGTCAACCACCTTCTGCACGGCCGCGACACCGCTACCCAGATCGCGTCCTTCCAGGCGCGCGGTGACAGCTACCTCGCGCTGCAGGTTCTCGCGGCGAATTTCCGTCTGCCCCGGCAGTTGGGTGATGTTGGCAAGTGTGCCTAAGGTCGCGGTGTGCCCACTCGCGCTGTTGAGCAGCGTGTTGCTCATCGCAGCCAGCGAACTACGGTTGTCCTCCGGATAGCGAACGCGAATGGTGTAGGCGATGTCCTGCGTGATGACCGGCGTGGCCGCGGGCTCGCCCTCGAGAATGGCGGAGGCATCGATCGCCACTTCTTCCGGGGTGAACCCCGCGCGCGCGGCTACCGTCGGATCAACTTGGAAAACAGTCGCCCGACCGCTGATGGTGTTCTCAATTCCGTTCCGAAGGTCCACTACCCCCTTCACTTTTTCGATGGCATCGCCGATCCGCGGCGCCCACTGACTCAAGAGCGCGGCGTCGGGCGAGAACAGCTTGATCTGGATCGGCTCAGGCGCATTCGACAGGTCGCCGATCATATCCTGCAAT
>JARLJU010000079.1 GCA_031291055.1 Rudaea sp. | reverse complement strand
GGGACGTAGAATTACTGCCGCAGATTTCCCGCGCGGGAAAGGACCGCCTGCTGGCGTTTCACGTCTGCGACTGGCTAGTACCGACCAAAGACATTCTCAATGACCGTGGCATGATGGGTGACGGCGTGATCGACATCCGATCCGTGCGCCGCGCAGTCGAGGCGCAGGGATTTGCCGGCTATTGCGAGATCGAGATCTTTTCCAACGACTGGTGGACGGAGCCGATGGATGAGGTTCTGCGAACCTGCATCGCGCGGCACAAGTCGGTGGTTTGACGAAGTTCGAGTCATTCACCCGTCACGCAAGGCACGCTCAAGAATCCGCGAAAGCGGGCGCGGCCGCCGCGTACCGGCGCACCCTTCAATGCGTAGGACGGAAATCGCGCCAGAAATCCTGCGATCGCGATCGCGCCTTCGAGCCGCGCCAGCGCCATGCCCGCGCATTGATGCGCGCCGGTGCCGAACGCCAGATGCCGGTTCGGCGTGCGAGCGATGTCGAGATTTTCCGGGTTGTTGAATTGCACGGGATCGCGGTTGGCCGCGCCGATGCACAGCGTGACCGGGGTGCCGGCTGCCATCGTCACGCCGCCGAGTTCGACGCGCTCCGTCGTCATGCGGTTGCCGAGCTGGTTCGAGCTTTCGAATCTCAAAATTTCCTCAACCGCGGTTTTGATCAAGGCGGGATTTTCAATGAGCCTCGTTTTCTCTGAGGGGTTTCTTGACAGCGTCACCAATCCGTTGCCGATCAGGTTGGTGGTGGTCTCGTGCCCGGCGTTGAGCAGGAAGATGCAGTTGTGCAGCAGCTCTTTCTCGGTGAGCCGTTCGCCGTCGTCCTCGCCATCGTGCTCGCCATTGTGCTCCCCTTGGATCAGGCGCGTCAGCACGTCGCGCTCGGGGTTGCCCGGCCGCATGCGCCGTCGCTCGACCAGAATTTCCAGGTAGTTCAAGAAATCCTTCACCGCGCTGTTGCCGCACGCAAACGCCTCAGCCGATATCACGGGCTCGAGCGCCCCCAAAATCGCCAGCGACCAGCCCCGCAGCGGTTGACGTTCGTCGTGAGGGACGTCAAGCAGATTGCCGATCACCTCGATCGGGATCGCGGCGGCGAAGTCTTCGATCAGGTCAACCTCGCCCTTCGCGGCCAGGTTATCGAGCAGCCGCTCCACCAGGGCGATCAGATCGCCTTCCATCGCCGCGATCGCGCGCGGCGACAGTGCGCCAATGATCAGCCGCCGCACGCGGGTATGCGCAGGGGGATCGTTGAAGACGAGGCTCGTGGTGTGGTGCTCGTAGAGCAGGGAAGAACCGTATTTCGGCGCGAATTCCTTTTTCTTGTCCGAGCTGTACAGCCTTGTGTTCTTGTAGGCCGTGAGCAGATCGTCATATCGGGTCAAAAAGTAGGATCCGTTGGGCATGAGCTTGACCGGCTCGTGCTCCCGCAGTGCACGGTAGGTCGGGTAGGGATCGGCATAGAACTCGCCCGTCAGTTTCTCGATGTCGAAACCGGCCGCCAGCTCTCGCGCGTTGGTATTCATGCTGCCATACTCTTTGGTGTAGACCGATATGCCGTTTTCGCACTTTCGGAAAGTGCCGGTCCCTCTACAGTCGCGCCCCGAAATACAGTGCCGCTGATCCAACGGAAATGAAAATGCACGCCCGCAACGATGCTGCGTCTGAAACGGCGTCCGAAACCACTCCCGAAGCCACGGCCTTTTGGCCGGAGGAAATATTTGCGATTTTGCAGCGTTTCGATGTCCGCCAGGTGCCTTACGTGCCGGATGCCGGGCATTCGCAGCTGATCGAGCGCGTGCTCGGCGCGCCTTCCATGCGCGCGGTGCCGCTGACGACCGAGGAGGAGGGCGTGGCGCTGCTGGCCGGTGCCTGGGCCGGTGGCCAGCGCGGGGTGCTGCTGATGCAGTCGAGCGGCGTGGGCAATTGCGTGAACATGCTGTCGCTGACCCAGATCTTCCGCTTTCCGTTCCTGACGCTGGTGACGATGCGCGGCGAATGGGGCGAATTCAATCCGTGGCAGGTGCCGATGGGATCGACCACGGCGGGCGTATTCGAGTTGTCGGGCATCAAGGTGTTGCGGGCTTCGCACCCGAACGAGGTGCGCGAGGTGGTCGAGGCCGCCTCGGGGCAGGCCTACAATGCCTGCACCCCGACCGCGGTTCTGTTGTCGCAGCGCCTGATCGGCGCAAAGGTTTTCACCAAATGAGCAAAGCAAATCTTCTCGAGCGGCGCGGCGTTGTCTCCGCCCTGCTGGCGGCGCGCAAGGATGCTATCGTTGTCGGCGGCCTCGGCGCCTCGACCTACGACATCGCGGCGGCGGGCGATCATGATCGCAATTTTTACTTGTGGGGCGCGATGGGCGGCGCCGTCATGATCGGACTTGGCGTGGCACTGGCGCAGCCAAGACTGCCGGTCGTGGTGATCACGGGCGACGGCGAGATGCTGATGGGAATGGGAAGCCTTGCGACGGTCGGTCTGCAAAAGCCGGAGAATTTCACCATCATCGTGCTCGACAATGAGGTCTATGGCGAAACCGGCGGGCAGGCGAGCCACACGGCGGCGACCACCGACCTCGTCGGCGTGGCCAAGGCCTGCGGGATAGCGGACACGCGCACCCTTTCGACCATGGCCGAGATCGAAGCCTTCACGGTCTGCATGCAGGACGTCTCAAGCGGGCCGCGATTTGCCAGCATCAAGATCGATAGCGCCAATCTGGAACGCGTGCTCGCCAGCCGCGACGGCAACTATATCGTAACGCGGATCCGCGGCGCGCTCGGGTTCGGCCCGATCTAATTCGAACAGGCCGGGCGTGGTGCGACGCAGCAAATTCCTTGACATATCCCCGAGGTGAGTGCTTACTCACAAGCATGAGCACCCTGCGCATGACCAGTGACTTGCGGCGGCAATTGATATTGAGCGCCGCCAAGCGTTGCTTTGCCCGCCACGGATTTGCAGGCACCACGACCAAAAGCGTCGCGGCGGCGGCCTCGATTTCGGAAGGGCTGCTGTTCAAGCATTTTCCGACCAAGTCGGCGCTGTACGCGGAAATCCTCGCCGAAGAATGCGCCGCCGATCCCGCGCTGCACCGCCTGCTTGAGCTGGAGCCTTCGACCAAAACGCTGGTGGTGCTGATCCGTGAAATGGTCCGCCATTTCCAGGAGGTCGCAGAAACGCCCGATCAGCAGGAAGCCCAGCGTTTCCGGTTGATGCTCACCAGCCACCTTGATGACGGCGAATTCGCGCGGCTGATCTATCAGAAGATCGGGGGCTTGATCGGACCCGTATTCACCGCATCGCTGCAGCGCGCGGTGGAGGCGAAAGACGCGACAGCGATTGGGCGCGAGCCGCTGAACCTGTTCTGGTTTGCGCATCATACCCTGCTGATGGCGACGCTGACGCGGCTGCCGTCTGCGCCGTGCTTGTCCTATGGCGATGCCGCCGATCTCGAACGGCAGCTTTGTGAATTCATTCTCCGCGGAATTGGTCTCAACGATACCGCGATTGCCTCCTATCTGGACCACGACGTGTCGTGGAGTATGGGGCAGCCGGTAATTGCAGAAAGTGCGTGACATGAACATTGTGACCGAAGCCAATATCGCTGGCCGGCCGATTGCCGAAAAACCGCGCGCGCGTCCGGTCCGGATGGTGCGCTGGTTCATCATCGTTGGATTGCTGTTGGCGCTGCTAGTCGGCGCACTGGTCGGCTTCAACGCCTTCCGCAACCACATGATCGCGCAGTTCTTCGCCAACAACAAGCCGCCGCCGGCAACCGTGACCGCTGTAGAGGCGAAGTCGGAAGTGATTCCGAACCTGATGATAGCGGTCGGCGATCTTGCCGCCGTGCAT
>JARLJU010000078.1 GCA_031291055.1 Rudaea sp. | reverse complement strand
TTCTCGGCATGGATGCGGTTGATTTCGTATTGCCTGGCAGTTGACCGTATGTTGATGTCGCCATAATATATGAACAGAAACGCGAAAAATGTATTAAATTGGCGAGAGCGGTGCAGGGTTTTCCCGCCAGGGAAATCACTCGGAAGCCCGGTCAAACACAGGAGACAGGCGTTCTTATGCCGACCAATCAACTTATCCATCGCAGGGTCATCGTCACGGGCGGTCTTGGCGCGCTAGGGCGCCAGGTCGGCGCCGAACTGAGTACGCGCGGTGCGCGCGTCGTGCTGGTGGATCGCGCTGCAAGCGTGGCGATCGACGGTGTCGAAGCGGTATTCGGCAATGTCGATCTTGGCGATGCAGCCAACACCTCGAACGCGTTCGGGCAGATCGCAGGGCGGCTGGGCGGTATAGACGCGCTGGTCAACATCGCGGGCGGCTTTGCGTGGGAAACGCTGGAGTCGGGCAGCATCGAAACGTGGGATCGTCTCTACGCGATGAACGTGCGCACGGCGGCGATCGCTTCGCATGAAGTCCTGCCCTATCTGCTGCGCGAGAAGAGCGCACGCATCGTGAACGTCGGCGCATTGGCCGCCCTCAAGGCCGGTGCGGGCATGGGCGCGTACGCGGCGTCGAAAGCAGGCGTCGCGCGGCTCACGGAAGCGCTCGCGGAAGAACTGAAAGACCGGAACGTCACCGTCAATGCGGTGCTGCCGAGCATCATCGATACGCCTGCGAATCGTGCGGCTATGCCGGACGCCGATACGTCGCGCTGGGTTGCGGCGGACCAGCTTGCCGCGGTGATCGCCTTCCTGCTGTCGGACGATGCCAGCGCGGTGACCGGTGCGTGTCTGCCCGTAGCGGGGCGCGTGTAATGGGCGCCGCGCTTTCTCCCGATCAGGCTACACAGCGGCAGCCCGGCGCCACGCTGAGCTGGAACGACGGTTTCCTGCTCGGCTTCGCGCCCATGGACGACACGCATCATGAGTTCGTCGAATGCGTCGCAGCCTTGCAGCAATGCGACGAGGCGGCCGTGCCCGAGATGCTCGCGGCTTTCGAGCGTCATGCAGTCGCTCATTTCGAGCAGGAAGAGCAGTGGATGCGGGACACGAGCTTTCCCGCAGCCCAGTGTCATGCGAACGAACACGCGGCGGTTCTGCGCTCGGTGCGCGAAGTTGCACAGATGCTGCGCGACGGTGCTGCCTGTCAGGTTGCGCGTGAACTGGCGGAAGCACTCGCCGGCTGGTTTCCCGGCCACGCCGATTACATGGACGCGGCCTTGTCCCACTGGATGAGCAAACGCACCCACGGCGGCCTGCCGGTGGTCCTGCGGCGCGCCATGCCGGGGATTGCCGCCGCTGCCTCCGATTCATCCCTTCAAG
>JARLJU010000002.1 GCA_031291055.1 Rudaea sp. | reverse complement strand
GGTGACCGATCAGACCAGCGCGCACGATCCGCTGAACGGATACGTTCCGCAGGGGCTGTCACTGCAGGAGGCGGCGGAGTTACGGCGGCACGATCCTGCTGAGTATGTGCAGCGCGCGACGGCGACCATGGTGGTGCATGTGGACGCGATGCTCGCTTTGCAGCGGGCGGGCGCGATTGCCTTCGACTACGGAAACAATATTCGGCGCTTTGCTTGCGACGCTGGGTGCACCGATGCATTTCTGATTCCCGGATATGTGCCGGAGTACATTCGTCCGCTGTTTTGTACGGGCCAGGGACCTTTTCGGTGGGTGGCGCTGTCGGGCGATCCCAAGGACATTGATCGCACCGACGAACTGGCGCTGGAACTCTTTCCCGACAACGAGATTTTGACGCGATGGCTCAAGCTGGCGCGAGGGCGGTTCGCGTTCCAAGGGCTACCGGCGCGGATTTGCTGGCTGGGTTATGGCGAACGCGCACGCATGGGAGAGGCGATCAACGAACTGGTGCGCAAGGGCGAGATTTCTGCGCCGATCGCGATGGGACGCGACCATCTCGACACCGGCTCGGTGGCAAGCCCTTATCGCGAAACGGAAAAGATGCTCGACGGGTCGGATGCGGTTGCGGATTGGCCAATTTTGAATGCGCTGCTCAACACCGCTTCAGGAGCGACGTGGGTGAGCTTCCATCAGGGCGGCGGCGTGGGCATGGGCTATTCGCTACATGCCGGGCAGGTGACCGTGGCCGACGGGACCGAGATGGCTGCGCGCAAAATTGAGCGCGTACTGAACAACGACCCGGGGCTAGGTGTGGCGCGGCACGCAGACGCAGGATACGAGTTGGCGCAGCAGACGGCGCGCGAGCGGGGCATCGCGATTCCGATGGCGGAGAAGTAGCCGTGACCGGTTCGCTCGCGATTGTGAATATTGGCCAGCTGGTTACGATGGCAGGACCGGAGCGACCGCGCGTGGGTGCGGAACTCGGCGAGCTGGGGCTGATTGCGAATGCGGCGCTGCTGATTGAGGACGGACGCATCGCTGCCGCCGGGCCTTATGCGGAGTTGCGCGAACGGATTCCTGGCGACGCAGCGGTCGTGGATGCGCAGGGCCGCTGCGTTACGCCGGGATTTGTGGATGCGCACACGCACCTGGTGTTTGCGGGTAATCGCGCAGCCGAGTTTGAGCAGCGCATTGCGGGTGCCACCTACCAGCAGATTGCAGCCAGCGGGGGCGGCATTGTGAGCACGGTGCGGGCAACACGCGCCGCCTCGGAAGATGAGTTACTGGCCGAGTCGCGGCGGCATTGCGACTGGATGCTTCACTCGGGAACGACGACGGCGGAGGCCAAATCCGGTTATGGATTGGAACGCGCAACCGAGCTGCGGATGTTGCGCGTGATGG
>JARLJU010000077.1 GCA_031291055.1 Rudaea sp. | reverse complement strand
CGAATCCCAGCTGGGCCGAAGAGCACATCCGGCGCCTGACAGCCGCCGGAATTCAAAGTGAGTTTCAGTGCTACAACATCAACAGCTTTGAAACGATTGAGCGGATGATTCGCCGCGGCGTCTACAAGGGGCCACTGGTGATGAACTGGGTGGCTATCAGCGGCGGGATGGATCAAGCGAATATCTACAACCTGGCCAACTTCCTGCGTGCTGCGCCAGACGGCGCGGTGATCACGGTGGAGAGTTCAGTGCTCAATGTGCTGCCCGTGAATATGATTGGCATTGCCTTGGGCCTGCATGTGCGGTGCGGCATCGAGGATGTGCTCTGGAACCAGACCCGCACGGGCAAGATGAGCTCCGTCGAGCAGATCAAGCAGTTGGTGCGTATCTCCGGCGAATTTGGCCGCCCCATCGCGACAGCGCAACAGGCACGAGAGATCATGAAGATCGGGGTCTTCTACGAGACGGCGGACGAGACGCTTCAGGCCAATGGCTTCGCGCCCAATCGTAACGGTGGCAACCAGGGATTCCTGCGCAAGCCGACCTGAGGCCTCTGGGGCGAATTGACATATCAAGCGTGAAGTCAGCGCTAGCGTGCCGCAGGCGAACGGCGGCAGTCAATACGCAACAGCAATCATCTTGCATGGGACCAGAGTAAGGCGCCAAAGCGCCGCCTCTGGTCAAAAGGAGACAACATGGCGAAAGTCGTTAAATTCTATGAAACCGGCGGCCCCGAGGTCCTTCGTTTTGAGGACGCTGCAGTTGGAGAGCCTGGACCGGGAGAGGTGCGTGTCCGCCACGTGGCAGTGGGTCTTAACTTTGCCGACACCTACTTCCGCGGAGGGACCTACGAGGTTCCGCTCCCCAGCGGCCTCGGCAACGAGGCAGCCGGCGTGATCGAGGCCATCGGTGCCGGCGTGACCCATCTGGCAGTCGGCGACCGTGTGACCTACACAGGCTTCATCAACACGCTGGGCGCCTACAGCACGGAGCGGCTGATTTCTGCCGCGCCGCTGATCAAGCTGCCGGGGGCCATCAGTTGCGAGGCTGCGGCGGCCATGACCATGCGGGGCTTGTCCGCCGCCTACCTGGTGCGCCGAATCTACCCTTTTAAGGCGGGCGACGCCGTATTGCTGCATGCCGCGGCAGGCGGTGTTGGCCTGATCGTTTCCCAGTGGGCCAAATTGCTCGGGCTGACAGTGATCGGCACGGTTTCGACTGACGCCAAGGCCGAAGTGGCGCGTGCCCACGGCTGTGATCACACGATCAACTACAGTCATGAGGATGTGGCCAAGCGCGTGCGGGAACTCACCAACGGAGTGGGCGTGTCCGTGGTCTTCGACAGCGTGGGCAAGACCACTTTCATGTCCTCGCTAGACTCCCTCAAACGCCGCGGCCTGCTGGTCTGCGTCGGCACCGCTTCCGGCAAAATCCCGCCGTTCGATCCGGCAATTCTGGCCCGCAAGGGCTCGCTGTATGTGACCCGCCCGGGTCTCGCCGACTACATCGCCGATCCGGCCGAAAAGGCAGAACTGGTCGATGAGCTATTCGGCCATGTGGCGGCAGGGCGCATCCGCATCGGGATCAATCAACGGTATGCCTTGGAGGACGCGGTGCGGGCACATCAGGACCTGGAGGCTCGAAAAACTACGGGTTCCTCCATTTTCGTGATTTGAGTGTGTCAGGCTGTTTGGCCTGCAAAACGTAGTCCAGTAATTCGGCACGTCGAGTCGGGTTGTTCAGGACTCGCTGCCGATAGCACGCTTCGTAGTACGCGGCGCTGTAGGCCATCTCAACCCCGCCTTGAGGTAGGGTGAGTGGCCACCCGCCTCGCCGCTCAAGCCTCGGCAGCCGCGCTCGCTACCCGCTCGCACAGCGTGGCCAGATCGATCAACATCAAGGTGCCACGACCGGGCAACTCGACCGCCTCGGTCATGCCGTTGCCCCAGCCGTTGCCGAGTTGTCTCGTCAGCATGGCGGGCACCGGAATGCGGCTGGCCGCGTCGATGGTCACGATGTTGTCGACTGCATCGACAACAAGTCCGTACTTTTCACCGCGATGCTCGACGATCAGGATTTTCGCCTGCGTCAGATCTTCATACGGCGGCATACCGTACATCGCACGGACGTCGATCACCGTCAGCAGTTCGCGGCGCAGATGCAGCACGCCGCGTACGAAAACTGGCGCGCCGGGTGTCTTGACAATCTCGCTCGAATAGTCGATCACCTCGCGCAACTGGCCGATACGCACGCCCAGCAGATGCCCAAGACGGAACGTCACGTAAGTCTCGCGCGCGCCGCCCCGCTCGCGCGACGCGCCAGCCGTCTGGATCCGGTCGCGGTACAGATCGCGATGGCCTTGGGTCACGGCCATGATGTGCTCGTTCGCACAAAGTGCGTCGGGATTCAACAGGATGATGCTGTCGCGCCCATCGTTGCCCAGACACCCGGCGAATAGCGCAACGTGCCGCCGGCTATAAGCCGGCATCACCATCAACTCATCGTCGCGGTAACCGACGATACTGCGCACCTCGTCGACCATCAAGCCGACGTGCACGTCGTGCAGGTTGAGCACGACGATGCGCCGTTCATCCACGGCCGCTGCGTGTTCCGAGGCCGTCGCATCGTCGCGGGCGAGCCCCATGAAGTGTGCAAAGTCGATCACCGGCACGGTCGTGCCACGCAGGTTCAGCATGCCGATGCAGATTGCGTCGGCGAGCGGAGACGGATGCATGGCCGGCACGCGGATGATCTCCTGAATCGCCGCCATCGGCAGTGCCAGATGCACGCCCGCGACGCGAAACGAGACGGTCTGGCGCCGCTGCGTTTGCTGGGTGCGCCGCTCGGATGCCGCAGCGCGGTGATGCAATTGCGGAACGTCCGGCAGACCGAGCAGCGCAGCCGCTGACAGGATCTGCAAGATCCGCTCGCCATCATTTAGCTTCAATGCACCGCAAATCGCCACCGGGGCATTGTCCGTACGCTCGAAGGCGATCTTCTGCGCAGCCGGCACGCGCAGGATTTCGCCTGTCGTGTCGAACAGTAAACCCACTCGCGCATCGCTCAGTTCGACGATGGCGATCTTGCTCGCGGTACGCACGCCCTCGTCCGGCAGATGCAGCAACTGACGCAAGTCGACGATCGGGATGAGCGTGCCGCGCAGGTTGAAGAGGCCAAGCAGGTGGCTCGGCGCGAGCGGCACCGCCGTGACGGCTGCCGGGTAATTGACGACCTCCTGCAATGCCGCTACCGGCAGCGCGAGTTCGGTCTGGCCGAGATGGAACGAACCATACAGTTCGACTGCAGAGCTGCCGGCGGAGCTGGTGTTGATTTCCATGACAGGAATTCCCGTTCAGAGAGGGCGGGCGAATTTTTTCACTACAAACGCGTGCTGCTGGCAATCGATTAGCAGTTGCCTGCCGCATTCGCCGCCGACATCCGCATGCACCACGCGCACGCCCAGTGCTTCGAGCAACTGTTGAGCGGTGCGCACGTTCTGTTCACCGATCGGCGGGTGACTCGGACGGCGTACGTAATGCACCATGTTCGCGCCGCCGGCGAGCACGGCTTCCAGCGCGTCATGCGAGCCGCGCTGGACCTGCATCAGCGCGAGTAACGAAGGAATGGCCTGGGTCACGTACTTGGCGCCGATGCCGTCCGGCCGGTTGAGCGCATCGGGCAGCAGGCAGTGTGCGAGGCCATAGATCGCGCGCTCGCGCCACAGCAAGCCGATCCCGACACACGAGCCGAGCGTGGCACGCAAGATGTCCTGACCGGTGCCAATGCCGATCGCGCACATATGCACCTGAATCTCACGAGCCTCGATCACGGGCGGTCCCTCGGGTTGCGGTAGATCAGCGGCTGCTCGAACTGGAAACCCATATCGAAGCGGCTGAGCGACTCGGATTCACCAACAATCAGCACGCCGTCCGGCGCCATCGCGCGGCGTACGTTCTCGAGCACAGCCTGCTGACCGTCGGCATCGAAGTAGATCAACACGTTGCGCAACAGCGTCACGTCGATAGGCCCTATGTCACGCGGCCGTTCGTGAAGATTGTGCTTGCGGAACGTGACGTTCGCGCGCAACGCCGCGCCCGCACAGAAACCGTCCCCCTGTGCGCTGAAGTATTTGTCCAGCAGCTCGGGATGCGTCTGCCTGAGGCCTTCGATGTTACGCCCGCGATAGTGCGCGGCGGCCGCCTTACTCAGGATGCCGTCGGCGATATCGGTGGCCAGAATCCGGTAACGGAAAACCGGATGCTTCAGACGGAACTCCTCGCACAACATCGCTACCGTGTAGGACTCCTCGCCGCTCGACGCCGCCGCCGACCACACCCGCAACGGCGTGTCGGGCCGCGCGTCGAACCAGCGCGGCAGGAACTGCTGGGCGAAGTAGTCCCAGATGCGCGGCGTGCGAAAGAACGAGGTCTCGTTGGTGGTCACCAGATCGATGAAATCACGCACCTCGTCGGGCTTCGCTTCCAGCACCTCCAGATAATCCCGGTAGTCCGGCAGCGTCAGCTCGCGCAGGCGCCGGCGCAAGCGACCCTCCAGCATGGTCCACTTGCGCTCGCTCATGACAATGCCGGTGTGCCGCCGCACCTGATCGAACAAGGCACGACGGGTCGCCGGATCGACCTCACGCTCGATATCCACAGCGCCTCCCGCTTTAGACGACAAAGCGTGTGACGGTCTCATCGAGCGTTTGCGCCCCCTGCATCAGCGTGGCGCTGGCACGCGCGATCGTGTCGCAGGCGCCGGCGGACTTTTCGGTTTCCTCCGCGACCTGCTGGATCGCGGCGCTGACCTCGCGGGCGGCGATGAGCTGCTCGTCCGCCCCGCACGAAATCTCCGAAATCGCGTGGGTGGTGCGGCTTACGCCGGAGACGATCTTGTCGAACGCTTCGCCCGCCTGCTTCGAAACTTCGCTGCCCTGGGTCACACGTTTGACCGATTCGTTGATCAGCTTCGAGATTTCCTTGGTCGCCTGCGACGAACGCTCGGCCAGCTTGCGCACTTCGTCGGCCACCACCGAGAAGCCGAGACCATGTTCACCGGCGCGCGCCGCTTCGATAGCCGCATTGAACGCGAGCAGGTTGGTCTGGCTGGCAATCTCGCCGATCACCTTGATGATCTCGCTGATGTCCTCGGACGACTTGTTAATCAGATCCATCGCCTCGATCGAGCGGGCCACGGCCTTCGCACCGCGCTCGGCTTCCTGCTGAGTGTCCTTGGCGAGGTTGTCGGCACTGCGCGAATTGTCGGCGATCGAATTGATCGAGGCCGTCAGCTCTTCGATGGAGGCATTCATCTCCTCGACCGTCGCCCCCAGCAACTGCGCGCCGCTCGCCACGGTGTTAGCGCGCCCGGCGATGTCCTGCGACGAAGCCGTGAAGCCCCCTGCCGAATCGACTACCTTGCCGATCACGCTGCGCAGGTCGTCCATCATCCGCTTGATGCCGTTGGCGAGCTGATCGATCGGCTCGTTGCCGGCGACGTCGACCGTGCCGGTCAGATCGCCTGCGGCGGCCTGGTTGACCACCTGCAGCAGCGCCGCCACCTTGCGCTGGTCTTCTTCGGCGCGGCGGCGAACCTGATCTTCCAGTTCCACCTGAGCCGTCACGTCGGTCGCAAACTTGATGACCTTGTAGAGCCTGCCGCCGCCGTCGAAAATCGGGTTATAGGTGGCTTGAATCCAGACCGCACGGCCGCCTTTCGCGATTCGCTTGTAGCGGCCCGCGTCGAATTCGCCGCGATTGAGCTTGGCCCAGAAGTCGCGATATTCGGCGGTGGCCGTGTAGGCCTCTTCGCAGAACATCCGGTGATGCTTGCCCTGGATATCTTCGAGCCGGTAGCCGAGCGTGTCGAGAAAGTTCTGGTTGGCAACCAGGATGTTACCGGACAGGTCGAATTCGATCACAGCCTGGGCGCGATCGACCGCGCGCACCTTGCCCTCGTATTCGGCGTTCTGCTGGCGCGCGGCCGTGATGTCGGTGGCGAACTTGATGACTTTATGGGGCTTGCCGTCGGCATCGAACACCGGGTTGTACGATGCGTTGATCCATACCTCGCGGCCTCCACTACCGAGGCGCTGATACTCGCCCTGATCGAACTCGCCGCGGCGCAGCTTTTCCCAGAACTGGCGATAGGCGGGACTGTCGGCGTAGACGGGGTCACAGAACATCCGATGATGCTGGCCACGCACGTCTTCGAGTGTATAGCCCAGGGTATTCAGGAAATTGTCGTTGGCGTGCAGGACGATACCGTTCAGATCAAACTCGATGACCGCCTGAACGCGGTTCAGTGCCGCGCTGACCGCGCTGAGTTCGTGCATTTCCAGTTGCCGCTCGGGCGCCGAATGCTCCACTTTGTTCTCCTCGTTGAACCGACGCAAAAAATCAAAGCACGCCGCTTCGCCATTCTCGATAGCGAAGTTCAGACCGTGCTTTCTCTCAGGTTATTTAGTACAAGGCCGTGGCAGCAAAGCGCCTCCCCGCGGACGATCTACCCGTCGCCGCCCTGGCACTTCACTGTCACGGCACAAGGTATATCGGCCCACCTAGACGCAAACTTTACACCGGACTAACCCTGGATTTCTTGCAATGATGTTAGTATGACGAATTAATAAGTTAAGCTTTAAAATCAACAAAGTGGTATGCCTGCATGTTCAAGCGTGTCCAGCGCCTTCTGAAGAATACCGTTACGTCGCCATGCAAGGTATCTTGCATAGCAAGTCTGTTGGGGCGGATACCGAGAAGGAAGGCGGTGCCATTTCGCCTCATTTTTCTGGACCCATAGAACGGCGTCCAGTATCTCGCGATCGGACCGACGTGGGCGTCCGCGCCCGAAATCGAAATGGCTGAAAAGATGTTCCACGCAATGCCACTGCTCGTCAGAAAGCTGAATTTCTTTCATTGACATACTCAGGTGAATCTAACGCAAAACGGAAAAAGTGGAAGCCAACATTGCGTAACATCCAGGTGTTGCGGGCCGCGTCAGGCCGTCAGATAGTAGTCCCTGAACTGATCCCTTAGCTGGTTCTTGAGCACCTTGCCGGTTGCGCCGAGCGGAACGGCGTCTACAAATACAACGGCATCTGGCTTCCACCACTTCGCCACCCGGCCGTCAAAGAATTCGAGCAGTTCGTCGCCGCCAAGCGCGCTCTCCGGCTTTTTCACGATTAGCAGCAACGGGCGCTCGTCCCATTTCGGATGCCTTGCGGCGATGCACACTGCGCTCGCGACCTCCGGGTGCAGACACGCGACGTTCTCGATGTCGATTGAGCTGATCCATTCACCGCCGGACTTGATGACGTCCTTGCTGCGGTCGGTGATCTGCATGAAGCCGTCGGGATCGATCTTCGCCACGTCACCGGTCGGAAACCAGCCGTCGGACAGCGGCGACGCGTCTTCGCTGCCGAAATATCCTGACGTCACCCACGGCCCACGCACCTGCAGGTCGCCGGTCACCTGACCGTCCCATGACAATTCCTCGCCGTCCGGGCCCACGATTCTCATGTCGATACCGAACACGCCGCGGCCCTGCTTGGCCTGGACGGCATAGCGCTGCGGCGTCGGCCACGACAGGTGGTGCGCTTTGAAACTGCAAACCGTGCCTACCGGGCTCAGTTCCGTCATCCCCCATGCGTGCAAGACGTCGACCTGGTAACGCTCCTGGAATTCTGTGGTCATGGCCGTCGGGCATGGCGCCCCGCCCACGATGGTGCGACGCATGGAAGTAAACGTCGTGCCACGCTCGGCCACATGTCGAAGCAGCCCCTGCCAGACAGTCGGCACACCAGCCGAGAGCGTGACCTGCTCTGCTTCGATCAGCTCATAGAGCGATTTTCCGTCGAGCGCGGGACCCGGGAACACGAGCTTGGCGCCAACCATGCATGCGATATAAGGCAGACCCCACGCGTTCACATGGAACATGGGGACAACCGGAAGGATCACATCGCGTGCTGAGCAGTTCAGCGAGTCAGGCAATGCCGCTGCATAGGTGTGCAAAATCGTTGAACGATGGCTGTACAGCACCCCCTTCGGATTGCCCGTGGTCCCCGACGTGTAGCACAGAGAAGACGCATGGTTCTCGTCAAGGAGCGGCCACGAAAAGTCATCACGGTGACCGTCAATGAGATCTTCGTAGCACAGCAACATGATCGGCAGATCGTGTTTGGCCGGCATGCTTGCGCGATCGGTCATCGCGACGAATACCTTCGGGCTCTTGATACGCGATGCGACAGACTCGATCAACGGAAGGAAGGTCAAGTCGAAGAAGATAACGCGATCGTCAGCATGATCGATGATGTAGGCGAGCTGATCGACGTGCAGTCGGGGGTTGAGGGTGTGGAGTACCGCACCGGAACCCGACACCGCAAAATACAGTTCCATGTGCCGGTAGCCGTTCCATGCCAGCGTACCGACGCGCTCACCCTGGTTAATCCCGAGCCCGGCGAGTGCATTGGCCAGCTTTCGGGCGCGTTGCGCGAGATCGCGATAACAATATCGGTGAATATCGCCTTCGACCCGTCGCGACACAATTTCCTGCCCGCCGTGATGCCGTTCGGCGTGGGTAAGGAGCGATGCGACCAGCAGCGGTTGCTGCATCATCAATCCATGCATGAGTACCTTCCTGATTTTTCCAGATTCAGCTTAGCTGCGCGTGACACGGACCTGCCGGGGCGTCGCCGACGGTGAGTTCGAGCTTACCGGCGACGTTCCGGATGGGAAACGTTGCAAGACTCAACCCGCCTTTTCCCGGCATGCAGCCGGTCGCGACGTCAAAACGAAGGCCGTGCGCGGGGCAGCGCAGCAGGTGCCCTTCGAGCTGGCCACCTGCCAGTGATGCCCCATTGTGCGGACAAGCGTTTTCGACGGCGCAGAGCGCACCGTCGATGTTAAAGAGCACGACGCTACGGCCGTCAACGAAGACTAGCTTGCGTTGTCCTGGCGCGAGTTCATCGGCTGATCCGACCGGTATCTGGCGTGACATTATCTGTTTTCCTGATCACCGATCGAACGCAACATGGCGTCCACGATCGCGCCGGGCGAGTACGCCCCGGACAGCGATAGTGCCGAATTGACCACAAAATGCGGCACGCCCCTGACGTCGTCAGCCTGCGGTGAACGCGACAACGCCACGTGCTCTTCTCGCTGCGACATCCTGAGATGGTCCGCGAGGCCCGCGGCATCGAGACCGCACGCGAGGCCAATTCGCTCAAGCACGTCCGGGTTGCCGATGTCTTCGCCGTCCATGAAATAGCCGATGAACAGCCGGTCGATCAGCAACGCGGGCTTACATGCCGCGCCTGTGTTTGCGGCTGTGGCCCAGGCAACGAGTTTGTGCGCTG
>JARLJU010000076.1 GCA_031291055.1 Rudaea sp. | reverse complement strand
TTGCTGAACTGCCACAGCGAGACATCCTCGTTGTTCTCGCGCAGCACGATGCACGGCAGCCTGCTCAAATCTTCCGGCGACTCCGGCTGGCCAAGCCGCTTGACGAGCGCCGGCGCGGCGCATACGAAGCGCGCATTCGGTGCGATCGTATAACCGACCAGATTCGATACCGGCAACTCGCCGATATGCACGACAATGTCGAAGCGGTCGATTGTCTCGGTCAACGGCTGGTCGGACAGCGTGAGCGCCACGTCAATAGCCGGGTTCTGCTGCTGGAAGTCGGCGATGGCGGGTGCGAGGTGGCGCCGGCCGAATCCCAACGGCGCATTGATTTTCAGCGTGCCGATCAGACCGCCCCGGCGCGTCTGCAAGTCTTCGAACAGCGAGTCGAACTGCTGGACCAGTTCGGCGCCGCGTTCGCACAGGAGCGTGCCTTCTTCCGTGAACTGCAAACGGCGCGCGGTGCGGTTGACCAGTTGCGCGCCGAGCTTCTTTTCCAGTTGCTGCAGCCGCTGGGTCACCGCGGAGGGCGACAGTCCCAGTTTTCGCGCCGCGGCGATCAGGCTGCCACTCTCGCGGATGGTCAGCAGAAACCGGATGTCGGCCGAGTCGTTCATGGCAGCCACTTGTGAGTTCGGAAGACTGGCAGCTTAAAGCGTTTGAATGCGCTGTTCCAGTGCATGACTAGACCTGATCGCAAGGCAAACGGATACTTTCGTAACGCAGTCGACAGCTTGACCCGCTAAAGTGTGCGTTTGAGCCACGGGGGCAGGCTGCGCCTGCCGTCCATCGATTCGTTGTCGCTTCCATTTGAAGAGAAGTCCAATGCCGTTGCCACATGAACCGTCGAGCGATCCGTCAGTTGGTCCATCAGGCGCCGCTGAGGGGATGACCCGCATGTCGAATGACCCGGCCAGCAGTCCGGGTGACGCCGCGCAGAAAATCGCCTTGAAACAGGGCATTTTTCTGCACACGGGTTGGCGGAGCGCAGGAACGTGGATCTGGTCGCGTCTGCGCGCGCTCGATTCCGTGACCGGGTTCTATGAACCGTTCAGCAACGTGCTCGCCGATCTGAGCCTCGCGGACGTTTCCGCGTCCCGTCCTACGCTGACCTCTGGACACCCGCCGCTTGCCGCGCCGTATTTCGAAGAATACCGGCCGTTTCTCCAGGAGGGCGCGCGCGGTGTAGCCGGATACAGGAAGCGCTTCGGCACCGATCGCTTCTCCCCTGCACCCGACCCGGAGTTTCCCGCATTGCAGGCCTATCTGGCCAACCTGTGCGAGCGTACCGCTGAGCACGGCAGCGTACCCGTCTTCAAGTTTTGCCGTTCGTCAGGGCGGTTGCCGTGGCTCAAGCGTGCATTCCCGCAAGTCATGCATGCGGCGGTGCTGCGAAATCCTGCATCGCAGTTTGCGTCGGGGTGGCTGCTCAATCAGCAATGGAGCAATCCGTTCTTCGTGGCCGCGCCGTTTCGCGTGCTGGGTCTGAACCAGTCGGAACCGTTGGTCAGGGAGGCCATCGAAATCTGCGGCGTGAGCTTGCCGCCCGCTGTGCCGGCTTCGGATGACGCCTACGCGGTGGCGTGCGAGCAGTATGCGCGCACGGCCGAAGGCAACAACGCGTATCGGGCGTTCATCGCGTTGTGGATCCTCTGTGCGTCGCGTATGGCGGACGGCGTCGATCTGATGATCGACGTCGACCGGTTGGGGCAGTCGCGCGACTATGCGGCCGAAGTGCGCGCCGGGTTCCAGGCGCAGAGCGGTTTGGCACCTGACTTCGGCAGCGCGCGCGATCTGGTCGAGGAAACGCGTCGCAGCGCGGCGCGCATGGTCGGGATCGACGGCCGGTTGATGCGGGCCGTTCATTCCGCGGCGCTGAAGTTCCTCAAGACGCAGGGCGGAGCGGACGCCGGTTTTACCAAACTCGTCCGCGAGAAGATGGTGCTGGCCAACGAGTTAACCGAGCAATGGCGCTGAGTGCCTGGCAGGAACGCGGCGATACGGTTCGCCGAATCATCTCAGTCATCAACAGCTAACGGCGCTAATCGGCGGCCGGGACCGCCGCTCGCAAGCGGGCAAATGGCTGTCGGCGCCAAAGCCGCACATGCTGCTCTGACCTCGCCGACCAATACAGTTGCCGCGCGAAAATCAATACAGTGAGGCGCGGTTTTATTGTGCTGTATCGGGAATATGACCGGCGCCGTCGATACAGTTGCCAGGTCAACTCTTGCGGCCTATCCCGAACACGAGGTAACGAAATGAATGCAGTGAACGAACAAGCGAAGCTGTCGGTGCAGCAGTTGGGCCATTACATCGGCGGCGCGCCGGCTGCATCGACCAGCGGCCGGTTCAAGGACGT
>JARLJU010000075.1 GCA_031291055.1 Rudaea sp. | reverse complement strand
TTTCTGCTCAACATCGTGCTGGGGCGCAGCACGGGATGGGGCACGCAAACCCGCGATGACCGGGCGCTGCCTTTCTGGCTGGTGTTCAAGGAATATTGGCCGCACACCCTGATCGGCGCCTTGTCGGCCTTCATCCTGTATCGTTTCGCGCCGCACAGCTTGGGATGGTTCGTGCCGCTGCTGCTGGGGATGATCGTGACGATCCCGCTGGTCCAGATCAGCTCCAGCCTGAGCTTGGGTGCAGCCCTGGCGCGCGATCATCTGTTTTTGGTGCCGAGTGAAACCGGCGTCATTGCGGTATTGAAACGCGCCCATCAATTGCTGGCGCGGCGCGAAGCCGTTTCCCAGCAGACCGATTATCGCCAGCTTGTGCTGGACGATCCCGTGGTAATGGCGCTGCATCTGAGACTGCTGCAGGAAGTACCGCCCCCGGCGGAAAGCCCGCGCGAGCAATTGTCGATGCTGGCCGAGTCGGCGCGACGGCGGGACACCAACGCCTTCACGCGTCAGGACTGGGTGGTGCTGTTGTCGGACGCGCAAAGTTTGGAAGCGGCGCAAGGCGCCGCGCCTTCCGCGCTCGGTACCTGACTAGACCGACCTCTACTTGCGGCCTTATTTTTGGCCTGCCGCTTCGCTACTTGCGGCCTTCCTTATCAAGCGCGGCGAATTCCTCGTCGCTGAGAACGATGTCCGCCGCCGCGACATTCTCTTCCAGATGGCGGACCTTGCCGGTGCCAGGGATGGGCAGCATCACCGGGCTGCGTTTCAAGACCCAGGCGAGCGCGATCTGTGCCGGCGTCGCCTTGTGCTTTTTGGCGATGCCGTCCAGCAGCGATCCCGGTTTGGCAAGATCGCCCGCCGCCAGGGGATACCATGGGATAAATCCGATGCCGTGCTTCTCGCAATAATCCAGCACATCCTCGCTGCCGCGCGTCACCAGATTGTACTGGTTCTGCACCGTGACGACGGGAAACACTTTGCGGGCGGCTTCGATCTCCTCGACCGAGACTTCGCTGAGGCCCGCCTGCGCGATCACGCCGTCGTCCAGCAGTGATTTGATGGCGGCGAATTGCTCGCCCCGCGGCACGCGCGGATCGATGCGATGCAGCTGCCACAAGGCGATGGTCTCG
>JARLJU010000011.1 GCA_031291055.1 Rudaea sp. | reverse complement strand
TCGACAAGTCGCCGTTCGCGGCGCTGGCGACCTGCGGACCGGAGGGACTGGATTGCTCGCCGCGTGGCGACCTGCCCGGCTTTGTCAGAATTCACGATGACAGGACGTTGATGATGCCGGATCGCCGCGGCAACAACCGCGTCGACTCCTTGCGCAACATCGTCAGGGATCCCCGGGTCGCACTGCTGTTCCTGATCCCGGGCTCGGGCTCGACCCTGCGCGTCAACGGCCGCGCGCTCGTGTCCACCGATGCCGAGCTACTGGCGTCGTTCAGGATAGATGGCAAGGCGCCCCGCACGGTCATTGTCGTGACCGTGGAGGAAATCTATTTCCAGTGCGCGCGCGCCATCGTGCGCTCGGATCTGTGGAATCCCGACAAGCGGGTCGATCCCAAAACCCTGCCGACGCCGGGCCAGATCCTCGCCGACATGAGCGAGAACCGGGTCGGCGGCGAGGCGTACGACCGCGAATGGCCGGAGCGGGCGCGACAATCCCTGTGGTGAACTCGGCTTAAGTGCTTGGTTTGCCGTGCTGCGTTGCGATATGTGCCGGCTTATCACCATTTCCCACACAGCAATTTGAGAGACTCCTGCCCAGACTCTGCTAAACTTGGAGCGCAACTTGGCTTCACACGGGAGTGGAGTTCATGAAAAAGCTCGTCGAAATTCGTGGCCAGGAGTTGATGTGCCGAGAGCGCGCCATGCTCGATTCCGAGCGCAAGATCTTCTGGCTGGCACAGGCTGAAGAGTGGGAACAGCGCGCGCTCGATGAGATCGCCTACCACTTCCGGGAATGCAATCTCGACCACGCCGAGTCGCAAACCACCTCGCATTAGACTGGTTCGGTGACCTCACGCCTCGAACAGCATGGCTTCGTGCTGGTTGCGAGGGCCCACAACTTGGATCGGATTTTGGATGCTCGTGGCGAGGCAACGTTGCGTGTCCCGCGCCACGCGCTGGACTAATGCCGCCGTTCCGGTCTCGTGATGGTGTGCCTGACTTCGGCGCCGCAGTCCGAGCATTCGTAGATGAAATCGATTCTCGCCATGTTCCAATGGGGCTCGACTTCCCTGACATACATCGGAAGCAGTCCCACGCAACCGGGACACATCACCGGCGCTTTTTCGATTTCGTGATGCTGGATGTAGGCTGGCATGTCGGGTCTCCTCACGCCGTGGAAGCAACCTCAACCCCGCGCCCAATCTAGCGTGCGTCGCAAAATGCCCGTCATCAACTCTTTCGAACACACGCAGAACGGACCTCGATTATCCGTGCGTGTGGCATTCCTGTTACATTTTGTTCCGCAGAACGTTGCAGCCGTCGCGGTTGCCCGATGCTCCAAGCGGCGAAACCTATCGGGGCGCGAGCCTGTAGCGGAAGGTGCAGCTCGGCGCGCCCTGCATGAGAGGCTGCGCCCGGTCCAGGCTGACCGCGCCTTCGCCGACCGAGGCGATGTCGAAATCCGCCTCTTCCCTGCCCAGTTCGGCCCGGAACGCGCGAAGCTCAGGCAGCAGGGCTTGCGCCTGCATGCGCGTCTTGTCCAGCAGGGATACCTTGGGATCCACGAGATAGTCGTCGATGACGCTGCTCATCTTCTTCCCGCAAGCGAATGCCGCAAGTCTAGCGGCTTGCCGGGACAGCGGCAACGCAAGCAGAACCGGCGGCCGGGTCGCAAAATCGCCTTCAAATTCGCTGACTCAGGGCAGCCAATTCGGTATCGTGCCGTTCGGCCCCGCCGGGAGGGCCGAATGCAGGCCGGAGCACGCTTCCGGAGGGTCTTATACAAATGCTTCTGGTGCGCCGGTTTGCTGCTGCTGCGACAGCGTTGCTGTCGATCTCGACTGGATTTTGCGTCCTGCCTTTCTCGCCGGCCGAAGCGGCATCCGACGCGTGCGGCGACGCCGCCGAGGTGACGGTGCTGCCGTCGCCGCTGGCGCCATGGAAGGGCGCGCCGCTGCGCGTCATGGTGGTTTCCGAAAAGCCGATCGACGGCGTGCTGTCGCTGATCGCGCCCGATGGCAGCGTCGCCGCCAAATCGGCCGACCGGCACGGCGGCGCGCCTTATTCCTGGTTCGCCGAGATCGCCGCGCCCGCTGCCGGCACCTGGCACGCGACATTGACGCGCGACGGGCCGGGGGGATGCAGCCCGGTCACCCGAGATATCGCCGTCAGCGCGCGCAAGCCGGAACCTCCGCGCACGCCGTCGGGAAGTTTCTGGCAGGTGCGCAGCAGCTGGAACGCCACCAGCGAAGCCTTGTTC
>JARLJU010000074.1 GCA_031291055.1 Rudaea sp. | reverse complement strand
CGTGCAGTATCTGCCGCGCATTCTGCAGGCGTATGCCGCGCGTTATCCGCATAACCGCATCAAGATTCTCGATCACGCGTCGTCCGCGGTGGAGGAGGCGGTGCTGCGCCGGGAGGTGGAGTTCGGCATCAATATCGCCGGCGAGCATCATCCGGATCTCGCCAGCGTGCCGTTGACGGAAGACCGCTATGTGCTGATTTGCCATGAAGATCATCCGCTGGCGAAGCGGCGGCGCATCGCCTGGCCGCAACTGCAACCGTATCCGCTGATCTTTGCCGGCGAGGTCAGCGGCAATCGCGCATTGCTCGATGTCGCATTGGAAAAGAGCGAACTGTCGTTGCGCTCGTTTTATGAAGTGCAACGCAGTTCGACTGCTGTCGGCCTGGTCGCTCAGGGCGTGGGCGCGGCTGTCGTGCCGGCGCTCGCCCTTCAGAAGGGCGCGTATCCGACGGTTCGCACCGTCGAACTCACGCATCCGGTGGTCTCGCGCACGCTCGTTCTGGTGGCGCGCAAGACTGCTCAGTTGTCGCCGGCGGCGCAGGCGCTCTATGACATGATTCTCGAACAGGCGACGCTGAAAGCGTGACCCCTACAGACACTGCGCGCGCAAACAACTCGCCGCATGACACAGATCATGCTCGATCGCGCGTCGTACGCCGGCCGCGTCACGTGCTTTCGCGGCTTTAAGCAACTCGTCGTGAGCATCGTTGAGCGTGCCGGCAAACTGCGCGTCGCCAAACAACAGATTCGAAATTGGCCCGACCTGCAGCCACACCGTTTCGATCAATTCAAGCAAAAGCGGTGAGCCGGCCGCGCGGTACAGAATCAGATGGAACGCTTCGTTGGCATCGAGATAGCCCTTGGCGTCGACAGTCCGCAGGGCCCGCACCATCTCATCGTTCAGTTTGTCCAGCGTGTCCAGATCGTGCGCGCTGAGATGCGGGGCACCCAGTTCGGCGGCCTGGCCTTCGAGAATCAGGCGCACGCGCAGCACATCGTCGAATTGTTCTTTCGACAGACGTGGCACGGTCACGCCGCAATTAGGCACGTTCACCAGCGCCGATTCGGCCGCGAGGCGCTGCAAGGCGGAGCGCACCGGCATCTCGCCTACGCCGAGCTCGGCCGCGACGTGACGGATCTTGATGCGCTCGCCCGGCACGAAGCGTCCGATCGTCAGCCATTGCCGCAGCGTTTCGTAAGTCTGGTCCTGCAGCGTGTGATGGCGCG
>JARLJU010000073.1 GCA_031291055.1 Rudaea sp. | reverse complement strand
GGCGCCCGCTCCGGCGAAAGCGCACGTCATTACCGGCAATGAGCCGATCATCGAAATCGTTTCGCTCGACATGGAAGCGCGCGGCGTGGGCCGCATCGAGAGCGAAGACGGCACGCCCGGCAAGGTGATTTTTGTCGAAGGCGCGTTGCCCGGCGAGCGTGTCAGCTACTCGACGCATCGCAGCAAGCCGAAATTCGAGCAGGCTGAGGTCGTCCAGGTGTTCCGCGAAAGCGTGCTTCGCACCAAACCGAAATGCACCTACTTCGATATCTGCGGCGGTTGTTCGATGCAGCATCTCGACATCCGTGCCCAGATTGCCGTCAAGCAGCGCGTGCTCGAAGACGATTTCCAGCACCTGGCGAAGCTGCGCCCGGAGACGGTGTTCCGGCCGATTCACGGGCCGGCGTGGGGATACCGCTACCGCGCGCGTCTGGCTGTGCGCTATCTGCCGGAGAAGGGCGGCATGCGTATCGGCTTCTACGAGAAGAAGAGCGGCTATATCGCCGACATGAAGACCTGCGAGGTGTTGCCGCCGCACATTTCGGCCATGCTGATGCCGCTGCGTTTCATGGTCCGCAAGCTGTCGATTTACGATCGGATGCCGCAGATCGAGCTCGCGGTCGGCTCGTCGGTCACCGCGCTGGTGCTGCGCAATCTCGCGCCGATCACCGCGGCCGACGAACAGGTGCTGCGCGATTTCGCCGACGAACACAAGGTGCAGTGGTGGCTGCAGCCGGGCGGTCCCGATACGGTCACGCCGTTCTATCCGCTCGACGTGGAACTCGACTACACGCTGCCGGAATACAACATCCGGATGCCGTTCAAGCCGACTGACTTCACCCAGGTGAATCACGCGATCAATCGCGTGCTGGTGAGCCGTGCGCTGCGTCTGCTGGCCCCGGCCAGTACGGACCGCGTGCTCGATCTGTTCTGCGGCATCGGCAACTTCACGCTGCCGCTCGCGCGGATGTCGAAGGAAGTCATGGGCATCGAGGGCAGTGAGGTGCTGACTTCGCGCGCGCTTGCCAATGCTGAACTGAACGGCGTGGCCGGTCATACGTCGTTTGCTTGCCGCAACCTGTTCGAAGTCACCGCCGACGACCTGCGCGCACTCGGTCATTTCGACAAATTCCTCATCGATCCGCCGCGCGAAGGTGCGCAGGCCGTCGCCAAGGCACTGGCGGAGATCGCGCAGAGCGGTAATGGGCCGCTGCCCAAACGTATCGTCTACGTGTCGTGTGCCCCGGCGACGCTCGCACGTGATGCAGGCCTGCTGGTGCATGAGGCTGGCTACCGGCTGGTGGGCGCGGGGGTGGTGAACATGTTCCCGCATACCTCGCATGTGGAGTCGATTGCGTTGTTCGAGCGGGACTGAGGGCGCCTGCTGCCAGCTTGGGGCGCCCAAGCCGGCGGTGCCCCACAAACAAAAACGCCACGACCGAAGTCGTGGCGTTTTTGTTTGAAGCAGGTTTTCAGTGCGTTGTGCGGCTTAGAACTGCCACCACGACTTTTCCTTACCCGGCCTTGCATGGCCCGTGATGTACGGGCTGTCCGGGAAGGTGCCGGCTAGAATGCGCTTGGTGTCGTCGGCCAGTTGCGGCTGATTCAGCTTCTCGTACGACAGCATCATGATGTGCAGCGCGTCTTCGATAGCCGGCGCGTTCTTGTATTCCTTCAACGCCAGTTGCGCGCGGTTGATCGCAGCGACGTAGGCGCCACGGCGGTAGTAATAATCCGCCGC
>JARLJU010000010.1 GCA_031291055.1 Rudaea sp. | reverse complement strand
TCGCCAACGTCTTCAGCAAGGTGCCCGAGCTGTTGTACACACCCACGGTCAGCGTGTCGTACGCGGTCGTCGTGGTCGTTTCGGCCGTATCGATATGCAGGTAGTACTGCAGCGTCGCCGTCGTCTTGCCGGCCGTGATCGTAACCGCCTGAGAAGCCGTGTCGGTATGCGTTGTGCCATAGCCGTCCAGCCACGCAAACCCGGTACCGGCGTGCGCCGTTTCACCCGTGCAGCCGCTGTTGGTGCACAACGCGCCGGAGCTGAGCGTCCACGGCGAAGCCGTCGCGTTCTCGAATCCGGTATTGCCCAGCAGCTGGGTCGAACCGCCGGTGCCACTGGTGACGGTCACCGACGTCGTCTTGGTGTTGGTCGCACCACCGTTGTCGGTCACTTTCAACGCGACGCTGTAGGTGCCGGCCGCGGCATAGGTGTGGCTTGGGCTGGTTGCCGTTGACGTACCGCCATCACCGAAAGTCCATGCCCGCGAGGCGATCGTGCCGTCGCTGTCAGTGGAACTGTCGGTAAAGGTGGCCACCAGGCCATTGGTCACGACACTGAAGTTGGCCACCGGTGGGACGTTGGTGGCCGCAACAGTCACCGAAGACGTCTTGGTGTTGGTCGCACCGCCGTTGTCGGTCACTGTCAGCGCAACGCTGTAGGTGCCGGCCGCGGCATAGGTGTGGCTAGGATTGGTCGCCGTCGAGGTGCCGCCGTCGCCAAAGGTCCATGCACGCGAAGCGATCGTGCCATCGCTGTCTGTGGAACTGTCGGTGAAGGTGGCAACCAGACCACTGGTCGTGAAACTGAAGTTTGCCACGGGCGGGACATTTGTGCCCGTACCGCCGCCGATGTCGGTCGCAACCTTGCTGATGATCATGCTGCCGCGACCGGAAGCAAGATCGTAACCGGCAGCTGCCGTCGAACCCCCATTGTTGCCCGAGGTGATGTCGTGGAAATCGGCGGCCGGCAGCTGGTAGATCAGCGGACCGGCAAAGCCGATGGTCGTGCCCTTGATGGCGATGATGCGCGCCCAGGTGCCGACAAACAGCGGAGACGACAGGCTGGTACCGCCGACCTGGGTGCTGGCGCCGTTGACGATGATATTCGCGCCGCTGTTCGGATCGCCGTCGAAAGCAACGTCGGCTACGCCACGATGCGCGCCCGTCCACAGTGTCTGCCAGCTCGGCTTGGGTTCGAACGTGCTCTGGCTACCGCCCGAGTCGACCCACACGGTTTCGCTGCTCCAGGTGGTCGTGGAGGCATTCAGCGTAGTTCCGGCCACGGCGATGACGTACTGCGAGGCCGCCGGCCAGCTTGGCGTGGTGCCCCCGGTGCCGCATTCGTCCGCGCCGGAGTCGCCGGTGGACACCGAGATCGTCTGGCCCTGTGCCACCGCCGTCTTGAAGATCTGGTCTTGCGCGGCGGCTGAACCGTCGCCCTGCGCATCGGTTTCGCACTCGCCGAGCGAGACGTTGATGACCTTCGCGGCGTTGGCCGACACGACGGTGTTGAAGTCGGCCGTGAGGTTGGCGTTCGACAGCGTCGGGATGTTGTAGAAAATCAGTTTGCCGATCTGACCGCCGGCCATGCCGACTATGTCCTGGCTATCCAGGTTCCATTCGTCGACACCGCTGGTATCGGTACTGGTACCGTTGGTGTTGACCGTTGTCGTGGTAACGGTCGCCAGGCCGTTCTGCGAGGTGAACGTATTCAGGTCGGTGATGGTCTGGGTGATCTTGCCCTGGGTGATGATGCCGACCGTCACGCCCGCGCCGGTGGTCACGCCGGTGCCGCCGTAGATGGAGGAGAACTCGACCGGACTGTGGCCGGTGACTGCCAGTGGCGCCAGGCTCGTGGTGGCACGACGTGCCAGGGTGTGCGCCTGATGCACGGTCTGCAGGCCGATGACGGACAGCACGATGTTCTGCAGCGAAGCCGGGATATGCACCGCATCGTTGTTCGCAAACGCCATGCGACCGTCGGCTGTCTTCACGTTGGCAAACGAGGTGATGAATGCCGACTGCGCGGCCGCCGCGGTGCCGTCCGCGGAAACCAGCATGCGGTTGGGAGCGATGGTCACATTCTGGAAGCCCGCTCTGGTCAGGTAGTCCGCGACGGCCTGGGCATCAGCCTGGGTCGGCGCGTGCTGTGCACTGAACTGGTCGGACGTCAGCACACGCTGGGCCATTACCGAATTGGAAGAGTTGGCCGCAGCAATGAACGTATCCAGCGCCGCCTGGTTGCGCAATTTCAGCGCAACCTCGATGTGCATCGGCTGCGTGGTGGCAAGCGTCCCGGTGATGGTGTCTCCCGAGCGCAAGGCCGTGGCGGGCGCCAGCGCGGTTACTGCCTGGCCGCCATTGTTTATGCCAACCGCGTTCACGGCAAAGCCGGTGCCAAGTGCAAGCAGCGTTGCCAATGCCAGCGACGTACGGTGAAGTCGTGCTCTATGGTTTGCAGTCATTTAGTTAGAACCCCAGTAAGGTGGATGGATCCGCGATAACCGCGGTACCGTGCAATCCGTCGCCCCCGATGCGTCCCGGATACCACGCGACAATCCGCCTGCGCGAACCGCCGAGCGGCAGCTTTGTTGCGTACGGCCCGGCGTTGCCCGTTTCCACGGGTACGCTGTCATGTCCGTCAGGGTTGCGCCTGTCGTGCCCCGGCACGAAGCGCGGCGGAACGTTACCGTCCGTCGTACCGTTCGTCAAGGAAATATTGCTTCTAAGTTATTGATATAAAAACATATTTGTTGCTTAGCAACACAAATGTCCGGACAATTTACATATGTAACTAAACGTAACTTCGGACGTCCAGAAGTCCAGATGGACGCGCCGAGTTGAGCTCCGGCCTACCCCTGCCGGAAGTCATGGATACCGCACTGCGCCTGACTTTGCCGGGTACGGGCACATTTCAAGCAGACTCGATTCCGCGGCAGCAGCCGGCATGCCGGGAGACGAGTATATTTTGTGCACTTTTATCTTAATAGATAATTTAACGCGGCTCAGCGGCGGCGCTGGCCCATGAGGCGAATCTTCTTCGGCCTGCGTACCCAGAACACCAGGGCAATGACCGCGAGCACCGGCGCGGCCGAGTGACAGAACTTCAACATGAGGTGCTGCGCATTCCAGGTCTGGGAAAAGACCAGATCCATTGCCACCCGGGGATCGTCCTTCACCCGAGCGAAACCCTCGCCGAGCGCCATCTGCGCGCGCTGGCTGCCCCAGTCGTCGAGCAGCGGCACAGCAGCGTCCAGAATGCTGCCGGCCCGCATGTAGGCGTAAGTCAGCGCTGCCTCGCGCTGGGCCGAAGCCAGCAGCCGGGGACCAACTTCGGGCAAGCGCGCCGCCGCTCCCCACACCACCAGGTCATAACCAAGCGCCAGCAGGAACAGCAGGATGATCCACCAATGCAGGTTGCGTTTCATGGCTCGTCTCTGTAACCCATGGGCGGGATGCTAAACCGATCTGAGGCCTGCAAGCAGCCCTCACGCGGCTGTCCAGTGTCGAAACTGTGAGCGCAAGCACGCCCCGAGGGGCTCAAATACTGCAATCTGGACCGCGATGGCGTTACACTGTTTGCGCCTGGCTAACGGACGGATCAGGGCGTACCGATGAGCGGTCAGGATACGACAACCATGCTCGAAGGTGCTGAGCGCGCGCGTGCGGAGCTGCGCGAACGCTGTCTGGCTCTCGTGCGGCGTTGGCAGCCCTTGGCGCAAAACGGCTGGGAACAGGCCGCCGCGCGCAAACTGGGTGAGGAAGTCGATCAGATCGCCCTCACCAGCGAACGCCTCGGGCTCGACGACGTCAACACTTCTGCGCTCGAGCTGGAAGCCTATTTGTGTTCGTTCGTCGATGACCGTCTGGTACCCAACGCGCGCGATCTGAGCCGCCTGGCCGACATGGTCAACCGTCTCGGCAGTGTCTTGACCGATCTGTCTGCCACCGCGACCGCCGCGGTGCATGAGCTGCCTGGCGCACGCATCGTGCCGGCTACGCCAGCGACCGAGCCGCCGCAGGCGAAACCGGAAACCGCAACACCGATTGCCCCGGAGCCGATGGCACGGCTCGCAGCCGCCGACCTGCAAGAAATGGCCGGCACAATGCCCGAATCCGCCGATGCCACCGGCCAGCGGGACCAGGGCGCGCGGCCGACGCGCCTGCCGCGCGCGGTGTGCCTGGTTGGCCTGAAACCCGATTCCATTCCCGGTCTGGCCGCAGGACTGGCCGAGCGTGGCTACGACGTCCGCGAGTTCGGCGACGGCGAAGCGCTGCTGAATTTTCTCGGTCACGCCATTCCCGGCGCCCTGCTGCTGGATGCGCGCAAGCTGCGCGTCATGGCACGTGTCGGCGTTCTATATACCCAGCTCGGCCTCCACGACGAACGACTGCCGGCAGTCGTGGCCATCTCGCAGGATGGCGACCTGGGCCATCGCCTGCTGGCCATGCGCGCCGGTGCCAGCGCCCTGTTCAGTACCCCGATCGATTCGCTGCGCGTCGTCGGCAAGCTCGACGAACTGCTCGCGCAAGGTACGCAGCCGGAATGGCGCGTGCTGATCGTCGACCAGAATCGCTCCCAGGCCGCCGAAGCCGCGCGCTGTCTGGTCGAGCGCGGCATGACGGCACGCCTTGCCGGCAACGGCCAGGCCGCACTCGCCGCGCTGGGCGAATTCCGTCCCGACGTCATCGTGATCGACTGCGACCTGCCCGACGTGCGCGGCATTGAATTGACGCAGCTGATCCGGCAGCAGCCCGAATACGCGGCCGTGCCCATCATCCTCGCCGCCGATGCTGCTGGCATCGGCCAGCGCTTCGATGCAATCGCCGCCGGCGGCGACGAGTTCCTGCTCAAGCCGGTCAAGGCACGCCATCTGCTGAGCGCGGTGCAGGCGCGTGCACAACGCGCGCACTGGCTGCGCGAAATGCTCGGCACACCCGGAGGCCGCGATTCGCGCACGGGCCTGTATTCGCGCACCACCTTGATCGAGAAACTGGAAATCACGCTCGGCGACCGCTCCGCCGCGCTGATGTTCATCGCCCTGGATCATCCGCGCCAGTTGCGCGAACAGACCGGTCTGGCCGGCGTGGCGGCACTCGATGCCCATATCGGCAACATCCTGCGCAGCCAGCTCGATGAAGCCGATGTTCCGGCGCAATACCAGGATTTCCACTATTTCGCCCTGATGCACCGGCGCAGCCGCAATGAAGTGACTGCTGCCGCCGAACGCATCCGCGCCGTGCTGAGCCAGCAACCATGGCAGTTCAATGGGCACGCCTATACTTTGACTGCGAGCCTGGGCATGGCCATGCTCAGCGGCGAGCAGCAACCTGGCGTCGATGCGGTGGTCAACAATGCGCAGGCCGCGCAGTTGGCCGCTGCGCACCTGGGCGGCAACCGCGTGCTCTGGTTCGAGGCCAGGGAAGCCGCCCTGCTTCCAGTCGATCCGATGCTGGCCGTGCGTGCGGTGCTGAGCCGGCCGTTGACGCCGGAACAGACCCAGTTCGAATTCCAGCCGATCGTTCCGCTCGGCGGCAAGTTGTCCGGACAGTACGAAGTGGGTTTCAAGGTCAAGAGCCTGCAGCATCCGGGCACGGCGATCGCCTATGCGGATCTGGCGCCCGTGGCGGCCGAATGCAACCAGATCGGCACGCTCGACCGCTGGCTGCTGCAACACTCGCTGGAAGTACGCGAGGACCAGCTGCGGCGCGGGCGCCAGTTGCGCCTGTTCGTGCCGCAGGCGGTAAGCAGCGCGCTGGAACCCGAGTTTGTCTGGTGGCTCAGCCGCGAGCTCAAGCAGCGGCATCTGTCCGGAACCGGCCTCACGATCGAACTGGCCTGCTCAGCCTTGATCGACGCCGGTTCGCGCGGTACCGACCAGCTCAAGGCATTGCATCAGCAAGGCGTGCGCTTCTGCCTGGTCGACTATGGCCGCGACTGGGCCGCTGTACATGCGCTGAAAAATCTCGATGTGGATTTTGTGCGCCTGGCGAGCGAACTCGTCGCCGAACTGGGCAACGCCAAATCGATCAACGACACCCTGCTTGCGCTGGTGCGCAAGGCGCATGGCGCGGGTGCGGCGGTCATTGCGCCGGAAGTGGACAGCCTGCAGCGTGCGCACCTGCTGCTGCGGCTTGGCGTTGACTACGGCGTCGGGCCTGCCTTCGCGCGACCGCAGCCGCAGCCGGATTTCGATTTCAATCGACCTCTGTGGTAGGAATCGGCATGTTTACGCGACGATTCATGGTGATGCAGGAAGCCGAACGGCAAGCCCCATGGACAGTTGCTCGCCTCTGATCACATCATCCCCGTCTCTAGCTTCGCCACATCGGACATCATCGAGTGGTTCCACGGCGGATCGAAAGTCAGCTCGACATCGGCCTCGCCAACGGTGGGAATCGATTCGACCTTGCTGCGCACGTCGTCGACAAGGATGTCGCCCATGCCGCAGCCCGGTGCAGTCAGAGTCATCATCACCTTCACCCGGCGCCGGCCATCTTCCATTTTTTCCAATGTACATTCGTACACCAGGCCCAGGTCGACCACGTTGACCGGGATTTCCGGATCGTAGCAGGTGCGCAATTGCTGCCAGACCAGTTTTTCCACTTCGGCATCGTCGGCTTCGGCGCCGAGTTGCAGTGCTTCGGGCGGTTCCTTGCCGATGGCGTCGGCATCCACGCCACGGATGCGGAACAGGTTACCGTCGATGAACACCGTGAAGCTGCCGCCGAGCGCCTGCGTGATGTAGCCGGTCTGGCCGGCGGGGAGGGTTACTTCCTGCCCCTGCGGCACCATGACGGCAACACAATCGCGCGCAAACACAATCGGCTCGGAGGTCTGACTGTAGCCGGCCATCGGAAATCCTGGATTCGTTCATCTCGGCACGCGGGCGAACCGCTATTATTACAGTTTCGCGCACCACAGCGTGACAGGAATCGTAATTAGGTCATGAACGAGCGATTGCAAGCAGGTGCCGCGCGTCGCTGGTGCGACCGCGCGGCGCGTGGTCTGCTGCTCCTGGCCTCGCTCTGGAGCGCGGGCGCTGCCGCGCTCGATCCGGGCGCACGCTTCCACGACTATGTACTCGACAACTGGAACATAGAAAGCGGCCTGCCGCAGATCTCGGTGCTGAGCATCACCCAGGACGGCATCGGCTATATGTGGATCGGCACGCAGAATGGCATCGCGCGTTTCGACGGCGTGCGCTTCGTCACCTACGACCGCCAGTCCAGCGGCGTCGACACGACGATGGCCACGGTAGCCTACACCGATCGCAAGGGCGAGCCCTGGTTCGGCACACCGCATGGCGCGCTGCACTATGCAAATGGACAATTTGCCCTGCTGCACGCCGGTCGCGACAACGCCGCGGTGCAGGACATCGCCGATGACGCGGATGGCTCGCTGTTGTTCGCCACCAGTCTCGGCATCATGCGTTACCGCAATGGCAAGCTCGAGCCGGCGATGCTCGAGGGCGAGCCATGCTACAGCCTGCTGCGCCAGGACGACGTGCTGTGGATTGGCGCGGTCGGTACACTGATCCGCATCCGTCCGCATGACGTCACCCGCTATCCGCTGCCGGCGTCTCTGGTCAATGCGCGCGTCAGCCATCTCGTGGCCGACAGCGATGGACTGTGGCTGGGTACCAGCGCCGGTCTGTATCGCTGGAATAGTGGCAGGATCGCCGCCGGGGGAGTCGATGCGGATGTGGACCGCCTCGGCATTGAGAGCCTTTACCGCGACAGCGCGGGCAACCTGTGGATCGGCACCGCGCCCATGTTGTTCCGGCTGCGCCCGGACCACAGCATCGAGCGTATCGGCGCCGATGCTTTCGTACGCGATTCCTGGGTGCTCTCTATCTACGAGGACCGCGAGCGCAATCTGTGGCTCGGCAGCCAGACCGAAAGCCTGTTCCGGCTGTGGAACGGATGGGCGCGACGCATATCCGAGCGCGACGGCCTCAGCGATCCCTTTGTATGGAGCATTGTCCGCGACCCGCAGAACCGCATCGTGCTCGGTACCAACTCGGATATCGTCACGCTTGGCGCACACGGCGTCGAGGAACTCGTCTCCGGCAAGCAGCTGCCGAATCCATCCGCCTACGATCTGTACTACGACAGCGGCGGACGCCTGTGGATCGGCACACGCGGCGGTATTGCGATATATGCAAACGGCAAAGTGGAACGGCCGCCTGCGCTGACCGCGCTCGACTCCTACCAGATCAATGCCATCGCGCAAGTCGGCGCCGACTACTGGATCGGCAGCATGGGCGGCCTGTACCGCTATCGCGACGACAAGCTGGATCGCATCGGCCCGGCTCCCGGCGGCACCGGCGCGCGCGTGCGCGCAATCCACGCGCTGGGCGCCGACCACCTGCTGATCGGCACCGAAGCCGGACTGCGCGAAGTACGCGGCGACAGCATGCAGACGCCGGAGTGGGCGCACGCGCTCGACGGCATGATCGTCACCTACATCGCACCGATTCGTCCGGGTCTGCTCGGTGTCACCACGCTGGATGCCGGCTTTGGCCTGCTCGCGGATGACCGTCTGCTGATGCTCACCTCGGCACAAGGCCTGCCGAGCAACAACGGCTGGACCTTCCGCGTCATCGATGGAAGCATCTACGTCGCCGGCATCGAAGGCGTGTGGCGCCTGCCGCTGGATGCGCTGCCCGACCCTGCATCCGGCGTCGTGCACGCGGTCAATCCGGAAATGGTACTCAGTGCCAGCGGCCGCGAGCGCGGCAGCCAGCGCGTGCGCTGCTGCAACGGCGGCGCGAGTGCACGCAGCGCGGTTGACGGCGACAGCATCTGGCTGCCGACGATTTCAGGCGCCTTGCGCCTGGACACGCGCGCGATCGTGACTGCACAACAGCAGCCGAACGTCGTCGTCGAAGGCTTGCGCCACAATGGTCGCTGGTATGCGCCCGGCGCAATACCCGAGCTGGGCGGCGGCAGCCGCGACGTCGAAATCGATTTCACCGGCCTGAGTTTCCGCGATCCGCGCAGCCTGCGCTTCCGCTATCAGCTGGAAGGCTACGACAACGCCTGGGTCGATGCCGGTGCGCGCCGTGCTGCATTTTATACAAATCTTCCTCCCGGCAATTACCGTTTCCGCGTCCAGGCCTCGCTACCGGACGGCATCGCCAGTGGCAGCGACGGCACGCTGACCTTCGTCCTGCCTGCGCTCTGGTACGAACTTGCGCTGGTGCGCGCGGTGCTCGCCTGTGCCGGGATCGGTCTGATTGCCTTCCTGGTCATGCTGCGATTGCGCCGCTATCGCGCACACCAGCATCGGCTCGAACTGCTCGTCGACGAACGCACGCATGCGCTGAGCCGCGCCAACGAACGCCTGCGCCTGGCCAACCAGACCCTGGCCCAGGAAAGCCAGACCGATCCGCTGACCGACCTGCACAATCGCCGCTTCCTGCTCGATCACATCCATCTGCTGCTCAACGACGGCATAGGCGACGGCGTTGCGCTGGCGTTCCTGCTGCTGGACCTGGACAACTTCAAGCGCGTCAACGACGAGTTCGGGCACGCGGCAGGCGACAGTGTACTTGTGCAACTTGCAGAACTGTTGCGCAGCATAGCGCGCGTCGACGACTACCCGCTGCGCTGGGGCGGCGAAGAATTCCTTATCGTGCTCAAGCGCGTGCGGCCAGAACAGGCATTGGAAACCGCCGAGCGCATCCGCCTGAAGCTGGCGGCACATACCTTTCGCCTGAGCGACGGCCGAGAGCTGCGTCTGACCGGTTCGATCGGTTTTGCGATGCACCCGCTCAGGCCGGAGCTGCGCGCCGGATCGGACTGGACATTGACCATGGAACTTGCCGATGCGGCGCTCTACCGTGTCAAGCAATGGGGTCGCAACGGCAGCGCCGGCCTGGTCGCCGGGCCAGCGCTGAACGGCAGCACGCTGACGGCGCAAAGCCTGCTGCAGATCGATGCGCTGGTCGAAGCTGGCGCATTGCGCTGGCTGCGCCCGATCGGAGCATCGCACCTGCGTCTGGTGCGGCAGGGCAAGGACAGCCTCTAACCAAACCAACGCCGCGACTGATCAGCAACGGTGCCGACGCAAACTGCGCATTGGCAACACCAATGATTCCCGCAGGTCGGGTCGGCCTGGATGAGGCTCTTCGCTCTTCGCTCTTCGGTCCATCTGACTGCGCGGGAACGTCAATCAACGCTGTCCACGTCGCGCAGGCACTCGCCGAGTACGCGCATCGCCGCCTGCAGATCAGCGGGCGGCAAGTCCGCGTAACCGAGCAACAAGCCCGGACGCGGCAACGCCTTCAGGCAGTAAGGCGCGACCAGATAAAGCCCGAGTCCGCGGCCGCGCGCACGCTCCACGAGCCGCTGCGCCCGCGCATGACTCAGCCGCGGCAACCACACCAGGATGTGCATGCCGGCGCTGGAGTCGGCAACTTCCACGGCATCGCCAGCCTGACGCTTGAGTGCGGTGAGCAGGGCGGCGCGGCGCGCCTTCAGGCTTTTCGCCGCCTGACGCAGATGACGCTCAAAGGCGCCACTGGCGATCAGCCGCGCCAGTGCGGCCTGCTCGATTGCCGGACAGCCACGATCAGTCAGCCACTTGGCCGCGACGAAGGCCTGGCGCAAACCCGGAGGCAGCACCATGTAGCCCAGCCGCAAAGAGGGGAAGAGCACCTTCGAAAATGTACCAATGTATATAACGCAATCGGCGCGATCCAGCGACTTCAGCGCCGCCAGCGGACGTGCGTCGTACCGGAACTCGCCGTCGTAGTCGTCCTCGATCAGCCAGCAGCCGTCGCGCTGCGCCCAGTCGAGCAGCTGCATGCGCCGCGGCAGGCTCAGCACTGCGCCGGTGGGAAACTGGTGCGAGGGCGTGACCACCGCCAGCCGCGTGGTCTTGTTGCGTGGCAAGGCCGCAGTGACCAAGCCGTCGCCGTCGACGCGGCAACCGACGACGCGCGCACCCTGGGTCTGGAATACCTGACGCGCGCCACGGTAGTGCGGGTCTTCGAGCAGGACGTGATCGCCCTCGTCGAGCAGGACATCGGCTGCCAGCGCGAACGCCTGCTGCGTGCCGCCCACGATCAGCACATCCTCGGGCGCCGCGACAATGCCGCGCCGACGCGCCAGATAGGCGCAGACTTGCTGGCGCAACGCAAGAATCCCCTGCGGATCGGGATAGTCCATCTCGGCATGCGCAGCGGCATGATTGAGTTCGCGCCGCCATGCGCTCGCCAATTGCGGATTGGTCATCGGCAAGCCGTATTGCAGGTTATAGCGCAAACCCAGGTGCTGGCGCCCCGGAATCGAAAGATCGAACAATTCCTGCGCGCGGCGTCCGCGCCGCGCGAGCGCCACCCTGCGCGCGCGAGGCGGACGCGCAGGTTGTGCAGTCGTGCGCGCCACGGTCGCGGCAGCGAACGCGGCAACGTAACAACCCGAGCCAACCCGACCTTCGATGAAACCCTCTGCGGCGAGCTGCTCGTAGGCGGCCAATACGGTGTTGCGCGACAGCGCCAGTTCGCGCGCAAGCACCCTCGTGGCGGGCAGGCGCGATGCCGGGGCACAGCGGCCATGCAGGATCGCCTGCTTGAGCGCGCGCGCAAGTTGCAGGTAGCGCGGTCCGCGATCATCGAGTTCCAGAAACATCCGCCACTCCCGATTGGTACCTTTGGATATTAGCAAACTGGCACTTCGATGGCACCGATTTTCGTGGCGTAATGGAAGCTGCGGGAATTCCCCGTCCGCCTCCGGAAAATCGCGCCGATGAACGTCCGCACACCTAAACCCACGCCGCGCCATCATGTGCAGCGCATCAAGGATCGGGCTCGCTACGAGCGCAACGATGCGTATGCGATTCTCGATGCCGGCTTCCTCGCCCATGTCGGTTTCTGCGTCGACGGACAGCCGTTCGTCATCCCGATGCTGTACGCGCGCATCGATGACGCGCTGGTGCTGCATGGATCGATCGCCAGCCGCCTGCTCGGCGAGCTGAGCACTGGCGTGGAAACCTGCGTCAGCATGACGATCGTCGACGGCCTGGTGCTGGCGCGTTCGCATTTCCATCATTCAGCAAACTATCGATCGGTCGTCGCATTCGGGCGCGCGCGCGCACTCGACGACGCGGCAGCAAAGACTGTTGCGATGGCGCATTTCGTCGACGCCATGCTGCCCGGTCGTGCTGCCGAGGCGCGGCCGCCCGATCGCAATGAACTGGCTGCGACCACGGTGCTGCACTTTGACATCGTGGATATTTCCGCAAAACTGCGCACGGGCGGCGCCAAGGACGACAGGGCCGACATCAACCTGCCGCACTGGGCCGGCGTGGTGCCGATGCAGTTGCGCTATGGCACGCCGCAACCCGAGCAGGACTGCGCCGGCAATGCCCTGCCCGCATCGGTGCGGCGCCTGTTGCAGCGGCCGCCTGCATGATCGGCTATCGCGATGATGTGCGGCCCGGGTTCGAACAGGCACTGGAATTGTATCAGGCCTCCACACTCGGCGAGCGTCGGCCGATCGACGATCGCGCACGCTTCTCGGCGATGCTCGAACACGCGAACCTCATCGTCACCGCATGGGACGGAGACCTGCTCGTGGGAATCTCCCGTTGCGTCACCGATTTTGCCTGGACGACGTACCTTGCCGATCTCGCCGTACATGTCTCGCATCAGCGCCGCGGCATCGGCAAGGAACTGATCCGGCGCACGCAGGCAGCGGCGCCGCACGCGAAACTTCTGCTGCTTGCGGCGCCGGCCGCGGAAAAGTACTACCCGCATATCGGCTTCCGGCATTTTACGCAGGCGTGGATGTTGCGCGCTCAGGACTGTGTGCGCTGACAGCCATGGTCTGAGCCTGCGTTCCGTTCGCCCTGAGGCATCGAACGGTGAACGGGTTCTTGGGTCGTCGTTCATGGTTCGACCCATCGCCACGAAGGCACGGCATTTTTCAAACTGGGATAACGCCGGATGGCGTAAGATTTGCGCTCCGCAGTGGAGTCCCGAACTTGTCCCAATCGTCGTCTGTCTCATCTGCTCCGCGACGGGTCCGCGCCAACCTGTTCGCCATGCTCGCCAGCGCGTTGTTCGGCGGCCTCGCCGCTGGTGCCGTGTGGTGTCTGTTATCGCTGGCGACGGACTACGACACGACCTTCTTGATCGTGCCGCTTGCCATTGCTTTGGCGATCTTCCTGCGCTGGCAGGGTTTTGGCGGCCGCGGCGGCGGCGTCTGCGCGGCGGCGGCCACCTTGCTCACGTTCGTCTACGCGCAATACCTGTTCGCCGCCGTGCGCATCGCCCAGATGCTCGGCTTTCCCCTGCGCAGCACCTTGTTCAAGATGGATTTTGCGCTGGGGGTGCAGGTGATCCGCGCGAACCTGAGCGCGTGGGATATTGGCTTGTTGGTGCTGGCCTGTGTCGTTGCAACGTGGCTGACGGTGCGGCAACCTCGTGGTTTGGACGAAAAACGAACCCACAATTGAGCCACCTATGCGCGTGTTGGCGTTGGAGTTCGCAAGCTCACCCCAACTTACCCTGCCATGGTCTGCATCGGAGCACTGTCCCGCATTTTTGACCGCGCCGCTCCTCAGTGCCCCCCGCCCCCATCCATCGCCTTGAGCCCGGCAATCAGCTTGTTCGCCGCCTCTTGTCCGTCGGCGTAAAGCATGCGGGTATTGTCCTGATAGAACAGTGCGTTCTCGATGCCGGCGAAGCCCGTGCCCTTGCCGCGCTTGATCACGATGACCTGCTTGGCCTTGGCAACGTCAAGGATCGGCATGCCGTAGATCGGCGAAGACTTGTCGGTCTTGGCGGCCGGATTCACCACGTCGTTGGCGCCGATGACGATGGCGACATCGCAGTTCGGGAACTCGGGGTTGATATCGTCCATGTCGGCGATCAGGTCGTAGGGCACGCCGGCTTCGGCCAGCAGCACATTCATGTGGCCGGGCATGCGCCCGGCCACCGGATGGATCGCGAACTTTACGCTCTTGTCGCGCTTGATCAGCTGCTGGCTCAGTTCCCAGATCTTGTGCTGGGCCTGGGCCACAGCCATGCCGTAGCCGGGCACGATGATGATCTTTTCGGCCAGGTAAAGCAGCGAAGCCGCGTCGTCGGCCTCGATCGGTTTCATCGAGCCGGTGATCTCCGCCGCCGGACCCCCTGCGCTGCCGAAGTTGGAGAACAGCACATTGCTGATCGAGCGGTTCATCGCCTTGGCCATCAGCCGCGTCAGCAAGGTACCCGCCGCACCGACCACGGTGCCGGCGATGATCAGCGCCACGTTCTGCTGCACGAAACCTTCGAAGCCGACGGCCAGGCCGGTGAAGGCGTTGTACAGGGAAATCACCACCGGCATGTCCGCGCCGCCGATCGGCAGCGTCATCAGGATGCCGAACAGCAGCGCGGCGGCGAAGAACAGAACGATGAAGACGACATCGATATGATGCGCGACGGTGATGCCATAGACCACGTAGGCGCCGAGTGCGGCCGCGCTCAGGAAGCACAGACCGTTGACCGCCTGCTGGCCGCTGAAGCGGAAGGTCTTGTCCATCCAGCCCTGCAGCTTGGCGAAGGCGATCAACGAACCAGTGAACGATATCGAGCCGATCAGCGCGCCGACGACGGCCAGAATGACGACCGACAAACTCAGATGCGGCGACGCCGGGACGAATTTCGGCGCCGCGACCACCGCCGCGAAACCGAGCAGGGAAATGGCACCGATCGCGGCTGCCGATCCGCCGCCCATGCCGTTGTACAGGGCCACCATCTGCGGCATCGCGGTCATCGCGACCTTGCGGCCGCTATACCAGGCCACCGCGGTGGACAAGCCGATGGCAAGAATCATCAGGACGATGTTCGACCAGGCGAAATTGTCGTGGAAGAACGTCGCAACGACCGCGAGCAGGACGCCGACGCCGGCCCACTGGATGCCGCTGCGCGCCGTCACCGGCGAGGACATGCGCTTGATGCCCATGATCAGCAGTACCGCGGCGGCGAAGTAGCTCGCCTGGATGAGGAAGGAAACGATCTGGGCGCTCATCACTTGCCCCCTGCTGCGTTGGAGCCGGCTGCATTGGAGCCGGCCGGTTCGGAAGCGGGTTTCTTGCTCGACTTGAACATCTCGAGCATGCGTTCGGTGACGACGTAGCCGCCGGCCGCATTGCCGGCGCCGAGAAACACGCCGATGAAGCCGATGACCCTGGCGACCGTGTCGTCGGGGCCGGCTTCGCCGAGCGCTACCATCGCTCCGACCAGGACGATGCCATGGACGAAGTTCGATCCGGACATCAGCGGCGTGTGCAGGATCACCGGCACGCGCGAAATGATCTCGTGGCCAGTGAAGGCCGCAAGCATGAACAGGTACAACGCGAGGAAGCCGTCGATCATGGCTGCGCTCCTTCGACCAGCTGTTTGGTGGGTTCGTGCTTGATCTGGCCGGCATGGGTAACGCATGTCTTGGCGATCAGTTCATCGTCCCAGTCCAGGTTCAAGTTGCCATCCTTGATGCTCAATTCGAGAAAGTTGAACAAGTTCTTCGCGTACAGCTCGCTGGCGTGGATCGGCGTCGTTGCCGCGAGATTGACCGGGCCGATCACGGTCACCCCGTTCGCCGTGACCACGGTCTTTCCGGGCTCGGTCGCCTCGCAGTTGCCGCCGGTTTCCGCCGCAATGTCCACGATCACCGAACCGGGCTTCATGCCTTCGACCATCGCCTTCGTGATGATGCGTGGCGCCTTGCGGCCGGGCACGGCAGCGGTGGTCACGATCACATCGACACCCTTGATGTGCTCGGCCAGCGCGGCTTGCTGTTGCGCGCGTTCTTCCGGAGTCAATTCGCGTGCATAACCGCCGGTACCGGCGGCACTGACGCCGAGCTCGACATATTTCGCGCCGAGCGACTGGATCTGTTCTTTCGTTTCCGGGCGTACATCGAAGCCCTCGACCTGACCACCCAGGCGCCGCGCCGTGGCGATCGCCTGCAGTCCCGCCACGCCGGCGCCGATGATCAGCACCTTGCTTGGCCGGACCGTGCCGGCAGCCGTGGTCAGCATCGGAAAGAATTTCGGCGAGGCTTCCGCGGCGATCAGCACCGCCTTGTAACCGGCGATATTGGCCTGCGAAGACAGCACGTCCATCGCCTGCGCACGGGTTGTGCGCGGCAGCAGTTCCATCGCGAAGCTGGTGATCTTGCGGTCGCGCAGCGCCTTGATGCGTTCCGGCGCCAGATGCGGCGACAGATAGCCGATCGTCACCGTGCCTTCCTTGAGCACCGCTATTTCGTCCAGCGTCGGCGGCTGCACGGTCAGCAGCACGTCGCTGCGGCCGAGGACGCTGCGCGCGTCGGCGGCGACTTCAATGTCCCTGTAGGTTGCATCGGGAAAACTGGCGGCGTTGCCTGCGCCGTGCTCGATCAGCAGGTTGACGGCCTTGGCCTTGAGTTTCTTCGCCACGTCGGGCGTCAGTGCGACACGGCGCTCGCCGGGCAAGGTCTCGCGCACCACGCCAATGGTAATCGCCATGAATCACTCCCCTTCTCATGCGACACGCAAGCTCCGATGCTAGCCGAGCTTGCGCATTCCCGCTAGCTGTTATGCTGTGCGTCCGCAAAAAACCTCACGAATTGTGCATGAACGCTCTGGATTTCCTCAATTCCCGGCGCTCGCTGCCCGCGCGCCAGCTCGGTGAACCCGGGCCTTCCGCCGAGCAGCTGGAAAACCTGCTCAGCGCGGCGATCCGTGTGCCCGATCACGGCAAACTGATGCCTTTCCGCCTGCTGCTGATTCGCGGCGACGCGCGCGTACGCCTGGGCGAGCGCCTGGCCGAAATCCACCGCCAAAAGGAGCCCGAAATCGCCGAGTCGGCGCTGACCAAGGATCGCGAGCGCTATACGTTCGCACCGCTCATTGTCGCGGTGATCGCACGCATCGACGCGCAGCATCCGAAGGTTCCGCCGCAGGAACAGCTGCTGTCCGCTGGCTGCGTCGCCTACAACCTGCTGCTGGGCGCAGGCGCGCTCGGCTTCGGTGCGCAGTGGCTTACCGGCTGGGCAGCGTATGACAGCGACGCGGCGGCGCTTCTTGGACTTTCTCCCCAGGAGCGCATTATTGCCTTTGTGCACATCGGCACAGGGCACGAAGAAGCACCGCAGCGGTTACGCCCTGGGTTGGCGGATGTGGTATCAGAATGGCGCGCCTGAGCGCTTGGTGGTTGTCGATTATTGGGTCTCGGCGCGAGCCTCCTCCGGCACGCTGAAAATCCGACAACCGAGAGCCGACAACCTTCATGCAAACTTTGCATCTGATCGACGCCAGCCTGTACATTTTCCGCGCCTGGCATGCCGTGCCGGTGGAATTCCACGACCACGACGGCGCCCCGGTGAACGCGGTGTACGGCTTCACTCGCTTCCTCTGCGATTTTCTCGAACGCGCGCGGCCCACGCACATCGTGGTTGCGTTCGATGAATCGCTGACGAGCTCTTTCCGCAACTCGATCTATCCGGAGTACAAGGCCAACCGCGAACTGCCGCCTGCGGAGCTGTCGGTGCAGTTCGCCTACTGCAAACGCATCGCTGCAGCACTGGGTCTGTGCGTGCTTGCCGACACCCAGTACGAGGCCGACGACCTGATAGGCAGCGCGGTCACCGCAGCGCGCGCGCACGGATTCCGCGCCGTCATCGTTTCCGCCGACAAGGACTTCGGGCAGCTGATCAGCGCACAGGACGAACAATGGGACTTCTCCCGCGACCTGCGCTGGGACGCACACGGAGTCAGGCAGCGTCTCGGCGTGCGTCCGGATCAGGTCGCCGACTATCTGGCCCTGACCGGCGACGCGATCGACAATATTCCCGGGGTGCCGGGCATCGGCGCCAAAACGGCGGCAACCCTGCTCGCGCATTTCGATACGCTCGACGCCCTGCTCGCACGCGTCGAGGAGGTTCCCTTTCTGCGTCTGCGCGGTGCGGGACAGGTCTATGTCCGGCTCAAGCAGTATCGCGAACAGGCACTGCTCTGCCGTGCCCTGACCGGCATCGCCCTGGATGCGCCGGTACCCGCGGACATCGACGCAGTAGCCTGGTCGACGCCTGATCATGCCGAACTCGATCTCCTGATGGAGAGCCTGCGTTTCGGCCCGATCACCCGTTCGCGCTGCCGCGCATTGCGCGTGGCAACCTAGATCTTCGCGGCCCGGCGTGATGGCCGGTCGGACTGCAGTCAATGCTGGTCGGCGTCGGTTTTCGGCTTGGACGCAGCATTCGACGGTTTCGCCGGCACGGTCAGCGGAGCGCTTGTCGCCGGCGACTTCCCCACTTCCAAGACTGTCGGCTTGCCGCCAATGCCGAGCTGATCCCAGGCAAAGCGCAGGTTGCTGCGGAATACACGTACCGGCTCAAGCTCCGCCGCATCGGTGAGCACGCCGTTGTCGTCATACAGTGCGTCCTGGCGGTTGGCGATAAAGTATAAATTGTCGCCTGCCACGGCGCCGCGGCCGAGATCGGCGAACGCCGGCTGCGCCACATCCAGCGGCATCGCTCCAGTGATGCTGCGTCCGTCCGCCGCCAACTTCAGTCGCATTACCCGGCTCGGCATCATGCCACCCTCGACGACGACCAGATTGCCGTCGTACCAGTACATGTCATTGATGCCGCCGAGTACCATGTTCGCGGTGTTGTAAGCCACTCCGAACGGCTCCGATTTGGTCAGGTCGAAGCCGAAGATACCCATCGCAAAGTCGGTCAGGTAAAGGGACTTGCCGTCGGCCGACAGGGCCAGCGCGCCGATATTGGTCAGGCGCGGATTGGATGTGAGCAGCTTGAGCGAGCCGCCATCGATCTTGTAGATTTCGCGGCGAGCGCCATCGGCGGCATAGACCTGGCCGTCCTTGCCGACCACGAGGCTGTTCAGCAGGTGGGTACCGGCCTGGGCCAAAATATACTTGTGCAAAAGCTTGCCGGACGCCAGATCGAACTCGAATATGCCGGCCTGGCCGGCGTTATCCTTGTTGAAACCCTTGAATTGCGGCGACGCTGAACTGGCCACGTAAAGCCTGTCGTGGTCGGCATCCACACCGAGCGCATCCACGCCCCACAAACCGTTCTCGGCATTCGCGCCGATGAAATCGGCGAGCTTGCCGGCCTCGCTGACGTGCCGGATCGCTCCGTCGCGCGCGCTGCCGACGAGGAGCTGCTTGCGCTTTGCGTCCCAGGCCAGGGTGTCGAACAGGTGATCGCCCTTGGGCAGGTCGAAGGCAACCTTGCCTTCGCCGAACTGTTTGGCATTGACCTGCAAGTTGGCGACGAGGTAATCCCATACCCGCGTGCCGTGGATCGGCTCGAAGCGCGGATCCTTGCTGATGTCATAGCCGAAACCCTGCATCTGCATGTGCATGAGAGTGTCGTAGGCACGCGTCTTGTCGCCGATCTTCGTGTATGCCAAGGCCAGTTGCAGCTTCAGGTCGCCGGAATTGGGCAGCAGCGCCGAGACGCGCTCCAGCACCCAGGTCAGGCGCTGCATGTCCTGCTGCGAATTATACAATTGCGCAAGGCGGCTCAAGGCCGGCAGATCGTGCGACTGCTTGATCTGCTCCTCGGTCAGCGCCTCGGCCTTCTTCGCCATGGTTGCCTGCGCCGACGGCGGTGCAGCCGCCGGCTTGTCCTGCGCGGACGCCATCGAACTCAGCGGCACCAGCAGGCTCGCCAGAAGCCAGGATTGAATTTTCATGCGGATAACCTTGAAGATGCGCGGGCGGACTGAGACATCAGACCGGCGGCGAAGTTCGCCGCGGAATGGGACCGTATCCACGCGAGGCGCGCACAATGACCGAAACCGAGACGCTTTTCAATGGCCGCTGGCTGCGCCTGCAGCGGCGCGGTCGCTGGGAATTCGCCGAACGCACCAATCCCGGCGGCGGCGTGATCATCATCGCGATCACCGCCGAAGGCCGTGTCGTGTTCGTCGAGCAATGGCGCGAAGCCGTGCGCAGCAAGACCATCGAAATGCCCGCCGGCCTGGTCGGCGACCTGGCCGGCAATGCACAGGAATCGGCCGTCGCCGCCGCCGCGCGCGAACTCACCGAGGAAACCGGCTACCGCGCCGGGCGCATCGAATTCCTCATGGCCGGCCCGTCATCGGCCGGCATGAGCAACGAGATGATCGCCTTCGTGCGTGCCTACGACCTGGTGCGCGAACACGCTGGCGGCGGCGATGCAACCGAAGACATACTCGTCCACGAAGTGCCGCTCGCCGACGCAGCCACATGGCTGCTGGGCAAATCGCGTGAAGGCTACTCGATCGACCCGAAACTGTTTGCCGGCTTGTATTTCATCGAGCACTCGCCGGTGTTGTTCAATGTGCCATAGCCCGCGACAGAATCGGCACGCCGCCGGTTCTGCACGAAATTTCGTTTGCAGCTGGCAGTTCAGTGCCCCGCGCCAATGGCTGTCCATGCGATCCACTGCCAGAGCAGCAGCAAGGCCATCGCCAGCAGGACTCCGAAAGTAAGCAGGACTCCGAACGCGCGCCCGGGCGAAATTCCGCTGTGCCTCGACACGCCCCAGGCATGCGCCACGCGCGCCAGGATGAGCGCGATTCCGAAGACGTGAAGCCACAGCGGCGCGGTCTGGTTCAGTTCGAGCAGGAGCAGGAGGACGAGGCCGATCGGGAGATATTCGATCGCATTGCCGTGCGCCCGGATGCGCTTGCGCAGCTCGCCATCATTGCCGTCGCCCAGACCGATGCTGTGCGCACGCCGGTACAGAACCACGCGCACAGCGAGTATAACAATCAGCAAAGTAGATAATGCGGCATAGAGCCCGGTGATGCGCATGCTTCCCCTCCCGTTGAAGTACTGCCTCGCTGAAATACGGCCGAGCTGGATTCCCGGCGGTCAGTTTTCCGTCAGTTTAGCGCCGCGCTGCACGCCGCTGAGGGTTGCCGCGCCGGTCGGCACGATGCGGTAGCTTACGCGCAATTCGCCGATCTTCGGCCGCGCTGGATCGCCGCCGGCATACAGGTTGCCATCGACTTCGCGGAACGTCGCAGCCAGATTCGGCGGCAACGCATCGGCGTGGACCGGATAGCTGACGGCCGCCAGGTGCGCGGCGGCCAGCTCCGGAGCGACGGTCAGTCCGCCAAGGTGGATCTCGCCTGCGTTGAAACGCGCATCGGCAAACGGCAGTGGGGGATTTTCGTGCCCTTCCGGAACATGGAATTTGCGCGAATCGACCGGCAGTCCCGACCATGCGTTATCGTAACGGCAGTTGCCGCCGAGGCAGCGTTCGCGCCATTGATACATGGATACTTCGCGCAACAGGATCGCCGCGTCGGCGGCGATGCCGAACTGCGCATCGCTCGGCGGCTGGCGGATTTCGAGCTTGCCGGCAATCGTCACCCTGCGGCCAGGCTCGGTCGTATCCGAATGCTCCGCGTTGATGGGGTTGACCACCGGCACGTACGGCGCATGCATGCGCTGCAGGCCAACGCCGGCCGCGACGACGACGAGCGCGATGACGACAATCCAGAGCGCAATGCGCCGCGTCGACGATTTTTTCCGGCGCGCCACGCTTCAGGCCTCCTGCGCCACGAGTTCGGCGCGCGCGTCGGTCGTGCCGAAGCGTCCCTTGTCGTCGCGTATGACGCGCGCCAGCGCACAGCCGACATCGTGGGTGAAGAACAGGCGTACGCCGCGCGCGAGCTTGTCTTCGAGAAAACCGTGCTTTTCGTCGATCAGCAGCTCGGGTGCACGGTCGTAGCCCATCGTCACCGGCAGGTGCACCCATGGCCGACCCGGAATGAGGTCGGAGCAGAACACCACGCCGCCTGCTGGCGCAGCGATTTCCGCCAGCATGAGGCCCGGCGTGTGACCTTCGCTGAAGCCGAAGCGCACAGTTTTCCCCAAAGTGGAGGAATACTCATTGTCCACAAGCTCAAGGCGCCCTGACTGTTCAAGCAACGGCTGCAATTCGGCAATGAACGAGGCGCGGTCGCGCGGATGCGGATGCAGCGCACGCTCCCAGCAACGCCGGCCCACAATGTACTGGGCGTTCGGAAAAAGCAGTGCCGGCGGCGTATCCGCCTGCCACGCAGCGAGCAGGCCGCCGGCGTGATCGAAGTGCAGGTGCGACAGCACGACCGCATCTATGTCATCGTGTCGGAAGCCAGCCCTGGCCAGCGAGTCCAGCAGCACGTGTTCCTGCTCGACGACGCCAAAACGTTGCTTCAGTTTCGGCTCGAAGGACGCACCGATGCCGGTTTCGAACAGCACCGTCTTGCCGCCCAGGCCCTCGACCAGCAAGGCGCGACAGGCCAGCGGGATACGGTTGTCGGCGTCGGGCACGATCCACTGTTCCCACATTCCCCTGGGCACATTGCCGAACATCGCGCCGCCGTCCAGGCGCTGGGAATTGCCGAGGATGGACCAGAGCTTCACCGTATTTCCACGCCGTATTCAAGGATCATTTGACTTCGCCGCTGCCGCTCGTCCCGCGCGGATCCGCAGCGGCGTGCATTTCCCCGGTTTTGCGATCCCAGCTCACCACGTTCATGAAGCCCCAGGTGCGCTCGCCTTCGTTGACGACGTAGCCCATCTTCTCCAGCGATCTGGTCTCGTCGGCACTGAATGCGTGCGGTTCGGCCGAGATCACGTCGGGCAGGTACTGGTGATGAAAACGCGGTTTGGCGACGATCTGCGCCGGCAGTTCGCCATCAATGAACGAGAGAATGCCTTCGAGCACCATCGTGATGATGCGCGATCCTCCCGGGGTGCCGATCACGCCGACGCGGTCGGCGCCGATGACGAAGCTGGGCGTCATCGACGACAGCGGCCGGTGGCCGGCCTTGGGCGCGTTCGCGTCGTTGCCGACCAGACCGAACGCGTTCGGTGCGCCGGCCTTCAGCGCAAAGTCGTCCATCTCGTTGTTGAGCACGAAGCCGGTACCGGCGACAACCATGCCGTTGCCGAACGGCAGGTTCACCGTCTGCGTCACGCCCGCCATGTTGCCGTCGGCGTCGATGATCGAGAAATGCGTCGTGTGCGTGCTCTCGTGCGGATTCAGATAGCCCGGCAGGGAACTGCTCGGCGTCGCCTTGTCCGCCTGGATAGACGCGCGCAGCTTGTCCGCGTACTTCATGCCGGTCAGGCGCTCGATCGGCATCTTCACGTAGTCCGGGTCGCCCAGATATTCGGCGCGGTCGCGGTAGGCGCGGCGCATCGCCTCGACAATAAAATGTATACGATGCGTGGAATCGTATTTTGCAAGGTCGTACGCGGACAGGATATTGAGCATTTCCGCGAGCGCAATGCCGCCGGACGACGGCGGCGACGCGGTGACGATATGCCAGCCACGATAGTCGAATGCAAGGGGCTCGCGTTCCTTCACCCGATAGCCGTCGAGGTCCTGCAGCGACCAGCCGCCGCCCGCCGCCTTCACCCCGTCGACGAGTCTGTGTGCGAATTCGCCGCGATAGAAGCCATCGTCCCCGTTCGCTGCCACCAGTTCGAGCGTGTGCGCCAGATCCGGGTTTTTGAAAGTCCATCCGGCCTTCGGCGCGGTACCGTTTTCCAGCAGCAGCGCCGCACCCGCCGGATAACGCCTGATCACATCGGCGCGAGACGCCAGTTCCCTGAGGAAGCGCGAATCCGGCTGAAACCCGTCGCGGGCAATGCGGATCGCCGGCGCGAGCGATGTGGACAATGGTAATTTTCCATAATGCTGCGAAATCCACACCATGCCGGCGACCTCGCCGGGAATTGCCGCCGCAAGCGGACCGTTCCATGACTTGTCCTGGTCCAGGTCGCCCTTGGCATCCAGATATTTCTTCGCATCGACCGCCGCCGGAGCCGTTTCGCGCGCATCGACCATCACGTCCCTGGCGTCGGCCGCCCGGTGCAGCAGGAACAACCCGCCGCCGCCGATGCCGGAACTTTGCGGCTCGACCACGGACAGTGCCGCGGCCACGGTGACCGCCGCGTCGAAGGCATTGCCGCCCGCCGCCAGCGTCTCGAAGCCGGCCGCCGTGGCCAGCTTGTGCGCACTGGCGATGGCAGCGTGGCCCGGCTTGCCGGGGGATTGCGCATGCGCGGCACCTGCGTGCACGCCCAGAGCAACAATGCCGAGCGCCAACAAAACAAAATATCGTTTGCTCACGATTTTTCCCCGACAGTCAGCTCGCGGTATTTTGCCAGCAGTTGTTGCGGCGTTTCCGCATGTGCAAGATCGACGATGATGCACTCAACCGGACACACTTCGATGCATTGCGGCGCATCGAAGTGTCCGACGCATTCGGTGCAGCGTTCGGCAGCGATCTCATAGATGGCTGCGCCCAGCGAGATGGCTTTGTTCGGACAGACAGGCTCGCAGACGTCGCAATTGACGCATTGTTCGGTGATCTTCAGCGCCATCGCAAATCCGCAGGCGCAAACTACGACAGCACTTTCCGGCGCCGTCGCAATTCGCTCACTTCATCTCGACGAAACGGAATTCCGCGCCGCTAGCAGCCAACGCATCCTTGACCCGGTCCTGGTCGCCCGCGGCGCCGATGAACAGCACCACGACGCCCTTGAAGGAACCGGCCTGGGCGCTCTTGAATGCCTCGACCGCCAGGTCGGCCGTGAGTTTGGAGTCCGGTCCGCCGAAGGCCATCATGTTGCCCGGAAGCACGCCGCGCGAAACCGTCGTGGACACGTTGTCGAGCTGGTTCTTGCGCGCGTCCTGCGCGTCGGTACCGTCGCCGTTGGGGATGAAGTACATGTACGGATGATTGGACTTCACCCCTTGCATATTCTGCGTCACGGTCTTGCTCAGGTACTTCTGCCAGGCCGTCTTGTCGGCGTCAGCAGCGGGCGCCGGTACCGGTTTCGCTGCTTCGGCCGCCGCCGCCGCTTCGGCGGCCTTCTGCTTGTCTTCCTCGCTGGGGCCGCAGGCGCTGAGCGCCAGCGTGCCGACCAGTGCGAGCATGAGTATACGAAGATAATTTTTCATAATACCACCTTTTGCCTTGATTTTTCAGGAAATGCCTTGCAGAACGGCTCCGTTTCAGGAGCTGCGCCAACGCTGCCGAAGCGCTTGTTGCACAGCGGGATGAACGAAGTCGGAGACATCGCCGCCCAGCCGGGCGATCTCGCGCACCAGCGATGAGGAAATGAAACTGTACTGCTCCGCCGGCGTCAGGAACAGGGTTTCGGCTTGCGGAATCAAATGCCGGTTCATGCTTGCGAGCTGGAATTCGTATTCAAAATCGGACACCGCGCGCAAGCCGCGCAGGATCACGCCTGCCCCGGTTTCGCGCACGAAATGCGCGAGCAGAGAGGCAAACCCGCGCACCTCGACGTTGACCACGCCGGCCAGCGCCAGGCGCGCCAGCGAGATGCGCTCGTCGATGCTGAAGCTCGGGCCCTTGCCCGCGCTCTCGGCAATGCCGACGATCAGGCGATCGAACAACGGCGCGGCACGGCTGACCAGATCGATGTGGCCGTTGGTGATCGGATCGAACGTGCCGGGATAAACCGCCACGCGTGCACGGGTCGGACTGGCTTGCTGGCTGGGCATCGGCAACAGATCGCTGAATCGTCGGATCGCAAAAGGACTGCTACAGCTTAACGGATGCCTCTGCGCGGCGCGAGGGCGGCTTGGGGAAACCGTACCGCCGGATGCGCGCACGCCACAGACTGCCGCCTGCGCGCGCGCGTACCCGCTTGCACCAGCATCAACTGCGGCGATACAGCGCATAGTGGACGGCGCCGGCGCGGCCCTCGCGGTGCAGGGCCCAGTTCGGCGGCATTGCAGGAATTTCTCCGGCCGGCGTTTCAATGTAGATCAGGGCATTCGGCTGCAATCGGTCGCGAGCTTCCAGCGCATTCGCAACCGCCGTCCACAAGCCCGCGGAAAACGGAGGATCGACAAAAACGATGTCGTAGCGCGCATCGGTGGCCGCGAGAAATTGAAGCGCATCACGGCGATGCACGGCTGCCGCCTGCTTCAGTCGCGCCAGATTCGCGCGCAACAGCAGCGTCAGCCCGGGATCAGCCTCGACGAAATCGACCTGCGCAGCGCCGCGCGAGAGCGCCTCGATGCCAAGTGCACCTGTGCCGGCGTAGAGATCCAGACAGCACGCGCCTTCGATTACCGGCGCCAGCCAGTTGAACAACGTCTCGCGCACGCGATCCGGGGTTGGCCGCAAACCGGGCGCGGCAGGCACATCCAGGCGCGATCCGCGCAGAGTACCGCCAACGATGCGCAGCTTGCCGCCGGAGTCAGCCCGGGCAGGCACGATTGTTTCCGGTTGCCGGTGGTAGCATGTGCGCATTGTCGTTCAAGTCGATGCGCAATGCTCAAGTTCTGGAAAAAGAAAGGTGCCGAGGGCGCGATTGCCGAATCGGCAGAAAAACCGCCAGGCGAAAAGTCGCCAACGTTGTCCGCAATCCTGCTTGAAGCAGCACCGGCTTTGCAGGCGCCTGCCAACGCGCTGCCTGCTTCACATGTCGTACCAGGCTCCGCGAGGCAGTCCAGGCGCAGCTGGCGTGAGCGCTTATCAGGCAGCGTTTTCAATCGCGATATCCGCGACCTGTTCGCGCGCCATCCAAAACTCGACGAAGCCCTGCTTGAAGAACTCGAGGCCACGCTTATCGGCGCGGATGTCGGTGTTGCGGCCAGCACCGAGTTGGTGGCGGCGCTGCGCAAACGCATGGACAAGCGCGAATTCGCCGACGCCGGCGCGTTGCTTGCGTCGCTGCGCGCAGAATTGGTTGCGCTGCTGCAGCCTGTCAGCGTGCCGCTTTCGCTGCAAAGTACACAAATGCCTTTTGTAATTCTTGCCGTCGGCGTCAACGGTGTCGGCAAGACCACCACGATCGCCAAACTGGCGCGGCGCCTGGATGTGCAGGGCCGCAGTGTGGTGCTCGCGGCAGGCGATACATTCCGCGCGGCCGCGGTCGAACAGCTCAAGGCCTGGGGTGAACGCAACGACGTGCCCGTGATCGCGCAGGGCCCGGGGGCCGATTCGGCCAGCGTGATCTTCGACGCCCTGCAATCGGCGCGGTCGCGTGGAACCCAGGTGCTGATTGCCGATACCGCAGGTCGCCTGCACACGCAGGGTGGCCTGATGGACGAATTGGCCAAGATCCGCCGCGTGCTCGCCAAGCTCGATGCGGATGCGCCGCATGAAGTGCTGCTGGTGATCGACGGCACGACCGGCCAGAACGCCATCAGCCAGGTACGCCAGTTCCGCGCCGCCATCGGCGTGACCGGCCTGGTCGTGACCAAGCTCGATGGCACCGCCAAGGGTGGCGTGGTCTTCGCACTGGCGAAAGAGTTCGGCCTGCCGATCCGCTACATCGGCCTGGGCGAGAGCGCGGAAGACCTGCGCGAATTCGATCCGGCAGCGTTCGTCGATGGCCTGCTGCCGGCGAGCCTGGGCGATGGCAACGCCTAGATCCTTCTCCGTGCGAATGTTGCGCTGGTTCGATCGCCACGGACGCCACGACCTGCCCTGGCAAGAGCCGCGCACGCCCTATCGCGTATGGGTGTCCGAGGTCATGCTGCAGCAGACCCGGGTGGCAACGGCAATCCCCTACTTTTTGCGCTTTGTGGAAAAATTTCCGTCGCTGCCGATGCTGGCGGCAGCAATCGAGGATGACGTGCTTGCGCTGTGGTCGGGGCTGGGCTACTACAGCCGCGCGCGCAACCTGCACCGCGCCGCACAGATCTGCGTCGAGCGCCATGGCAACGACTTGCCGCAGGGCTACGACGAACTCGCCGCCCTGCCCGGCATCGGCCGATCGACTGCGGGTGCGATTCTCGCCCAGGCGCACGGACGACGCTTCGCCATCCTCGATGGCAACGTGAAACGTGTATTGGCGCGCTTCCACGGCATTGCCGGCTGGCCGGGATCGACGGCCACCGAAAAGCAACTATGGAAATTCGCGGAAACCAACACGCCACACGAGCGGCTTGCGGACTACACCCAGGCGATCATGGATCTGGGCGCCACCCTGTGCTTGCGCTCACGGCCGCAATGCGCGAGCTGCCCGCTGAGCGCGGACTGCGTCGCTTTCCGCGACAAACTCACCGCGCAATTGCCCGCGCGCAAGCCCGCGCGCGCGCTGCCGACACGCAGCACGGTAATGCTGGTCCTGCGCGATCGCAGCGGGCAGTTGCTGCTCGAGCGGCGGCCGCCGACCGGCATCTGGGCGCGGTTGTGGAGCCTTCCGGAAGCCACCGATGCGCGAGCAGCCAGACGCCGCATTGCGCGCGATCACGGTTTGCGCAACGGCGAAATTTCACTGCGGCCGCTGCCACCGTTCGTGCACACGTTCAGCCACTACCGCCTCAACGTGACACCGCTGACGCTGGAACTGGCAACCCCGGCGCGCGTGGCCGCCAATCCCGACCGACGCTGGCTGCAGCCGGCCGACGCCGCGGTTCTGGGCCTGCCGGCGCCGGTACGCAAGCTCATCGAAAGCTTTCTCAAGGAATCCTGATGCCACACACTGTTTTCTGCGTGAAACTCCAAAGCCAGGCCGAAGGCCTGGGCTTTGCGCCGTATCCGGGCGAGCTCGGCAAGCGCATCTACGCCAATGTATCCAAGGCGGCCTGGTCGCAATGGCTCGCGCACCAGACCATGCTGATCAACGAAAACCGCCTGTCGCCGCTCGATCCGAAGGCACGCAAGTTCCTCGAAGACGAGATGGAAAAATTCCTGTTCGGCGCAGGCTCGTCAGCGCCGGCCGGTTATGTGCCGCCGGAAACCTGATTGGCGACCCGCATTACTTCGAAGCGGATCCGCTGTCGCCATCCTTGAGCATCGTCTTGTAATCGAGTGGACGGATCTCGACGATCTGGCAGTGCTGGTGGGCGAAGTCCACATAGTCCAGACGCCGATTGACCTGATGCGACATCTGCGACGTGACCACGATCCCCTTGGCATCTTCCAGGCGAATGCAGGGTTGCGCCACGGTCAGCAGATACGCCTCATTGACTTTGGTCCACACGGCGATTTTGTCCGGGCCAAGACCCTGCCACTTGTACATGCTCCACATGGTGAAATTTTCCACCGGCGCGCCAGCGTATTTCTCGAAACGCGCGAGGTTTGCCGCTTCGGTGGCGGGCGTATCGGCAAACGCGGTAGCCGCGATGGCGGACAAGCAGGCGGCAACTGAAAGAATTTTGCGCATGAGGGACTCCTTGTACTTGGTTCGGATGTGGTTTCCATGACGTCAACGCGAGCCCTGCCGTCGCAGCAGGCTCGGCGCAGGCCGCGAGCGCTTGACTCCCCACGGCCAAGCCGATTTAATACGCGACCCTTCGCGGTGGCACTCGCCCGCCGCAGATTGGCCGGGTAGCTCAGTTGGTAGAGCAGGGGATTGAAAATCCCCGTGTCGGCGGTTCGATTCCGTCCCCGGCCACCATTGAAATCAATAACTTACCGGAAACATGCCAGACAGGTTTATCGCCACAGCGATACTTTTAGCGATACTTTGTGCTACTCGCGCATCCAGCAGTCACGCTTGTAAACACAATTAGCCAACGGCTTCCCTCTTGAGAGCCTTGTAGACACATTTACCCTGGAATTACACCGTTGGAAGCGTCGTTAGAAGATTCAAGGATCCCGATGACCATTGTCGAGAAATAGCGTGATGGTGCCTGTCACTGGATCGATGATCTCGCTTATTTCCTGATTGCTTCTGGTTCGAATGACTGCGAACGCTCGGACGCGCGCTTGTGGAAGGTGCTCAGCCAGTCGCGAAGCAGCAGCAAGCACTGAATTGCCCCTCGTAATGATGTCGTCCACCACAACGAGATCTCGGCCGGCTACGTCGAGTTGGGCCATTCTCAGTGAGGCGAAGTGTACTGGCACCGTAGGGCGCTCTCCCGGCCTGGCGAAAGCAGATTTGGGAACTGCGACGAAACGCTCGAGTAAAGGAGCGGTTCTGCCGAATCCCGCGGCTGCCATTGCGTCGCAAATCTTCTGGGCCGGCCATAGCGCGCCCTTCACCAAAGGTGCGCTTCGAGGCATCGGAACGAGAAGTGTCGTCGCACTGAAGAAGCCATGAAGAGGCTCAGTGATTGCCGACTTTTCGCGCAACACTTCGACGAATCGTTGGAGGGTTGGCGTGTCGCCATTTTTCACCCCGTCGCGAGCGCGACGAGAGCGTCTCGAAACCTCTGATTCGCCCTGAGGCGAATAGCAGAGGACGCTGCCAAACGGGAGATCAGAAAGCAACCGCTTCCTCTAGTTCGCCCGCAGGCAAGTGGTCGACCATAGCCTCAAAATTCGACTCCGCAAGAATTTGCGCGCCGTACTTCCGAACTTCGGAAGGCCAGGTCAAGGAATGATCGTTCGCAACGGAATCGAGCAAAAAGAGCGGTCGGCCCAGACGGAGAGCTTCCCACGCTTGATGCATTGTGCCGCTTTTTTCTGCAGCTTCGACAATGACTGTTGCATGCGTGATCAAAGCCATTGTGCGGTTGCGGATCGGAAAGTTTTGCGGCTGAATCGGTTGGCCATCACGAAATTGCGACACTGCCAAGTGCGCCGCAATGATCGTACGAAAAAGCTCCCTGTTGGCGGCGGGATAGGGCGTAGACAGGGGCGAACCAAGGACCGCAATCGTTCTGCCGCCCGCATCCATTGCTGCGCGATGTGCAGCGGTGTCGATTCCTTCTGCCATACCACTGACGACAATAACACCGTGCTTTGCCAATGCGCGCGCCAACTTTGCTGCTCGGCGAAGCCCCTCTTGAGATGCTTTTCTAGATCCGACTATAGCGACTCTCGGGGCCGCACGGAAAAGGCTCCCATCGCCTTGGTAGAACAAGATCCCTGGCGCGTTCTTGCGCTCTGCCTCGGTCAGATGCCCGAGGAGAGTTTCAGGAGATGCAGAGATCACGGCTTGGTCCACCCGGCTAGTTTGAATCTTGATCGAGCCAATCGCAACAGGCATTTGGCTACCCAATGCAAACAGCATAGCCACCAACGTCTCAGCAAGCGCGACAGGCAGTAGTATTGGATGACCTTAAGGGTGCAGTACGAGCCGGAGCAAGCGCACAATGGGCGACGGCACTTACTGCTTCAGCCGGAACAGGCGCGGGACCTGTTCGCGTCATTGCGGCGTGGCTCATTGGCTTTGAGAAACAGAGGAGTCCGAGAGCATGGGAATTCTTGCAGACGTGAGAGAGGTCGCCGACCTGGTTCGAAAAGTCGGCGATATGGACTTGTACAGAAAGATGATTGATCTGCAGTCTGAGGTCATCGAGCTGGCGGACAAGAACTCGCAACTGACACAAACTGTCAACGAGCTCACAGCGAAGCTCGCGCTCACGGAGACCATGAAATTTCACGATCACTTCTATTGGAGAGATGTTGACCCTGAGCCGTACTGTCCGAGATGCTTTGATGTTGATCGAAAAGCAGTACACGTGATTAGACCGCGAGCGGGGTCGCTGCCGTGGAAGTGCCCGCAATGCAAATTCGAAGTGAGGCTTAACGCTGTGCCTTCGGGGCCAAAGTTTGCAATTACAGATGCAGACCCGCTGGGCCGTGGCCCAATAGATTGACGCCGCCCCTGTGCCGGCGCTTTCCTTCGGCTTCCCTTGCGGGCGCGTATGGCCTAGGCATCAGGGACAAGCTAGTTTTGCCAGTTTGATGATGTGGCGCAGTGGGGTATCGTCGCTGTCTTGCGTAGGAAACTTCCTACGTTGACTGGGAACAGACGTAGGCATCGAATGTCCAAGACACCCGTGAATGCCCCTGCCGCATGGGAAGGCTACACTTTCGATGCCGATCACTGGGTATTTGCATATTTCGTCCTATGCGATTCCTTCGCTTTCCCACCACTGCTGTTTGCTGCTGCACACGCCCTTGAACTGTACTTGAAAGCCGTCTGCAAGAAAGCTGACCCCGCTTTTTTTCCACCCGCATCGAGTCATAAGTTGTGGAACCTCTGGGAGAAAGCTGGTGCGGATTCGTTTTCTGGATTCACCCTTGATCCCATCCTGCGCAACGTTGACATGCTGAGTGGAAGGCTCACTCCTCAGCAAACTGCCGCGAGAGACGTTTTCCCCGACCTGTATTTGGCACTCACTGCGATCACTGATCTGAAGTACGCGTCCGGAGATTGGTTGCAGCCAAAAGAGGAAGGCGTGGGAGTGAGCTGACCTGAATTTTCTGATCCAGAATCTTTGTCCTTAGACTATGACGAGGAGAACTGGACCATGCCTAAGAAACGCTTTCGTTCCGAAGAGATTATTCACAAGCTGCGCGAAGCCGATGTGCTGATAGGCCAAGGCCGGACCATTCCGGATATTACCCGGCAGTGGGGCGTGACCGACAAGACCTACTATCGTTGGCGCAAGGAATACGGCGGTATGAAGATCGATCAGGCCAAACGTTTGAAGGATCTGGAACAGGAGAATGCTCGCCTGCGTCGTGCGCTGTCGGACACGATTATCGACAACCAGATACTGCGCGAGGTGAGCAAGGGAAACTTCTGAGCCCGGCCCGCCGACGGCAAGCAGTGGCACACATACGTGCCCGCTTTCATCATTCCGAACGGCGGATCTGCCGGGCACTGCATCTGACACGCTCCTCGGTGCGCTATGCACCACAACCCCGTCACGACGAAGCGCCGCTCACAGCGGCCATCGTTGAGCTGGCGGGACAATACGGTCGCTATGGCTATCGGCGTGTGCACGCATTGCTGGAGCGATGCGGCTGGATAACCAGCCGATCGCGCGTGGAGCGTATCTGGAAACACGAGGGACTCAAGGTGCCCAAGAAACAACCCAAGCGGGGTCGATTATGGTTGGCGGACGGCAGCTGCGTGCGTCTGCGTCCGGAGTATACGCATCACGTCTGGAGCTGGGATTTTGTCATGGATCGTACGCATGATGGCCGCGTGCTGAAAATCTTGGTGATCATCGACGAGTACAGCCGGACCTGCCTGGCCTTGCACGTTGCTCGGCAAGTTCGTAGTTCCGATGTGATCGATGTACTGACCGATCTAATGGTTGAACACGGCGTGCCTGCCTACCTGCGATCGGACAACGGGCCTGAGATGGTTGCCAAGGATTTACGCCGTTGGTTGACTGCCGTCGGCACGAAGACGCTCTACATCGAACCCGGAAGCCCTTGGGAGAACGGCTATTGCGAGAGCTTCAATGGCAAGTTCCGCGATGAACTGTTGAATGGGGAAATCTTCTACACGCTTCGCGAAGCCCAGGTCGTCATCGAGCAATGGCGACACCACTTCAACACCCAGCGACCCCACAGCAGTCTG
>JARLJU010000072.1 GCA_031291055.1 Rudaea sp. | reverse complement strand
TACGCCAAGCAACCCTTTGCCGGCCCGGCGCAGGTTCTGGCCTATCTCGCGCGCTACACGCACCGTGTCGCGATCGGCAACGGCCGCCTCGTCGAGCTGACCGATGAGCGCGTGAGCTTCCGCTGGAAGGACTATCGCGCCAATGGCCGCAGCAAGGGCAAGGTGATGACGCTCGCGGCCGGCGAGTTCATGCGCCGCTTTCTGATGCACGTGCTGCCCGACGGGTTCCATCGCATTCGCCACTACGGCCTTTTCGCCAACGGCCGCCGCGTCGAGAACCTTGCGCTGTGCCGAGAGCGGCTGGACGTGTCAATGCGATCGACGGTTCCCGGCGGCATCGGCAAGGGCGATCAATCCAAAGCGCCTGTCGAGCCGCCGCCGTGCCCGTGTTGCGGCGGCAGGATGAGAATCATCGAGACCTTCGACAGCGCCTATTCTCGCTGTCGGGCAGAACAGGGGTTCGACAGCTCGTGAATCAGCGGCGCGCCCATCTTGTCGATCTCGAAACGCGCCACGGTGTCGGCGCGATCGGCGAAGCACGGCCGCGACAAGAATTCCTGCGATCGACGGGAGACGCCATGTCGTCGGATGCACAGCCAGCGACGTCGCCGCACGCGGCTTGCGCCTGGTTGATCGTCCCTTCCGACGCGCCAAGCGTGCTGACGCCTCCTCGAACGTCGAGCGACACGGAGTCGGCAGCGCTCAAATCCCCATAGGGCGGCGCGACGGCCCGCGGTTCAGTGCAACAAGGTTTCTACGACGCCTCACGATCATGCGCGGCGGTTGCAAGTATTCGTGCTTGGCGTCGCAGAAACCTCATTATTGTGCGACCATGAAAAAGTGGCTTTGTCAAGCCCTTGCCTTCCCTTCCTGGTTGTATTCTAATTTCGTCTTTCATGATTTTGCTAAGTCGTATTTTGTCTGAGTCTTTTTGCATATGAGTATTTGTAAATGCGTATTCTTATATAGAGTGACCGGCAAACTTGGCCGTTCTTGAACGGCAATCATTGCCGGTGCTGACCGGCAAAATTTGCCGGTCTGGACTGGTGGCGCTTGCCGGTCTTGGGGACTGTAAGGTGCAGGCGGTAGAGATTAGTCTTTCCAAGGCCGCGTTGCCGAATCTCCAAAATGCCGACTGTTTCAAGCTCTTTTAGGTAGGTGCGCACACTGCGTTCCGCAGCGCCCATATCGTCTGCGAGTTTCAATTGGCCCGGATAGCAGGCTTGATCGCCCCAGGCGTATTTCAAGAGCATCGCGTAGGCGAGCTTGGCCCCGACCGATAGTTTCTTTTGCGTGAGGACGAAGTTCGGAACCTGCGTGAACCCGTGCAAAGTGATCGGGTCTGCGCCAACGATTTCGATGTTGCGTGCGATGTCCGCGATGTTCCTCGCGATCTGCTCCATCTGCGCATTATAGCGCACGCCTGGCTGTCAAGACGCGCTGTGCACACTCCCCTATTGGCTGTGCTCCGGCCGCGGTGTTTCGTCGCCCGTCGGTCGATGCGGGTCTGGTGATCCGAGCATCGGCGCGAGTAGGCGCTGCAAGCCGCCGATCAAAACATTCGTCTCACTACTACGCTCGGTCAGTTCCTTGATCTGCGCATTTTTCGTGATGACTTCGTCGCGAAGGAAAGTCACCTC
>JARLJU010000071.1 GCA_031291055.1 Rudaea sp. | reverse complement strand
TGCCGATCCCGCATACCGCGATCATCCAGAGCAATCAGCACCGCATCGCCGACAAGCTCGGCGAATTCATCGAGGTGCACTTTCTCGAAGCCGCCCCCGTGGAAGCCAAGCTGCGCCAGATCGACTTCGGCTCCTTCATCGCCGACTGGCTGCGCGACCGCAAGCGCAGCGCCGATCTCGCCCGCTTTGCGCTGCGGCTGTTGCCGGAGGCGTTCAGCGCGACGGAAACGTCGGGGCTGATGAATTTCGTCACCCGCCGCATCACCACGCAGCTGCAGTCGATCGATCTGGCGCCGCTCGCCGCCGGCACGCTGCGCGGCTTCGTTGCCGAGGGCAAGCATCAGGGCCTGCTCGACGATCTCCTGCGCGTGATGCATCAAACGCTCGCACAGCCCGAGACCATGGCCGTGATCCGCGACAAGATCCGCGCCGAGTTGCCGACCCTGCTGAAGCTCTATCGCGCCGACAAATTCCTGGTGAACAGGATCGTCGCCTCCGCGACGAATTTCTTCGAGGAGGTGCGCAACGATCCGCAACATCCATTCCGCGGCGAATTCGATCGCATGCTGTTGTCGTTCGTCGACCGGTTGGGCCACGATCCGGCGTTTGCCGGCCGCATCGACGAGTTGAAGCGCGACCTGCTCGCGCGTCCTGAACTCGCCGAGCTTGCGAAGACCGTCTGGTCGAACGTGCGCTCGTTCATCGAACGCAGTGCCGGCGGCGAGAGCCAGGTGCTGCAGCAGCATCTGGCGGCAATGTTCGTGAAGGCCGGCGAGGCGCTGGCCGGCGATCCCGAATTGCGCGCGGAGATCAACCAGGGTGTCGTCACGGTGCTGCGAAGCTTTATCGCCGACCAGAAGAGCGGCGTCTCGACCTTCATTTCCGATCAGGTCAAGGCCTGGGACATGGGGCAACTGCTTCAGCTGATCGAAATCAACATCGGCCGGGACCTGCAATACATCCGCTTCAACGGCTCGTTGATCGGCGGGCTTGCCGGACTGGCGCTCTACACCGCCGAATTCGTGCTGCGGCTGTTGTGACTTTTGGGCCGCCGCACCGGCTTTTTGCTGTTGAGACCTATTGTCCCGGCGCATGGCAACCGGTTGAATGATGGAATCAGCAGCATAGACCTCTGGAATGCTGCACTGCGGAACGATTGTGCAAGATTAGGGTTTCCTCTAGCCGCGCTTGATTTGATCGATTGGACCGCCTCCGGTCCTGAAAAGGAAATACGATGTCCGTTATCGCCGATACGCTGCACCCGCCGTCGAAAGCCCTGATGTTCCTGGAGGGGCGGGCCTTCCACGAATTCGGCGCGTTTCTCGGCGCATTGCCGCTGCTCAGCCTGGCGCCGAAGGGCGATGGTCATCCGGTGCTGGTGTTGCCGGGGCTGGTCGCGTCCGACACCTCGACCCGCCCGCTGCGCAGCTTTTTGAAGAACCGTGGCTACGCCGTCAGCGGCTGGCGGCAGGGCCGCAATCTCGGCCTGCGTGACGGCGTGCAGCAGGCGATGGTCGATCTCGTGCACGAGTTGAGCGACCAGCACGGGCGCAAGATCAGCTTGGTCGGCTGGAGCCTCGGCGGCCTTTACGCGCGGCAACTGGCAAAAATGGCTCCGGAGCGCGTACGCTCGGTGATCACGCTCGGCAGTCCCTTTGCGGGCACCCCGAAGGCTACC
>JARLJU010000070.1 GCA_031291055.1 Rudaea sp. | reverse complement strand
GCACGAGCCACGCAAGGTGCCAGTCGTTTTAAGCCCCGAGGAGGTTGCACGCTTTCTGGAGGCAGCGCCGAACGTCAAGTACAAGGCCGCGCTCAGTGTCGCCTACGGAGCAGGACTGCGCGTCTCTGAGGTTGTCTCGCTGAAGGTATCCGATATCGACTCCGAACGCATGATGCTACGTGTCGAGCAGGGCAAAGGCCGCAAGGATCGCCACGCGATGCTTTCCCTCGTGCTGCTTGAACTTCTGCGCGATTGGTATCGCATCGCGCGGCCGCAGGGCTGGTTGTTCCCGGGCCAGAATCCGGCCAATCCGATGACGACCCGCCAACTCACGCGAGCGTGCAACGCCGCAGCCCATATGGCCGAGATTTCCAAGCGTGTGACGCCGCACACGTTGCGCCATAGCTTCGCGACCCATCTGCTCGAGCAGAACGTTGATATTCGCGTGATCCAGGTCCTGCTTGGGCACGCCAAGCTCGACACCACGGCGCTCTACACCCGCGTCGCCACCAACACCATCCGTGAGGTCGTGAGCCCGCTCGACCGCCTCACGCCGCTGATGCCCAGGAAGAATGAGCCCAGAAGCGGGCCGCCCGCTTAAAGCGCGTGTCGCGTCCATCGCTGGAGGTTGCGGATATCCTCCGCGACCACGGCCCGGCATGGCGCCGGGCGAATGCCGGCCATGTGAGCCTCGGCCAATTGAAGGTGATGTCAGCGATCGAGAACTGCCGTACGGCGGCCCTCGGCGGCCATGTCGTGCGCTGCAACGACTGCGACTATACGACCATCGCATACAATAGCTGTCGCAACCGCCACTGCCCGAAGTGCCAAGGCGCCGCAGCAAAGGAATGGCTTGCCAACCGCGAGGCCGACTTGTTGCCGGTGCCATACTATCACGTCGTGTTCACGCTGCCCGCGGCCATCGCCGACATCGCATACCAGAGCAAGGCCGTGATCTACGACCTGCTGTTCAAGGCCTCGGCCGAGACCCTGACTACCATCGCAGCCGACCCCAAGCACCTCGGCGCCCGCATCGGCATCACCTCGGTCCTCCACACCTGGGGTTCAGCGCTGACCCATCACCCGCACGTCCACATGATCGTGCCGGGCGGTGGCATCTCGCTCGACGGCGAGCGCTGGGTGGCGTGCCGCAAAGGCTTCTTTCTGCCGGTGCGCGTGCTCTCGCGCCTGTTCCGACGGCTGTTCCTGGAGAAGCTGACCGCCGCCCACAAAGCCGGCGACCTCGCGTTCTTCGGCAATCACGCCGCTCTCGCCGATGCGCAGGCATTCGCCGCCTATCTGGCACCGCTACGCCGAACCGAATGGGTCGTCTATGCCAAGCGCCCGTTCGGCGGGCCACAGGCCGTGCTCGCCTATCTGTCGCGCTATACTCACCGCGTCGCCATCGCCAACAGCCGGTTGATCGCCTTCGACCATGCCAACGTCACCTTCCGCTGGAAGGACTATCGCGCCGATGGTGGCGACCGCCAAAAGGTCATGACGCTCGCCACCGACGAGTTCATTCGCAGGTTTCTGGTCCACGTCCTGCCACAAGGCTTCCACCGCATCCGCCACTACGGCCTGCTTGCCAGCGGCACCCGCGCCGTCAATATCGCACGGGCGCGTCGCCTGCTCGACGTGCCGGCAGTACAGCCCGAGAGCGGGCATACTGGTTGCGCCGAGCCTGACGAACAAACAACGCTATCGCACCCATGCCCATGCTGCGGCGGTAGCATGACCATCATCGAGACGTTCCAACGCGGCGCCTCGCCGCGCTACCGTCCAGCAACGTCCACTTCCGCCGCCGCGATCAGGATCGACACATCATGATCAAAGTCGGAGGCCAACAGAAATGCAGGGCATCTCCTCGCCGGCTCTCGGCCAGCATTGACCAGACTCGCCCGCGTGCGGCATTGGATGGCATTCTCGCCGCTCGATTTATGTCGTGTGACGCCGGTTCTGCCCATCGCAATCAATCGACCGGCTTCGTCACCCTCGCTTTCGCGTCCCAAAACGGCGATCAGCGAACATCGACCCATCACCGTCGACGCCGAAATCCCCATAGCGTTTGACGCACGGCCGCTCCACATCTCCCGCGGTTTCATCCATTGGAGGTTTGCGTACGCCGGCCCCTGGCGTGCGCCGCACCATCATCATGGGGCCGCCATCCGCAAACCTTCACATAAGCGGTCCAATCAGTGATCTCAATGGCGTCTCCGTGCTACCCAAATTGTAGTGGGTGTTTATCTTTGGCACGGAGCCGAGCATCAGCCGATACTGACTTTCTCATCGTCGACGCGCCGATAGCTCTCAGTGAGTATGTGCCCCGAGATCGGCGGCTTGTTGACGCGGCGACCGAGCACGGGGACGGCCTTGAACAGGAAGGGATGCGCGCCGGAGAGATGGCGCTCGGCGGCAGCTGCCGCGCGTTTGAGGTGCGCCATGATGTTCTGCATGTGCACCTCGGATGTCGTGATCGTCAGCACCTGCAGGTTCGGCAGTCCGTAGTGCAATCTATAGAGTTCGTTGCGCAGCACAAAACGATAGCCCCAGAGGTGCCGGGCGATCGATGAGCGCGACAGCCGCGACGTCTCGATCGGCTCGGTGTTGCGATCGGCCTCGATGGCATAGAAGTTCACGCCGCGCTCGCGGTGCGAGATGCCGCAGAGACCGTCGGGGATAACCGCGTGATCGGCCTTTCCGAACGAGAAGGGGATCAGCAGGGGATTGCGCGCGGCCTTGGTCGTCGCCGGGCATTTGTCGCGACTGAAGATGTCGAGCCACGAAATGAATGTGAGATCGGCGTCCTCGCGGCAGCCCAATGCAAGCGATGCGGAGATGTAGGCCGCCATCGTGTCGTGCTCGTAGGTCTTGCGGTTCTCGTTAATGCCGGCATACCAGCCGGCCTGCTCTGGCGTGATCCGGGCGTTTTCCAAAAGGGCGTTCAACCCGGCTGACGAGAGCGCGACGACAAGATGGTTGTAGTTGGCGTTGACCGCGGCGCGCTGTTGCCACGGTTGCTCGATGAGGCCGTTCGGTTTGCGCTTCAGATGCTTGAGCCGTTCGGTGATCGTCCACTGCGAGACATCGGGCGCGATCAGCGCCCGCAGCATCGCGGTCGATAGGGGACCATGGATGAACAGCTGGAAGAGAAAATCGAGATCGCGTGGGGTCAAGACGATCGGCTTACCTGTCGCCGAGGCGTCCCATCTCGAAGCGCGTTTGTGCAGATCAGGATCGAAGACGTTCATACGCCGAATATGGCAAAAGCATCTATTAATTCAACGTGCTGTATGCAACTCCATGATACCGCGCGTCACCACTCCTTACTCGGTGCGCTG
>JARLJU010000069.1 GCA_031291055.1 Rudaea sp. | reverse complement strand
TTCGGACGCAGCCGCGCTGCCGAAGCGGCGCGTCAGTTCAGCGCCCGGAATCGTGACCGGCGGATAGATGAAGGTGGTCATGTCGTACTCGAAATTATCCAGACGCTTCTCGTACAACGCGCTGTCGATTTCGCGCATATGGGCCTGAATGCCGAGCATGTCGAGCGCCTGCATATACGGCAGGATCAGACGATCCATGCCGGGCTGGTCGTCCATGATCTCGATCGTCATCGGCGAACCGTTGGCGTCGCGCAACGCGCCGTCGCGATAGTGCCAGCCGGCTTGCGCCAGCAGATCGCGCGCAACGCGCAGGTTGCCGCGCAAGGAATTCGGCGGAAACGTGTCGGGTTGCTTGAGCATCGGACCGAATTCTTCCCGCGCCACGCTGCCGCGCAGCGGCTCGAGCAGCGCCAGTTCCTTCTGGCCCGGCATGCCGGTCGCGCCGAACGGACTGGCCTCAAAATAGCTGTTGGTACGCCGGTATTGACCGTAGAACATCATCCGGTTCATCCAGTCGTAGTCGAGTGCCAGCGTCAGGGCGTGGCGCACGCGCGGGTCCTGGAACATCGGTTTGCGCATATTCATCAGCATGCCCTGCATCTGCGCGGGGCCATCGGCGAATTCGCCTTTCTTCAACAGCCCGTTGTCGAAGTTCTTGCCGACGTATTTGCGCGCCCACTGGGTTGCGCTGTATTCGACGATGACGTCCGCGTCGCCCGCCTTGAAGGCTTCGAGTTGCGTGTAATGGTCGCGATACAGATTGAAGGTGATGCGCTCGAAACGGAACATGCCGCGTCGCGATGGCAGATTCGCCGCCCAGTAATCGGGATTGCGGCGATACGTGATCTGCTTGTCGTTCTTGCGTCCTTCGATCAGATATGGGCCACTGCTGATCGGTGGCGTGGAAGAGATCTGGTCGAATGGCAGGCGCTTGCCGTCAGGCTGCATCCCCCATTTCTGCGAGAAGATCGGCAGGTCGCCCGCAATCAGCGGCGCATCGCGTTCGGGATGCTTGAACTCGAAGCGGATCGTGTTCTTATCGATGACGGTCGCGTTTTTGATCACCGAAAATTGCGCGTTGAAAAGCGGCGATGCCTGCGGACTTGTCAGCGTATCGTATGAATACTTGACGTCGGCTGCGGTGATCGGGTCGCCGTTCGAAAAGCGAGCGGCGGGATTGATATGGAACGTCGCTGACGTCAGATCCGGCGCCACCTCGACATCGTCGGCGATCAGCGGATATTCGGAGGCCAGCTCGTCCCAGCTACGCTGCATCAGCGTATCGAACATCAGATTCTGGATGTCGGGCGCGGGCGCGCCACGCACCAGAAACGGATTCAGCGAATCGTAGGTTTGCAGTTCGCTATAGTTTTCGAAACTCAGCGAGCCGTTAGCCGGCGCGTCGGGATTCGCGTAGTCGAAATGCGTGAAATCGGCGGGATATTTCGGCTGGTCGTATTGCGAAATGGACGGCTTCGCCTGCACCGTCGTCGGGATCGCTCCGCATACCGCCACTATGCCAGGCGCAGCGGCAACGGCGAACGAGATGCTCGCGGCGCAGCGCACTGCGCCGAGCAAACATCCCATCGCGTCGTGCAGGCGCAGCAGTCCGGAATTCATCATTCTTTTCATCAGCCCATACAGTGCGCACCGGCTCGTGACCTGTGCGCGATTCGTCCTGCGGCACGAGTGCAGCCTGTTGGCTTTACCGGCGCACGCTGGCCCATTGCGACGACAGGCAGCCTGCGCCGCCGTACGATGAGTCGCCGCTTAAAGCACACCGCTCCGGTTCCTTGCACGAACGGAACCGGAGCGGTTCTTCCATCAGATCAACTGCCGGAACATCAGAACTTGTATGTTGCACCGATCTGCGCGAACCGGCCAATGTACGTGTAGATCGACTGGTCGTACCCCGTCTGATCCAACGTGCCGTTTGCAAAGATCGGATCGTACGGCGGTGTGCGATTGAAGATGTTGTCGATGCCGCCGTAGATCGTCCAGTGCTTGAAGCCCGTGTACGTCATCATCAGGTTGAACTGGCTGTACGATCCCACCTTGTTCGGCCCGGCGGGATTCAGATTCTGCGCGTACGGTCCCGTGAACTGCCACGTCAACGCTGCGTCGAACTTGTGGTACGTCCAGTCCAGGGTCGTGTTGCCTCTCCAGCGCGGGAAGCTGCCGCCGAACGGTTGAGTGAGGGTGTAGTCGTTACCCGCGCCGTTCACCGGCGCGATGCCCGGGGAGCCGAGCTTGAAGCTGTTCACGTAAGCCCAGTCACCCGACACGGTGAACGTACCGGCCGTCGTCGTCGGCAGCGCCTGACGGAACGTGCCTTCGAAGCCGTTCGTGTCGAGGTAGCCGAGGTTCTGGTACGGAATGACCTTGTAGAGCACGTCGCCCGTTGTCGGGTCGATGGCAACCTGCGAAGGCGCGCCCTGGCCGATCACGTTATCGACGCGAATCTTGTACCAGTCAAAGCCGACATCGGTCGTACGGGTCGGCGCCAGCTGGAAGCCGATGTTGAAGTTACGCGTGCGCTCCGGCGCCAGGTTCGGATTCCCCTCCGTGATCGAGGTGTAATTCTGGCCGGTGTTCTGGTCCACCTGGATACCCAGCGTCTGCGACTTGCTGTCCTCAACGAACGTCGGCGCACGGAAGCCGCGGTCGTACGAGGTATACATCGTCAGCGCCTGAACCGGCTGATAGCGCAGCGCGAAGCGCGGCGAGAACGCACCGCCCACATCGCTGTAGTGGTCGTAACGACCCGACTGGCTGAACGTCAGGTTGCGCACAATCGGAATGTCCACCTGGTAATACACGGCCGCAACGTTGCGCTGCCCGTTCACGGTCTGGAGATTCGGATTGGCGACGAGGCCATCTTCGAATGCTCCACCCGGGTTGAGCACTTCGCTCTGGTGCGTAAACTGCGCACCGAACCCGAGACCTACGTCGCCCGCCGGCAGGTGGAACAACTCCGGCGTCGATAGCGTCGCGTCAACAGTATCGAGCTTCGAGATGCCCAGGTTGTCCGCATTCATGTACAACCCGTTGAACCCGTTGGGCGTAGCCGACGGATTGGCGAAATTCAGCGTGCCGTTCTGGTAAATGTTGGTCAGTGCGGCGGTGTTCAGCTGATTCGTGTAGGTGTTCGCGACCGTGCTTTGCGAGTGGCTGACCGACGTCGCCCAATCCCATTCACC
>JARLJU010000068.1 GCA_031291055.1 Rudaea sp. | reverse complement strand
GGGACGTCGCGGTCGAGTTCGACTTCGCGGGGCAGTCCGAGCACGCGTTCGCTAATGATGTTGCGCTGGATCTGGTCGGTGCCTCCGCCGATGGAGGTCATATAGGCGTTAGCGGTGCGGTAATTGACGTCGGCTGCCCGTTCGTGTGCGGGGCCGTCGAGCATGCTGGCCGCGCCCAGGATCTTGGTCATCACGGCGGCATCGGTGTGCAGGATGCGCGACATCGCAAGCTTGCCCAGTGACATGATCGGTGATGCATTGCCCTGCGCCATGTCCTCCTTGGCGCGTGCGATATTGAGCGCGTTGAGCTGGCGGTAGGCGCTGGCCTGTGCGATTTGCTGACGGATCAGCGGATCTGTCAACTTGCCGGCATCGCGGGCGATGTCGATCAGGCTGACAACGTTGCTTTTGCTCGATCCCTGGCGGCGCTCCCCGGCGCCTTCGCCCATGATCAGCCGCTCGACCGCCAGTGCTGTTTGCAGCACTTTCCAGCCTTCGCCTTCGGCGCCGACGCGGTTGGCAGCCGGCACCAGCGCATTTTCAAGGAACACTTCGTTGAAATGGCTGTCGCCGGTGATCTGGTTGATCGGCCGGATGTCGATGCCTGGCTGACGCATCGGGATAACGAAAAAGCTGATCCCCTGGTGTTTTGGCACATCCCAGTCGGTACGTGCGAGCAGCAGGCCATACTCGGCCGTGCGCGCGCCCGATGTCCACACTTTCTGGCCGTTGATCACATAGTCGTCGCCCTGGCGCACGGCACGGGTGCGGATCGAGGCAAGGTCCGAGCCTGCACCCGGTTCGCTGTAAAGCAGGCAAATCGACAACTGACCTGTCAGCAGTTGCGGCAGGATCTCCCGCTTGAAGGTGTCGTCGGTCACGAAGTCCATCAGGATTGCGGCCGAAATGTTGCTGCGATCCTGGCCTGCACCCGGCGCCCCGGCTTTGCGGAAGGCTGCGACCACGGCCTTGGCCTCGTCTTTGCCCAGCCCTTTGCCGTACCAGTGCGTGGGCCAGCTTGCGACGGCCCAACCGGCATCGAACACGCGTTGCGCCCATTCCTTGCGGCCCCCTTCGCGTGGACGGTGGTTTTCACGGTCCCAGTGCGCATCGAGGAAGGCCTGGACTTCTGTCACGATCTGCGTGCTCATGCTGCCAACTCCAGAGCCGAAACATAACGGTCGCGGTGATAGTCCGATGATCCGAACAGGTGTGCGCCGACGCGTGCGCGGCGCAGATAGAGATGCGCCGAGTGTTCCCAGGTAAACGCGATCCCGCCATGCATCTGGATCGAGGTTGCGGCGACCTGGTGAAAAGCATCGGCGCAGGCAAACGCGGCAAGGCTGACCAGCACATCGGCATTGGGCGCGCCCGTTGCCAGGGCTTGTGCGGCAGAGCGTGCCGCCGATGTCGCCGATTCGACTTCGATCAACAGGTCGGCCGCCATATGCTTGAGCGCCTGAAAGCCCCCGATCGGCCGGCCGAACTGGACCCGGGTGCGCAGATAGTCGATCGTGATGTCGAAGATCCGCCGGCACGCACCGGCCTGTTCGCCCGCCAGGGCGACCCGCGCCACATCCAGCATCCGTTCGACGGCCTGGCCATCAAGGCCCGCGATCGGCACGCCTTCGACCTTGTCGAACCCGATCCGGGCGAGGCGGACCGTACGATCCCATCCGTCCAGGCCCTGAACGTCGAGACCCGCTGCGCCCGGATCGACTTCGAACACGGCAATGCCCTCAGGAGTACGCGCAACGACCAGCAGCAGATTGGCGATGGTGCCGGAAAGGACGTAGTTTGCAGATCCGCTCAGCACCCAGCCATTGGCCGCCTGGCGCGCTTGCACATCGATGTCGTCCAGCGTCCAAAGGCCCTTGTCGCCCGTCAGCGCGATCGCGGCGATGCGGTCTCCCGATGCAATGCCCGGCAGCAACCGCGCCTTGGCTTCGCCATCGCTGGCGCTCGACAGCAGCGTGGCCGCCATCACCGCACTCGACAGCAGCGGCGCTGTCAGCAATGCTGCGCCTGCCTCTTCCATGATCGCTTCGAAATCGGCGATGCTGCCGCCTATGCCGCCATATTCCGGATCGACCAGCAATGCGGTCAGCCCCATGTCGCAGATCTCTTTCCACAGTCCCGCGTCATGACCGGTATCAGACATCATGGTGCGGCGAAGGTCAGCCTCCGACGCCTTCTCGGACACGAGCCGAGCAAAGCCCTCGCGGATCGCCGCGCGCTCTTCTATTCCGATAATCGTCATGCGAAACCTCTCGTGACACAAACATGTTTATTTGCCAGACGGTCACCGTCGGTATATCGGACCCGGGGCTTATGCAAGTGCGTGAAAGCGTTTGCACCAAAGTGCGCTGCCCCGGCGGGGAGGCCGGTTGCACCGATAGGATCTTCGCGGCAAACCATTTGATCGGCACTTCTAACGCCGATCGCCAACACAGGATATTTCGCGAACGGTCACGCAACGGTTTCAAATTCCGCGAGCAGAATTTCGGCAAGTGCATGTGGCCGCGTCTGGAGCAACTGATGACCGGCATCGACACGGCTGATCGATGACGCATTGAAACGCTTTGCAAAGCGCTCTTGCCAGGGGGGCGTCAGGATCTGGTCGCGGAGCGCGATCACATAACTTGCCGCAATGCCTTGGGCCGCGTCGCAACCCCAATGACGATCCGTGCTGGCACAGGCGATCGGCCAGTCGTCGCCTCCGAGACGTGCAAGAAATCCGGCTTTGGTCACGTCATCCATGTCGTTGCAAAACATGGTCTCGAACATTTCTGCGCGACCGGTCGTCGCCGGATCGAGCGGCCAGCCAACTTCGTTTGCGTTTTCCTCGTGCCGACCGGTGCCGAGCATCGCCATCAGCGTCTGGCCCTCTTCGGGAACCGAGCAACTGACATACGTTAATTTGATAATGTTTTCGCGGTGCTCGGCGGCCAGCCGGGGAAGGACTGTGCCAGCCTGTGAATGACCGACCAGCATCAGCCGGCCATTCACAGTCGCCAGATCGTCGCTCAGTTCCGCAACGACATCGGTCAATGTCAACGCGGCGGTATCACGACCGCGCTTCGTCCCACAGCCCGGTACGTCGAGCGCGATCGTTCTTGGCGCTGTTCTCCCGCCTTGCAATCCGATCGCGCCGCGCACTTCGTCCCAGACCCAACTGCCCTGCTTGCCGCCGTGCAGAAACACAATTGTGGGACCATCGGTCATACCTGAACCTTCTTCGCTATAATGTTCTGATTTCAGAACTTGGTCTTGATCTCGAACACGAACATGCGAGGGGCGCCGATGGCATAACCTTCTGCGCCAAGGTCAAGCGTACCGGTCGTGCCCAACACGAAGTATTTGTTGGTCAGGTTGGTAACGCCGGCTGCGAGATCGAACTTCGTGCCAAAGGCGTGGTTCAGTTCCAACCGCAGATCTGCGGTGGCATAGCCGTTGATTGTATTGCCGCAAATGCCGCCCGCACAGACCGAGTTTGCCGGAATGGTGAAGCCGAATACACCCTGCGTGACCACGCCAAGCCTGGCGGAATTGGGGCTGGTATAGATCTTGGACTGATAGTTGTAATTCGATAGCAAGACCAATTCGCCGATATTGCCCGGAAGTTCGCTGTGAATGCGAGCGCTGGCCGAAACCTTGTTCTTGGCGACATAGGGTACGGGGTTCACGGCCAGATTGTTAGCCGGGTCGACGGGGTCTACCCACCGGGTGATCTTGGCGTTGTTGTAGGACCACGATGCAGACAGGTCGAGCCAGTTGGCGGGTTGAGCCGAGATATCTGCGTCAAACCCTTCATAGCGGGTTTTGGGAACATTCACAGTCACGGTTTCGAGCTGCGCATTACCGATGGTCAACGTCGACGTCTGGAAACCGGTATAAGGGTCATAGAACAGTTCTACGTTAAAGCGGAACGGGATATCTTCGAGTTTGAATCTCGTCTTTATGCCTGCGCTGAAGTCATCAACGGTTTCCGGATCGAACAGCGACCCATTTGATGACGGATTAAGACCGCCACGCTTGAAGCCGTGGCGATAACCGCCATAGACCATCGTGCTGTTATCAAGATGATAATCCGCGCCAACATTATATGTGCTGCCCTTGTATTTTCCGACGAACTCGGTGATCGGGCCGGTAGGAACTGACAGCGGCGCCGCGCCGATGGCGTATGCGCCCTGTGCACCATACTGATCAAGCGTGACCCAGGTCTGACGGAAGCCGCCGGAAAAATTCAGTCTGTCGATCGGGGAATACGTACCCGATGCGTACACCGCTTTGCTGATCACCTCGGAAGCTTGAAAATTCACCGCGTTTTGGAAATTCGACAGAAGTCCTGAATACGACACGGAAAAAATGTTGATGTCCTGCTGGCCATGCGGCTGATAGGTATCGTCGTACATGCCGCCGACCGTGTAAGTGAACTTGTGATCGGACGAATTTCCCTGGAGTTGAAGCTCTTCGGTCAACTGCTGATTCTTGGCGACCCTTGCTGGCAGCGCAAGATCGATGTTGGCTTGATAAGGAATGGGAATCGAGCCACTGGGCGGGATGAATATATTCGCTGAGCCGGTGGAGTCGATTGCGGTATTTCCATAAGCCGTCGAATAAATATAGCCCAGGATATTCTTCAATTTGATATTGTCGCTCAGGTCGATCTTGGTCGTGTTGGCCACCATGAAATAGTGCGAAGCCGGTTTCGTAAGATCGATATCGATAAAGGTGCAATACTTGCCACACCGTGCGCCAAGGGTGGCCGTTGTTTCGCTGGTCCGGTCCAGCGAAAGGCTTGCCGAAGACTTCGATTTGTCGATCTGATACGAGACAACCGTGGTGTTCTCCACAGAATCGGAGGGCTGTATGAGCAGCGAAGCGCGTATCTGGGTGGTGTCGACATTGTTGAAATTCTGCGAACCAATCAGTTTGCCGGACGTGATGTCAGTCTGGGTCTGCCCCGTAAGTGAATCTGTCGGTGAACTGTTGAGATAGCCTTTACGCTGCCAGTCGAAGGCAGCAATGCGCAAGGCAGCTTTGTCGCCCAGCGGCAAGTTGACGGCTCCCTCGATCTGGAAGTCGTTGTAGGTGCCGCCCTGAACGCGGACATATCCCTCCGTCACGCCGAGTTTGGGCGCCTGCGGCACGATCACCACGGCGCCACCGGTGGTGTTGCGCCCAAACAGAGTTCCCTGCGGGCCCTTGAGCACCTGGATTGTGTTGAGGTCGAAAAACTGCGGCGGCGGCGACGGCATCTCGAAAGTCGAACTGAGCGGAATTTCGGCAAAATAAGTTTCGACCGAACCGGTCGCGGCACCGAACACCTGACCGCGGCCGCGGATCGAGAATGTAGGCTGGTTCGGGTTGCCGGAGTCAGCGGCAACCACCAGCCCGGTTGCAATCTTTGGCAGGTCGTTTGCAGATGTTACCGAGCGTTCGGTCAGGTCGTTCTGTGAAACCGCCGTTATCGAAATCGGGACCGATTGGAGCGATTCATTCTTGCGCCGGGCCGTGACAATGATGTCACCGATTTCAGCCTTTGTCGCAGGAGCTGCAGCGGGTGCCGCAGCAGGTGCGTCGGGCGTGGCTGCAAAGACCGGAGCTCCAAAAGCAGCCAGGGCGGACACAGCTACACAGCCGAACAGCATCGGACGAATCATCATTGTAAGGCACCCTCTTGTTGTTTAGTTCTTATACTAGGTTTACCTCGTAACGCGATCTGCACCCCGGCATCAAGGGCAAGTGCGCTGGAATCGCGTTTTCTGTAACAGCGTGACAAAAAAGTGACTCTCGGCAGTTTGGGCGTGTTCGGGAAACAATTTCGGTCACTGGCTACAATGATCGTCGATGTAATTACTTGTGCAGGCTACGAAATGCGCGCCGTTGGCGTTCTCGGTGGACGCCTCGCGCGTAGAATGAAAACGGGCAAGAGCGATCGGAATAGCGGCAAGCAAGGCCGCCACCGTTGGAGATTCCCATCTTGGCCTTTGCCGCAACGGAGATCGGAGCATCGCTTCTTGTCGAAGGGGTAGCGCCCGCCAAAGCTTTTTCCATGACAGGCTTGGCGCCGTGAGCATCATTTGCCGTAGGGCTTCCGATGTTCGTCGGAGAGCCGCAGCGTCTGCGACGCGCCGATCAGGATGAATACCGCAAGGCCGATCAAGCCCGGTACATACGTTCCGCTCAATTCCTGAAGCCGCGCGACGATCGGCGGCGCAAGGGCTCCCGACACTGCGCCGAAGATGCTGGCCGCGCCAAACGCACGGCCGAATGCGTGCGACCCGAATTCGCGCAAGACGCCCGCCGCGACGAGCGTCCACATCCCGCCGTTAAGTCCGGCAAGGAACGCGCCAGCGCACATCAGGACGAGATTGTGGCCGGCAAAAGCGATGCAAAGCGCGCCGGTCGCGGACAATAGAGCGACGCCAAGCACCGGCAGCCTTACGCCGAACCGATCGGCCAGCAAGCCGGAGCCAAGTTTCGAAAGCAAGGCCGCCACCGCCACCACGGACAGGAACTGGCCTGAGGCGACCGAAGTAAAGCCGCGACTGATGGCGAGCGGGACCAGGTTCACTACAACGCCCATGTGCATGGCTTGCAAGGGGAAGAAGGCCATCACCAGGATCTGGAAATTGCGTCGCTTCATCACTGCGCCAAAGCCGGGCCTGGCTGACTCTGCGGCATCGATCGCGGTTGCGGCGCGATAGGCTGCGCCATCGGTGACGCCGGGCCGATCGCGCACGAGCACAAGCGCCAGCGGCAGAACGATCAGCGCGATCAAGCCGGCAACGATCATCCACACGCCCTGCCATTGCACGAACGGGATCAACCTGACGACGATGGGCGGAAAAACCACACCTGCGGCGGCAAGGCCGAACGCGGAAATGCCGAGGGCGAGGCCGGATTTACGTTCAAACCAGCGCGACACCAGAGGTTGCGAAGTGACCGACGAACCGAAGATAACGATGAATGGCAAAGGAATCGCATAAAGTAGCAGGATTTGCAGGCCGGATTGCGCGTGGGTAATCGCCAGGTGAAACAACGCCAGGGCGCCCAGGGAGCATGCGAACAAGCGACGTGCGGGTACCCGATCGGCGAGAGACCCCGCGCAAGGACCCAAGACGCCGCAAACGAGCGAGAAAATCGTAATCCCCAGCGCCAGAAAGCTGATCGGTACGCCGAACTGCTTCGACCAATACGGCAAGAAAAGCGAAAAGCAGTTGATCGGCAGGCCCAGCGTTACCGACTGCACCAGCACGCAGATCATCACGATGGTCCAGCCGTGATACCATCGCGGCATTCCGAAAAACGTTCCTGCGTGGGCCATATCGCGCTTCCGATCCCGTATTTATCTTTGAAATGTCGTCGCCGCTATGTCCGGTGTCCCCCACTCCATCCATCCGAGCGTATCGCTGCTGGTACGATCTCATGCCAATTAAGGGTCCTTAATTGGGCAAATTTTGCGCGTCCAGTTTTTTTTGCCAGCCGCACATGCGCTGGTGGGTGCTGACTTAAGCCATGTCTGGCCCTACCAGCCGCCTGTAAAAGGGTCCCCCATTGCTTGACCGCTTGGGTTTCCAGATCTATCGCGTGCCGGCTATGCCATGAGGCGAGCATCGAGATTCAAGCTTGCAGGAACGCGCGCGGAATGAACGATAGCCGAGAAACCGCGGCAAAGCCGGGCTACAAGACCGCATTAACCATCGTCAGAACCCTTCGTGCCGAGTTGCTGGGCTTGCCGGAAGGGGCTTTCATTGGGTCTGTCACGGACTTGATGACCCGTTTCGGTATCAGCCGTTCGACCATGCGACAGGCCGTGCGGGTCCTCGAGCACGAGCAATTGTTGATTTCAAAGCGAGGGGTTTCGGGCGGATTTTATGTGGGGCGCCCGCGGATCGATTCGATCGTGGCTGCGACCGCGACGTATCTTCACTCCCGCCAGGCGGGGATCAAGGACTTCATTGCCGTGGCGCGGACACTCAACATCGAGATGGCTCGTCTCGCCGCGATGTGTTCTGATCAGGAACGGCGCGACAGGCTGACGCGGTTTCTCGATGAGGTGTGGAGTCATAAATTCGGCTCGTCCACAGACCTTGTTCGCGCCGACCGGGTGCTCGAAAGCCTGCTCGCAGATATGGCGGATAGCCCGCTGATCGACTTGTTTCTCAAGGTCGTCTACGAACTCGGCATCAAGTCATCGACCCCCGAGCAAACTCCGAATACTCCGAAACGCATCAAGGAGTGGCAAAAGCAGCGCCGCGAATTGTGCGACGCCGTACTTGCGGGCGACGGCGCAGCAGCCATACGGATTGGTGCGCGACATTACGACATTGTCCAAACCTGGCTCTGACAAGAGTTTTACGAAAAGGCTTTGATTGAATGGAAAACGGTCAAGTGGGTGATGGCGCCGCGCCGGTCACGGGGGATGGCGTAGCAGGCCTGCGGGTCATCGTGACCGGCGGTGCGAGCGGCATGGGCGAGGCGCTGGTGCGCGATTTTGTCCGCCACGGCGCATTTGTCGTATCGCTGGATGTCAATCGCGACGCCGGACAATCCATCGCCGAGGCGGCGACAGCGTCCGGCCCGGGGCGTGCTGTGTTCAAGTATTGCGATGTATCGGATGAGGCCTCTGTCACAGCAGCGTTCGAACAGGCCGTAGCCGTGTTGGGGGGGCTCGGCTGCCTGATTCATGCGGCCGGCATCGCGCCCGGAGCACCGGCGGAGCAGATCGCGGCCCAAAGCTGGGACGCGGTGTTTGCGGTCAACGCGCGGGGAACGCTGCTTGCCAACCAGGCGGCGTTTGCGCACCTGCAAGCGGGGGGCGGGCGGATCATCAATTTTGCGTCGGCCGCGGGTTTGAGTGGATATCCGGGCAAAGCCGCCTATGCTGCAAGCAAAGGCGCCGTGCTCGCCTGGACACGTTCGATAGCGCGCGAATGGGGGCGCTACGGCATTACGGTCAACGCCATCGCGCCCGCTATCGCAACGCCGATGTATCAAACGACTCGCTCGCTGATGAGCCCGGACGTGCTTGCGGCACATGATGCCCGCCTGGCAAGCGACATGCCGATCGACGGCAAATTGGGCGACGCAGATCGCGACTTGGCACCGCTGCTGCGGTTTCTGGCCGGTCCGGGTTCGCGTTTCATTACTGGACAGGTCTTCGCCGTCGACGGCGGAATGACCATGGTGCGTTGACGTTGGAGACCGAGATCATGAGCAAGCCACTGGCAGGAATCAAAGTCGTAGAATTGTCGATGTGGGCGTTCGTCCCCTCGGCCGGCGCGATGCTGTCCGACATGGGGGCGGACGTCATCAAGATCGAGCCGCATGCCGGCGATCCGGTTCGCGGATTGGCGATGAGTGGCATTCAACCGGGAACCGGCGGCTTCACCTTCATGTTCGAGATCTGGAACCGGGGCAAACGCAGCGTAACGCTCGATCTTGCCGCCGACGGGGCGCTCGACGTGTTTCATCGCCTGCTGGAGGATGCCGATGTTTTCTTGACGAGCCTGCTGCCCCGCGCGCGGCGCAAGTTGAAGATCGATGTCGGTGATTTGCAGTCGCGTCACCCGCGACTGATTTACGCCGTGGGCAGCGGCCAGGGCGCGCATGGTCCGGATGCGGAGAAGGGCGGATATGATTCAATCTCTTTCTGGGCACGCAGCGGCGTTGCCTCAGCCATAACGCCCGATGATCGGCCGTATCCGTTGCCGATGCCCGGCGGCGCATTTGGCGACAGCATGAGCGGCGCAATCCTGGCCGGGGGAATTGCTGCTGCCATTGCTCAACGTGCCATGACCGGCAAGGTGTCGGTGGTGGACGCCTCGCTGCTGAACACCGGCATGTGGGTCATGCAGCCTGGCATTGTCGCTGCCAACCTGATCGGTGTCGATGAATTGCCCAAACCCGGACGCAGCGTCCTGCCAAATCCGCTGGTCAACTCCTATCGCACTTCGGATGGGCGTTTCGTGTCGCTCAGCATGTTGCAGGGCCAGCGGTATTGGCCGGGCCTGTGCACCGCCATCGGCCACGCCGATTTGATCGACGACCCGCGCTTTGCGACCGATGCCTTGCGTGCTGCGAACATTACCGAGTGCATCGCTGTGCTCGACGAGATCTTTGCCACGAAAACCCTCGCCGAATGGCGGCCCTTGCTGCTCGGACAGGAAGGACAATGGGATGTCGTGCAAAAGGCTGGTGAACTGGCCCACGACGAGGCTGCATTGGCCAATCGGTTCATCCAGGATGTCGACTATGGCGACGGACGCTCGATCAAGATGGTCAGCTCACCCGTCCAGTTCGACCGGCAGGCCTTCGATGCAAAGCCCGCCCCCGACCTCGGTGCGCACAATACCGAAGTGCTGGCCGGCCTGGGATATGGCGAAGAGGACATCATCAACCTGCAGATCTCGGGCGCGATATTCTGAAATCCGATACCCGGGCCGCAGGCCGGTCAACGCAATTCCCTTGAAAGATGGCGGCACCTCTATTAGGAGACCTTTATTGCCTGGTTCTTGACCTGGCGTGAGAGCGACAAACAGGGTGGGCCATGCGGCGCATAGCGATTGAAGATGAAGGCCTGCATCAAGCTGGACCGGAGCCGCACTGGCAGGAAAGCGTGGCATTCGGATGGCGCGATGCGCGGTCCGGGGTCGGCGGTTTTCATCGGATCGGCAACGAAGCCAACTTGAGCACGGCAAACATGTGGTGCGGTGTGTTCGCAGACAATGGCGATCAGTTCCGTTGGAACGCCGAGGATCAGCCGTTGCTGCGGCCTCACAGCCATGGGCTTAATTGCGCGGGCCAGTCGCTGTTCCACGATGGCCGGGATCTGCGCTTTCAGTTGCGCGAAACGGGCGCAGAAGTCGATCTCGTCATCGAAGATATCGGGCTCGATCCGAACAAGTTTGCTGCCGGGAATGTGCTCGACACCAAGATCTACACCAACCATTTCAACTCGAATTGCCGCGTGCGCGGCACGGCCACACTGAACGGGCAGCGTTATGCGGTCGATGGCCTTGGCTGGCGTGACCATAGCTGGGGACCGCGCATCTGGGCATCATTCCCGGTGAACCGCGTGCTGCTTGCCAATTTCGGCGAAGACCTGGCGATCACCGCGTTGATGCAAGTCTGGGTAGATGGCACCGTCACCAAAAAGGGCCACATCGCGCGCAACGGGCGCAAGGATGATTTTGCGGATTTCGAGTCACTGGCTCTGATCGAGGATGACGGCATCTCGGCGCGCGGGTGCGAATTCAACGCGGCACTGGCGACCGGAGAACGCATCAGCTTTCGCATGGATCTCGTCGGCGGGGTCATCTGCAAGACCAAGCAGCGTGTCGGGTTTGACGGGGTCGGCGAATGCTGGCTGGGCGATCGTTCCGGCTTCGGCCTGTTCGAACTGAACACCAACGCGCGCCTGGGCACCAGTCTTCCGCCTTATGCGTTGCATTGCGGGCTGAACAATGGCCCCGGCAAGCGCAGCGCGCGGTTGGGCACAGTACCATTTGCCGAGACCCTCGCCAGGGCGGGGCTATGATTGCTGCGGGGGAGCGTCCGCTATATTTGCGCGAAGTCCTGCGCACGATGCAGGCAACGATCGCGCCCGAGCTGTCCTCGGATCGCGCGCTGGACGCGATCGGTTGTATTGAACGCGTACTGGCGCATCTGATCGTGGCCGACGAACAGGGAGACGAGCTGGAGCGCGATTTTGCCGATCGTGTCGATGCGGCCCTTGCGGATGGCCGGCCCCAGGCTGTCTCGCTCGCGACCGCCCAGTCGCTTGCGCAAACCGGCCGACTGGACGCAAAGGCCCGTCACGCTTTGGCAGATGCCGAACGCGCTTATTTGCGCGATCTGGCCCGCAAACGGGACGCATTGCTTCGCCCAGCATCGCAAGACGGGGGCAGGGCGCAGGTCTGTAGTATTACAGCAGCCCAACTTACCGGTTATTTGCGTGCGCGGTTTCCACAATACCCCGGCATTTATGCTGACAGTATCGAACTTATCCCGGGTGGTCGTTCGAAGGAAACACTGCTGGTCGATCTGCGCGATGCGGGGTTTTTGTCAGGGCTGCGCGTGATGCGCAAGGATGTGGCAATCGGACTCAATGCCACCCGCACCAGCGACGAGTTTCCCACGCTAACTCTGGCGATGGAGGCGGGGGTGCCCGTGCCCCAGCCGCTGCTGGTCGAAGACGACCCAGACAAGCTCGATGGCACGTTTATGATCGTGGCGCGCGTGCGGGGCGAAAAAAAGGGCGAAATCTTCCCCGATGTGGCGTTTCCAACCGAGGGAAAGCCCGAGATTGGCGCACAACTGGCGGCAATTCTTGCAAGAATCCATCAGATCCCGATTGCGCGCACGGGTCGCGAAGCGCCCGATCGGACCACCGTCAAATCCGCGACGCTGTCTCGGATCGACGCCGCAGCCGCGCGGTTCGCAGCGGTAACCCAGGGCGAGCCGAGCACTCTGTTCGGCCTCGCGGTATGCTGGCTGCGAGACAATATCGACGATGCCCTGCAAGGGCCGATCGTCCTGCGCCATGGTGACCTGGGTCTGCACAACATGCTGATCGATGGGACAACAATCACCGCCATGCTCGACTGGGAATTGTCGGAACCGGGGTATCCGGCAGCCGACCTGGGTGCGCTGCGCCACAGCGTGAAGGCACTGATGCCGTGGCAGGATTTTGTCGAAGGCTATGTGCAGGCCGGCGGCGACCGCCTCGCTGCGAATGACCATTCGGTCCGCTTTTTTTCGATACTCGGCAAGATTGCCGGAATGTCGAACACCCAACTGGGTGGCGAGATGTTTCGCACCGGCACCAAGCGCTCGATCGTCACAGCCAATTCCGCAGCAGACTTTCGATATCGACTGGCCCTTCTGCTTGCCGATGAACTGGCGGATGCCCTCGATCCGGCGGCGCCTGCACCGAAGTAACCGCAACTGCAGCGTGACGCGGGGGCTGCGCCAGCCCAGACGCCGCCGAGCATCACTGGGAACTCCCGCGTGGCGGGAAAATCTACATTGGATAGCCGACTACGGCCGGGTGTAGCTGGCGGCGCAAGCCGCTTAGACAAGATGTGCTGTTGCTTATTTGTCACACAGCCAAGGACCGAGCACAGCTCTCAAACCACCCCTTGAACATGATGGTAGACCTAGTTTACTAACTGGCATCCATGCGAACGCCGGCCGATTTCCGAGGGGACATAATAATATGATTTTGCAGCAAAAATTTGTCTTGAATTTTCTTACGAGTGTATCGGGGTATGGTGCTCGGTCTGGCAGCCAGCCCTGTTTTCGCGCAGTCCGCGGCGTCTGGCCCGGCGCCGACCACAACGTCGGCAACTCCGACGCAAAGTGCAACACCGGCCGCCGCATCCCATCAGGCGCAGCCCGGCGGCCTTACCGATATCGTTGTCACGGCGCGCAGGATCTCTGAAAAACTCCAGGATGTGCCGGTAAGTGTCACGGCGTTTTCGGGTGCGGATCTGCAGCGACAGAATGCGGTTTCTGTCAGCGATGTTGCCAATTTCACGCCGGGTTTCACTGTCGTCCAATCGCCATCCAGTCCGACCGCGCTGTTCCTGTCCTTGCGCGGCCAGGTCCAGGGCGACGCCCTTGCAACGCTGGAGCCGTCGGTTGGTACATATATCGACGGGCTTTATGTCGCGCGTGCTTACGGCCTCAATGCCGATCTCCTGGATATCTCGAGCGCCCAGATCCTCAAGGGTCCGCAAGGAACGTTGTTCGGCCGCAACACCTCTGCAGGTGCGCTGGTCCTTGAGACCAACAAGCCCAACCTCGACAAGTTGACCGGAGACGTTCGCGTCGGTTACGGGCGCTTCAACGATGTCGATGCGTCTGCCGTAATCAATCTGCCGATCGTCAAAGACTTCTTTGCGCTGCGCGGCGCAATTCTGGTTCACGAACGCGACGGTTACATCACCGACTCCAATACCGGCGAGAAGTACAACAACATCAACAATGTTACCGGGCGCCTAAAGGCTTTGTGGCAGCCGACGCCCGATTTTTCGATCATCGCGTCGGGCGAATGGTTCAGCTACAAGACGAACGGACCGGCGCGGCAATTGCGGTATGTTACGGGTACCGCGCTGGCGTACGAAGAACTGGCCAGCACGCAGTTTGCCGGGCTGGCCTCGGTCGCACCGCCAGCCGTTGCGGCAGCTCTTTTGCAGGCTTCCACGCCGCCGGCGAGCCAGATTGGCGCATACAACACCGATCCCAACAGCGCGACGCTGGACGATGCACCGCGCACCGTGACGAGGACGCAGACGTATTCGGTCACTGCGCAATACGACAGCGCCATCGGCACGCTGAAGGCAATCGGCGGCTACCGCAGGGTGACGGATTTCAGCAACATCGATCTTGACGGTACGCCGTATCAGATCCTCCAGACAGCAGGCTATCAGGACCTGCACCAGTGGTCGGGCGAACTGCAGTTGACCGGAAGAACCCTGCACAACCGGTTGGAATATGCCGCCGGCGTGACATACTTCACCGAAGCGGGTTACGACAATTCAACAGCAAACGATGCCACCAGCTTTGCCACGTTCCTCGGTTTTGCAGGTGCGGTGCCCGGCGTACCGGCGGGAACGTTCATTCCCAATATGACCGATAGTTACGACGGCACCATCAACAACAAGAGCTTTGGCGTCTATGGACAAGGAACGTACCATCTTACCGATCAGCTGTCGTTGACCGCAGGGCTTCGGTATTCGAATGACAAGAAGAGCCTGGTCACACACAACGGCAACGCCTTGTACAACCAGTCGGCTTTCATTTCGTGCGATTTGCCGACGCTTGCGACGCTCGCAAATGACAATTGTGCGGCCGCGCATAGCAATACCTTCAGCAAGGTAAGCTACACGATCGGTCTCGATTACAAAATCACCCCTGACGTGCTCGTTTATATCAAGGCTGGTCGTGGCTACCGTTCGGGAGGGGAAAACCTGCGCGCCAATGGCGATCCGGCGACGTTCGCCCCATTCCTGCCTGAAATCAACGACGAGCAGGAAATCGGGATCAAGTCAGAATTCTTCGATCGTCGGTTGCGCGTCAACATAGCCGCTTATCACAATGTCATCACCGATGCACAACGTGAACTGCTGCTGGGCGTACCGGGAACCACAGAAACGCTGACCGAACTTTACAACGCGCAAAAACAGCGCACGTACGGCTTCGAGGCCGATGCGGCAGCGGTGTTGACCCGTGATATCACCCTGAACGCAGGTACGGCATACACCGATCCCAAATACGTCACGTATACCCAACCGATCGCATTCGGCAGTTCGACATATGTCGACCACTCGAGCGATTTTTTCTCCTACGCGCCAAAGTGGACATTCAACGCGGCGATCGATCTGCATCACACGTTTGCGGCCGGGCGATTCCATGCTCGCGGCGATCTGTCCTATATGTCGCATTATTATGGAGCACCCGACAGGAACGTTTACTCGGGCACGACCGTGACGCCGAATTCAGCCGCAGCGATCGCCTCGTTCACGACACCGTCGGCCGCGATCCTGGGCGCCAATGTGGGTATGACTTTCACCGACGGGCTAGATGTAACGGTGTGGGGCAAGAACCTGACCAACAATCGCGATTTCACCAACAATCTCTACGTCAGTTCGCTTGGCATGACGACCGGAACCCGCCGCGAACCCGTAACCTACGGGATCACGGCCAGCTACAAGTTTTGATCCGACCGCTCGCGGCATCCAAGAGCGCACGCGGGGGGCCAGAAATGGTCCCCCCGATTCGCTTATGGTTCAAAATGGGGGGGTGGGACCCGATCGAAGGCCGGGATAGCGATCTAATATCCGGGACACCGTCCGAACGGACCAGATTGGCGCGTGGACACGAAAAAAGGGATGACCTGCACGCGGCAAATCGACAATGAGATGCAGATGCCGCTTGCTCCGTCCGATCTCCTGGGTGCCGACGCGCTTGCGCCGCTGGAAGGTGGTGCACTGCTTCTGCTGGATACCGCCGCCGTCCCCGCACGTACCAATGGGGCGATACGCGTGCTTGTCGATCGCACAGGCGACCTGCCGGATGTCGATCCCGACGACTTCGATGCCCTGGTCACGACGCGTAGCGACGCGCCGACGCCGTGGGTCGCGGTGACGGCTGCCAGACTGGAGGGCCAACTGGATCGCGTGCGCGCAGGGGCGGCACACGCGCCGATTGCGGCATCGATGCTGGCGCGCATCCTGCGGATCGGCGCCGATCTGCCTTTTGCGGACGCGCTGGAACTGGAATCGCTGGCCTATTCGACATTGCTTGGCGGCGGCGAATTCGCTGCATGGTTGCGCAGCCGTGCATCGTTCGCCGCGGGCGGGCAGGATCTGCCCCCGGTCCGCTATGAGCGCGAGGACGACATTGTGACTCTGGTTCTGGCCTCGCCAACCAATCGCAACGCGATGACTGCGGTAATGCGTGATGCATTGTTCGAGGGATTGGCCAATGTGGTCGAAGACCCAAGCGAACCTGGCCTTATCGTTCGCGGCGACGGCGCGTGTTTTTCGGTCGGCGGCGATCTCGCCGAATTTGGGACGGCATCCGATTTGGCCGCCGCGCATATCATCCGCACCATGCGCAGCCCGGCGGCACTGCTGCATCGTCTGGGTGAAAGAGCGGAGGTTCAAGTGCACGGCGCCTGTATCGGCTCGGGCATCGAGATCGCGGCGGCAGCCTCGCGCCGGATCGCTGCGCCGGGCAGCTTTGTCCAATTGCCCGAACTGGCGATGGGGTTGATCCCGGGCGCCGGCGGCACAGTCAGTGTGGCGGGCGCGATCGGCCGCCACCGGTTGATGTGGCTCGCGCTCGGCAATTTCAGGTTCGGCGCGGAACAGGCGCTGCGCTGGGGGTTGTTCCATGCGATCAGAAACTGAGTTGCGGCTTGAAGAATTGCTGGCAGCCCGGCTTGGCGGTCTGGATGTCCTTCCGCGAAAACTGCTTCGCCGCGATGCACCCGGCGGGCTTGCCATACCTGGAATATTCAGTGCCAATGGTGCCTGCCGTCTGTTGCCGACGCTTGACGGCTGGCTGGCACTCAACCTCGCCCGACCCGACGACATCGATCTGGTAAATGCGTTGACCGGCGCTTCGGGAGATCCTTGGCCGGCGCTTGTGCCATATTGCGCTCGCAGACTGTCCGCGGAATTGCGTGATCGAGCCATCGAATTGCAATTGCCGGTTGCGATGCCCGGCGAAGCATTGCCGCTTGACCTTGCGCCGCTTTCGTCGGCCACGGTTCCCCGGCGCGTGCTCGACCTGTCTGCGCTGTGGGCAGGACCATTGTGCGCCGGGCTGCTGGGGCGGAGCGGCGCGCGGGTGGTGCGGATCGAAAGTATCGGCCGGCCCGATCCAACGCCCGATGGATCGCCGAAACTCGATGCCTTTGTCAATCGGGGCAAGTTTCGGCTGCCTCTCGACCTGCGCGAAGTCGACGGGCGGAAGCGGTTGCTGGACGAAGTGGCGAATTGCAATGTGCTTGTCACCAGCGCACGCCCGGCAGCGCTGGCGCGACTGGGTCTGGAGCCGGACATGCTTGCGCATCTGACGTGGGTCGCGATCACCGCGCACGGTTTTACCGGGCCAGCCGGGGCGCGAGTGGGATTTGGTGATGACTGTGCGGTCGCAGGTGGACTATTCGAGTATTGTGCGGACACACCACGTTTTCTGGGCGATGCCTTGTCCGACCCGCTTACCGGGTTGGAAGCCGCGCGCGCGGTGCTTTCGGGCCGAACCGGCTTGATCGACATCCCCATGGCGCGTGTGGCAGCGGCGTATGCGGCGATGCTGGCATGACGCTGGTCTTGCGCAACGTGCGGCCTTGGGGCGGGGATCGGATCGACATCGCGCTCGCACAGGGACGGATCGCTGCAATCGGGCACAACCTGCCGCGCGCCCCGGACGAGATCGACGGGCGCGGCGATGTCGTGCTGCCCGGGCTTCATGATCATCACCTGCACATTCTGGCACTGGCCGCACGGCGTCAGTCGATCGATCTGACCGGACTTTGCGATATCGCGGCGGTTCGTTCCGTGCTGGCAAAGTCCGCACCCGTCGATGGCTGGCTGCGCGCGGTTGGCTATGACGAGCGAGTTGGGGGCTTGCCCGATACCGCGCTGCTCGACGGCTGGGCGGGTGACTGGCCGCTGCGCTTGCAGGATCGGACGGGCGCGCTGTGGGTGCTGAACTCCCGCGGCATGGCGCATCTTGGCAACCGCCAGTTGCCAGCCGGAGCGGAGCTGGACGCGGCCGGACGCGCGACCGGTCGGTTCTGGCGCGAAGACCAATGGCTGGCGGGTGCCTTGGCGCGCAGCCCGCCCGATCTTGCCACCCTGGGGCACGATCTCGCCAGCTTCGGTCTGACCGCCCTGACCGATGCGACTGCCCACAACGGTCCGGCAGAAGCCCGCCTGCTGGCGGGCGCGCTGCCCCAGCACCTGACGCTGATGGGCAGTGAGGCGTTGCCCGAGGGGCGGGGATATATGCGCGGACCGCTGAAACTGCTGATCGACGAACGTGACGCGCCCGATCCGGATGGGCTCGCCGCACGCATTGTCGCGGCGCGCGCACAGCGACGCAACGTCGCAGCACATTGCGTGACAGAGGCGGAGCTGGTCTTGTACCTGGCTGCACTGACCGCGTCAGGTGGCGCACACGCAGGAGACCGGATTGAACATGGCGGCTTGATTTCGCAAGAAGCGCTGACGGTCATCGCCGAAGCGGGCCTGATCGTCGTGACCAACCCGGGCTTCATCCATGATCGCGGCGACCGCTACTGCGCAACGATTGCGGCCGATGATCGTGCGAACCTCTATCGCGCGCAAAGCCTTCTGGATGCGGGGATTCCGCTGCTGGCCGGATCAGACGCACCTTATGCGGATGTCGATCCGTGGTTGGCCATGCGCGCGGCGCGGGATCGGCGAACCGCCGGCGGTGTGGTGCTTGCAGCGCAGGAGTGCGTCGGTGCGCTGGCTGCGCTTCGGCTTTTTGCCCCTCGGCCAATCACTGTTGGTAGCCCGGGCGATCTCGTGCTCTGCGCGGGCCCAATGACGGAACTGCTCGCCGACCTCGGTGGCGATCGCGTGAGGGCCACGTTCATTGCCGGAAAAATGATCTTTGAACGCGGGCGTTGAAAGATCAGCGCGCCTTGCGGTCAAGCTCCGCAAGCAGCAGTCAGGGGGATTTCGTTGTCTTGCAGGCGCGGTCGATATGGGCGCAGCCCAACCAGCCCGCGCGCAATGGCTCGTGAAAGCGATACAATATTCAAACGCTGACTCACTGCATTGCAATGAAGGTTTATCCGTCTAACAGAACGGCATATCGCTTGAAGCACAGAGGTTGACCATGGAACGCCCGAATTTTTCGCTTGATGGCCGTATTGCGCTGATTACCGGGGCCAGCTCGGGGATCGGAGCACATCTGGCGCGGGTGTTTGCAAGCGCCGGAGCAAAAGTGGTGCTGGGCGCGCGGCGGGTCGATCGGATCGCTTCGCTGGCCGCCGAAATCGGCGCTGCAGCACTGCCGGTAGCGATGGACGTGACCGATGAGGCATCGATTGTTGCGGCGTTCGATGCGGCCGAGGCCCATTTCGGCACGCCCGACATCGTACTCGCCAACGCCGGGGTCGCAGATCCGGGCCGTGCGATCGATCTGTCCGCAGAGCAAGTGCGCCGGGTGATCGAGACCAATTTCACGGCCGTCTATTTCACGGCGCGCGAAGGGGCGCGGCGCATGATCGCCGCCGGGTCAAAACAAACAGGGCGCGGACGGATCGTCCTGACCGGGTCGATTACCGCTGGCATGACCGGCGAGGGCGATTCCGCCTACGCTGCGAGCAAGGCGGGAGTGGCGCACCTCGGCCGTCAACTCGCACGCGAATGGACAAGGCTGGGGATCAACGTCAACACGGTGCAACCCGGCTATATTCATACCGAAATCGATGCCGACTGGTTTGCGACCGAGGGCGGCAAAGCGCAAATCGCCAGGTGGCCGCGTCGCCGTCTCACGCCAATCGAGGCGCTGAACGATCCGATGCTGTTCTTTGCGTCGGACGCGTCAGCGTATGTTACCGGCACGCATATCACGATCGATGACGGGCAATCATTGTAGGCGAAATCGAAAGAGTCTTGCCAGCGGTCGGGGGCGATGTGCAGGGCTATGCGAATCGTTTACGATCCGCGCCGCGCTTTGGGCGTTCAGCGCAGCGAGTATTTCTTGGCCTTGTCTGCCATCATTGCGGCGCGATCGACTTGCGGGATTCCGATGGGATTGCCGATCTGCGGATATTTCAGTCCATTGGCCAGCGCCACTGAACGCGGCAGGTCGAGGCTCTGCCAGATCGCCTTGATCGTGCCCTGGATGGCGGCCGGCGGTTTGGCTGCAATCTGTTTGGCCAGCGCTTGTGCGCGCGGCCAAAGGTCGTCGAGTGCGACGACTTCGCTGACCAACCCCGTTTCCATGGCCTTTTTCGCGGTCATGCGCTCGTCGTTACCCAAGAGCACCATCCGCAACACGTCTTGGAGCGGCATCTTGTACGTCATGCCGATCGGTTCGAGCGCGCTGGTCATCCCGTACGTGACATGCGGATCGAAGAACGTGGCATCTTCGGAGGCAATGATGATGTCCGCCTCGTTCAGCCAGTAGAACGCGCCGCCGGCCGCCATGCCATGCACCGCGACGATCATCGGTTTCCAGCAGCGCTGTGATTTGGGCCCGAGCAAATCGCCCGGATCTTCACAATGCCAGATATTGTCGAGATCGACTGCCGGCGGCTCGCCGCGGGCGGCCGAATTGACGTCGACGCCGGTGCAGAAGGCGCGACCGGGCGCCGCGCGCAACACCACCACATGGATGTCGTCATCCCATGATATCTTGCGCCAGACCTGGGCAAATTCGTCCATCATCTGCCGGTTGAAGCTGTTCATCGCGGCGGGACGATTGATCGTTATCGTCGCGATATGGTCGGCAACATCGAACAGGATGGTTTCTAGTCTCACGATGGTCACTCTCCATTTCGTTTATTTGTCGGTGGACCGTTGTCCCGCACTGCGCCGCGCGTCAGCAGCTTGTGAGAGCGGTTCGACGAGGTCTTTTTTGACGATTTTGCCGTTTGGATTGAGGGGTAGTGTGTCCATGATGAGGAGTGTTCGCGGGACTTTGTTGTCGGCGAGTTCGGTCTTGCAGAAGGCGAGGATGTCTTCGGCG
>JARLJU010000067.1 GCA_031291055.1 Rudaea sp. | reverse complement strand
GGGGGGGGGGGGGGGGGGGGGGGGGGGGGGGGGGGGGGGGGGGGGGGGGGGGGGGGGGGGGGTGGGGGGGGGGGGGGGGGGGGGGGGGGTGGGGGCGGCGCCGCCCCCCCCCCCCCCCACGAGTCCGAACGCCGCGAGCCGGAGTGAGCGGCCGGCTTGCCTGGCGAGCACAGGATGCGCGAGCCTAGCAACGTTCCGAGCGCGGCGGCGAGAGTGCTTCACAGCGAAACTCCATTGTTGCTTTACGCCGCATCTCCACGCAGCTCCCGTACTTTCGCTTCCAGCACTGGCGCGGTCGCTTCGGCGGCGGGCACCGGCATTCCGGCGACCAACCCGATCTTCGACCAGAACCGGCGCGGCAGGCGCGCACGTCCGAAGGCGGAATCGCGTCGGCTGAAGATGCTGCCCCACAATCCGCGCAGGGCCAGCGGCACCACGGGTACCGGGCGCCGCGCGAGGATTTTTTCCACGCCGGGACGAAAGCCCTGCATGTCGCCATCACGGGTGATCGCGCCTTCCGGGAAGATGCACACGATGCTGCCCGCAGCCAGTTCCTTGTCCACCTCCTCGAAAGCGCGCTGCATGATCGCCGCATCCTCCTTCGCGCCGGCAATCGGAATCGCCTTGGCCGCGCGGAAAACCAGATTGACCACGGGAATCTGGAAGATCTTGTAGTACATGACGAAGCGCACCGGGCGGCGCACGCAGCCCATGATCACCAGCGGGTCCATGAAGCTGACATGGTTGCATACCAGCAGGACCGGGCCGTGCTCGGGAATGTTTTCCAGTCCGGCCGTGCGGATGCGATACAGGGTATTGATCAGCACCCAGTCGATGAAGCGCAGCAGGAATTCCGGCACCAGGGTATAAATGTACATCGCGACCACGGCGTTCATCAGTGCCGTCGCCAGCAGCAGGCCGGGAATGCTCAAGCCGATCTTGTTGAGCAGGATGCCGGACAGTGCTGCCGCAACAACCATGAACAGCGCATTGAGGATATTGTTCGCCGCGATCACGCGCGAACGCCGCGCCGGTTCGCTGCGCGCCTGGATCAGCGCGAACAGAGGCACGATGAAGAAGCCGCTGAAGATCGCCATCAGCAGCAGGTCGATGAGCACGCGCCAGATATGCGGCTGAGCCAGCATTGCGGCGACGTCCAGACCCAGTTCGCCGCTGGTCTGTGCATGGGCGAAATACAGATCGGCGCCGAACACGGTCATGCCGATCGAGCCGAACGGCACCAGACCGATTTCCACCTTGTGCCCGGACAGACGCTCGCACAGGATCGAACCCGCGCCGATGCCGATCGAGAACACGGAGAGCAACAAGGTGTATACGCCAGGATTGCCGCCGAGCACTTCCTTGGTGTAGTTCGGCAGCTGGGTGAAATAGATCGAGCCGTAGAACCAGAACCAGGAAATGCCCAGGCACGACAGGAACACAGTGCGGTTGCCGCGGATGTGGGTCAGGTTGCGCCAGGTTTCGGTGAGCGGATTCCAGTTGAGTTTCAGACCCGGATCGACCGCAGGCGCTTTCGGCATTGCCAGTGCGCAGAACAGACCGAGCACGGCGATGGCGATCGTCGTGCCGCCGACCAGCCAGGCGCCCAGGCCATCGACGCGGATCAGGCTCGATCCCAGAATCGTGCCGAGCAGAATGGCCAGAAATGTCGCCATCTCGATCAGGCCGTTGCCGCCGACCAGTTCGCGGTCGTCCAGCACCTGCGGCAGCAGACCGTATTTCAGCGGACCAAACAGCGTGGAATGCAGTCCCATCATGAACAGCATGCCCAGCAGCAGCGGAATATTGCGCGTCAGGAAGCCGGCGCAGGCGATGACCATGATCGCGATTTCGAGCAGTTTCACCAGTTGCGCCAGGCGCGCCTTGTCGAACTTGTCGGAAAGCTGGCCGCTGGTCGCCGAGAACAGCAGGAACGGCAGGATGAACAGGGCCGCGGCAAGATTCGTGTAGAAATTTACGTCGGCCACGCTCAGCTGCGCGGTGAGAAACGCCACCAGGATCACCAGCGCGTTCTTGAATACGTTGTCGTTGAACGCGCCCAGCGCCTGGGTCAGGAAGAAGGGCAGGAAGCGCCGTTCGCGCAGCAACTGGAACTGGTTTTGACCGGGCGTGATCTGATCAGCCATGTTTATATCCCCGCAGCAGCGCCCAGCGTAGCAAACCGCGCATGGGTTGCGCGCCAACTGGCTCGCGGCCGCAATGGCCGCTAGACTGTGCGGCCCCCATCCACCGTCGGCGCTCCTGTGCCGGCCCGAATCCGAAGCAATCCATGACGATCCCGAAATTGACGATTCCAACATCCTCTCTTTTCTGCTGCGCGGTCTACGTCATGCTCGCGCTGTCGGCGGCGCCGGCACTGGCCGATGCGCTGGTCAAGCCGCTGCCGACTCCTGAGGTGGCGAAGCTGCCGGCCGATGTGGCGAAGGACGTTGTTGCTGCACGCACGGAATTCGATAAGATCCGCGTCGGCCTCGTCGGCGATGAACTGGCCCAGGCATATGCCAGGATGGGCGCCGTCTACGCACGCGTGGGATTCAACGACGCCGCCGCCGTCGCGTTCTACGATGCCGAGCAATTGAGCCCCAAGGACAGTCGCTGGCCTTACTTGCGCGGTGTGATCGCGCGCGCGCAGAAACGTGATGCCGAGGCGCGTGCCGATTACGACGCTGCGCTCGCCCTGGATCCGAACTATCTGCCGATCCGCTATCGGCTGGTCGAAACCATGGTCGATCTGGGCGACGTGGAGGGGGCGCACAAGCTGCTGCTCACGGTCGTTGCCGAACACAAGGATCAGGCCGCGCTGTTCGCAATGCTCGGCCGCATCGAACTGCACCAGAAGCGCTACGCCGACGCCATCGCCAGCCTGACAGCAGCGCTCAAGCTCGAACCGCAGGCCAACGCCCTCTACAAGGATCTGGCCGATGCCTATACCGGACAGGGCAATGCGCAGCAGGCCAAGGACGCACTCGCCAGCGCCGGATCGAATGAACCCAGCATTGCCGACCCCCTGGTTACCGGCATGTACCTGAGCGGTCCGCAGCTCGGTGGCACGCCGCTGGAACGTGCGCGGCAATTGCTCGCACGTGATCAGTTGGCGCCGGCACGTGCCGAGTTGGCCGATGCACTGAGGGACCAGGCCGATGATGTCGACGCGCTCGCCCTGGCCGCCCGCATCGATGCGCTTGCCGGCAAACGCAGCCTGGCACAGGACGAAGCCGCGCACGCCATCAAGGTCAAACCCGACAGCGCCGCGGCGAACCTGTCGCAGGGCATGGTCTATGAGTTCGCTGGCGATGAAGCCAACGCCTATACCTACTACCAGCGCGCCGCGCGCGCCGATCCGAAACTCGGCGATGCACAGTTGCTGCTGGGCAATGCGCTGATGCGCAGTGCGCGTTATGCCGACGCCGCCGAACATTACCGCCAGCTCACGACGATAGCGCCGGACAACATCGATGCGATGGCGCGTCTGGTGGCGGCGCTCGTGGCCGCCGGTCGCTGCGGCGATGGCCTGGCACAGATCAATGACCAGCTCGCCAAGCGCGCTCAGGACGGCAATCTGATGCAGATCTTCGTGCGCCTGGCCAGTACCTGCGCGGCGGCGAAGCCGCAGGAACGCAGCATGGCACTGGACTATGCCAAGGCGCTGTACCAGCAGCGTCCGAATGCAGCCGACTCCGCTGCGCTGGCGCTCGCATTTGCGGCGCAGGGCAAGTTCGACGATGCACAGAAATCCCAGGCCGAGGCAATCTACGAAGCCGTGCGGGTGGGCGACACGTCGCTGGCCGACATGTACCGTTCGACCATGCGCCAGTACGCCGCCAAGCAGGTGCCGGACCGGCCGTGGCCGGCGGAACACCCGTTCTTCAAACCCGCACGGCTGACCCCCCTGCCGGCACCCGCCGCCGCCAGCCAGCCGGCGGCGAAATCGAACTGAACCATCGCGGCGTTGCCAACGCCGCGTGTTTTCGCCACCATCGCGCGCATGGGGAGGCTGCGCGATCATTGGACACGCTTGTGGCGCAAACCGGGACCGGTGCGCGCGCCAGTGGTCTGGCGCGTGCGCATCGAGCGTGAGCGCAGCGCCATCGGCGGCTTGAACGATCGTCTGGAGCGGACCCTGTTGCCCGGCGTACCCGAATCTGCGCTGCGCGCGATGCAGGTGGCGCTGGATGAGCTGCTGACGAACGTGGTCATGCACGCGCAGCAGACAGCGGGGCCAATCGAGCTGGAGCTGGTGCGCACGGCAAACTCGCTGGATGCCACGATCAGCTACATCGCTGCCGAATTCGATCCGACCAGCACGCAGGCGGCCGATGTGACCACCGTCGCCGCATCGCGTATCGGCGGCCTCGGCATCCAGCTCGTGCGTTCGCTGATGGACGATTTTCGCCACGAGTATGTCGATGGGCACAATGTGCTGAGGTTGAGCAAGCGGTGCTGAGTGAGCAGTGCGGGGCGCCCCGGACCGGAACGGCAAGAACTTCGGTGCCGTCGCTCTTCCCGGTCGCAGCCCTCATTTGATCCTCACCGCCCGATAACCGATATCGCGCCGGTAGAACATGCCATCGAAGTGAATGCGCCGTGCCGCCGCGTAGGCGCTGGTCTGCGCCGCCACCAGGTCGGCGCCGAGTGCGCAGACGGTCAACACGCGACCGCCGCAAGTAATGGCATTCCCATTTTCCAATTTGCTGGCGGCGTGGAAGACCTTGACGTCGGGACCGAAGTCCGCATCGTGACCTTCGATCAGGTCGCCGGTGCGCACCGTGCCCGGGTAGCCTTGCGCGGCCAGTACCACCCCGAGGGCGGGACGCGCGTCCCAGGACACGCTGATGCGGTCAAGGCGGCCATCGAGTGCGCCGTCGATCAGATCCAGCAGGTCGGACTTGAGTCGCATCAGGATCGGCTGGGTTTCCGGATCGCCCAGACGCACGTTGAACTCGATCACGCGCGGCGCACCGTGGCGATCGATCATCAGGCCGGCATAAAGGAAGCCGATGAAAGGCGCGCCCTCGGCAGCCATGCCGGCGAGCGTGGGTTCGATGACTTGCGTGAGTACACGCTGATCGACCACGGAAGTGACTACCGGCGCCGGCGAATACGCGCCCATGCCGCCGGTGTTCGGGCCGAAATCGCCGTCGTCGCGGCGCTTGTGGTCCTGGCTCGTGGCCAGCGGCAGTGCGCAGCGGCCGTCGCAGGCCACGATGTAGCTTGCCTCCTCGCCCTCGAGAAATTCCTCGATCACCACACTTGCGCAGGCGGCCCCCAGCACGCGCGCGCCGAGCATGTCGTGCAGCGCCTGTTCGGCGTCCGCCAGGGTCAGCGCCACGACCACGCCCTTGCCCGCGGCCAGGCCGTCGGCCTTGATCACGATCGGCGCACCGTGCGCGCGCACGTGAGCCAGCGCGGGCACGATGTCGGAAAACGCGGCATGGCGCGCCGTCGGTATATTGTGGCGGGCGAGAAAATCCTTGGCGAAGGCCTTGGAGCCTTCCAGCTGCGCGGCGATCTTGCGCGGACCGAAGCAGCGCAGCCCCTCGCCGCGGAAACGGTCGACCACGCCGGCAACCAGCGGCGCCTCGGGTCCGACCACGGTCAATGCGACATTTTCCTTTTTTGCGAGTTGCAGCAAACCGTCGATGTCGGTCTGCGCCACCGGTGCGTTGCGAACGCCGGGTTCCAGTGCCGTGCCGGCGTTGCCGGGTGCGACGATCACTTCGCTCACGCGCGGTGACTGCCGGAGTTTCCACGCCAGCGCATGTTCGCGTCCGCCGGAACCGATGACCAGAATCTTCATTTGCGTCGTGCCATGATTCTTGAGGGCTGTGGGCGGTGCAGGAAGTGGCTCTTAAGCCCTCGGCCTGCTCAGTGGCGGAAATGCCGCACGCCGGTAAACACCATCGCCATATCGTGTTCGTCGGCGGCGGCGATCACTTCGGCATCGCGCATCGAACCGCCAGGCTGGATCACCGCGCGGATGCCGGCGGCGGCAGCCGCGTCGATGCCATCGCGGAACGGGAAGAACGCATCGGAAGCCATGACGCTGCCGCGCACCGTGAGGCCCGCTTCCTCGGCCTTCATGGCCGCGATCCGGGCGCTGATCACACGGCTCATCTGGCCGGCGCCGACGCCGATAGTGCGGCCGTCGTGCGCGTAAACGATGGCGTTGGACTTGACGAACATCGCCACATGCCAGGCAAACAGCAGATCGCGCAACTCGGTCGTGTCCGGCACGCGCCGCGATACGACTTTCAAATCCGACAGCAGCAGCGTATCGCGGTCGGCATCCTGCACCAGCAGGCCGTTGGCGATGCGTTTGAATTCGAGCGCAGGCGATGGCTGCTCCGGCCACTGCCCGCAGGCGAGAACACGCACGTTGGGTTTTTTTGAAAATGCCGCGAGCGCATCGCTGTCCACTTCGGGGGCAATGACCACCTCGACGAACTGGCGCTCGACGATCGCCTGCGCGGTCGCCGCGTCCAATGGCTGGTTGAACGCGATGATGCCGCCAAATGCGGACACCGGATCGGTGGCGTAGGCCCGATCGTAGGCCTCGATCGCGGTCGTACCGAACGCCACGCCGCAGGGATTGGCGTGTTTGACGATGACGCAGGCCGGGGTCTTTTGAAAGGCCTTGACGCATTCGAGCGCGGCGTCGGCATCGGCGATGTTATTGAAGCTCAGTTCCTTGCCGGCCAGCACACGGGCATTGGCGACACCGCCGGAGGGTGCGTTGCGTTCGACGTACAGCGCGCCGTTCTGATGCGGGTTTTCGCCATATCTCAATATCGCCTTGCGCTCGAACGACAGGTGCAGGCTGGGCGGAAATTGATCCATCTGGTCCGCATCGACATGCGCGCCGAGCCAGTTGGCGATGGCACCGTCGTAGCGTGCAGTGTGCGCGTACACCTTTGCAGCCAGGTGCCGGCGCTGATCCAGCGTGGTGCCCTCCTGTGCGTGCAGGGTTTCGATCAGTTCGGCGTAATCGGCCGGATCAACCACGGCGGCGACGTGCTCGTGGTTCTTGGCGGCGGCACGCAGCATTGCCGGACCGCCGATATCGATGTGTTCGATTGCTTCGGTCAGGCTGCAATCGGGAGCCGCGGTGATTTGTTCAAACGGATACAAGTTCACGACGAGCAGGTCGATGCCTTCGATGCCGTGCTGCACCATCACCGCATCGTCGCTGCCGCGCCGGCCGAGCAGGGCGCCGTGGATTTTCGGATGCAGGGTCTTGACGCGGCCGTCCATGATTTCGGGAAAGCCGGTCACCTCGCTCACGTCGCGGACGCTGATGCCTGCTTCGCGCAGCGCGCGCGCCGTGCCGCCGGTCGAGATCAATGCGACGCCGAGTGCGTCCAGACCGCGCGCCAGGTCGACAAGGCCGGTCTTGTCGGACACGCTCAGCAGCGCGCGACGGATCGGGATCAGGGTGGCGTCGAACATCGTTATTCCCGCAACAGCAGACAAAAGATTATAGCTGTCGTCCCAGTATCGGCGCGATCAGTCCAGACCGCGTGCGGCGAGTTTCTTGCGCAGGGTGGCGCGATTGATGCCGAGTGCCGTCGCCGCCTTGCTTTGATTGCCGCCGCTCCAGACCAGCACTTCATGCAACAGCGGCGCCTCGACCTCGTGGATGACCAGGTCGTAGAGCCCTTCGGGCATCTGTGCATCCAGATCGCTCAGGTAGCGGCGCACCGCGCGCGCTACGCATTCGCGCAGCGCCGGTTGCAGGGCGGACTCGGCTGCCATGTCGGCTTGCACGGCTTGCAGGACAGGAACGGCATTCACAGCGGTGCACAACCCTTGGGAGCTGACTTCCATGACGGTATCCGCGCCGAGCAGGAAAGCGGCGAACGACGCGGCGGCGGGGGCGGGAGTTTAACCCCAAGGGATGCTCCGATCAATTCAATCCGCGAACATGCCGACATGGTCGTGCTCGTTGCAATCCCGCCGACCGCGATTCAGCGTGTTTCAGAAGAACTTGAATTCGAACGCGACCGCGTTCTTGCCCGGATCGGCCACTTCGAACACCAGTGCCGCCGTGGCGCCGGGGGCCATGCCGCTGACCAGGTTGCGGCTGTCACCCAGGTATTCCTGCGGCAGGAATCGGCGCATGGCGATGCGGTTTTCATCCAGGTCGGACAAGGTGATCTCCACCGCCGGAAAAGCCTGCGCGAAATCGGCATCGTTGCGCAAGGTTGCCGAGATTATCAGCGCGCTGGGCACGGAAGGATGCGGGCGGATGTCCCGTGAGAGCAGTTGCAGTCTGGCCGGATCGTGGCGCAGCGGCAGGTGGCAGCCGAGTTGCGCGCAAGTCCGATCGAGCAGGGGACGCACACGCGCATCGTCGAGCAGAGGCGCGCGTTCTGCGTATCCCAGTTGTGCGAGCAGGCTCAACAGCAGCGCACTTGCGCCCAGGGCCCATGGCCAGTTGCGTGTGCGCGGGCGCGCGCGACGCGCATGCGCGAAGGCCGGCGTGTGTGCACGATGGGGTGTGCTGCGGCGGCGTTCATCGGGATCGAACAATAGGGTTTGCTGCTGCGAGGGCGTCGGCCGCAGCGCGGGTACAGATAGTTGCGGCGGCGCGTCTCCGCCGGCGCGCCGGTCAAGTTGCTGGAACGGCTCGCTCGGCAATTGCTCGGTGAGGGTCTGCAGAGTATCGAACACTGCGGCGCAATGTCCGCAACGCGCACTGCCGTGGCCTTCCGCCAACGTGCCTGCGGCAATCTTGTAGATCGTCAGACATTCCGGGCATTGGGTATACATGGCGGCGATTGTAGCTTGAGAGCGGAGCGACAGTTGCCGGTTCCCGGTTGTCGGCAGGGGCGAAGGCTCCGGTCCGCGGCGCTGCCGCGCCTGCAACCTACCAGCGCCAACCTCAGGCCTTGCGTGTGCCGTCGATACGTATCCAGTCCTCGCACTGCGCAACGACAAGATTGTCGAACCATTCGCCATAGCGCTCAAGCAAATCGCCTTCCTGACCGGCGAGGATGCCGGACAAGGCCAGCGCACCGGCGGGCGCAAGCCGCTGCGCGAACAGTGGCGCAAGGTCGGCCAGCGGACCGGCGAGGATATTGGCCACCAGTGCGTCTGCCTGCAGTGGCGGTAGATGGTCTGGAAGATACAAATCCAGCATGCCCGCCACGCCGTTGCGTTCGGCGTTGTCGCGACTTGCCGCCAGCGCCTGGACATCGTTGTCGATGCCCATGACGCGCGTGGCACCGAGCTTGAGCGCCGCGATCGCTAACACTCCCGAGCCGCAGCCATAATCGATGACGGTCTTGCCGACGAGATCGCGGGCATCCAGCCATTCCAGGCACAACGCCGTCGTCGGATGCGTGCCGGTACCGAATGCCAGACCGGGATCCAGACGTACGATCACGGCATCGGCATCGGTCGCGGGCGGCTCGATATTCCACGGGTAAATCCAGAGGCGCCGGCCGAAGCGCATGGGCCTGAACAGATCCATCCAGGCGCGCGTCCAGTCCTGGTCGGCGACCTCGCGGAACGTCAGCTGCTCCGGCGTCAGTCCCGGCGCCAGTTCGGTCAGCGCATGCACCAGGCCGGCGCGGTCGACGCCGGACGCAAACAGGGCCTGCACGACGATATCGTTCCACAACGGCGTTTCACCGACGCCGGGCTCGAAGATCGCGCGCTCGTCAGGCGTGTCCGCATCGGCGTCGCGCAACGTGATCGACAATGCGCCGAGGTCCTCCAGCGCCGCTTCGATCGAGGCCTGCTGGGCGGCATGCAGGGTCAGTGAGAGTTCAAGCCAGCTCATTTTTCAGGGCCGAGACGAGAGTTTAGGGCTGCACCCGCGAAGCCAACAGGTGACTCCGATGCTCCATTCGCCGTGTCCGTGAATCATGCCTGCAGATACCCAGTTCAACATCGTTGCCGTCGTCCGTTGTTCAGCCCTCGGCCCTAAGCCCTATGCTCTTCTCCCGTTGCTCGGCCATGCGCCTTTCCAGATAGTGGATATTCTGGCCACCGCCGTGAAAGCCCACGTCGGCGATGATCCGCTGCTGCAGGGGAATATTCGTCTTGACACCGTCGATCACCAGTTCGCCCAGGGCGATGCGCATGCGCGCGATCGCGGTGTCGCGGTCGCGGCCGTGCACGATGAGTTTTCCGATCATCGAATCGTAATTCGGCGGAATGCGGTAGCCGTCGTAGATGTGCGTATCCATGCGCACGCCGGGGCCGCCGGCGGCGAGGTAGCGCTTCACCGTGCCGGGCGAGGGCATGAAGGTATCCGGGTCTTCGGCGTTGATGCGGCACTCGATCGCGTGGCCGGTCAGCTTGATGTCGCTCTGGCGCAACGAAAGTTTTTCGCCGGCGGCGATCAGCAGTTGTTCGCGCACGAGGTCCACGCCGGTGACGAATTCGGTTACCGGATGTTCGACCTGGATGCGCGTGTTCATTTCGATGAAATAGAACTTTCCATTTTCGTACAGGAATTCGAACGTGCCGGCGCCGCGGTAGCCGATGCGCAGGCAAGCCTCGACACAGACCTTGCCGATCGCTTCGCGCTGTTCGGAACCGATGCCGGGCGCGGGTGCTTCCTCGACCACTTTCTGGTGGCGGCGCTGCATCGAGCAGTCGCGTTCGCCCAGATGGATCGCATTGCCCTGGCCGTCGGCCAGCACCTGGATCTCGACGTGGCGAGGATTCTCCAGGAATTTCTCCATGTAGACCTGGTCGTTGCCGAACGCGGCCTTGGCCTCGGATTTGGTCATGGCCACGGCATTGCTCAGATGCGCCTCGGTGTGCACCACGCGCATGCCCCGGCCGCCGCCGCCGCCGGAGGCCTTGATGATGACCGGATAGCCGATCTCGCGGGCGATGCGGCTGTTCTCGGCCGGATCGTCGCCGAGCGGACCGCCGGAACCAGGCACGCAGGGCACGCCGGCGGCCTTCATCGCCTTGATCGCCTGCACCTTGTCGCCCATCAGGCGGATGACGCTGGCCGTCGGCCCGATGAAGATGAAACCGGATTGCTCCACGCGCTCGGCGAAATCCGCATTCTCGGAAAGAAATCCATAGCCGGGATGAATGGCCTGCGCGTCGGTGACCTCAGCCGCGGCGATGATCGCCGGCACATTGAGATAGCTTTCCGCAGCGGGCCCTGGGCCAATGCAGACCGATTCGTCGGCCATGCCGACATGCTTGAGGTTGCGATCGACCGTGGAATGCACGGCCACAGTCTTGATGCCGAGCGTATGGCAGGCACGCAGCACGCGCAGGGCGATTTCGCCGCGGTTGGCGATGACGACTTTGTCTAACATAGGGCTGAGGGCCTAGGGCTGAGGGCCAAGAGCAACAAGGGCCAGGCTGTTCAGCCCTCAGCCCCAGGCTCTCAGCCCGGTATTTCATCCAATCACAAACAAGGGCTCGTCGAATTCCACCGGTTCGCCGTTGCTGGCCACTATGGCGACGATGGTGCCGGCGGCATCCGCTTCGATCTGGTTGAACATCTTCATCGCCTCGATGATGCCCAGCGTATCGCCGACCTTGACCTGCTGACCGACCTTGACGAAGGGCGGTGATTCCGGATTGGCCGAGCCGTAGTACGTGCCGACCATCGGCGAGCGCACCACGTGTCCCGGCGGCAATGCCCTGCCAACGGCCTCGGCCGAGGCTACGCTGTCGGCCGCGATGGCCGTGGCGGCAGGAGCGCGTTGCGGCTCGACATGCACATGGGTTACCGGCGCCTGTGCCTGGGCTGTGAACGAACCCTTGGGCAGGCGACTCAGACGGACCGACTCCTCGCCCTCGTGAATCTCCAGTTCGGCAAGGTTGGATTCTTCGAGAATGTCGATAAGTTTTTTTATCTTGCGCAGATCCACGGAAAGACCCTCGGTAAAACGACAATGGGGTTTGTTCAGGCGCCGCGCGCGAGTCGCGCAAGCGCAGCATCCAGCGCCAGCCGGTAGCTGTCGGCGCCGAAGCCGGTAATCACGCCGACTGCGACGTCGGAAAGATAGGAATGGCGCCGGAATGGTTCGCGGGCGTGCACGTTCGACAGATGCAGTTCAATGAATGGAATCTTCACCGCCGCAAACGCGTCGCGGAGCGCGATGCTGGTATGCGTGAACGCGCCGGGATTGACCAGGATGAAGGCCGTGCCATCGTCGCGCGCCGCATGAATGCGGTCGATCAGCGCGTGCTCCGCATTCGATTGCAGGCTGGTCAGTGCATGACCTGCCTTTTGCGCGATCCCGACCAGCATGGCATCGATGTCGGCGAGGGTGGCATGGCCGTAGACCTCCGGCTCGCGCGTACCGAGCAGATTGAGATTGGGGCCATGCAGAACCAGGATCGTCGCCACGGAGCATATCCGCCGGGCGAGCGGGCCCGGGCAAGGCGCGCAAGTGTGCAAGACTTGGCCGAACTTGTCCAGCACGATCCATCCAAGATCGCCGGAGATTGCCGATGTTAGTCGGAATGCTCTAGATGCGGCTGCAGCCAATTGATCAGCTCGGATGCGGAAAAACTGCCGGCCCGTTGGGCGAGCAATTTGCCGTCGCGCCCGATCAGCACGCTGTACGGGAGCACGCTGCGGGTATCGCCGAACAGCAAGGACGCGTTCGGATCGTCGTCGCCGCCGATCAGGATGGGATAGCGCACTGGGCTGTCCTTGAGAAAGCCCTGCACCGCCTCGGCATCATCGATCGCGATACCTACCACTTGCAGGCCGTTGCGCGAAAATTTCGCCCCGGTTTCGCTCAACAGCGGCATTTCTTCGCGGCACGGACCGCACCACGTCGCCCAGAAATTCAGCAGGACGAGTTTTCCATCCCAGTCGCTGAGCCGGTGCGCGTGTCCGTCGCTGCCGGGCAGTTGCAGATCGGCGCGCATGTCGCCTGGCTTGAGGATGGCCATGCCCGCTGGCGGCACAACTTCCGGCCCTTGGCCAAACCGGCTGCCGGCGAGCAGACCCAGTCCGGCGCCGACGATCGCGACGAAGATGATGAGCAGATTGCTGCGGCTGAACACGGGCCTATTTCGCCGCGGCGACGCGCTTGAGAAACTTGTCCGCGTCCTCGGGGCCGGTGAGTTGCAAGGCGGGTTTTCCGATACCGTCCGCGCCGAAGAACAGCGTATCCGGCGGTGCCACGATGCCGTAGCGTTTCATCAGCGCCTGGTCGGTATCGTCGTTCGCTGTTACATCAGCCTGCAACAGGACGAAGCCCGCCAGTGCCGCCTGCACGTCGCGGTTGGAAAAAGTGAATTTTTCCATTTCCTTGCACGATACGCACCAGTCGGCATAGAAATCGAGCAGGGCGGGTTTGCCCGCGGATTTCGCCGCAGCCAGTTCGCGTTCGACGTCGGCGACCGATTTGATCCTGCGGAAGGGCAGTGTCACCGGCGCGCTGCCGGCAGCGCTCGAGCCGGCGCTCAGTCCGTGCAAGGGTTGCAGCAGATCGTTCGATCCGGCCGCGGCGCCGATGAGTTCGGCCGCGCCGGCGATCAGCAGCACCACGCCCAGGGTCTTCCAGAGCTTGCGCCAGCCCGAAGCGCCGTCGGGCAGGCGTTCCAGCGCGCCGAGATAGACTGCGCAGGCGACCGCAAGTACGGCGCCCATGAGCATGATCCAGCCGCTGTCGAGTATGCGCGAGAGCATCCATATCGCCAGCGCGAGGAAGCTCACGCCGAATACCGCCTTGACCGCATCCATCCACGCACCGGCGCGCGGGAGCAGTTTGCCGGCGCTGGCGCCGAACACCACCAGCGGCGCGCCCATGCCCAGGGCCAGCGCGAAAAGGGCGAAGCCGCCGAGAAACGCGTCGTGTTTCTGCGCAATGTACAGGACCGCGACGGCGAGCGGCGGCGTGACGCAGGGGCCGACGATCAAGGCCGACAACGCGCCCATGATTGCCACGCCGGTCAGCGAGCCGCCAGATTGCTTGTTGCTGACATTGGCGATTTTCGATTGCCAGGAACTGGGCAATTGCAGCTCGTAGAAACCGAACATCGACAGGGCCATCAGCACAAACATGCCGGCGAAGGTCCACAGCACCCAGGGCGTCTGGAACGCGGCCTGCAGATTCTTGCCGGCGAGGCCGGCGATCACGCCGGCGATCGTGAAGATCACCGCATTCGCCAGAATGTAGACGAACGAGAGCAGCAAGGCGCGCCGGGTCGAAATACTGTCGCCGGCGCCGGCGATGATGCCGGACAGGATGGGAATCATCGGGAATACGCAGGGGGTGAAAGCCAGTCCCAGTCCGGCGAGGAAAAACGCGCCGAACACCAGCCACAGCGAGCCGTTCAGCGCATGCCGGAAACGGCTGTCGCCGTCTTCGCTGCCAGTTGCCGACGACGTCACCGCCGTTGCCGGCGCGGCATTGGCAGGATTGCTTGCGTCGGCAGCCGGCAGCGTGACATTCACGGTTCGCGTCATCACTGGATAGCAGACACTGTTCTCCAGGCAACCCTGAAAGCTGGCGGTGAGTGCGATTGTCTGTCCCGACGCGCCGCTGCGTGTCAGCGCAATCGGCACCTCAACCTGGTCGAAATAGACCGTGGTCGCGCCGAAATTCGCATCAGTGTGTTCCTTGCCCGGTGGCCATTGCGGTGTGCCGAGACTGGCGCCATCGGCCGTGAAAAAGGTCTTGTCGCGATACAGGTAGTAGCTCCTGGGCATGGTGAAGCGCGCCAGGACTTCGTTCGGTCCGGTGGCGATCGTCTCGAACACGAAGGCCTGCTCGGCCGGCAGCGGCGTGCCGCCGCCGAGGAGCGAACTTCCTACCGGTGCGGACAACGCGGCGCCGAGCGAGGCGGGTGCCGTGCCGGCGTCTACTTTTGGTAAAACTATACTCAGCGCGACCTTCTGCGGCGGAAAGCAGATTTTCGGATCGACCTGATGGCAGCCCTGATAGCGCAGTTCCAGCGCGATCTTGTCCGCGGTTGCCGATGCGGTCAGATGCTGGATGGCGGAAAAGCCATGGTGATAGACCTCGACATCGCCGAGAAACTCGTCGTGCTTTTTCTCGCCTGCCGGCAGATCGAGCGCGTCGAATGTCACGGCCGGATCGATGCTCCGGGTTTTGATCCGTTCGCGATAAAGGTAGTAGTCGTCGGCGATCGCGAAATCGAGCTGGATCGTCCGGCGATCCACCGCCCTGGCGTCGACGCGGAACGCCTGGTCGACCGGCAGCAGGTTGTCCGCGTCGGCAGCATGGGAGCCGGGATGGATGCCGAAGGCAAGGAACACCGCGCAAAATGTCAGCAGTCGATTCATTCGCGAATTGTCGCAGGTTCGAGGAGGGGATGGCAGCAGGACCGGCACGGGCGCGCAAGAATTGCATTGGCCCGCGCAACGCACCTACCGAGGCCCGATGTTGCCGCGGGCCGATCGCCATATCGACCACGATCGCATGCATGAGTTCGCGTCGCGGCAGGAATCGGGCGCCAGCGCCCCCGGGTCTGCTATACCATTGGTCATGTCTGCCCAAGCGGCTGCAGGTTCATGGCCAGGATCTTGACCATCGAGGATGATCCGGTGACGGCGCGCGAGATCGTTGCCGAGCTCAAGGCTCATGGCAACGAAGTCGAGCACATCGGCGACGGTCAGATCGGTCTCGACAAGGCGATGTCCGGCACTTACGACGCGATCACGCTGGACCGCATGCTGCCGGGATTGGACGGGCTTGCCATCGTGACCGAATTGCGCCGTGCGGGGATCGACACGCCAGTGCTCATGATCAGCGCGCTGAGCGATGTTGATGCACGCGTGCGCGGTCTGCGCGCCGGCGGCGATGATTACCTGACCAAGCCCTTCGCTCCCGACGAGATGGCGGCACGCATCGAAGTGCTGCTGCGGCGCCAGCGTGGAAGCGTGCCGGACACGGTCTTGCGCACCGGCGATCTGGAGCTGGATCTGATCGCGCGTCGCGCGCGCCGCGGCGGCGTAATTCTCGAATTGCTGCCGATCGAATTCCGCCTGCTCGAATTCCTGATGCGGAATTCCGAGCAGGTGCTGACGCGCACGATGATCTTTGAAAACGTCTGGGGCTATCACTTTGATCCGGGGACCAACGTGATCGATGTGCACATCGCGCGGCTGCGGCGCAAGGTCGACGGCGGCGATCTGCCCCCGCTGATCCGCACAGTGCGCGGCTGCGGCTATACGCTCGGGGCACCCGCATGAATCGGATGGCGGATCAGGATGATCTTGCGCCGGCCCCGGTCGGCGTACGCTGGCACCCAAGCACGACGCGCCTGATCGTCATCTATGGCGCCTTCTTCCTGCTCTGGAGCATCGTGCTGATCGGCACGATCAGCTGGCAGACGACGCAATACCTGGATCAGATCGTCGGCGAGATTCTCCAGCAGCGCGTGCACTATCTGGCCAGTGTCGAGCGCGTACGCCTGCCGCTCATGCTGGCAGCGACCAGCGAACTGGATCTGCGCGGCGTCATGTTCTACGGCCTGTTCGACACCAGGGGCGCGTATCTGTCCGGCAACATCGATCGGCTGCCCGAAAGCCTGCCGCCGGACGGACTGATTCATCCGCTGCCCAACGGCGTGCAGGCCGTGAATGGCGAACACAGCGCGCGTGCACTTGCCGTGGCCCTGCGTCTGGAGTCCGGTGACATGCTCGTGCTCGCCCGTTATACCAGCGTTGCCGACCGCATCGGCGCGATGACGCGCAGCGCGCTTGGCTGGGCACTTTCGCTCATGCTGATCCCCGGTCTCATCGGCGGATTCCTGCTCAGCCGCGGTCCGCTCAAGCGTGTGCGCAGGATCGAAACCGCGATCCAGCCGATCATGCGCGGCGATCTGGGCGCGCGCCTGCCGGTATCGGACCGGCGCGATGAACTGGACATGCTCGCGACCATCGTCAACCGCATGCTCGATCAGGTCGAGCGCCTGCTCGGTGAAGTGAAAGGAGTGTCCGACAGCATCGCCCATGATCTGCGCACGCCGTTGACGCGGCTGCGCACGCTGTTATATCGCGTCCAACAGCAGAGCCAGGCGGACGACCCGCGCGCCGGCATGATCGAGCGCTGCATCGCCGATGTTGACGCGCTGCTCGACCGTTTCCGCGCGCTGTTGCGCATTTCCGAACTCGAGGATCTGCGCCGTCGTGCCGGATTCGGCGAAGTCGATCTTGGCGAGACGCTGCAACGCATACACGAGCTTTATGCGCCATTGGCCGAGGAAAAAAATATCGTCTTCACGCTCACCGCCGCGGCCCTGCCGCCGCTGCAGGCGGACGCACACCTGCTGTTTGAAGCGATCAGCAATCTGGTCGACAACGCGATCAAGTTCACACCCGCGCAGGGCCGGATCGAACTATGTGCAAGCGCGCAGGCCGCAGGCGCGCGCATCGACGTGCTCGATAGCGGCCCGGGTATTCCCGCCAGCGAACGCCAGGCGGTGCTGCGGCGTTTCTATCGCAGCAAGACCACGCTTGGCGATGACGACGGCACGGGGCACGGATTGGGCCTGTCCGTCGTTGCCGCGATTGCCAAGCTGCATGGTTACTGTTTCGAGATTGCTGACAACGCCGGGGAAGGCCGCAGCGGCGGCGCGCGCATGACGGTTTACTGCTGGCCTTGCCAGGATGCGGGCGCTCGCACGACCTAGTGCGGGGAAGTTGCGCGCGAACATGAACAAATCTTCATGCGCGCGGTCTTCGGAAGCGGTCGCGCCGGCCCGATAATTCGTGCACCGCAACATCTGCACGGATCGTCTGCATGTTAGGCATCGTCCGCATCGCGTTATCGCGCCCCTATACGTTCATCGTGCTCGCCCTGCTGATCCTCATCATCGGGCCGCTGGCCGCACTGCGCACGCCAACCGACATCTTCCCCAACATCAATATTCCGATCATCGCGGTCGCATGGCAATACACCGGCCTGCCGCCGGACCAGATGTCCGGGCGCATCACCACTCAGTTCGAACGCGCGCTGACAACGACGGTCAACGATATTGAGCATATCGAGGCGACTTCGTATACCGGTTTCGGCATCGTCAAGATATTCTTCCACCCGTCGGTAAACGTCAGTATCGCCAACGCGCAGGTCACCGCGATTGCGCAGACGCTGATCAAGCAGATGCCCCCCGGCGCAACGCCGCCGTTGATCGTCAATTACAGCGCATCAACGGTACCGATCCTGCAGCTGGCGTTGTCCGGCAAGGGATTGACCGAGCAGACGCTGGCGGACCTGGCGATGAACCAGCTGCGCACGCGCCTGGTCTCGGTGCCGGGCGCCGCGATTCCGTATCCGTTCGGTGGCAAGTCGCGCCAGGTGCAGATCGATCTGGACACGGCGGCTTTGCAGGCGCGCGGACTCACCGGCCAGGATGTGGCCAATACGCTGGCCGCACAAAACCTGCTGACGCCGGCAGGCACGCAGAAAATTGGTGATCTCGAGTACGCCGTCAATCTCAATAACGCGCCGTCCGATCTGAACGATATCGCCAATCTCCCGATCAAGACGGTCAACGGCACGGTGATCTACCTGCATGACGTCGCCAGTGTGCGCGACGGCAATGCCGTACAAGGCAACATCGTCCATGTCGATGGCGGCCGTTCGGTGCTGATGTCGGTGTTCAAGAATGGAACGACATCGACCCTGGACATCATCGATGGCATCAAGAAGCTGGCCGAGGAACTCAAACCAACGCTGCCGGACAATCTCGAAGTGAAACCCATCGGCGATCAGTCGATGTTCGTGCGCAATGCGATCAGCGGCGTGGTCAAGGAAGGCGTGATCGCGGCGGCATTGACCAGCCTGATGATCCTGCTGTTCCTCGGCAGCTGGCGTTCGACCCTGATCGTGGCGGTGTCGATCCCGCTGTCGATTCTGGGCGCGATCATCACGCTGTCGGCGATGGGCGAGACGCTGAACATCATGACCCTCGGCGGTCTTGCCCTCGCGGTCGGCATTCTCGTCGACGAGGCCACGGTGACGATCGAGAGCATCAACTGGCATCTGGAGCACGGCAAGGAAGTGGAAACCGCGATCATGGACGGTGCGGCGCAGATCGTCATACCGGCCTTCGTCTCGCTGCTGTGCATCTGCATCGTGTTCATACCGATGTTCTTCCTCGAAGGCGTAGCGCGTTATCTGTTCGTGCCGATGGCCGAGGCGGTCATCTTCGCAATGATTTTTTCGTTCGTGCTCTCGCGCACCCTGGTGCCGACCATGGCGAAATACCTGCTGCAAAAGCACGCGCCGCATGTCGATGACCATGGCAACGTGATCGACGCGCCCGCATCGAACAATCCGCTGGTGCGTTTCCAGCGCGGATTCGAAGCACGCTTCATCCGCATGCGCGCCGGCTACCACGATCTGCTCAGGCTCGCGATCGAGCATCGCAAAGTCTTTGTGGCCGGCTTTCTGACCTTCGTCGTCGCGTCGTTCCTGCTGCTGCCTTTTGTCGGCCGCAACTTCTTTCCCAAAGTCGATGGCGGGCAGATCCTGATGCATGCACGCGCGCCGATCGGTACGCGCGTGGAAGAAACCGCTGCGCGTTTCGCCGAGGTGCAGAAAGCAATCCGCGAAATCATTCCGCAAGACGAGATGAGCGCGATGGTCGACAACGTCGGCAGCTACATATCGAGCATCAACACGATCTACAACAACACCGGCACGATCGGTGAGCAGGATGGCGATATCCAGATCTCGCTGAAGGAAGGCCATGCACCGACCGAAGGTTACGTGCGCCGTCTGCGTGAGGAGCTGCCGCGGCGTTTTCCGGGCATGACGTTCGCGTTCCTGCCTGCCGATATCGTCAGCCAGATTCTCAATTTCGGCGCGCCGGCGCCGATCGATGTGCAGATTCGCGGCAACAGCATCGATGCCAATTTCGCCTACGCGAACAAACTGATTGATCAGATTCGCCATGTGCCGGGCGTGGCAGACGCGCGCATCCAGCAAGCCGTGACCGCGCCGACGCTCAACGTCGACGTCGATCGCACGCGCGCGCAGTACGCCGGGGTGACCGAGCGCGACGTGACCAACAGTCTCGTCGTCAATCTGGCCGGCTCCAGCCAGGTTGCCCCGACCTTCTGGCTCAATCCGCAGAACGGCGTGTCGTACCCGATCGTGATGCAGACGCCGCAGTATAGGATCGATTCGCTCGAAGAACTGCAGAACCTGCCGATCAACGCGCCTGGCGCGACGACTCCACAAGTGCTCGGCGGTATCGCCACGATCCGCCGCGGCAACGCCAGCGCGGTCGTTTCGCAGTATGACATCCAGCCGATGGTGCAGATCTACGCGACGACGCAGGGCCGCGACCTCGGCTCCATCGCCGCCGAGGTACAGAGAATCATCGACGCCAATGCCAAGGACAAACCCAAGGGCACCACGGTAGCCCTGCTCGGCCAGGTCAAGACGATGAACAGTGCATTCTCCGGATTGCTGTTCGGTCTGCTCGGCGCGATCGTGCTGATCTATTTCCTGATCGTCGTGAATTTCCAGTCATGGAGCGATCCGTTCGTGATCATCACGGCGTTGCCGGCCGCGCTCGCCGGCATCGTGTGGATGCTGTTTGCGACGCATACCACATTGTCGGTACCGGCCTTGACCGGCGCGATCATGTGCATGGGCGTGGCCACCGCAAACAGCGTGCTGGTGATCAGTTTCGCACGCGAGAAGTTGAACGAACTTGGCGATGCGACCGCGGCCGCGCTCGAAGCCGGTTTCGTCCGTCTGCGTCCTGTGCTGATGACGGCACTGGCGATGATCATCGGCATGGCGCCGATGTCGCTGGGCCTGGGCGAAGGCGGCGAACAGAACGCGCCGCTCGGCCGCGCAGTGATTGGCGGCCTTGTCTTCGCCACGGCGGCGACCCTGTTTTTCGTACCTGTCGTATTCAGCATCGTCCATCGGCGCTATGGCCACAAGTCCGCGCCGCAATCCTCGTTTGGAGCAGCCCATGTCACCGCATGATCCCGTCAAGCACGATAGCGTCGAAGATGATCGCGTCCCGCTCCAGGCCGGATCGCGGCGCGGACTGCGCATCACAGGCATCGCCGCCATGGCCGTTGCCGTCGTGATAGTGGCGTACGGAGTGATCACGCGCGCGGCGGAAAGCTCGCGCCTGCACGACTGGACCGAGGCGCAGGCATTGCCGACAGTTTCGGTTGCGCCACCGAACAACGCCACAAATAGCTCAGGCCTGGAATTGCCCGGCCGCATCGAAGCGTATTCGCGTGCGCCGATTTATGCACGCGTCAGCGGTTATCTGAAAAGCTGGAAATACGATATCGGCGCTCAGGTAAAAGCCGGCGATCTGCTCGCCGAAATCGAAACGCCGGATCTGGACCAACAGCTGCTTCAGGCGCGCGCCGATCTGTCCAGCGCCCAAGCCAATGCCGCGCTTGCGCAGACCACGGCCAAGCGCTGGTCGGCGATGCTCGGCTCGGACTCGGTGTCCAAACAGGAAGTCGACGAGAAGACTGGCGATTTCACTGCGAAGCAGGCGATGGTCAAGGCCGCGCAGGCCAATGTCGATCGCATCGTCGCGACGAAAGGCTTCGCCCGCATCGTCGCCCCCTTCGACGGTACCGTCACCGCACGTGAAACCGATGTCGGCCAGTTGATCAATGCCGGTTCCGGCGGCGGCCCGGAACTGTTCGTGGTTTCCGATACGAAGAAGCTGCGCGTCTACGTGAACGTGCCGCAGAACTACGTGCCGAGCATACCGCCGGGTACCAAGGCGACACTCGGCGTGCCCGAGCATGCGGATAAAACCTATGCGGCGACGGTCGAATCTTCGGCGCAATCGGTCACTGCCTCATCTGGCACCACGCTGATGCAGCTGTCGGTCGACAATAGTGCCGGCGAATTGATGCCGGGCGGTTATGCGAGCGTGCGCATGGACATGGTTGGTCGCGCCAATGCGCTGAGCGTGCCTGCCAGCGCGCTGATCTTCGATGCCAAGGGCCTGTCCATTGCCACGGTCGATGCCGGCAACCATGTCGTGCTCAAGCCGGTCACCATAGCGCGCGACCTCGGCAAGATCATTGAGATCGGCTCGGGTCTTGCCGCGACCGATCGCGTCATCGAAAACCCGCCGGACGGAATCGGCAATGGCGCCGAAGTGCGCATCGCCGGCGCGACGTCGAAGCCGGCGGTGAGCGCTGCGCAAAAGGGTAAAAATGAAAAAGGATAAAAAACCGCTTTTTCCTATCATCGTGCTGGCGACTTCGCTCGCCGGCTGCTCGCTCGCGCCGGAGCTGAAGACGCCGCCAGTTCCCACTGCGGCTGCGTACAAGGAAATTCCTTCCGGCAGCGCTGCTCCGTGGATCGCCGCGCAGCCGGCCGATCGCCTGGCGCGGGATGCATGGTGGACCTTGTACGGTGACGCGCAACTGGATGGGTTGCAGAAAGAGCTCGTCGCCAACAATCCCGATCTGGCCGCTGCGCTGGCAAGTTACCAGCAGGCCAGATCGTTCAGCGATCAGGTGCGCGCGGGCCTGTTCCCGAGCGTGACCGGAAGCGCCGACGTCGAACGCGACCTTCAATCGGCCACCGCGCCCCGGAGCGGGACCGGCAAGCCGCTCTTTTACGATTCGAACACGGTCGGAGCAGGCGCAAGCTACGAACTGGATCTGTGGGGCAGGATTCGCAATCAGGTTGCGTCCGGCAACGCCCAGGCCGCGGCCGCCGCCGCGGACCTGGAAAATGCACGCCTGAGCCTGATCGCACAGCTGGTCGACGACTATATCCAGTTGCGCGGCTTCGATCGCGACAGCGCGATTCTCGACGACACGGTGAAGGCTTATCGCCGCGCGCTGGAGCTGACCAAGCAGCGCCACGATGGCGGCATCGCGCCGGGCCTGGACGTCGCACGCGCGCAAACCCAGCTCGATGTCGCGCGCTCGCAAGCCGCGCAGACGCTGGCACAACGCGCACTGATGGAACATGCGATCGCGGCCCTGGTGGGTGAGTCTGCGTCGCAATTTTCACTCGCCGCGCAGACCGATGCGATCAAGCTGCCGCAGGTCCCGACCGGCATTCCCTCGACCCTGCTGCAGCGCCGTCCCGACGTCGCGGCGGCGCAGCGGCGAATGCAGTCGGCGAATGCCGATATTGGCGTGGCGCGCGCCGCGTTCTTTCCGTCGATCACGCTCAATGCGACTGCCGGCTATCAAAGCAGCCAGTTTCCCAACTGGCTGCAGGCGCCCAATTCGTTCTGGGCAATAGGGCCGTCGGCGCTGCTGAGCATTTTCGATGCGGGCAAGCGCAAGGCGCAGGTCGCACAGGCGCGCGCCGTGCTCGATGAAACCAGCGCGAAATACCGCAGCGTGGCGCTCGGCGCGTTCCAGCAGGTCGAAGACAATCTGGCCCTGCTCGACCACTATCACGATGCTGCCGAAGCCGAGAACTCGGCAGTCGCTGCCGCGCAGCGCTCGCTGGATTTCTCGATGGACCGTTATCGCCAGGGCGCGGTGAACTATCTTGACGTGGTGACCTCGCAGACGGCGGCGCTGCAAACCCAGCGCGACGCGCTGGATCTGGATACGCGCCAGTTGCGCGCGAGCGTGCAATTGATCCGGGCCCTGGGCGGCGGCTGGGAAGAGCCGGGCACGGATGGGGTCGTCCAGGCCAACGCAGCTGCTGCCGGCAAATAGCCGGATGGTTCTGGTCAGCCAGTGACGCAGGCCAATCGGCCGCCCTTGAAACCCTCTCGGGAATACCCATCTTCCTCGGATCGGCGTCGATCCACTTTGCAGATGTTTCGCATGCCGCTAGAATTGGCACTCGCTAAGGCTGAGTGCTAACAGCCGAACCAGTTTTCTTTGTCATTCAACCAGTTGAGGAAGTTGTCATGAAGCTTCGTCCCTTGCACGACCGCGTCATCATCAAGCGCCTGGAGGCGGAAACCAAGTCCGCCGGCGGCATCGTCATTCCCGATACAGCCACCGAAAAGCCGATCAAGGGCGAGGTCGTTGCCGTCGGCAGCGGCAAGATCCTCGAAGACGGCAAGGTGCGCCCCGTCGGCGTAAAGGCCGGCGAGAAGGTGCTGTTCGGCAAGTACTCGGGCACCGAGGTCAAGGTCGACGGCCAGGAACTCCTCGTGATGCGCGAGGAAGATCTGATGGCGGTAATCGAATAATCGCACTTCGCGCACAAGTATACTTTCAGGAGTTTTTACCATGGCAGCTAAAGAAATCCGTTTTTCCGAAGACGCGCGCGCGCGCATGTTGCGCGGCGTCAACGTCCTGGCAAATGCCGTCAAGGCCACGCTGGGTCCGAAAGGCCGCAACGTCGTGCTCGACAAGAGTTTCGGCGCGCCGACGATCACCAAGGACGGCGTGTCCGTCGCCAAGGAGATCGAGCTGGCCGACAAGTTCGAGAACATGGGCGCGCAGATGGTCAAGGAAGTCGCGTCCAAGACTTCCGACGTTGCCGGCGACGGCACCACCACCGCAACCGTGCTGGCGCAGGCGCTGATCCGCGACGGCCTCAAGGCCGTGGCTGCGGGCATGAACCCGATGGATCTGAAGCGCGGCATCGACAAGGCCGTGATCGGTGCGGTCGCAGAACTGAAGAATCTGTCCAAGCCGTGCTCGACGAGCAAGGAAATCGCCCAGGTCGGCTCGATTTCGGCGAACTCGGATTCCGATATCGGTGACCTCATCGCCAAGGCGATGGAGAAGGTCGGCAAGGAAGGCGTGATCACGGTCGAGGAAGGTTCGGGTCTTGACAATGAACTCGACGTCGTCGAGGGCATGCAGTTCGACCGCGGCTACCTGTCCCCGTACTTCATCAACAACCAGCAGTCGATGCAGGCTGAGCTGGAAGATCCATACATCCTGCTGCACGACAAGAAGATCGCCAATGTGCGCGAACTGCTGCCCGTGCTCGAAGGCGTGGCCAAGTCCGGCAAGCCGCTGCTGATTGTCGCCGAGGAAGTGGAAGGCGAGGCGCTGGCGACCCTGGTCGTCAACACCATCCGTGGCATCGTCAAGGTCTGCGCGGTCAAGGCGCCGGGCTTCGGCGATCGTCGCAAGGCAATGCTCGAAGACATGGCAATCCTGACCGGTGGCCAGGTGATTTCCGAGGAAGTCGGCCTGTCGCTGGAGAAAGCCACGATCAAGGATCTGGGCCGCGCGAAGAAGATTCAGGTGTCGAAGGAAAACTGCACGATCATCGACGGCGCAGGCGAGAGCAAGACGATCGAGGCGCGCATCAAGCAGATCAAGGCGCAGATCGAGGAAACCAGTTCCGATTACGACCGCGAGAAGCTGCAGGAGCGCGTGGCCAAGCTCGCCGGCGGCGTGGCCGTAATCAAGGTCGGTGCCGCGACCGAAGTCGAAATGAAGGAAAAGAAGGCGCGCGTCGAAGACGCCCTGCACGCCACGCGTGCGGCGGTGGAAGAAGGCGTGGTGCCGGGCGGCGGCGTTGCCCTGATCCGTTCGCTGGATGCGATCAAGAAGCTCAAGGGCGACAACGAAGACCAGAACCACGGCATCCTGATCGCCAAGCGCGCGATGGAATCGCCGCTGCGCGAAATCGTCAGCAATGCGGGCGAGGAGCCGAGCGTCGTGTTGAACAAGGTTGCTGCCGGCAAGGGCAATTACGGGTACAACGCACAGACTGGCGAGTACGGCGACATGATCGAGTTCGGCATTCTGGATCCGACCAAGGTCACGCGCACGGCGCTGCAGAACGCAGCGTCGATCGCCGGTCTCATGATCACGACCGAGGCGATGGTCGCCGAAGCGCCGAAGAAAGAAGAGGCGCACAACCACGGCGGTGGTGGCGGCGGCGGTGGCATGGGTGGCATGGGCGGTATGGATTTCTGACCCTGACGCAAACACAGCATGTCACGAAAAAGCCCCGCATCGCGGGGCTTTTTCTTTTGGTTTGTTGCTACCCGAGGGTCGGTTTGACGTCGCGCATGGGCAAACCCTCGCGATCATCCGTCATACTTTGTGGTCATTTGTAAAGGCCGGAAAGACTACTGGATAGTACATCCACAGATGGATATAGTTCTGCTGCTTCAAGCCTAACTGGGGTGTTGGCTAAACGGCTTGGAGAGGGAGCACCGGATCACCGTCGCCTGCACGTTCGCGCAGGCCGGCGGCTTGTCTTCGGTGCCAGCCATGGGACATGGCTTCGGGGTTACGGGGAAATAACTGCGTCGTACTTCAGCCGATGGTTTTTCGTCGGATGGGTACGTTGAGCGTCGGCGTTTACGCTGCGCAGCAGTGCACAGGGGTTCCATTACTGCTGCGTCACGCGGGTTTTTCCCCCCATTGCGGGAAGCTGATTGCTGCTTCCTCGACTAACAAGAAATCGTGAGGGGTGACGTATGCGTAAAATTCTGGCTGCAATCTTGACGACCTGCGCGGCAGCTGTCGGAGCTTTCACCTATTTTCATTTCGCGCCCATGGAGATGTGGCACGATCAGGAGGGTCTGGAGACGGAAGGCGACGACGATGCCGGGCCGCCAGACGGCGACTACTGGATTACCCGCAATACGTACCCCACCGGCAATTTCGATGCGCAGTGGGTGATCGACGCGGCGACCCAGGAGCGGCAGATGGCCGCACAGGTTCCCGCAGGAGCCAAGACCTACGACAAGTCGAAGCTGATTGATTCCCCGCTGGCCCTCGATCCAGGAGGATTCATCCCGCTCGGCCCGATGCCCGAGAACAATACGCAAATGAGCTACGGTTCGGTGTCCGGTCGCTCGAACGTCATCCGCGTGGACCCGACGACCACGACGCCCGGATCGATCACGGTCTATTCCGGCTCGGACGGTGGTGGCATCTGGAAGACGACGAATTGCTGCACCTCCGCCACGACCTGGCAGGTGGTCACCGATGTGCCTGAAGTGTCCAGCATGTCGATTTCCGATATCGCGATCGACCCGCACAATCACAGCGTGATTTATGCCGGTACCGGCGATCTGAACTTCGGTTCGTTCTCGTTCGGCGCTTCCGGCGTGCTCAAGAGCGCCGATGCGGGCCAGACCTGGGATCTTCTCGGCGCCACCGTCTTCACGCCGTATTACCCCGGTTCCTTCAATTCATTTCCCCAGTACCAGGCCGTAGGCAAGGTCGCGGTCGACCCGAACAATTCGAACATCGTCCTGGCGGGCACGAAGACCAGTCTGTTCATGTCGTACGATGGTGGTGCCAACTGGACCGGCCCCTGCTTCACCAATCCGTATGCGCTGCCGAACAACGCCGCCAGCACAACGGCGCAGCGTCAGGATGTCACCGGCCTGATTCCCGTCGACAACGGTGACGGAACGACACGTTTGTATGTCGCCATCGGTACTCGCGGCGCGGCGACACCGGTGCAGCCGGATCTTGTCAATACCGGCTCGAACGGGGTTTACGTACTGGCGAAAATACCGGCCTCCGGATGCCCGGCCATCAATTCATGGACACTGCTCAATACCGGCTGGCCGGTCGGTACCGGCAACGGCGTCGCCGGCGCGACGCAGGTCGGCCGCATCGAGATCGCGGTCGCGCCGAGCAACCCGCAGCGCATGTATGCCCAGACCGAACATCAGACCAACAAGAATATCGAAGGCATCTATCGTTCCGACAATGCCGGCGCGACGTGGACGCAATTGTCCGCGAACGGCGTGAATGCCGACGCCACCAACATGGGCTGCGGCGACTCGGTCAGTTCCAAGGGCGGCGCGCAAATGTGGTACGACGCAGGTCTCACCGTCGACCCGAACGACCCGAACCGCGTCTACATGAGCACGACGGACCTGAACCTGTCGACGGACGCCGGTGCGAATTTCCGCGATGTCACCTGCGGCTGGACGACGAATCACAGTTTGAATGGCGGCGTCCGCGTGCACGTCGACCAGCACGCCCGCGCTTTCGTCGGCAACGATTCATCGCAGATGCTGATCGGAACGGACGGCGGCGTCTACTATTCGTCCAACGCCAACGCAGATTCGCCGGCGGCGGCGAGCGGCAGCAGCCTGGTCAAATGGATCGAACTCAACGACACTATCAACAGCATCGAGTTTTATTTCGGTGACATCGCCGGCAACTTCGCCACGGCGCCGGTGCCGGCGATCGGTGCTGGTGCCCAGGACAATGGCTGCTCGGCTGCGCATTTCGCGGCCGCGCCGACCGGGCCGGTGCAATGGACGGCGACTTGCGGCGGCGACGGCACGACGACCAAGATCGAGCCGGTCTTCAACAAGGTCTACTTCAATTCCAGCCAGAACGGCGCGCTGGCGAGAAACCTGACCTATGGCACCACGTTCAGCGGCACGTTCTCCACGGTCTCGGCCAACACCGGGGGCACGTGGGGCGGCGATCCGGTAGGCTCGATTTTCGCGATGTCCTATGATCTGTACAAATGGGGGGCTATCGGCGTCGCCAACAGCGGCTGCGATGCCACCAACGGCTGCAACCACATGATTGCCGGCACGACGCGCCTGTGGGAAACCATCGATGCGATGAACCCCACCACCGCGACCATGCGCAGTTCCTGGAAGGCGCGCACGCCGGACCTGACCAAGGACAGCCTGAACAGTCCCGCAGGAGACATTCGCTCGTACATCAACTATGTCGCCTACTCGTTCACCGATCCGACGATTGCCGCGGTTGCAACGAACGATGGCAACGTGCAGATCGTGTTCGGTCTCGGAACCGCGGTGGCAGGAAGCTGCCCGCTGGCGCCGCCGGCTACTAGCGCGAACTGCGCCAATGCAGTCAACGTCACTGACAGCAACAACATCCTGCCGAACCGACCGATCTTTGGCGTGCGCTTCGATCCGACCACAGCGCTGGTCGCGTACGCGGCGGTTGGCGGATTCAACGCCAACACGCCGGGCCGGCCGGGTCATCTTTTCCAGGTCACATGTACGGCCAATTGCGCGTCATTCGCCTGGAAGGACAAGACCGGCAACCTGCCGGATATTCCTGCCGAGCAGGTGATGCCGAATCCGAACCTGCCGAACCAGGTCTTCGTCGGTACCGACTGGGGTCTGTACTACACCGATGACATCACCGCCGATCCCCCGCAGTGGTACCGCTTCGAGGACTTTCCGCACGCCATGGTGTGGGAACTCGTCGTTGATCGCGGCTTCACGACGCTGGCGGCGTTCACCCGCTCGCGCGGTGCCTGGGTATGGCCGTTGCCGAATGCCGCACTGGGCCCCAGCGCCGATCTTGTCGTCACCAATACCGGCCCGGCCACGGTGGCGGCGGGAAGCACTGTCGCCTACACGATCGGTGTGAGCAACAACGGACCCAATACCGCAAGCAACGTCGTGGTGAATGATCCGACACCTGCGGGCCTGAGCCTGGTTTCGGTCAGCGGCGATTGTGCGGCGTTGCCTTGCAACTTCGCCAGTCTCGGCAATGGCGCCAGCAAGATGGCGACGGTGACGTTCGCCGTACCCGCCGCCTATGACACGGCCAACGCGATCGCCAACATCGCGACCACATCGAGCGACGCCAGCGATCCGGCACCGGCCAGCAATAGCGCGACCGCAACCACCGCGGTCACGGCCACGGCTGACCTGGCGCTGAGCATGAGCGGTCCGACGAGCGTGGCGCGCGGCACCACCGCAAGCTATACGATCGTGCTGACCAATGGCGGACCGAGCACGGCGCGCAATGTCAGCGTCGCCGATGCGACGCCGACGGGGCTGGTGTTCGTTTCCACCTCGGGCGATTGCGTCACGGCATTCCCGTGCACTTTCGCGAGCCTGGATCCCGGCGTGCCGAAGCAGATTACTGTCACGTTCAGCATTCCCGCCGGTTATGCCGATGGCAGTCCGGTGGCCAACATTGCCAGCGTGACATCCGACGCCAGCGACCCGGCGGGCGCCAACAACTCCGCTGAAGTCGATACGTCGGTGACCGATTCCGCGGATGTTGCCATCAGCCAGGTTGGTACGGGTGCTGTGCAGGCGGGCAACAGCGTGAGCTACACGATCGCGCTGACCAACAACGGTCCGAGCGCGGCGAGCAGCGTGGTGGTCGATGACCCCACACCGTCCGGATTGAACAGCGGTTCGGTCAGTGGCGATTGCGCCTCCTTCCCGTGCAGTTTCGCGAGTCTGGCGCCGGGGGACGTCAAGACCGTGACGGTCACGTTTGGCGTGCCGTCCGACTATGCCGGCAACCAGATCGCGAACGTGGCAAATGTCACCAGCGCCACCGATGACCCGAACCTCAACAACAACATCGCCTCGGCTTACACCACCGTGGGTGCGGGCGCGGATCTGCAATTGACGCTGACGGCTCCCGCCACGGCTCCGGTCGGCAGCAGGGTGGCGTATACATTCATCCTGACCAACAACGGGCCCAGCACCGCCAATGACGTGCAGTTGGACGACACGCTTGCGGCCGGCCTCGTGTTCGCCGGCAACAGCGGTGATTGCACCGGTGCGTTCCCATGCACGTTCGGCACCCTGCAACCTGGCGACACCAGAACGGTGACGACCACGGCGTGCGTGCCATCGGACTACACCGGCAGCTACCTGCTCAAGTCCAGCGGTACGGCTTCGTCAAGCAGTTCCGATCCGTACATGGGCAACAACGCCGCGGCCGCATACACGTCGCTGCTGTTCGACGTAATCTTCGCGGACGGCTTCGAAACCTGTCCATGAGATGAGTGCATGCAGGTCGCCGCGCACACAGGCGGCGACCTGTCGTTGAAAAAGAATAGCCCCGCAGCAATGCGGGGCTTTTATTGTCGCAGGCGGCGAGCCGTTACAGTGCGTTGAGGAAGGCAACGAGGTCGCGTTTTTCCTGTGCGCTGAAACCGATGTTGAAGCGTGTATCGTAGAAATTCACCGCGTCGGTGAGCGACGCCGCCATGCCGTTGTGGAAGTAGGGCAGCCGTGCCGCCAATCCACGCAGCACCGGACCCTTGAATTTGCCGATGTCCGCCCATTTGCCGCTGATCATCGCCTTGCCGGGGTCGGTGGTCTGCACGATCGCACCGGTCGTGTTGTTGCGCAAAGTGTACAAAGGCATGTCCGGCGTGCGCCGCGTTGCATCGGCAGTGCCGATGTTGATCGGCAGTGCCACCGAATGGTTGCCGACATTCGGCGCGTCGTGGCAGGTCGTGCAGAAACCGGCGATGACAGGCAGGCCCAGCGCGTCGTTGAGTCCGCCGACACCGGTGATGGCAATCTGCTTGGTGTTGAACAACAGCTCGCCGCGAGCGATCGAGGCGCGGGCGCCGCCCGAATTGCCATTCGATGATTGCCATGCGTCGAACAGGGTCATGGCCGAGGCGTTGAATTCCGCCCCGACCGGGTCGGCGCCGAGAACATCGTTGATGCCGACGTAGTTCTGCAGGTTGGCAAGAATACGCGGACCGCCGATGGCATCAGCGTCGTTGAGGCTGCCCGCGCTGAAATCGAAGGCCTGGGCCGTGGACAGGCCCAGTTCGAAATTCACGATCTGCTGCACCTGCGTGTCGCTGGGTGCCGCCGCTGCCTGGGCATGACCCAGGGTGGCGTCGATCGCCTGGTGTTTCAGGCTCGCCTGCATGTCGGACATGTCGGCGCCGGCATCCATGGGCGGCAGGAACGGAGCATGCGTCTCGCGTCCGTCCCACATTACACCGGTGATGAAGCGCAGGTTGGTGGCGGGCAGCGGCCGGCGGAACAGCGACAGTTCGCCGGCACTGGCGTAGGCGTAGGGGTCGTCCACTGCAGCCAGGCTGAATTCCGCATTGGCCGGAATGCCCAATCCAATCCGGATCACGCCCTTGTTCAACAACATGCTGTAGGCGCGTTTGCGCGCGGCGACGCTGGATACATCCGCCTGTGGCGAGTTGGCGCCGTCGACGGGCCGGAACACCGGGTCGTTGCCGGCGCTTGTGGCAAAGCGCGACTGCAGGTCTGCGGGCGTCATCGACCACGCCTGTTTCACGCCATGGCAGCTTGCGCAGGCGCGGCCGTTGGTTCCCAGACTCTGGAAAAATGGATTCGTCGTGTCGATGCTGCCGCTGGCGGTGAAGGTGCCGACGACACCAGTGGCATCCGCGCCGGTCAGGTTGCTGCCAGCGGAGTTTGCTTTGGCCAGGCCGCCGATGGTGCACAACGAGGCGAGCGCGAGCGCGATGGGACGCGCCAGGTATTGCGGGGTACGTTTCATGACTGGTCTCCTCCCCCTTTCGATTCCGGGATCGTCTGGCCGACGCAACGCCGGCAAGCCAACCTTCCCGATCCGATTCGATCCGGATCGGAACCGAGGAACGCCTTGTGCGGGCAAAGTGCGCCATCGGCGATGATCCAGCCCGCGGCTTCAGAGCCGGGCAGGGCATGCCAGGTCTTGCTATCGCGGCGCCGGTGCCGGATTCGCGCGCACGGTTGCGGCGAGTTGCAGGAGTCGATGCGGTGGATTGCGCAGGGCGGCGAGGCGTTCCAGCCCGGTCGTCGCGAACGCCTGTGCGGCTGAGGGACTGTCGAGCGCTTTCTCCGCAATGGCCTGCATCAGCGGCACCTCCACCAGCAGCACGGCGTCCGCGTTTTTGGATCGTGTGAGCGCTGCATCCGCGGCCGCAAGCAGCGGTCGCACCTTTGCCGCCTGCCCCAGTTGCAACAGGGCGGTCGCGCGCAGGCTCGTGGCGCGGCCATCCCAGTACGCATCCGCTTGCGGCAACTGCGCAAGCAGGGCATCGATCCGATCGATCAGCGGCAACGCCGCCGCAGTGTCGCCGCGATCCAGATGCAGGCGCGCGAGCTTTTCGTATGTTGCCGCCTGCTCGTCAGGATCGGGTTCCGCAGCCGCAGCCAGCGAGGCGATTGCGTGGCGAATCTCGGCCTCGCCAGCGTCGAGGTTGCCGGAGCGTGCGAGCACGACGCCGTAATTGGCACGCGTGACTGCGGTTTCATAGTGTTCCGCGCCGAACTTTGCCTCGCTCAGCATGAGCGATTCATGCAGCGGCGCGACGGCGGCGCCGTAGTCTTGAAGCTGGGCGTTCAGCATGCCGACGTTGTTGAGGTCGTTTGCCGTCTCGGGATGATCGTTGCCGTGAGCGATGCGGTCGATGCGCAATGTCTCGGCGGCGCTGTCCAGGGCCGCGCGGAAATCGCGGCGCTGCAGCAGTACCATCGTCAGAGCATTCAGATGATTGGCGTGGCGCCAGTCGTCCTTCGGCAACACCAGGGCATCGATTGCCAGCGCGGCGCGGATCTCGCGTTCGGCGTCGTCGAGCCTTCCGCCGCGGCGGTATGCGCGCGAGAGTTCCGCATGTACGGCGGCGACTTGCAGATGCTGTGGTCCCAGTTGGCCCTCGCGCAAGGCGAGCAGCTCCTGATACGTAGCGGCCGCGGCGTGGATGTCGCCGGCGGTCAGCTGCACATTGCCTGATTCGCTCAGTGCATCGGCCAGTGCATCGGCATTGCCCAGCGTGCGCGCAAGTTCCAGACCGTGCGCACTGTCTGCGAGCGCGCGACGGAGTTCATGCTGCTTGGTCGCCAGCAGGGCCGAGTCAAGCTGGAGTTTTGCGCGGATCGCGACGTCGTTCGCCCGTGCGTGCGCATACAGCGTATCCACCAGTGTGCGTGCTTCTGCGTAGTCGCCGGTCAGAATCAGGGTCTGCGCCAGTTCGTGGCCGGCCCTGGCAGTGAGCGCGGCATCTTCGCCGAATTCCTGCAGTGCCTGCGTATAGGTCCACTGCAGCGTATTGCGTGCGGGCGCAAGATGGCCCTGCACGCGCAGCACGGCGCCGAGCTCGCTCAGCAACTCGGTGCGCGCGCTGCTGTTCATGTTGGGCTCGCCGCGGGCCTTGGCGATCGCCTGCTCGACCACCTCGGTGATGCGTGGCGGCCCTTCGCGCGGCACGCTGGGTTCGGCTTCGACGAACGCCGATACCATGAAATCGCGCATTGCATTCGCGCGCACGGCCTGCTGGTTCGCGACATTTGCCTGCCACACCGCGATTCCCAGCGAAGCGAGGATCGCAAGCAGAAAAGCCAGCGTAAGCGCGACGCCGCCACGGTGCCGCTGGACGAATTTCCGCGCGCGGTAGAGGCGCGATGGCGGATGTGCGACTACCGGCTGGCGGCGCAGATAACGTTCGATGTCGTCGCCAAACGAATTTGCCGTTGCATAGCGCTGCGCAGGCTCGGAACGCAAGGCCTTGAGCAGGATGTTGTCCAGATCGCCACGCAGCAACTTGCGCAATCGCGCCGCGGCGATGGGGTAGACAGCGCTATCGGCGTCGGTAACGGCTATTTCGTCGCGATGCGTATTGATCAGCGAAGACGGACGCCGTGTCGGCGTGCCCGCCGGACGCACACCAAGCAGCAGTTCGTGCAGAAGCACGCCCAGACCGTAGACGTCGGTGGCCGTGGTGATCGCGCCTCCGGCAATCTGTTCCGGCGCCGCATAGCCGGGCGTGAACACGCCGGCTGTTCCAGTGGCATCGTCGACATTGTCCTCTTCGATCAATTTCGCAATGCCGAAGTCGAGCAGCTTGACCACGCCCTCGCTGCTCACGAGGATATTCGAAGGCTTGATGTCGCGATGCACGATCAGGCTGCGATGTGCCGCCGCCACCGCGCGGCAAACGGTCAGGAACAGTTCCAGGCGCGCGCGTATGTCCACCGCATGCGTCTGCGCATAGCGCGTGATCGGCACGCCATCGACATATTCCATGACCAGATACGGAATGCCGGCTTCGGTGACACCACCGTCGATCAGGCGTGCGATATTGGCGTGGTCGAGCGCGGCCAGCACCCGGCGTTCGCGCAGGAACAGGCGTTGCTCCAGTTCCGAGTACAAGCCACGGCGCAACAATTTGACCGCGGCCTGCTGGCGGAAATCCTTGCCGCTGCGTTCGCCGAGAAACACCGCCGCCATGCCTCCCTGGCCGAGCGCACGCACGATGCGGAATTCGCCGATCTGCTGGCCGATCAGGCCTTCGGGCCGGACGATGTCTTCGGCTGCGAGCCGTGCGGCGTGTTCGCTGGCCGGTGTATCGAGAAAACCGCTGCCAGTGTCCGCGGCGAGCAGGCGCAACAGCGCTGCACGTTCGCCGCGATCGGGCACATGCGCGTCCAGCCACGCGCCACGTTCGCACGCCGGCAATTCCGCGAGCGCGTCGAATTGCCCGCGCAGGCGGTTTTGCGTGTCGTTGCGCCGGGTTGGAGAATCATTCGACATGGTGATGTCCATGAACGCCGGATGCTTGGCGGTTGCGACATCGGCCGCAGCAGATCGGTCCGGCAGCCTCAGCCCAGGCGGTCGTGCAGGAAGGCACGTGCGAAGCGCCAGTCACGATCGATCGTGCGCCGGTTCATTTCCAGCATTTCCGCGATTTGCTCGAGCGCCAGTCCCGCAAAATAGCGCAGTTCCACGACTTGCGCTGCGCGCGCGTCGGCCTGTTCAAGCTGCGCAAGCGCCGCATCCAGGGCCATAGCCTGTTCGGCGCTGTCGATCGCCACGTCCCGGTCGATGCCGGTAAGCGTCACACGCTGCCAGTCGCCGCCGGCGCGCTGGCGCAAGCGGTTGCGCGCGCGATCGCTGAGCAGATGGCGCATCGCCCGCGCCGCATAGGCGAAGAATTGCGCCGGATGCGCGAAGTTCAGGTCGCGTTGGGTGCCGATGCGCAGGTATAACTCGTGCACCAGCGCGGTCGTGTCGAGCGTGCCGCGCTCGCGCCGTGCAAGCTGACGCCCGGCCATCGCTTTCAGGCGCGCGTAGACCGCGTCAAACAGCGCGTCGGCCGATTGAGCCCGGGGTGTGTCGATGCGAGCAGGTGATGCGTGCCGCGTTGGGTCCATGACGAACCTCCGCGTGCATTGTACCCGCGCCGGTGCGGGTTGCCGCGCAGCGGTGGAAATATGCCGTCGGGTCGGGTAAACGTTCGCGCCCCGCCGCGCGCGTCCGCCCGGCCCGGGCAACATCTGCATCGATCATGGACGAGGTTCCGGCATGGTCATTCGAATCCGTTGGCAAAACTATAGTCGTGGATGATCGTGCCGGTGGCGGCGCTGCCGCTGACAGTGGCACGCAATTGTGCGTCGAGCAGCACCGAAAGCGTGTTATAGGATTCGTTGGCGACGACGATATCCGGCTTGCCGTCACCGTTGATGTCGGCGAGCGTGACCGCGACCGGATCCCGCGGCGAGCCGAAGTTCTGATGTGCGGCGAAGCTCGGCATCGGACCGACGCCCATGGCGCTGTCCAGTTGCAGCTGGAACGACAGATCCGGCCCGCCGGTCGTGTTGGGGGTCAGCGTCACTGGAATGGTCGGGCTTGCCGATGCCGGAGGCAGCAGGGCGAAACCAGGTGCAAGATAGTCGGTGCCCGCGACGGCGCTGCCGTCGATCGCATGGTACTTGACCACCACGCCGTAGGCCGTATCGCCGGCGCGCGTCAGCGGAAAATCCATTGTCACCGGTATATTGCTTGTGCCCTTGGCGGCATCGGCTACGGCGAGCATCGTGATGTCGGCGCGGGCGGTCGGGCATGCGCCTAGTCCCAGCGCGATGACGGCCAGCGCGGCAAGCGCCGCCCGCTGCGTGCTTTCCTGAACATGATTGATCGATCACCTCGCCGCGAACCGTCGTGCCGCATGGCCACGCCATATGTGCCTTGTTCGGTGCTTGCCGGAATAAAGCGGCATGGCGGGCGGAAACCTATCATCGTCCGTAGCCGGCGCCATCGAAGTGGTCATCGTGCGCGATGCCATGACTGCGGCAACGTCCGACGCACACCTGGCGCCGAATCCGTCTCTCCATCACTAAAATTGCTGCGCCGCGACGTGGCAAAAATCTCGATTTGGCATAAAACAGCACAGGTAGACAAACAAGACTGTGGGGGAGGGCGGCCCGCCGTGAGCAATCACGGCGGGCTTTTTCGTGTCTTTTGCCTGCCGCAGCGGTGGGCAGTTTCGCGCGAACCTGCTTAAATCGCCGGATGCCCCTGCCGCAGGAACTGAGTGAATTCGCCGAGACCCGCTACGCACGGCTGATCGCGCGTTGCCGCGAGGCCGGTGTGCCGTTCCACGATGATGCCGGTGTTGCCGAGCAGGTGCAGCGCGTGCTGCTGGCCAGCGATTTTGCCTACGACAGCTTCCTGCGCGAGCCCGAATTGCTCGGTCCGGGCCTGAACGCCCTGATGTCCGATCCTCGCCACGCCGACGGGCGTCCACTGCTGTTGCCCGATGTTGCCGACGAAGTCACGGCCATGCGCGCGCTGCGCCAGTATCGGCGGCGCGAGGCCTTGCGCCTGGTCTGGCGCGACGTCAATGGTTTCGACAGCGTGGAGGATACCCTGGCGGGTTCCAGCGCGCTTGCGGAAAGCTGCCTGGCCGCGGCGCTGCATTGCGCGGAAAGCGCAATCGCGGAACGCCATGGTGTGGCACGCGGCGAAGACGGCACAGCGCAGCGCCTGGTTGTTTTCGGTCTCGGCAAGCTCGGTGGCGGCGAGCTGAATTTTTCGTCCGATATCGACCTGATCCTTGGCTTTCCCGAGAACGGTCACAGCGATGGCGCGCGGGTGCTGGCGAACGAGACCTATTTTGCGCGCCTCGGCCAAAACCTGGTCAAGCTGCTCGCGCAGATCACCGACGACGGTTACGTCTATCGCGTCGACTTGCGCCTGCGCCCGTTCGGCAGCGCCGGACGCGTGGCGCTGTCGTTTGCGGCGATGGAACAGTACTACCAGCGCGAGGGCCGCGACTGGGAACGCTATGCATGGATCAAGGCGCGCCCGGTGGCGGGCGACATGGCTGCGGGCAAACATCTGATCGCGAACCTGCGTCCATTTGTATACCGCCGCTATCACGACTACACCGCGTTTGCGGGATTGCGCGAAATGAAAGTCCTGATCGACGCCGAAGTGGTGCGCAAGGATCTGGCCGCCAATCTCAAGCTCGGCCCCGGCGGCATCCGCGAGATCGAGTTCATCGTGCAACTGCTGCAGCTGATCCGCGGCGGCCGCGAACCGAGCCTGCGCGAATGCGGCCTGCTGCCCGCGCTGGCCGCGTGCGAGCGTCTGGGTGCCCTGCATGCGGCAAGCGCGCGCCGGCTGCGCGATGCCTACCGTTTCCTGCGCCGCGTCGAGAACCGAGCGCAGATGTTGCGCGATGAACAGACCCATTCGCTGCCGCAGGAAACGCAGGCACGTGAGCGCCTGGCCGTCACGCTCGACCGTTCCGGCTGGCCGGCGCTCGAAGCCGATGTCGCCCGCGTTCGCGCCGAAGTGGCCGAGGAATATGCCGCGCTGCTGCGCCCGGTCCGCGCCCATGCCGGCGCCACCGGCGCAGGTGCGGCGAACGTCTACTGGCGGGCGTTGAAGGATCAAGGCGCCAGCCCCGGCGACCTTGGAGCGTTGGGGTTTGCCGAGGCGGAGAATCTGCACGCGCAACTGGTCGCCTTGCTTGCGGGCTCGACCGCGCGTGTCCTGTCCGTGCGCGCTGCCGCCTGCTTCGATCGCCTGATGCCGCTGCTGATCGAAACGGCCGCGGTGAGCGCCGCGCCTGATGCCTGCCTGGAAAGACTTCTGCGCCTGGTGCATGGCGTGCTGCGGCGTCCGGCTTACCTGGCCCTGCTCGAGGAACAACCGGCGGCCCGCGAGCGCTTGGTCGCGCTGTTCGCCGACAGCGCGCTGCTAGCCGAACGCGTGATTGAGCATCCCTTGCTGCTCGACGATATTTTCGATTCGCGCGTGGAGATTTCATTGCCGGAGCGCTCGCTGCTGGCGGCGCAGATCGATCGTCGCATCGCCCAGCTGGACGCGGACGACGGCGAGGCCGAAATCGAATTGCTGCAGGAGGAAAAACAAAGCGCGGCATTCCGCCTCGGGCTGGCCCATCGCGACGGCATCCTCGACGCGATCGCCACAGCGCGCGGCCTGAGCGACACTGCCGAGGTCATCCTCGCGCGCATCCTGGCCCTGGCCGAACGCGATGTCGCGCGCCAGTACGGGCGCATGGACGGCAGCGGTCTGGCCATCGTCGGCTACGGCAGTCTCGGCGGCGCCGAACTCGGCTTCGCCTCCGATCTGGATCTGGTTTTTGTATACGATGGAAAATTGTCGCAGCGCGAAAGCGATGGCCTGCGGCCGCTGGAGGGTGCACGCTATTTCGCCCGTGTTGCGCAGCGCGCGGTGCACTGGCTGACCACGCAGACGCGGGCCGGGCGTCTGTACGACGTGGATGTGCGCCTGCGTCCTGACGGTGGCAAGGGCTTGCTGGTGACCAGCCTCGACGCTTTCGCCGACTACCAGCGCGAACGCGCCTGGATCTGGGAGCAGCAAGCCCTGGTGCGCGCGCGCCCGCTCGCCGGCGACGCGATCACGATACAACGCTTCGCGGCGGTGCGCGCCGGGATTCTGGCACAGCCGCGCGATGCCGCCGACGTGTGCCTGCGGGTGACGACGATGCGCGCGCGCTGGCGCGCCGAACGCGATCGCTCAAGCGCGTCGGTGCTCGATCTCAAACAGGGATCAGGCGCGCTGCTCGACATCGAATTCATCCTGCAGACCCTGGTTCTGCTTTACGCGCAGGCGCACCCGCAATTGCTTGCGGACAGCAACAGCGCCGGCCTGATCACGCTGGCACAGCGCGTCGGCGTGCTCGATGCCGAGCAAGCCGATGCGCTGGCCTCGGCACACGCGATTGTATTGGCGCGAGCGTTGGCCTGTACCCTGGACGCACGGGCGCGCCTGGCGCCGCGCGATGTCGAGCTGGAGATGCACAGTGCCGCGGTCGTGCGCGTGGCACACGCGCTTGGCCTGGACTTCGAATCCGCGCCGCCGCGCAATTAGCCCGGTGGCGATTGCGCCCGGCGCGCGCGATATCGCTGCCATACTTCATCCGCCACGGCTGGCGCCTCGCGCAACGAGGTTGTCGATGCCATTGCCGGATCCGCCTCGCCCAGACCGTGCAGCAGACCCTGTGCGCGCAGGGCCGCATGGAACGCGGCGAGTTTGCCGCGCGCGGGATGCGGCAGCCATGTCATGACCGGCTTGCCGGTCGCACAGGCCTCCGAGAGCATGTTGACCGAATCGGGCGTGACCACAATGCGATCGGCGTGCGCAAGATAGCCCGCATACGGGTTGGCGCCGTCCCGCGCGCTGCCCCAGAAGTAAGCGCAGCCGCTATGGAATGCGCCGCGCAGACGCTCCGCCCACGCCGTGGGCGTGCGCCGCGACAGCGTGATCATCAGGCTGCCGCCGTCGCGTCCCAGCAACGCCTCAAGTTGCGCGATCAGACCATCGAACCAGTCGGCATCGAGCAGCAACTCGCGGTGCGGACCGCCGACCAGCAAGGCTGTGCGCGGCTGCGGCAATTGTTGCAAAGTGGAAAACTCCAGCGCAGCCGTGGACAGCCAGGCGGCATCGACCGGGTTGAGCGCGCCGAGCGTGCGGATCACATTGCTGCCCTCCAGGTTGTCGTGGCGCGGCGCGACCAGCAGATCGAACTGCGCCGGATCGACGCGCGGATCGAGGATCTGCACGGTGAACGTTGCGCCTCCACTCAGGACGCGTAACGCGCGCGTGATCAGCGCCGCCTGGCGTCCGCAGCCGATTGCGAACTCTGGCCAGGGCGGCGCCAACAAGCCGCGTTGCGCGGAGGGCATACCCAGCTGGATAGCGGCGGTCAGGCGCGGCGCAAACCAGCGCCACGGCGCGTGCAGCGCAATGCGATGCACGCTTGTCGCCAACCCCATCGCTCCGGCCAGGGCCAGCGCTTGACGCTCGTTGCCCGCGGTTCCATCGCTGATGGCCCACGCGTGGGCGCTGTCCGGCGCGCGGGTGTGGGCGCTGGGAGTCGGTGGCGGGATCGGTTGAGTCACGATTTTTTCGACGTAAGCTACGGGTCGTGATGGCGGTCGCTATACTGGCAGAATTGCCGTGTCTGCCGTTACTGTTCCCCTGGCAGTCCCACCCCCGCCGCAGTCCACTGCCGTCGAAATTCCGGAGATTTCCCGTCCATGCATTCCCCACTATCCGATGCCGCGCTCGACCAGATTTTCCGCACGGCGCGCACCTATCGGCGCTCGGCCGACGCCTGGCTGCCCAAGGCGGTCAGCGACGATCAGCTGCGCGCCATCTATGACCTGGCCAAACTGGGGCCTACCAGTGCCAATTCCTCGCCCGCACGCATCGTGTTCGTCCGGTCCGCCGAGGCCAAGGCAAAGCTCAGGCCCGCGTTGAGCGCCGACAACGTCGCGCAGACGATGGCGGCGCCGGTCACGGCCGTCGTCGGCAATGATCACGCCTTCCACGAAGCGCTGCCGCGGTTGTACAAGGAATCGCCGGAAGCCAGAAGCTGGTTTGAGGGCAGGCCCGACGTGATCGCTGCCACGGCGTTTCGCAACGCTTCACTGCAAGGTGCCTACCTGATCATCGCTGCGCGCGCATTGGGCCTGGATTGCGGACCGATGTCCGGTTTTGACAATTCGCTCGTCGATGACTTGTTTTTTGCCGGCAGCGCCGTCAAATCCAACTTTCTGATCAATATCGGGTACGGCAATCCGGCCGTCATCCGTCAGCGCGAGGAGCGTTACGCCTTCGACGAGGCGTGCCGCATCGTTTGAACGTCCACAAGGAGAACAGTCATGTTGCGTCGCATTCTTTTGTCATCCCTGCTCGCCGCCGCCAGTCTGCCCGCGCTTGCCGCGACGCAGAAGTACGATATCGATCCCGGCCATACCCAGGTCAGGTTCACCTGGAATCACTTCGGGTTCTCCAATCCCAGCGCAACGCTCGAACAGATCAAGGGCGAACTCAATCTGGATGCGGCCGATCTGGCCAAGTCTTCGGTCAGCGTCACCCTGCCGCTCGCCGGTCTGCATACGGGTGTGGAAAAACTCGACGAGCATCTGAAGACGCCGGATTTTTTCGATGCGGCCAAGTACCCGGACATCACGTTCAAGAGCACCAAGGTGGAAAAGACCGGTGCCGAATCGCTCAGGATCACCGGTGACCTTAGTGTCCATGGCGTGACCAAACCGGTTTCGTTCGACGCAAAGGTCAACAAGATCGGTGAGAATCCGATGATGAAATCCCAGTCAGCCGGTTTCGAGGCAGACGTGACGATCAAGCGTTCGGAGTTCGGCGTCGACAAATATGTGCCGAACGTCAGCGACGACATCCACGTGCACATCACTCTGGATTCGCACCTGGCGAAATAATCGAGAGGGCGTCCGCCGGCGCGAGCTGCGACTACTCGCGACATCCTTGTCGCTTGCCCGGCCAGATCCGCTGATCGCGCCGGCTATCCTGCCGGCGCGATCAGCGCGGCTCGCGTCAGTCCGGCTCAGCCTTTTTTCACGCCCTGATTCTTCAGGGCTTCCAGACCGGCAAGATTGACAGCGCCGATCGCCGCCTTCAGCGCGTCGATATTGGCGACGCCCGAACCGTGGACGGCCACCAGGAAACGGTCGCCCAGCACGATGGTGTATTCACCGCTGCCGCCGTTGTTCCACTGCTCGTGGATCATGCGGCCGTCCTGGTGGTAGGTTTTTTCGTAGCCGCTGTCGCTTTGCTTGTCTTCCTCGATTCCGGCGAAACCGGCGAGGGCCATGAAGCCTTTGGCGCCACCGGTATCGGTGACTTCCACGCGCAACTCCGGTCCGCCTTGCGGACCGCGATAGGTCGCCTTGGCGTTGCTTACCTGGATGCCGATCGGTGCATTGCGCGCGGCTTCGTAACTGACACGCGGCATGCCGCCGAGCGTCTCGGGGAGGAATGCCTTGAGCGCTTCCGGGGTCAGCGCCTCGACCTGATCGCCCCCACCAAGCACGGCGCCGAGCATCTGCGTCGCGGCCGCGGCTTGCGCGTTGGCGTCGCCGGATTTCTGCGCCTCGTCCATCTTCTTGCTTGCTTCCCCAGCCTTCTGGCCAATCGCCGCCAGGGCACCCAGCGCGGAGCCGCGATCCGGGGTGAAGCCCGACGAGGAGCCGAACGGGTCACCGTGCATCGCCCCGCTGGTATAGCCGGATACGCCGCTGGCGATGCCAACGACCAGCGCGAACACCCAGCCGACGACAATGCCCACGATGACCACGACGGCGGTATAGCCGCCGGCGCGATCCGCCGGGCTCTTCATCGTCTGCTGCAGCCCAAGGAAAAGCAGGTAGATGCCGTAGATCGCCGCCGCAATCACCAGCAGGAATACGAGGGCGCCGAGGCCCGGCAGGATGTTCAACACACCCACCACCCACGCCGCCGTGTACGAGTAGGCGGCCGCCTTGAGCGCCTGTACCTGGTCGGCGGTTCCGCCGAAGCTCGGTGCCAGGGCATTGATGATCAGCGCCATCAGGAAGGTAACGCCCAGTGAAACGGCATAGCCCAGGATCAATTGCGCCAGCAAGGCGCCGAAGCCGACATGGATCGTGCCGAGCAACGGAATATGGATGCCGAAGAGCAGGGTGCCGATGAAGGTCGCGACCGGCGTGAGCGCAGCGACGTAGATGATGTAATTTTTATACAATCCGGCAACGCTGTCGGGCTCGGCGGCAATCACCGGCCATTCGGTTTTCGGTGCCAGCAGGATATTCTTGATGCGCGCAATCAGCTTGTTGATATCCACGATACGTTCCCTCCCTAGGGCTTGAGCAACGCCGAATCTTACCCGCTTCGGCCAATGAACGGTGGGCGGCCGAAACTCCTGTCGGAATTGGCCTGCATCGCCCCCGGCGCATGATGGCGCGTAACTTGCTAGACTTTAGCGCTGGCCTTTGCTCCCGGCCGCGTCGATGTCATCAGGTCGCAATCCCATGTCCCAATCTGCCTCTTCCCGCCACGATCCACCCGCCGCCCGGCTGATTCCCGCGAATGCAGAAAATCAGTACACGGTCACCCGCGCGGATCTGCCGCTGTCGTGTCCGATGCCGGGCATGACCCTGTGGAATTCGCATCCCAAAGTCTATCTGCCGATCGAGGCGACGGGCAGCGCCAAATGCCCGTATTGCGGGGCACAGTATACGCTCAAGGACTGAGGCGACATGAGCACGCGTCGCCTCACCATCGTGCAGTTGCTGCCGGCCTTGAATGCTGGCGGCGTGGAGCGCACGGTGCTCGAAATCGGGCGCGCGCTCGTCGCGGCGGGCCATCGTTCCATCGTCGTCTCCGGCGGCGGCAGGCTGGAGGAAAAGCTGACCGCGCAGGGCAGCGAACATGTGACTCTGGATATCGGCCGCAAATCGCCGGCGACGCTGCGTCACATCCGGACCTTGCGCAAGCTATTTGCCGAACTCAGGCCCGATATCGTGCATGCGCGTTCGCGCCTGCCGGCGTGGCTGGCGCGTTTCGCACTGCGTGGAGTGCGCGCGCCCAGGCCGCATTTCGTGACGACCGTGCACGGGCTCAATTCGCCGAGCCTGTACAGCTCGATCCTGACGCGCGGCGAACGCGTGATCTGTGTTTCCAATACCGTGCGCGATTACGTACTACGCCATTATCCGCGTACCGATCCGACCCGGCTGACCGTGATTCCGCGCGGCGTGGATCCGGAGGAATTCCCGTTCGGCTACCAGCCGGACGACGCCTGGCGGCGTGGTTTCTTCATGGATTTTCCGCAACTGGAGGGCGGCGTGCTTCTGACGCTGCCCGGTCGGGGCACGCGCTTGAAAGGGCATCACGACGCAATCGCGTTGCTTGCCGAACTCGTTGCGCGCGGATTCGACGCGCACCTGCTCCTGCTCGGTGCACGCGAGCCGGGCCGCGAAGCCTATGTCGCCGAACTAGAGGCGCTGGCGGCGCAGCGCGGCGTTGCCGATCGCGTGGCGATCAGCGTTCCGCGCAACGATGTGCGCGAAATCTACGCCATCTCGACCCTGATGCTGCAGTTGTCGAATCAACCCGAAGCGTTCGGACGCACGGTGATCGAGGCGCTCGCGCTGTGCCGGCCGGTCGTAGGCTACGCTCACGGCGGTGTCGGCGAGCTGCTGGCCGAATTGTACCCTGAAGGCCGCGTGCCCCCGGGCGACGCAACCCGCCTGGCCGAGCGCGCCGCCGAACTGCTCCGGGTTGCGCCGGCCATTGCGCCGCTTACCCGCTATCGGCTGGCCGACATGCAGGCGACGACCCTGACCGTATATGCGGAACTGGCCGGACGATGAAGGGGTTCCAGGCTGTTGGTTGTCTGTTGTTGGAACAAGCCAATGCCCTTACGCTTGGCCGACAACCCAGAACCGGCAACCGACAACTGTGGTCCCCACTTTAGACATATCCGCGCGCGCGATTTGGCCCGCGATCATCCTGCTGCTCGTGCTCGTACTGCTCCCGATCGGGCGCAGCGCCGAGGCGCCAATCGCGACCGGCGCGGTTGCCGGACTCGTCTTTGCCTGGCGCGGGCGCGCAACACTGTGGAGCAATCGGGGCGTGCGTCTGGGCGCTGCGCTGTTCGCCTGCTACTGGTTGCCGGCATTGATCTCGGCTCCGGGCGCGGTTGCCGCCGAGAAATCCTGGAGTACGGTTGCTGTACTTTTGCGCTTTTTTCCTTTTTTACTCTTCGCCAGCCTGAGCCTGCGCGATGCGACACTGTGGCTGCGCATCACCGCGGCCGTCGCCATGATCGTCGTGCTCTGGGTGCTCGACGCATGGGTGCAGATCTTCACCGGCTACAGTCTGGCCGGCGCTGCGGATGCCGGGCGCCTATCCGGCATTTTCGGTGCAGGCAACCTGAAACTCGGCCCGGTGCTGGCCGTGCTGTCGCCGTTCGTGCTGGCGGCGGCACGCGCGCGCTTCGGCTGGCGCGGTCTCGTCGTCGCATTCGTGTTTCTGCTGATGCCGATCCTGCTCGCCGGCTCGCGCGCCGCGTGGCTGATGTATGGCCTGGTTGGCCTGGCATTCTTGTGGCAGGAAACACGCCGGCCCCTGCGTTTTGCCGCCTGGAGTGCGGCGGCTGCCTGCCTGGTTGCTGCGGCAGCCATCGTCGCCTTGCATGATTCCAGTGCGTTCGCCGCGCGCGTGCAGCGCAGCCTCCTCGCGCTGCAGGGTTCGCAGCAGGCGCTGGATGAGGCAGGCGCCGGGCGCGTGCGCATCTGGAACACGGCCTTGCACATGGCTGCGGCACATCCTGTCACCGGCGTCGGTGTGCGCGGCTTCCGCTATGCCTATGCCGCGTTCGCGCAACCCGGCGACGCCTTCGTCGATACGGAAACCGGCGAAGGCGCCGCGCATGCGCATCAGATCGCCTTGGAAGTGCTGACTGAGACCGGAATCATCGGGTTGCTGTTCTGGCTCGCCGGAGCGTTCCTGGCCATTCGCGCGTGGCGGCGCGCAAACGTTGCGACCCGCGAGCGCGCCCTGGCTCCTGGGCTGGCCCTTGCCGCGATGTGCTTTCCGCTGAATACGCACCTGGCGTTCTACTCGGCATGGTGGGGGCTGCTGTTCTGGTGGTTGCTGGCGCTGTATTGCGCGGCGTTCGCCGTGGAGCGCGAAGATGGCGCGTGAAATGCTCTCCGTCGTCGTCACCACACTGGACAATGCTGCCACCCTGGAACGCTGCCTTGCCAGCGCGGCGTTTGCCGACGACATCGTCGTGCTCGATTCCGGCAGCCGCGATGCGACGGTGGAAATTGCGGCAAAGTATAAATCACGCATTTTCAGCGAGCCGTTCAAGGGTTACGCCGCGCAAAAGCAGTCGGCGATCGACAAGGCCGCGCACGCCTGGGTGCTGCTGCTCGACGCCGACGAGGAAGTCACGGTTGCCGCGAGGCCGGTGATTGAGCGGGCGCTGCAATGTGTCGGCACGGAAAAGTCGCATGTCGCCGGCTTTCGCCTGCCGCGACGCGAGCAGATGTTCTGGGCTTTCCAGCATCCGCTGTCGTGGACGAATGCGCATCTGCGCCTGTTCGACCGCCGCCGCACGCGCATGAACGCGGTACCCGTGCACGCGGCGCCGGAAACGGACGGTCCGGTGCGCACCCTGCGCGGTGCCGTGCTGCTGCACTACGGCGAGCCTGACATCCGCACCAAGGTAGACAAGATCAACGCCTATTCCAGCGGACTGGTCGCCGACAAATTGCGCCGGCGCCAGCGCTTTCTCGGTGTGCGCATGCTGCTGTATCCGCCGGTATTCTTCCTGCGCCAATATTTCGTCAAGCGTTACTTCCTCAATGGCTGGGCCGGGTTCATCAGCGCGGCCACCGGCGCGTTTTACGTTTTTCTCAAATATGCAAAAGTATACGAAGCACGGCGGCGCAAGTAGCACGCCCTGGCTTGAACAGCCGGGTTCCGGCCGCTATCTTGAGTCCGGTTTGCGCAGCAAGCTCAGCGCCAGGGCGCCGATCAGAGCCGCCGCAGCTGCCAGCACCGCCCAAAGCAGCCAGGTCTTCCAGTCGCGCTGAACCGGTGCCGGCGGCGGCGCTTCGAACGCACGATCGCCTTGCAGCATGGTGCGCGGCCCGGGCGTCGCCAGGGGCGGCTGCCAGCTTGCGCCGAGCTTGCCGCGCAGTTGCGCGAGCGCGCCTTCGATCGGGTAGTCGCCGCGGCGCGCGCGCGCGCTTCCCGCGAGCAACCGGTAAGGGCCAGCGCCCTGGCTGAGAAAGACGAAACGCTGGGGCAGGTAGGCGACAGACAAGGTCGGTGCGTGTGCCAACGGCGTGGTGAACTCGATGCGCCAATCCTGTGCGCGCCCCGCGCCTGAAGCGGCAACTTCGTCGTTGCCGATCACCGTATCGTCTTCGCGCAGGCGGAACGCGACCAGATCGGCGCGCTGCAGCCACTGCATCGGATTGTCCATGCCCTGGCGGCTCAGGACGTGCACGCGTGCGAGTGAATTGTCGTCGGCCAGCTCGATGTTCACCGCTTCGATCGCCAGCGCAGCCGGCAGTTGGTAGCGGTAAGCGACCACGCGCTGGCCGTCACCAGCAGGAAGCGTCCTGTCCATGTGCTGCACGTCGCTGCCTACCAAGGTCGCCGTCAGGTGCTGACGTGCCGGTTGCTCGCCCGTGGATGGCAGCGAACGACGGGCCAGTATCCGCAGCGACGGCAGCGCCGGGCCTGCGTCGAGCCGGCGCAGGCGCAGGTAGGCGGCACGAATGCCGGGGAGCGCAATTTCATGGCGATCGAGCCGGTTGCCGTCCTGATTCAGGCGCAGTACGGTGGCACTGGCGAGCAGGCTGCGCCAGGTCTGCAGGTCATCGCTGGCGCTCAGCGCAAATTGCGCGCTGATGTCCGCGCCATTGTCCTCCCAGTCGATGCGCAGACCCGAGAGAGGATCCGTGATCCGGCTCGCGTCGAGCAAGAGGTCGCGTTGACTGCCCGCTGCAGGCATCACGTCTGCGGTACTCGCGCTGCCGGCACCGCGCCCCGAAATCGGCATGGGCGCCCGAGCGCCGCCGACGCCGGTCCGGGGTGAGGCAGGTGGTGCGCTATCGCCGACTTTCGCATCGAGGCGGCGCAACCTGCCGTCCGCACCGCGTTCGATATGCAGGCGGATTGCCTCGTCGGCAGACATGGCAGGTGCATTTGCAGGAGGTTCCGGCAATTCGAAAACGGGAAGGACGAGAGGAAGCTCCTGCGTGGCGGCGTTGACGAAGACCCGATATGGTGCAAACGGCACAGGTTCACCGGCAGCGTTGACGACTTCGACATCGCGCAGGTCGGCGCTGCTGATTGCCGCATAGATTTCCGGAGTCAGTTCAACCTGCCAGGCGGCGCTGTCGCCCGGCGTCTGCAACGGCCACGCGTAGGCGTACTCATCCGGCAGTGCGGCGCGTGCGTTGAGGCAAAGTATAAAAAGAGAAAATGCGACAGTATGGCGAACGTTCATGCGCTGTCTCCCCTGGCGCGCGGCGGTACCGGGGCGAAGTAGCCGACGCCGATCAGCAGCACGCCGACGACGAGCACGCCGATGATGGCCGGGAGCGCCTGCAGGTGCTGGCGGTCGATCAGCAGCAGTTTCAGGATCACCACTCCCATCAAGGCACCGCCGCCGATCCAGACAGCGCGCGAGCCGCGGTACTTGCCGAGCAACATCGCGGCGATACCGGCGACAGTCCAGCTGATCGAAAGCGCGGCCTGCGCCAGCGCCGAAGTCCACAATGCCTCACTCCACGCCACGCCGCCGAGAAAATGCGCGCTGCGCAAAGTGATCGCCGTGAGCAGGATCACACCGGCGACGGCCAGTGCACGGGCACGAAATTCGGCATCGAGCAGGGCGTGACCTTCCTCGGCGGCGCGTCGGTACCATGCCAGCACAAGCAGGAGGAAGCCGAACTGTGCCAGTTCCAGCGGGTTGAGCAGGGGCAGATACGGCAACGGCGCAGGTTGGCCTTCGATGAAAAGTCCGATAAACCAGGCAATGCCAAGCACCGCAGCGATGCTCACGAGCAGCCAGTGGCGCAGGCGGTCGGTGGCGATGGTGTCGGGCCAGCTCGCCAATGCGGCACGGATCAGCACCAGCCAGAACAAGGCAGCAAAGGGGCACAATGCCGCAAGCGCGATCCAGATATCGCCGAGTTCGAGATGCGCGTCGGCAACGTGCCCGAGCTCGGTGCCCAGCACGGGCGCGACAGTCCACAAAAATATAAAATGCGCAATGTGGACAAACCGGTGCTGACGGCTGGCAAGGCCGTAAAGTGCGTACAGCGCCGCGATCAGCCAGAGCGCCCAGGACGCACCTGCCCACCCTTCGAGCACGCCATGGTTGTCGATGGCGGTGAGCGCGATCAGAGGTAGCGCAAGAACGAACAATGCCAACGCCGGCCACGCGCTTTCGCGCCAGGCCAGACGCCGGAAGCCCTCGGCGCCGAGAGCGCCGGTGACGGCGATGAGTGCGAGCCACCAGTCCGCTTGCAGGGCGGCGGGCGCGAAGCGCTCGATCTCGGTTCCCCAGGCAGCCAGCCACCAGGCCCAGGCCCAGGCGAACAGCAGCATGGTCAGCGGTGCGCGCTCGTCGGCGCGGCTGAGCAGACGTGCGCTAAGCAGTCCGGCGAGTCCGATCAGGATCGCGCCAAAGAATTCGCCGTTCAGGATCGCGGCGGCATCGGTGGCGCCGCCGTATCCATACACGAAGGCGAGGCCGGCGCAGGCTTGCAGGCCGTAGCCGATCCAGCGCGGCAGCCGGCGTTGCTGGCGCAGACCGAGCCAGAGCAGGGCCGCGCCTTCGATCGCCCACGTGCACGCGGTTGCGCGCGCCGACAAGGCCAGCGGGACGGCTAGCGTGGCGAAGCCGAGTGCAAGCAAGGCGTGCGATTGGCCGAGCAGGCGATAGCCAAGGCGGCGCAGTTCAAGCGCTGCCAGCATGGTGTAGATCGCCGCAGCGCCGAGTGCGCTCCACGCCAACGGCATGCGTTCGCCGTGCAACAGGGCGGCCTGCAGCGGGAACGCGAGCAAAGGCAGGCCAAACACGAGCGCGGCGTCGATCAGGTCGCGCCGGTCGGGCGCCAGCCGGCGCGCATACAGCAACGGTATCAAAAGATAAAAAGCGAAAAATAGCAAAAGAAATGGCTCGGTGCTGGAAAACAGTTCCGGGCGGTATCTGAGCGCACCCCAGGCGGTGCCGATCCCGAACGTGAAGACAAAACCGAGCAGGTTCAATGCGCGCCAGGGCCGCAGCCAGGCGATCGCGAAGATGGCGGCATTGAGCACGGCGTAGTAGCTGAACAGTGCCACATGATTGCCGCTGTCCGTCGCGACCAGGATGGGCGCGAGAAAACCGCCCACGATCGCCAGTACGGCCAACGCCAACGCGTCCTGCAATACCGCCAGCGCACCGGCGCCGGCGACGACCACAATCAACAGCGCGAATGCGAAGCCGGCTGGCAGCACGTGATACAGGCGGAATGCGGCGAAGATGGTGAGAATCAGCACGCCGGTGGCGCCGCCCTGCAGGCTCAGCGCAAACGCGCGATGCGTCGTGCGCTTGCGCCACGCGAAAACGAGCCCGGCGAGTGCGGCAGCGGCGATGCCGGCGAGGCGGAACTCCACCGGCACGCGCAACCAGCCCGAATCGGCCGCGTACTTGAGCAGCGAGCCGACGCCGAGGAACAGCACGATCACGCCGACTTTCACCGGCACATTGCCCTCGGTGAACCATCGCTTCAGGCGCGTGGCGGCTTGCGTGAGTGGATCCGGCCGCGATGGTGCCGGCGGCATCGCTGCGGAGCTTGCGGGCACCGCCGGTTTCGGCGGAGCCGTCGCGGAGACGGTTTTCGCTGCTCCGGCTACCGGTGGCACGACGCTGCTTTGCACGGGTCGCGCCGCTGCGCCGGGGGCCGGTGCCGGGACGGCTTCAGCAGGCTTGGCTGCCGGCAGCGCTGCGGCAGACTCTGGCGTAGCGGCATGCGCCGCGCCGGGCGCGGTTTTTTGCGCAGCCAGCGTTCCGCGCAGTTGCACAAGACTGCGTTCCAGTTCGGCAAGCCGCCGGCGCGTGTGTCGCAATTGCGCGAACAAGCCTCCCAGGCAAGCGCCGATTACGGCGCTGGTCCAGCCCGTACCTTCTCCGAACACGGCGGCACACAGATAGGGCGCGAGCAGGGCGCCGATCAACATGAACAGAAACGTCATCGTCTTCTCCCCGGCGAATCAGTAAAGCGGCATTTCTCCCGGCGGCCGCGACTTGAAGCGTTTGTGCACCCACAGATACTGCGCCGGCGCTTCGCGCACCATGCGCTCGATGGCGATGTTCACGCGCGCCGTGTCGGCAATCACGTCGGCGCTCGGGAAATCCTCCAGCGGCGCCTCCAGACGCAGGACGTAGCCGCGACCATCTTCGCGGCGCCGGTGGAAAAAGGGAATCACCGCGGCGCCGGACAGGCGCGCCAGATGGTGCGTAGCGGTGATCGTTGCCGCCGGTACCTCGAAGAATGGCACGAATACGGCATCTTTGCCGCGCATATCCTGATCGGGCGCGTACCACACGGCGCCGCCGCGTTTGAGGTACGTCACGGTGCGGCGGATGTCGTCCTTGGTGAACATCGCATCGGCATAGCGCAGGCGCGCGCGCAGGACGTAGCGCTCGAACAAGGCGTTGTCCATGATCCGGTACATGCCGGCGATGCGGATGCGTTGCGATATCAGGCGCGCGCAAAGCTCCAGGTGGGAAAAATGCGCGCCTACCAGAAGCACGCCGCGGCCTTGCGCACGGCAACGTTGCAGATGTTCCAGGCCATCGATGGTGCAGGGCACAGCCGCCATCCCGCGTTCGCTGCCCATCCAGGACAGGGCGAATTCCACCAGCATCATGCCCAGGTCTGCCAGCGTTGCGCGCAGCAGTCGCGCACGCGCGGCGTCATCGAGTTCGGGAAAGCACAACTGCAGATTGCGCTGCGCAACGTGGCGGCGCTCGCCTGGAAGAAGCCTGGTCAACAGGCCCAGCCCGCGACCGAGCGCGAGCAATGCGCGAAATGGCAGACGCGCGACCAGCCAGATGACGCCCAATCCGATCCAGGATGGCCAGTAGCGTGGGTGCATCAGGCGGGGACGTGTTTGTGGAGCGTCAGTCATGCGCGGAAATGTAGCAGCACCGGGCTCGATCGTGTTCGATGGCATGCATGAACATGATCGCGCAGTCACGGACAATGTCATCGAGGCCCGCGCCCGCTTGGCGCAAACGATGGCGTACATCCCGTTATACTTTGCCGCTGTATGCACAATCCCATGCCGCTGCGGCGCTTCATCTACACGCTGACCTTGTACCTGCTGACGCCGGTGATCCTGTACCGGCTCGCGGTGCGCGGGCTGCGCTATCCGGATTATTTCTCGCGCTGGCGCGAGCGCTTCGGCTTCTTCAATGATCCGCACATCCGCGACAGCATCTGGATCCACGCGGTGTCGATGGGCGAGGTCAACGCCGCACTGCCGCTGATCGATGCGCTCATGCAGCGCTATGAAGGCACGCCGTTCGTGATCACGACAGTGACGCCGACCGGATCGGATCGCGTGCGTCGCGTCTACGGCGACCGTGTATTCAATGTCTACCTGCCGTACGACCTGCCGGCTTCGATCCGGCGTTTTCTCGACCGCGTGCGGCCGCGTCTGGTCGTCGTAATGGAAACCGAGATCTGGCCGAACCTGTTCTTCGAATGCCGCGCGCAGGGTGTGCCGGTGGTCGTGGCGAACGCACGCCTCTCGGAGAAAAGCCTGCGCGGCTACGGACCGGTGCGGCCGCTGGCGAAAAGCGCGCTGGCCAGCGCCTACTATGTTGCCGCGCAATCGACGACCGATGCGGCGCGGCTGCGTGATCTGGGTGCGGACCCGGAACGTCTCGGTGTGGTCGGCAATCTCAAGTACGACATGATGGTGCCGGACGATGTCGTCGCCCAGGCCAAGGCAATCCGCGCTGCCTGGGGCGCACAACGTCCGGTATGGGTGGCGGCGAGCACGCACGATGGCGAGGAACTGCCCGTGCTCAAGGCACATGCGGCCGTGCTGCGGCAATTTCCCGATGCGCTGCTGCTGCTTGCGCCGCGGCACCCGGAGCGCTTCAAACCGGTTGCGCTGGCGTGCCGCAGCTTCGGTTTCATCACGCGCACGCGCAGCGAGGACGGCAACGCCGATACCGACACGCAATGTTTCGTCGTCGATACCCTGGGCGAGCTGCTGCGTTTCTATGCGGCGGCCGACGTCGCTTTCGTCGGCGGCAGTCTGGTCCCGATCGGCGGCCACAACGTGCTCGAACCGGCGGCGCTGTCGGTTCCGGTCATCGTCGGCCCGCAGACGTTCAACTTCACCGACATCACCGCCAGCCTGATTGAAGCCGGCGCGGCGCTATGCATCGCCGACGGCGATGAGCTGGGTGCGGCCGTCACGCGCCTGCTCGCGGACGCGCAATTGCGCGCGCGGGTGGGCGGCGCGGCGCGCGCCGCGTTCGAGCGCGAGCAGGGTGGCGTACTGCGCACGGTGGCTATTGTCGAGAAGGTGCTGAGCGAAAATGGAGAACCACCTGGGTGATGGAATGTTGTGCCAGGCCGTGACGGCTCAGCACGGCCGGCAGGCGTGCCGCGATGCACGGACGCCTGCCGTAGTGGTGCTGGCATCACTCCAGGAGCGCGTTGACGGCCTCGATATCCTTTGCCTCGACCACACCGGCCGATTCCTTGAGCTGCAGGCCGCTGAGCACGAACTGGTGGCGCGCTTGCGAATACGCACTTTGTGCCTGGAACAGCGACTGCTGGCTGAGCAGCACGTCAACGATGGTGCGGGTACCGACCTCGAAGCCGGCCTGGGTCGCATCGAGCGCGCTTTGTGCGGAAATGACGGCCTGCTTGGTTGCCTCGACTTCGCTGATGCCGGCGATCACGGCGCGGTAAGCATTGCGCGTGTTCGCGACGACCGCGCGGCGCTGCAGCTCGACCTGGTCCTGCGCGACATCCCGCTGGAACACGGCCTGACGCACCTGTGAAGACACCAGGCCGCCGGTGAAGATCGGTACGTTCAAGGTAATGCCGATGGCCGTGTCATTGTTCAGTCCGGTGGCTGGGGAAGACTGGAGAGCCGTGCCGTTGAACGAGGTCGCATTGCTGCCCCATGCCGGAGTATCCGTGCGCACGATCGACGCATTGAGTGTGGGCAGGTGGCCCGACCGCTGCGTCGAGATGTTGATTTGCGCCGCATCCAGCGAATGCTGCTTGGACGCCAGCAAGGGACTTTGCTTCACGGCCACGTCGACCCACGACTGCAATTCGGCCGGTTGCGGCTTTTCCAGCGGCAGTTGCTCGCGAAGTTTCTTCAGATCGCCGAAGTCCTTGCCTGTGATCTGGCTGACGCTCTCGCGCGCCGTGTCGACCGCGTTCTGCGATGAGATGACCTGGGCCACCGCCGAATCATGATTCGCACGCGCCTCGTGCACATCAGTGATTGCCGATAATCCGACCTGATAGCGCTGTTCGGCCTGGTCGAGCTGGCGTGCCAGCGCCTTTTCGTTGGCTTGCGCGAAGCTGAGCTGATCCTCGGCCGTCAACACACCAAAATAAGCCGTCGCCGTGCGTACGAGCAGATCCTGCTGGGCGGCGTCGTAGTCGCTGCCGGAGGCTTGCGCGGTCTCGCGCGCGCCGCGCAGGCGGGTGATGTTGCCCCAGTTGAACAGGGATTGCGTCAGGACACCCTGCGCCTGGCGCGTGCGATTGCGGAACGCGGTGTCGACCGGCAGAAAAACCAGACCGGTATTGCTCGCATTGGTTTCGGGACTGATGGTGTTGCTGTTGCCGTCATCGTGCAGATAGCCCAGGCTGGCGCTGATTTGCGGGAGCAGGGCCGCGCGTGCCTGGTCGACACCCTCGCCCACTGCGGCCTTGGTTGCGTCGGCGATCGCCAGGGTGGGGTCGGCCTGACGGGCCTGTTGGTAGATCTGCATCAGATCTTCGGCCGGTGCCGGCATCGACACGCAGGCGGTGGCGAGAGCGAGCGTCAGCGCGTTGCGTCGGATACTTGTCAACATTGCAGCATTCCTTGAAGTGAAATTTGATATTCGGCAAGCGTGTCAGAGGACAAACAGTTTCGGCGGCGATGCATGGTTCAGATACGGCAGATCGGTTTCGAACAGCGCCTGCTCTTCCCAGTTGGCGTCGCCATGGCGTGTATACAAGGTGGCGCGTTGCACCGGCGACGTGCCGATGACGGTGAACAGGCGACCACCGGGCTTGATCCAGCCGCGCCAGTGTTGCGGCAAGGTGTGGACGGCGCCAGTGACAACCATCACGTCGAATTCGCGGCGGGGATCGAAACCGCGCACCGCTTCGGCGACCTCGACCTTGGCGTTGCGCACGTTCGCCGCGTGCAGGCGAGTGCGCGCCGAATCGGCAAAATCGACGTGCTGTTCGACGCTGACGACCTCGCCGGCCAGGCGCGCGAGGCAGGCGGTGACAAAGCCAGAGCCGGTGCCGATCTCCAGCACGCTTTCTTCGCGCGTCGGCGACACCGCCTGCAGCACGCGGCCTTCGACCACCGGTTTCATCATCGCTTCGTCGTGGCCCAGCGGCAGGCACAGGTCTGCGAACGCCAGGTTGCGGCAGGATGGAGGCACGAAATCCTCACGGCGTATCGCGGTCAGCGCTTCCAGCACGCGGCTGTCGAGCACATCCCAGGGACGCACCTGTTGCTCGATCATGTTGTGCCGGGCGAGTTCGATGTTCAGGGACATGAGTATTTCCCGTCGAAAAAGACCAAAAAGAATAGGCGCTTGCGGGCATTCCGGCAACGACAAGATCGCCTGTCGCGGCGCCGCACCAAAGTGCCGGAAGTCATCTAAACCCTTTTGCGCCGCGCCGCAGAGCGGTTCCGCTGCTCACGCGGGCGCCTGTACTGCGGCACTTGCGCTGCTGCGAAGATCTGCGTCACCTTGGCGGCGCACACCGAACCAGGCCGCGTACAGCGCCGGCAGGAACAGCAGGGTCAGCGCCGTCGCCACGAACAATCCCCCCATGATCGCCACCGCCATCGGTCCGAAAAAGGCGCTGCGCGACAGCGGGATCATCGCCAGGATCGCAGCCAGTGCTGTCAATACGATGGGGCGGAAGCGCCGAATGGTTGCATCGATGATGGCATCCCATGCGGCGTGCCCGGCAGCGATGTCCTGTTCGATCTGGTCCAGCAGGATCACCGAGTTGCGCATGATCATGCCCATCAGCGCGATCGTGCCGAGCATGGCGACAAAGCCGAACGGCACGTTGAAGACGAGCAAAAACAGGGTCACGCCGATCAGGCCCAACGGCGCAGTCAGCACGACGAGCAGGACACGCGCAAAGCTGCGCAGCTGGATCATCAGCGCGGTGAACACTACCAGCAGGAACAACGGTACGCCGGCATTGACCGAGGCCTGACCCTTGGCGCTTTCCTCGACCGCACCGCCGACTTCGAGCAGATAGCCGGGGGGCAACTGCGCGCGCAGCGGCGCCAGCGCCGGCACGATCTGTGCGGTCACCGTGGCCGGGGTGATGCTGCCATAGATGTCGCCGCGGACCGTGATCGTCGGCAGCCGGTTGCGGCGCCAGATGATGCCTTCCTCGAAACCATAGTCGACATTGGCGATCTGGCGCAACGGAATGCTGCGTCCCGAAGCGGTGGGTACCGCGAGACTTTGCAGTAGCGAAAGCTGTGCGCGTTCCTCGGCAGGCCCGCGCAGCGAGATCTCGATCAACTGGTCGCGTTCGCGGTAATACGTCACCGGTACGCCGGACAGCGAGCTTTGCAGGAAATTGGCCAGATCCTGCGAACTGACGCCAAGCACGCGCGCACGCTCCTGATCGATATTCAGGCGCACGACCTTGCTGGGTTCTTCCCAGTCCAGGTTCACATTGCGCATATGTGGATTTTGCCGGACCACGTCGGCGGCCTTGCGCGCCAGCTCACGCACGCTCGCGATGTCGGCGCCGGAAACGCGGAACTGCACCGGATAGCCGACCGGCGGACCGTTTTCCAGACGCAACACGCGGGCGCGCAACTCGTTGTAGTCGTGGTCGAACAGATCGATCAGGTCGGCACGCAGTTTTTCCCGATCTGCCGTGCTCTTGGTCAGCAGCACGAATTCGGCGAAGCTGGCCTGCGGCAGTTGCTGGTCCAGCGGCAGATAGAAGCGCGGCGCGCCGGAGCCGACGTAGCTGACATAGTTTTCCAGCTCGGGACGTTTGGCGAGCCAGGCCTCGAGCTTCTTCACCTGGGTTTCGGTAGCCGTGAGCGAGGCGCCTTCGGTGAGCTTCATGTCGACCAGCAATTCCGGACGCGTCGAATCGGGAAAGAATTGCTGCTGGACGAAACCGAAACCCGCAAGCGCCAGGACAAAGGCGAACGCCGTGGCCACGATGACGGTCTTGCGATGCGCAACGCACCAGCCGACCAGGATACGGAAACGTTGATAGAACGGCGTCGCATAGGGGTCGTGCGCAATTTCACCGTGGGCGCGATGGTTGCCGTTGCGCCATGTCGCGGGCAGCAGCGCGGTCGCGCGTTTGCGCCAGACGCGCAGACGGCTGACCAGCGCACCGGGCGGGCGCGCGACGGTGGCGTCGCGGTCGCGCCGGGGCAGCAGGGTGTAGCCGAGATAGGGAATCAGGATTACCGCGGCGAACCAGGAAATCAAAAGCGCAATCGTGACGACCTGGAAAATCGAACGCGTGTATTCGCCGGTACCTGACTTCGCAGTCGCGATCGGCAGGAAGCCGGCGGCCGTGATCAAGGTACCGGTGAGCATCGGAAATGCCGTCGAGGAATAGGCGAACGCCGCTGCCGACATGCGATCCAGACCTTGTTCCATCTTGATCGCCATCATTTCGACGGCGATGATCGCATCGTCGACCAGCAGGCCGAGGGCCAGCACCAGCGCACCGAGCGAAATCTTGTGCAGGTCGATGCCGAATACTTTCATCGCCGCGAACGTGAGCGCCAGTACCAGCGGGATCGACAGCGCCACGACCAGGCCGGTGCGCCAGCCGAGCGAAAAAAAGCTCACCAGCAGGACGATGAGCACGGCTTCGGCCAGCGTATCGACGAATTCGCCGACCGAGCGGGCCACGGCGCGTGGCTGGTCGGCGACGCGGTCCAGATCCAGTCCGACCGGCAGGGTCGGGCGGATCCGCGTCACGGCGCCGTCGAGGTCATGGCCGAGCGCAATGATGTCGCCGCCGTCGCGCATCGACACGGCGATGCCGAGCGCGTTCTTGCCGTCATAGCGCATGCGCGGTTGCGGCGGATCGGCGTAACCACGCTTGATCTCGGCGACGTCGCCGAGGCGGAACAGGCGGTCGTTGGCGCGGATGGAGATGTTGCGGATCGCGTCGACCGAATCGAATGCGCCGCTCGGACGCAGATAGATGCGGTCGCTGCCGGTTTCGAAACTGCCTGCCGGCGTGATCGCGTTCTGCGCCTGCAATACCTGCTGCACCTGATCGAAGCTCACGCCCAGCGTGGCCAGCTTGGCGTTGGATACCTCGATGTATATTTTTTCATCCTGCAGGCCGATGAGTTCGACCTTGGCAACATTGGCCACGCGCAGCAGTTCCAGCTTGATCCGCTCGCCATAGTCGCGCAATTGCGCATCGCTGTAGCCGTCGCCGGTCAGCGCGTAGATATTGCCGTAGGTATCGCCGAACTCGTCGTTGAAGAACGGACCCTGGGTACCTACGGGAAGGGTGTAGCGGATGTCGCTGATTTTCTTGCGCACCTGGTAGAACACGTCCGGCACGCGCTGGGCCGGGATCGAATCCTTGATCACCACGAATACCTGCGATTCGCCGGGGCGCGAATAGCTGCGCAGATAGTCGAGTTCAGGAATTTCCTGCAGTTTCTTTTCGACTTTCTCGGTGACCTGTTCGGTGATCTCGGCCGCGGTCGCTCCGGGCCACAGCGTCTGCACTACCATCACCTTGAACGTGAACGGCGGATCTTCCGACTGGCCCAGGCCCAGATAGGACCATACGCCAAGCATGCCGAGGACGACGATGAAATAGCGCAGCAGCGGACGATTGTTGAGCGCCCAGGCAGAGAGATTGAAGCGCGTCATGAGGGTATCCAGCGGAATCGGGGCAAGTGCCCTGCGACGCTGCCTGCTGCGATCGGGGAGGGATTGCGATGCAGGCAACGGACAGGGCGTAACTTGTATACTTTTTACAGCAGAACGGGCCGGTTCATGCTGTCGACCGGAGCAATCGCTTCACCGTTGCGCAACTTGTGCACACCTGCCGTGACAATCCACTGCTGCGTATCGACTCCCCCATCCAGTGCGACTCCCTGCTCGCGATAGGCGGCCACGGCGACCGGAGCCAGATGCACTTCGTGAGTTTTCGCGTCCACCACCCATACCGCGGGCTTGCCTGCCTGTTCGTACAGAGCGGACAGCGGAATCAGCGCTTGCTGCGCCTTGTTCGCATCGACAAAGTAGACGCGGGCGGTCTGGCCGAGCTTCGGCGACGTCGCGACATCGTCGAGCGTCACGCGCACCCGGTAGGTGCGGGTGACACGGTCGGCCTCGGGACTGATCTCGCGCAAATGCCCGCTCAAGTGCTTGCCGGCATCGGCCCAGGCTTCGATCGTGGCCGGCGCGCCGACGCGGTAGTCGGCAATGCGGTTTTCCGGTACTGCAATCTCGACTTCGAAATCGCCGTCGCGAGCCAGCGTGGCAATGCTCTGGCCGGCGCCGACGACCTGGCCGGCTTCGGCGGTGATCGTGGTGATGACGCCTGTGTGATCGGCGCGCAAGCTCGTATATTCGGCCTGGTTCTGCGCTACGGCCAATGTCGCCTGCGCTTGCTTGACCTGCGCCTGTGCCGCCTTGAGCGCATTGTTCTGCGAATCGACCTGGGTCTGGCTGATGAAGTGCTTCTCAAGCAGGGACCGGTAGCGGTCGTACTCGGACTGGGTCATGTCGCGTGCGGCCTGCGCCGAACCCAGCATTGCCTGCGCGCTGGCGACCTGCAGGCGCAGATCCATCGGGTCAAGTTCAGCCAGCACCTGACCTGCCTGAACATGGGCGCCGACATCGACCAGCCGCGACTTGATCTTGCCCGCCACACGGAAGCCAAGCTGACTTTCGTAGCGCGCATGCACGTCGCCGGAATAGACTTCGCCGGTGGCGGCGTCGGCGCTGAGCGGGTGCGCCACAATGGCGTTGCGCGGGGATTCCGGCGCAGCCGCGTTGCTGGAGCAGCCGCCCGTGACAAGCGCGCTGCCCAATACCAGCAATACGGCGCATAATCCTGCGTTGTGGGTGAGGCTTCGCATGGTCATCGTCCTCGTGGGTATTTGCTGCAGCTAATTAGTGAACGCTGTGGTATAGTAACAATACTAAACTGCACTGTCCAGTATTTGATAATGAATTCTCCTGCCATTGCCAAGACCTGCGGCCCCGGCCGGCCGAAAGACCTGGAAAAGCGCGCGGCCATCCTCGATGCGGCCAAGCGCCTGTTCACGACCCAGGGTTTCGACGGCACCAGCATGGATGCCATTGCGGCGGTGGCCGGCGTGTCCAAGCTCACCGTCTACAGCCACTTCCAGGACAAGGAGCGGCTGTTTACCGCGGCGGTGGAATGTGTATGCCAGGACACAATGCCGCCGGAAATTTTCGCGGCCGACCTCAAGGGGCCGATCCGCCGTCAACTGCTCACGATCGCGCGTGCGTTCTTTACGCTGGTCACCAGCGATGCGGCCATGGCGGTGCATCGCACGATCGTCGCCAATGCGCAGCAATCGCCCAAACTCGGTCAGCTTTTCTGGGAAGCAGGTCCGAAGCGCACCCAGGAGGCCTTCGAGACTTTCCTGCGGGAAGAGGTCGCCGCCGGCAAACTTGAAGTTGCCGACACCCATCGCGCCGCGATGCAGTTCTTCTGCCTGCTCAAGGGCGAATGCCATGCCCAGCTCGAATTCGGTTGTGGCGAGCCGCTGTCGCAGCGCGAAGTCGATGCCCACCTGAACGCCACGGTGGATATGTTCATGCGCGCCTACGCGCCCAGGTGAATAGCGCCCGGGTGAATCGGCGGTGGCGTCACGATTGCGTGCGCGCGAATTGCTTCCTGAGCCAGTCGTCGATCAGGCGCTTGTCGTAGCGCAGCGGATCGGTCGTGGTCGGCACCGTGCGTTGCAGATAGGACAAGTCGCGCAACCTGTCCTTGCCCTCGCGAATCGTCGAACCGTCGGGCGCCAGCAGTGTGTAGTGCAGATCAATGCGCGGCGGATGCAGGTCCGTCAGAAAGCGGATGTCCTGCGCGCTCGGCGCCCGCCACGGTTCAAAGTCGCCGGCGAGCTTGATGTCGTCGATCGTCACCCGCAGCTGCTGACCGGGCGGCAGCAGGATATCGCTGCGCTTGCGCAGGTAATCGCCCAGGGTTTTCATCCAGTCCTCCGGCCGCAGCCAGCCGCGCTGCATGGGATTGTCCTTGACCTCGCTCAAAGTCTCGATCGGTGCCCAGGCGACCTGCACGCGCGATGACACGGACGCATCGTCATGGGCAAATACCGGGTTGCCGGCGAGGACAAGGACAGCGACGGCGACTCGATTGAAGAGCCGATAATGCGGTGCGTGCTGATGCATGGCGGATCTCCTGGTGGTGCGCAGTGATCTTGCTGTCTGCATTCGACAAGACTTGGCATGGCGGAGTTTCGTCGCGGCAGTGTACATAGGCTCGCCATTGCCGCGGCTTCGTGATTCAATGCGCGCATGAAGCGGGGGTGCCTGCCGGTTGCCAACGCAGCCGACGCGCTGAGAAAGTCCCTTCGTACCTGATCCGGGTGATGCCGGCGTAGGGAGTCTTCGGTCAGGCCTTGGGCCCGCCGCTTCGTCCCCGATTCCCTGCAGGACGTTGCCATGAATGCACTTGCCGCCGATCTCATCCGCCAAGCCAGCGAATTGTCCGCCAGCGTGATCCGGCCGATTCCCGGTTCGCGCAAGATCCACATTGCCGGCGGCCGTGCCGATCTGCGCGTGCCGATGCGTGAAGTGGAACTGGCCGATACGCCGCTGGCGTTCGGGACGGAAAAAAATCCGTCGCTCGCGCTGTACGACACGTCCGGCCCGTATACCGATCCACAAGTCAGCATCGATCTTGCGGCGGGCCTCGCGCCGATGCGTGCGCAATGGATCGCCGAGCGCGGCGACAGCGAGCAGCTCAGGGGCCTGAGCTCCGAGTTCGGGCGCAGGCGCGCGGCCGATCCGAAACTTGCCGATGTGCGTTTTCCGCATACCGGCGCGCCGCGGCGGGCCAAGGCCGGCGCAAATGTGTCGCAGATGCACTACGCGCGGCGTGGCATGGTCACGCCGGAAATGGAATTCATTGCGATCCGCGAAAATCAACGCCTGCAGTCCCTGCACGATGCGGGTTTGCTCGCGCAGCATGCCGGCGAAAGTTTCGGCGCGGCGATTCCCAAACTCATCACGCCCGAATTCGTGCGCAGCGAAGTCGCCCGCGGCCGCGCGATCATTCCGTGCAACATCAACCATCCGGAAAGCGAGCCGATGATCATCGGCCGCAATTTCCTGACCAAGATCAACGCCAACATCGGCAATTCTGCGGTGTCGTCCTCGATCGCCGAGGAAGTGGAAAAGATGGTGTGGTCGATCCGTTGGGGCGGCGACACGGTTATGGATCTGTCCACCGGCAAGAACATCCATGAAACGCGAGAGTGGATCATCCGCAACTCGCCCGTACCGATCGGCACGGTGCCGATCTACCAGGCGCTGGAGAAAGTCGATGGTCGTGCCGAGGCGCTGACCTGGGAAATCTTCCGCGACACCCTCGTCGAGCAGGCCGAGCAGGGCGTCGACTACTTCACGATCCACGCCGGCGTGCGCCTGCCGTACATCCCGCTGACGGCCAAGCGCGTCACCGGCATCGTCTCGCGCGGCGGTTCGATCATGGCCAAGTGGTGCCTGGCGCATCATCGGGAATCATTCCTGTATACGCATTTCGAGGACATCTGCGAAATCATGAAGGCCTACGACGTCGCTTTCTCGCTTGGCGACGGCCTGCGTCCCGGTTCGATCGCCGACGCCAACGATGCAGCGCAGTTCGCTGAGCTCGATACGCTTGGTGAGCTGACCCAGATCGCTTGGAAGCACGATGTGCAGACCATGATCGAGGGCCCCGGCCACGTGCCGATGCAGCTGATCAAGGAAAACATGGAACGTCAGTTGCGCGTCTGCGGCGAGGCGCCATTTTATACTTTGGGACCGTTGACCACCGACATCGCGCCCGGCTACGACCACATCACCAGCGCGATCGGCGCGGCGCTTATAGGCTGGTTCGGCACGGCGATGCTGTGCTACGTCACGCCGAAGGAACATCTGGGCCTGCCGAACAAGCAGGATGTGCGCGACGGCATCATTGCCTACAAGATCGCGGCGCATGCCGCGGATCTGGCCAAGGGTCATCCCGGCGCGCAGGCGCGCGACAACGCACTGTCGAAGGCGCGCTTCGAATTCCGCTGGCAGGACCAGTTCAATCTCGGCCTGGATCCGGAGAAGGCGCAGGAATTCCACGATGAGACGCTGCCGAAGGACGCGCACAAGCTGGCGCATTTTTGCTCCATGTGCGGCCCGCATTTCTGCTCGATGAAGATCACCCAGGATGTGCGCGACTACGCGAAGGAGCACGGCGTGGCCGACACCGCCGCGCTCGAGCAGGGCATGCGCGAAAAGGCGGCGGAATTCCGTGCTCAGGGCAACGAGATTTATCTGCCGCAGAAAGGCGAATCGGCATGACCGAGTCGCGTCAGGGCGCGCGCGCGAAGATCGATTTCGCGCGATTTCGCGCGCTGGCGCCCGGCGCCATTGCTGCCCACAATCCGGCGTTTTATGTGGATGAAACGAGCCTGGCGGTTGGGCGCATCGTGGGTGGCGGCTTGCCGCTCGTGGGCATGCTGTTTTGGGACTGGTCGGCCGGCCAGATGCTCGCACTGCTGCTGATCGGCTATTGGGTGGGCATCGCCGTCGATACAATTACGCTGGCGATGCTCGCGCAAACCATCAAGGCCGAGGCGGCGCAGCGCGGTGATACCCAATACGTCTGGTCGGTGGTCGAGGCTTTGCAAAAAGGGTCCGACGAATACAATACATCTTACAGCGCGCCGTATTCGCCGGTCACGGCGCTTGCGCTCGACATTGTGCTGGGACTGATCGGCAGCGGCATGTTGTGGATGTCGTTGCGCGACACGGAAACGCCGATTCAATTTTTCCACCCAGGCCGGCCCTACATGGTCAGTGTCGTCATCATCGTGGGCATGGCGATGGCGCGGCTGACCGCGCTCGTAGTCCGCAAAAGACAGCGCTTCGGCGCACGCAAGACCGGTTTTGCCGCCGGCGGGCGAGGCGTCGGGCTGCTGATCCTCGGTTTTGCCGTTGTCTTTGCCGGTGAAGCGGCTACGCCGCAGGTCGTCGTCGCCATTGCCGACGGAGGTCTGGTCCTGCTTGGTGCCATGGGAATTGCCGGGCTGGGAATCATACTTAGCGAAACCGCTTGGCTGCGCGACTACGTTGCCCGTCCGTCGAGCACCTAGATGTCGAGCGCTACCGATCAAGCACATTGCAGGTGCGCGGACTGCCGTTATCGAGGATACAAATGAGACTGCCTGTCCCATTCATCCAGCTGCCGGTCAGTTTCGATGCTGCCGCGCTGGCTGCCGAAATCCGCGCGTTGGGCGACGGCGCCTGGAGGCCCCATCCGGAAGGGTTTGCCGGAAACTCGGCATTGGCGTTGATCGCTGTGAACGGTAATCCGGAAAGCAATTCGATCGCCGGTCCGATGCGGGCGACACCGCATCTACGACGCTGCCCTTACCTGATGCATGCGCTGGCGACAATCGGCGCAGTCTGGGGCAGATCGCGGCTGATGCGGCTTTCCGGACAAGCCGAGGTCACGGCACATGTCGACACGAACTACTACTGGCGCGAGCGCATGCGCGTGCATGTGCCGATCGTGACGCAGCCGAGTGTACGCTTCATCTGCGGCGACGCCGAGCTGAACATGGCGCCGGGAGAGTGCTGGATATTTGACACGTGGCGGCGCCATCGTGTGATCAATGCCGCTGACGATGAACGCATCCACCTGGTCGCCGATACCGTCGGCGGCGCACGTTTCTGGCAGCACGTCGACCGCGGATGCGCGCCGAATGCGCCAATCGCTGGCTGGCAGGCGCAACCGGTGCCGGAGCACGCTGGCGGACTCGATGCGATCGACTTCGAGTCCGTTAACGTGCCGATCGTGATGACCCCGTGGGAAATCCGCGAACACATCAATTTCCTGCTCGGCGATGCCGTTGCCCACCCGCAGGTGCCAGGAGCGCAACGGCTGTGCTCGCTGTTCATCCGCGACTGGCAATCACTTTGGTCGCGCTACGGCGAGGCGAGCGCGGGCTGGCCCGAGTATCGGGCACGCCTGGATGCATTCGCCAGCGATCTGCACGATTACGCCGATCGCATCGTCCTGCGCAATGAAGCGGTCTTGGTCAACTCGCTGGAATTAATGGTGTTGCGCGTGGCGTTGGCAGACCGGCCGATGCCGGCGCGTGGCGATGAATATCGGCAGAAGTTGGCGCCGCGCGGATCGCCGGTCCACGATGCGGATGCGGATGGCTTTGAGCGTCCCGTGTTCATCGTGTCGCCGCCCCGCTCTGGTTCAACGCTGTTGTTCGAGACGCTGGCCAAGGCGCCAAACGTCTACACGATCGGCAGCGAGAGCCATGCGATCTTCGAAGGCTTGCCGCAATTGAATATCGCCGCCCACGGCTATGCGTCCAACCAGCTGGAAGCGGCGACGGCGACGGCGCAAGTCGTTGCCGATTTGCGCGAGCGTTTTCGCCGCCGTCTGATTGATCGCGATGGCAAGGCGCCGGGAGCGTCGCCGGTGCGACTGCTGGAGAAGACACCGAAAAACGCGCTGCGTGTGCCGTTCTTGATGCGGGCTTTTCCACAAGCGCGCTTTGTCTACCTGTACCGCGACGCGCGTGAAACACTGGCGAGCATGCTCGAGGCCTGGAATTCCGGGCGCTTCATTACCTATCCGGAGCTGCCGGACTGGAGCGGACCCGCGTGGTCGCTGCTGCTGATTCCGGGCTGGGCCGAACTTGCCGGCAAGCCGCTGCGGGAAATCGTCGCGGCGCAATGGGAAACAACGACGCGCATCCTTATCGACGATCTGGAATCGCTGCCGGCGGATCGCGTCTGCATAGCGCGCTACGACGCGCTGCTTGCCGATCCGCAGGCCGAGATCACGCGTCTTTGCGCGGCGGTCGGCTTCGCCTGGGACCGGCCCCTCGATGCAACACTGCCGATTTCGCAACACACCTTGTCTGCGCCTGAGCCACACAAGTGGCGCCGCCATGCACAAGACATCGAAGCAGTCCTGGCGCGGCTGGCGCCGACAATCGCGCGCGCCGAGCGCTTCGCCGCGCGCCGACCGGATCGCGTCGGTTGAACGATTCCGATTATTCGGAAAATCGGTAGGAGAATGGCTCGATTAGACTGGCGTCGCGCTCGGCGACGGCATTGGCCAGGGTGCGGTCGTAATATTCGTGCCAGTCGCCGTGCTGCGAACTGTTGCGTGGACTGGCGGTCTGCACGAACTCGCGCAGTCCTGCCGTCACTTCGACGCTGCTACGTTCGAGGAAGCCGAGAAAATCGGCGCGCAGGTTTTCGCAGCGGCCGACGAATGGTTCGATTGCGGTTCCAGTATACATGTAGCGAAATAGATAACTGTAAAACCCCATGCCGCTGCCGCGGATCGGCGCCAGGGCAAAATTCGGCAGGTTCAATCCGAAGCCGGACTCGCCGTAGCGATCCGGAAGCAGGGCCAACAGTCGATCCAGGCGCGCCGGTTCGTCGCCCAGTTGGAGCAGGTTGTGCACCGTCGCCTTGAAATCGAGCGTGCCGTTGTCACTCACGCAGCGGAATAGAGCGTTCGGCTGTGGGCGCTGTGACTGGAACGCATACCACGACACATAGTAACTCCAGGGGCTGCGCACGAACCCGAGCGCCGGCAAATGCCGCAGCTCCTGCGGCAACAGCGCCAGCGGCAGGTGGTAGCCAAGTTGGCGCGCGCCGGGAAAATATCGCAACAGGCATTCGTTGACGAAGCTGCCGCCGGACTTGTGCAGATGGATATAGACGAAACGATCGGTCGCGATCATGCCGCCGGCTGCGCGCCGAACAAGCGGTTTTGCACGTCGGTATCGAGCACGCCCAAGTCGCGCCGCGCATTTGCGAGCAACGCCAGCAATTCCGGCGAAGGCAGGAAGTCGCAGATCAGATGCGTGCGCGACAGCTCCGCCGACGCGTTCCACACGGCGTGGACATCGCTGTTGTTCAATGCCCAGATTTCACCCGGCGCCATCTGGTAGCTCAGGCCCGCGCAATACATCCAGACACGCGCGTTTGTCGTCACCGGCAGGTGGATGCGGATCGTCTTGCTGAAATAGTCAGCCTGATCGATGTGCGGCGCAATCGCCGCACCCGGCGGCAGCAGCGCGAGCAGGCAGCGCAGTGGCGATGCCGGAATCAGGCGCGTGATGATGTCGCGCACGTAGGGCACGTGCGCAAGTGCTTCACGATCCTCGATCGGCAAGTGGCCCTCGGCGGGAGCGTGACCGCGGAGGAAAATCGCTTGCGCGGCATTGTGGACGCCGACACGGCCGCCGCGGGTTCCCCACAGCGAAGCCGGCAGGGCGTCCACTTCCGCGCGCAGGCGCGCGGCATCGCAACGCACCGGCAGGCGCGCGCAACCGCCGATCAATGCAGTCTTGTCCAGCAGCGGATGGTCGGAGAGCGCAAGCATGGGGATGTCGGTGAAACGATCAGTGCATTCTGCCGCGCATGTTAGCGCCACGCGCACGCAAGCGAAACCACGGGCGTGCGGTACCGCGGCGCTTGCGGCACAATTGCGTCCTCAGCCACGGTCGGCGCCGGAGTTTGCCATGTCCATCATCAGTCGTCTTCGCGAACCGCGTACGCGCTGGGCCCTGCGCGGGATCGGCGTGCTGGTCGTCGTCTATTTCGTGGTCGTGCTTGCCCTGATGTGGTGGTGGAGCTACGAACCGCAGCAATTCGATGTCTCCGCGCTCGCACGCCAGCGTGCCTCGGCACGTGGCCAGCAGGTCGTGACTGGTTCCATTGTCACCAGCACGCTCATGGGCTGTGCAGAGACCCTGCTCGACAAGCGCGGCGGTTATATCTCGAACGACAAGTTCCCACCGGGCCTGTTCATGGACAACGTGCCGAACTGGGAATTCGGCGTGCTCACGGCGACGCGCGATCTGGCCCGCGAGCTGCGCAACAAGTTCTCGCGGTCGCAGTCGCAGTCCGAGGAAGACGTCGACCTGAAGGAAGCCGATCCGTTGTTTTCCAGCCCGAACGACCGCTGGCTTCTGCCCAGCTCCGAGGGCCAGTACCGCAAGGCGATCGCACACGTCGATGGCTATTTCCAGCGTCTGGGCAAGAACGATCCGAACGGCGCGCAATTCTACGCCCGCGCAGACAGCCTGGCGGACTATCTGGATACGGTTTCATCGCGGCTCGGCAGTCTGTCGCAGCGCTTGTCCGCCAGCGTCGGCCAGTTGCGTCTGGAAGGCGATGCGCCGGTCGATCCCGACGCGCCGGCTGCAGCGCAGGACCAGCAGATCGTCAAGACGCCATGGAACCAGATCGACGACATCTTCTATGAATCGCGCGGATATACCTGGGCGCTGCTGGAACAACTGAAGGCTGTACAAGTGGATTTTGCGCCGATCCTGCAGCGCAAGAACGCGGTCGTGAGCCTGAAGCAGGTGATCCGCGAGCTGGAAGAGTCGCAGAAGCCGGTGCGCAGCCCGATCATCCTCAATGGCAGTCCGTTCGGATTCTTCGCCAACCATTCGCTGGTGATGGCGAACTACGTTTCGCGGGCGAATGCGGCGGTGATTGATTTGAAGTCGTTGCTGGATCGCGGGTGAGGCGGAGCGCTTGCGCGATGCAAAGTAATGCATCGCGCGCGAGGCCGAACGCCCGTAGCAGGAGCGAACGACCGGGTTGCTTGGTGACACCGGGGCGGCCGAGCTTAGCAACAGTCCGAGCGTAGCGAGGGAAGCATGCGGTTTGCGACCAATAGAATTGCAAGGCACCAATGAAAAATCCCCTCACCGACTGGCGCATCCTCTGGCTGCTTCTGCTGCTGCCGGTCGCAATGTTCCTGCCGGCCATGCCGATTGATGAGACGCGCTATCTGGCGGTGGCCTGGGAGATGCGCCTGCATGGTGACTTCCTTGTCCCGCACCTGAACGGCGTGCCGTATTCGGACAAGCCGCCGCTGCTGTTCTGGCTGATCAATCTCGGCTGGCTTGTCGCCGGCACGCATGCCTGGGCGGTGCGCCTGGGCGTGCTGGCCTCGTCGTTCGCCTCGCTGTACCTGTTCGAGCGGCTGGTGCACCGCCTTGAGCCTGACCCCAGCCTGGCGAGAAATGCGACATTGTTGCTTTTGGGAATGATCTACTTTGCACTGTTTTCCAGCGCAATCATGTTCGACGTCGTCCTGGCCACCTGGGTGCTTGTCGCGCTGCATGGCGCGATGGATCTGGACGCGCGACGCTGGCGGCGCGGCATCGGTCTGCTGGCGCTGGGTTTCGGGCTGGGCATCCTGACCAAGGGGCCGGTGGTCCTGCTCGATGCCGGTCTCGTCGTCGTGCTCGGGCCGTGGTGGAGCGAAACCGCGGCGACGCACAAAGGTCGCTGGTACGCCGCGCTGCTGCTTGGCATCCTCGGTGGCGCCGCCATCGGACTGGCCTGGGCGATCCCGGCCGCGATTGCCGGCGGCCAGCAGTACGCCGACGCCATCTTCCTGCATCAAACCGTCGACCGGATGACCAAAAGCTTCGCCCACCGTCGTCCGCTGTGGTGGTATTTCATGGTGCTGCCGGCGATGGCGCTGCCGTGGACCGTCGCCGTGCGCGCGCCGTGGCGGGCATGGTGCGACAGTTTCCACAATTGTAAAAGTGCACGGTTCGGCATCGCCTGGTTCGTGCCGGCATTCGCCATGTTTTGCCTGGTCAGCGGCAAGCAGCCACACTACCTGCTGCCCCTGCTGCCCGGGCTGGCGTTGTATCTTGCCGTCGTGCTGAGCCGCGACGGTGCCGTGCTGCGCGGACGCGTGTTTGGCGCGTTGCTGGCCCTGGCCGGATTGGCGCTGCTTGCGGTTCCGTACCTTGCCGCGCACACGCAGGACATCGCCGCGCTCGATCGCATCGTGCGCGACGGGCAACTGAGCCAGTCATCGCTGCATGTCTTCGCCGGCCTTTGGCCTTTGTGGGGCGCATTGGCCGTCATGCTCGGACTGTGGCTGCTGCTGCGTGGCCACCTGTTCGCCACGCCGCGGACGCTGGCGCTGAGCAGTGTCGCCGCGGCATCGATCGGCATGCTGACGCTGGCGCAGGGAGTAGGGCCCTATGTCGATGTCAGCGTCGCCGCCGCGCGCATCGCCCAGGCGCAGGCAGCGGGCACGCCAATCGCGCATCTGGGCTGGCATCACGGCCTGTTCGAATTCGCCGGCCGTCTGACCCAGCCTCTGGAGAAAGTGGAATATGCGAACTTGCGCGCGTGGTGCGCCGCGCATCCGGATGGCCAGATCGTCACTTTCTATACGAAGTACCCGATCACGGTGAAGCCCGAGCTGGAATTGCCGTACCGTTTCGGGCGCATCCTGTTCTGGCGCGCGTCGGACCTGCTCGCGATGCCGTTGCCTTCGACGCCGGTCAAGGCCGATGAGGACGAAACACCGGACGATTGATCTCAGAAATTCGGCTTGTCCGGGCAATCCGCGTAGCGCGTGACGCAGGCGAGAATTTCCTTGCGTGCCGCCGCGGCATCGTGCCAGCCGTCCACCTTGACCCATTTGCCTTTTTCCAGATCCTTGTAGTGCTCGAAGAAATGGCCGATGCGGTCGCGCCAGTGCTGCGGCACGTCGCCGATGTCGTTGATGTGATCGTAGTGGGCGAAAACCTTCAGCGCCGGCGCGGCGACGATCTTGGTGTCCTCGCCGGCTTCGTCGGTCATGCGCAGCAAGCCGACCGGGCGACAGCGGATTACGGCACCGGGAATCAACGGAAGCGGTATCAGCACCAGCACATCAACCGGATCGCCGTCGCCGCCGAGCGTGTGCGGCATATAGCCGTAATTGCACGGGTAGCGCATCGGCGTGGCCAGCACGCGATCGACGAAAATCGCGCCGGAAGCCTTGTCCACTTCGTATTTGACCGGCTCGGAATCCTTCGGGATTTCGATGACGACATTGATTTCGTTCGGCACGTCCTTGCCTGCGGATACGAGATCGAGACCCATGACTGGCTCCGTGAGAATTGCGCGGGGGCGCGAAGGATACGCGAAAGCTTGCGCTCGCGCATATAAAACGGTGCTATCGACGGTGTTTTTCCGGGCGCCGAAAAGGCAGATTGAAAAAAAGCCCCGCATTGCGCGGGGCTCTGGATGTGACGATTGCGTCGGGCTTACAGTAGCGGGATCAGCAGCAGCGCGACGATGTTGATGATCTTGATCAGCGGATTCACGGCCGGGCCGGCCGTATCCTTGTAGGGATCGCCGACCGTGTCGCCGGTGACCGCGGCCTTGTGCGCATCCGAGCCCTTGCCGCCGAAGTTGCCGTCCTCGATATACTTTTTAGCATTGTCCCACGCACCGCCGCCGGTGGTCATCGAAATGGCCACGAACAGGCCGGTGACGATGGTGCCGACCAGCACGCCGCCCAGCGCTTTCGCACCTTCGGCGCTGGATCCGGTGATCCATTTGGCGCCGAACGCGACCACGATCGGCACAAGTACCGGCAACAGCGATGGGATCAGCATTTCCTTGATCGCCGATTTGGTCAGCAGGTCGACCGCCTTGGAATAGTCGGGCTTGCCGCTGCCGTCCATGATGCCCTTGATCTCGCGGAACTGGCGGCGCACTTCGACGACCACCGAACCGGCCGCGCGGCCGACCGCTTCCATCGCCATTGCGCCGAACAGATACGGAATCAGGCCGCCGATGAAAAGGCCGATGATGACCATGTGGTCGGACAGATCGAACGGAATGATCTGGCCATGCAGGTTCGGTGCCGTGCTCAGGTTGTGCGTGTAGTCGGCGAACAGCACCAGTGCGGCCAGGCCTGCCGAACCGATCGCGTAGCCCTTGGTCACCGCCTTGGTCGTGTTGCCGACGGCATCCAGCGGATCGGTGATCGCGCGGATTTCCTTCGGCAGCTCAGCCATTTCGGCAATGCCGCCGGCGTTGTCCGTGATCGGGCCATAAGCATCGAGCGCGACGATCATGCCGGTCATCGACAACATTGCCGTCGCGGCGATGGCGATGCCGTACAGGCCGGCAAAGTAGTTCGCGCCCCAGATGGCGGCGCACACGGCGAGCACCGGCAGCGCGGTCGACTTCATCGATACGCCGAGACCGGCGATGATGTTGGTCGCGTGGCCCGTGGTCGAAGCCTGAGCGACGTGGCGCACCGGCGAATATTCGGTTGCCGTGTAGTATTCGGTGATCACCACCATCGCCACGGTCAGCAGGATGCCGACCACCGTGCAGAAGTATACATTCCACACGCCGTAGGCCGAGCCGGCCATGAGCGCCTGGGTGACCGGTATGAACGCAACCAGCGCGATGACCGCGGAGACACCCACGCCCATGTACAGCGCGTTCATGATCTTGCCGCCAGGGCGCGCCTTGACGAAGAACATGCCGATGATCGAGGCGATGATCGATACGCCGCCCAGCACCAGCGGATACAGCACGCCGTTGTCGCCGACGTCCTTGCCGAGCACGCCAGCCAGCAGCATCGTGGCGACGAGGGTGACGGCGTAGGTTTCAAACAGGTCCGCAGCCATGCCGGCGCAGTCGCCGACGTTGTCGCCGACGTTGTCCGCGATCACCGCCGGATTGCGCGGGTCGTCCTCGGGAATGCCGGCTTCGACCTTGCCGACCAGATCCGCGCCGACATCCGCGCCCTTGGTGAAGATGCCGCCGCCCAGGCGCGCGAAGATCGAGATCAGCGAGGAGCCGAACGCAAGGCCGACCATGGCATGCAGTGCGTCTTCCTGCGGGAAATGCATGCCCTGCGTGAGAATGACGTAGTAACCGACGACACCGAGCAGGGCCAGGCCCACGACCAGCATGCCGGTGATCGAACCGCCGCGGAACGCGACCTTGAGCGCAGCGTTCATACCGTTGCGCGCAGCTTCGGCGGTGCGCACGTTGGCGCGTACCGAGATGTTCATGCCGATGAAGCCGGTCAGGCCCGAGAGCACCGCACCCAGGGCGAAGCCAATCGCCGCAGGCCAGCCCAGCTTGGTGAAACCGATGATCAGGAACAGCACGACGCCGACGATGGCGATCGTGCGGTACTGGCGATTCAGATATGCACGCGCGCCTTCCTGGATCGCCGTGGCGATTTCCTGCATGCGCGCGTTGCCGGCCGACTGGGCCAGGATCCAGCTGCGCGCCCAGATGCCGTAAATGATCGCGACAAGGGCGCAGCCCAGCGCAACCCACAGACCATATTGCTCAAAAAACATCGAACTCTCCCTTGGATGTCAGGCACTACTAGCGGTTGATGCAAAGACGGCAAAACCTGCGAAGTATAGCGGCGTCCCGTGACTAAGGCTTGTGCGGCGCAAAAAGTCGCGCGCCGGGCAAACCGCTTACTTGTCGGCAATGGCGTAAGCCGGCAGTTTTTTCCTTACCAGCACACGCTTGAGCGTCGCGTATTTCGGCAACCCGGTCGTGGCATCATAGGGCGGCGTATCTTCGCCGCGGATCAGCGGCTCGAAGTAGGTGCGCGCAGCCGCCGTGATGCCGAAGCCGTCGCCGGCTATGAAGTTCTTCGGCAGCTTCTTTTCGATATTGGCGATCTTCGTCAGCGGCGCCGGCTCGATCTTCCATTTGAACGGTTTGTTGCTGATGCGCCTGATCACCGGCATGACCGCATTCCTGCCGGCCAGCGCATATTCCACGGCGGCCTGGCCGACGGCGTAGGCCTGCAGCGCATCGACCTTGCTGGCCAGATGCCGCGCCGAGCGTTGCAGGTAATCGGGCACGGCCCAGTGGTATTTGTATCCAAGTTTGCTTTTTACCAGTTGTGCGATCAACGGGCCGACGCCGCCCAGTTGGGTATGGCCGAACGCATCGCGCGTTCCTGCCTCGGCGAGGAACTGGCCCTGCGCGTTCTTCAGTCCCTCGGAAACGACAACCGTGCAGTAGCCTACGCGCTCGACGGTCGCGCGCACGCGGGCCAGGAAGGCAGCCTCGTCGAACGGTACTTCCGGAAACAGGATGATGTGCGGCGGATCGTCTGCGCGCTTGCCGGCCAGTCCGGCGGCGGCGGCGATCCAGCCGGCGTGGCGACCCATCACTTCCATGACGAACACCTTGGTCGATGATTCGCACATCGAGGCGACATCGAGGCTGGCCTCCAGCACCGACACTGCCGTGTACTTGGCGACCGAGCCGAAGCCGGGGCAGGTATCGGTGACCGGCAGGTCGTTGTCCACGGTCTTGGGCACGCCGATCACATGCAGCGGGTAACCGAGCACGTGCGCGATCTGCGCGATCTTCAGCGAGGTATCCGCGGAGTCGTTGCCACCGTTGTATAAAAAGTAGCGTATCTCGTGGGCACGGAACACCTCGATCAGGCGTTCATAGCGCGCTCGGTCCTGTTCCAGCGACTTGAGCTTGAAGCGGCACGACCCGAATGCGCCACCGGGCGTGTGGCGCAAAGCCTGGATGGCAGCCCGGTCTTCCCTGGCCAGGTCGATGAGTTCCTCGCGCAGGGCGCCGATGATGCCGTTGCGCGCCGCATAGGCCCGGATCCGGTGCCGGCGGCAGGCTTCGATCACGGCGCACGCCGTGGCGTTGATCACGGCGGTGACGCCGCCGGACTGGGCGTACAGCAGATTGCCTTTGTTCATGCCGCTTCCATCAAGTTTGACCAACAGGTTTGACTCTGTGCGCCGCTGCGGCTAGCTTAGCCCGACGCCTGCCGGGGAAGTCTAGCCGAATGTGGGATCGGCAATCACGGCTGCGCTCCATGCGTTGCGACCGGAGTCGCAACGGTGCTGGCATCTACCTTCAGGATTAGAACCGGACACATGCGCATCGTTTTCTTCGGTCCGAACGGCTCGGGCAAAGGCACCCAGGCGACCTTGCTCAAGTCGGAGCTGAAGGTGCCGCATATTTCCACCGGCGACCTGCTGCGCGCCGCCGTGAAGGCGGGTACGCCGCTGGGCCTGCGTGCCAAGGTCATCATGGAGGCCGGCAAGCTCGTCTCCGACGAGATGGTGCTGGGCATTCTCGAAGAACGTCTGGCCTTGCCCGATGTGGTCGGCGGTTTCATCCTCGATGGCTATCCGCGCAATCTGGTCCAGTGCGCGGCGCTGGAGGAACTGCTGGCACGCCTGCGCCAGCCGCTCGACATTGCGATCAAGCTCGATGTTCCGGATGCGGCGATCCTGGCGCGCTGCGAACAGCGCTTCGCCCTTGAGCACCGCCCGGACGACGATCCGGCAATCGTGCGCAAGCGGCTGGATGTCTACCGCGAGCAGACGGCGCCGGTGGCCGAGCATTTCGCGCAGATCGGCAAGCTGGCCACCGTCGATGGAGTGGGCGAAGTGAACACGGTATTCAAGCGTATCCTTGCAGTGCTGCCACGCAGCCCTGCGTGAATCCGTGAACTTTCCACCCGCGGTCGGCCTGCACGGGCGCCACCGCTGCGCCCGCGGCGCTGCTTCAGGAATCATCGATGGGACGCTTCTTGAATCTTTTGTGGGAGATCTGCCGCTTGCGCCGCGGCCCGCAGGATCTGCCGTATTCACCGCAATTGCTGCTGGGTGTCTGCGTCGCCAGCCTGGTTCTGCAGCAGGCCATTACGCGCGTGCTCGGTGTGGACCAGGATACGCTTGGCGCCGGCATGCTTTCGCTGGCGTTCAATCTCGGCGTGCTGTATCTGCTGCTGAATCTGCGTGGCCTGCGCAGCCGCTTCATCCAGGCCGCGCTGGCGCTATTGTGTTGCGCGCTGTTGTTCACCCTGCTCAGTCTGCCGATCGCGCTGCTGGCGGGCACTCATCCGATTACTCCCGAACAGATGACGCCCTTGCAGTTGCTGCTGGGGCTGGCGTCGCTGCCCTTGCTGATCTGGAAACTCATGGTCGATGCGCACATTCTGCGCCACAGCCTGGACGTGCCATTTCTCGCTGGCATGGTGATCGCACTGCTGTGGTTGGTTGCCGAACTGACCCTGGCCACGGTGATCGGTGGTGCGCCGGCGACGGCCTGAGCCCGGCGGGACAGCGATGAAACTGCATATCCTGGGCATCTGCGGAACCTTCATGGGCGGTGTCGCCGCGCTGGCACGCGAGCTGGGACACAGCGTCGAGGGCTCCGACGCCAACATCTATCCGCCGATGAGCGACCAGCTCGCCGCGCTCGGCATCCAGCTCAAGTCCGGCTATGTGGCCGCGCACCTCGATCCAGCACCCGACCTCGTCGTCGTCGGCAATGCATTGTCGCGCGGCAATCCCGCGATCGAATCGATGCTCGACGTGCGCCTGCCCTACGTGTCGGGTCCGCAATGGATTGGCGACAACGTCCTGGCCTCGCGTCACGTCTTTGCCGTGGCCGGCACGCATGGCAAGACCACGACGACCTCGATGCTGGCCTGGATCCTGGAAGCCTGCGGTCGCGAGCCAGGTTTCCTGGTCGGCGGCGTGCCCGAAAACTTCGGCGTATCGGCGCGATTGGGGAAGGCTCCGGACTTCGTCATCGAGGCCGACGAATACGACACCGCTTTTTTCGACAAGCGCTCCAAGTTCGTGCATTACCGGCCGCAGATCTGCATCCTGAACAATCTGGAGTTCGACCACGCCGATATCTTTCCCGATGTCGCGGCGATCCAGCGCCAGTTCCATCATCTCGTGCGCATCGTGCCGGGCAATGGACACCTGATCGTCAACGCGGAAGATTCCCGTCTGGACGAAGTGCTGGCCATGGGCACGTGGACGCCGGTAACGACATTCGGCCTCGAAACCGGCGACTGGCGCGCTCGCCTGATTCACCCTGATCGTGGCGCGGCCGCGGGCGACCGCACCGCGGACGGATCGGCCTTCGTGGTCAGCCGCAACGATCGTGAACTTGGCGAAGTGCGCTGGAACCTGCTTGGCCGCCACAATGTCATGAACGCGCTGGCCGCGCTGGCGGCGGCCGATGCCGGTGGCATCGATGCGGCGCAGGCGATTGGGGCGCTGGCCGGTTTCC